>JAUNHH010000009.1 GCA_030524055.1 Actinomycetaceae bacterium | reverse complement strand
TCCTGACACAGAACTGTCACCCATGTCCTGAGACATAACAGACCAATACCCCCTGTTATACACATATACCTTTGTCCCTAACCGTATGGGTTTGTCCCCAACTTTCGGCTTACCCTAACAGGCGCAGCACCACAGCGGCCCTACCACAGCGGCAGCACTCCCAGCACCAATAAATATTTACCTTGGGAACTCGCTATGAGCCTTTACGCCGAACACCTCGCCATTCCTACTAAAGAGTTTCAGCGCATTCAAGCAACAAGAGGAAATCTATTTGACCTGTGGGAAAAGTTGTCTGAGAATAAAGTTTTTCCGCGGAGTGTCATTGGCGAGTCCTGGCTGAGTTTGCATTTCGTATTGACAGGCAAAATTGCTGTATTCCCTCTTGAGGGTTCAGTTTTGAGTCAGGCCATTATGGGCGCCGACACTCTTATTTCCTTAGTAGATAGCAATACTCACCTTGGAAGTATTCCTGCCGAGAAAATACCCCCTATTGTTGCAGAACTAGACAAGGTCAATATCGAGGTTCTGTTTGCGACCGCTGATTTTTCACAACTTGCCACTGCACAGATCTGCTCTGACTTGCGGCCATCAGAGGACCCCACAGAGCTCGGCCGGCATCTGCAGGTAGCGCTAAAGAATCTGCAGGCCTTTTATCGGAAGGCAACTGAGAAAAACTACGGCGTTCTCGTCGCAATCTCCTAAATCCAGCGCGCCATCAAACCAGGGGTCACCCACCCCAGCGCCGCGCCCACAATAAAAGCGGGACCTGGCTGAAAACCAGGCCCCGCCCTCGTCAATGGCAAACTGGCTTAAGCGCCAGCATTCACGCGACTATCCACCTGCCTCACAGGGCCGCTTGCCCCGACAGGTCGTCGATCTGCGCCAACTCCTCAGCGGAAAACTCCAGATTCTCCAAGGCGCCCAGATTGTCATGCAGCTGCGCCACCGAGGACGCCCCAATCAACACCGTGGTCACGCGGCTATCACGCAGCAGCCACGCCAAGGCCATCTGCGCCAGGGACTGCCCGCGCGCCGACGCCACATCATTCAATCCACGCAGAGCTGCCAGACGCTCTTCGGTCAGCGCCGACGTCCCGAGGAAGCGCTGTTCGCGCATACGCGACCCCTCCGGGATGCGGTCTTCACCCAGGTAGCGATTCGTCAACAGCCCCTGAGCCAGCGGCGAAAAGACTGCCAACCCCATGCCGAGTTCGCCGCAGGTGTCCAGCAGCCCATCTTCGACCCAACGGTCCAACATGGAATAACGCGGCTGATTCACCACCAGCGGCAGATGCACTTCGCGTGCCAGCTCAACGGCGGCACGGGTCTGCTCCGGACTGTAGGAGGAAATACCGGCGTAGAGGGCTTTACCGGAACGCACCGCCTGATCCAGTGCGCCAATGGTTTCTTCCAGCGGCGTGGTCTCGTCATAACGGTGCGAGTAGAAAATGTCTACGTAGTCCAGGCGCATCCGCTTCAGGGATTGATCCAGCGAGGAGAGCATGTATTTGCGGCCGCTGCCACCCGCGCCATAGGGGCCTGGCCACATGTCGTAGCCTGCTTTAGAGGAAATCACCAGCTCGTCGCGATAGCGCCGCAGGTCGCGGTCCATATGGCGGCCAAAGTTTTCTTCTGCCGAACCGTAAGGGACGCCGTAGTTATTGGCCAGGTCAAAGTGGGTAATGCCAGCGTCAAAGGCGGCGAGAATAATGTCGCGCTGGACGCTGAACGTGTGGTCATCACCGAAGTTATGCCAGAATCCCAGCGAGATTGCCGGCAGATCCAGGCCGGAGCGCCCGCAGCGGCGGTAGTGAGCGCCAGGACCCTCGTAGCGTGTGGGAGCTGCCAGCCACGGGTGGTCGAATTGCTGCATGGCGATGGGGGCGGGCAGGTCTTCTGCGTCGGACACGAGGTCTCTCCTTGTGGTGTGAGGGTGGCGGATGGGCGGGCGCTGTGTCCTCATTGACGAGGGCGGGGCCCTAGCTAATCATAAGGGGATTCTTTCACAGGAAAACTTATTCGGCGGAGTGGGTGGGTGTGGCGGGCTGAGGCCCCAACACCAAAGGGGCTGAAGGCGACATTTTCATCTGATTTTCCGCCTTTTTGTCGCCCCCTGTCCGTTTGGTGCGCTGCGCCTAGACTATAAAGGGGGGTGGTGGCGCGGACCTCGCCGCCAGAAAGGGACACCCGTGGGAACAATAGCTGAGCACCTGGAGGGTCTTATTCGCACAGCCATGACTGACGGGCAAATTCCTGGGAAAGTAACTTTTGCTCTCGTCGATGGAGGAATGGGAAATACTGGGGAACTGAGTGTGCATATTCATGGGCACTTTCGGGCCCTCATTTCACCTATGTCAATTAGTTGGGGAGAAAATACCCAAAGCGCATCTTTTGAGTACCCAGCTATCACTTCGGATATTAGCGCTCTGCTGCCAACATCTGACACGGTTGGCGTCCTTCATTATGCTGTCACCTTCGTCGAAGAAGAGTCAGATGACTTTATTCATGACGAATGGATGCTTCATGACGACGATGTTGTTGCGACAATAATTCGCCTTCTCACATTTGAGGACACTAACAAAGTATCAACTCCCCAGTTACGCCTGAAAAAGAGTATGCAGCAGAGCCCTATCACCGCTCCCCCTCTAGCATTGAGGCCTCAACTTACTATTGACCTCAGTGGACTTCAGGAGCTTGGCCTCGATGAGTCACTGCTGGAAACCAGTGCGCGAGAGGCAATTTCCTTAAATCCAGATTCTCTTACGGACACCGTTTTTCTGGACCCTAATAATGCAGACGTCGATCTTATTGCCGAACATTGGCCACGTGACCCGAAAGGCAGGCTTGCTCCGAAAACACGGGTTCTTCTTGCAGCTTTTGGGGCGGCGTTGCGGCAGCGCCGCCAACCGTGTCTCTATATTGAGTCGGCTCGCACGTTGAAGGAAATGCCGTCATTCACGATCAGGGCTTCTTCTGAATTTCGGCTGAATTTCCACCATAATTGGCGTCTTCACCCACAGTGGTGGAATAGAGAATCAGCACCACCCCCAGCGGATGCAGTAAAGACGGGGCATATCGCACGAATTCGGGCATTGATGCAGGCTGGCGCTTTGGGCAAAGCATGTGACGAGGCCGGAGTGGAGATTGGCGAGAATATTCCACGCAAGTTACAGGCCTTGCCATTGTTTAGAGGCGATGAAGTTAATGAGGAGGAATCAGATGCACTTCATACTTTGCTCTGGAAACTTGCGCCATGGAAACTTCACAGGGCTTTAGAGATTGCCGAAACCGAGTTCCGTATTGGCCGCAAAGGAAAACTCAAAGCTGACTCCGTGGCGTTGAAATTGGCGATATTGCCCAAACAGGTGGGTCAGCAAAAAGGCAGTATTATGTTGACTCCGTCCTCAAATGGCGGACCACGGATCGACTTCTTCTATACCGCTGATAACAATCGACTCCCCACCGAATGGTGGCAGGATTTCGGTCCAGACGAGGATGCTATTTGGCTGTAGATTTGAGGACAGATTGGGTTGCGAAAATTGACTTGACTATCTTTTTGCAAGCAGTTTTCTCCCGATTTCCTCGTTAGTAACTATCCTCCGATTCAAGGATTTCGGTAATCCAATCTCCATTTCCGGCGTCCCATGCAATTCCGTTCCAAAAAGTACCCTCATTGGCTAAACCGGGATCAATAGCATTGATCATTGCCTTAATGTTATCCGGCTCCAAATCTGGCTCATCATAGGGAGCTCCTTCGATGAAGCGAGTAACGGAATCGGCATAGGTTTCCAGCGAAGAATTCACTGGCCATATCCTTACATCCTCTTCATCTAAGATAACTAATTGGACTACCGACTGATCTATTGCATTGAATGCAAGGGATTGCCGCCCGTGCCCCATAGCAAATGCAAGACACAGTACCTTTGGATACCAGACCATCTCACCTAAGGGGGCAAAAATTCTATTCACCCTGTAATAAGGTGTCGGAATTACAGTTGGCACATCGGGCGAAATCTTCCGCATTTCTGCCACCAGGTCAGATGGAATCGTCATTCGTTCACGAATAACCTGCATTCCTAGTCCCCCTTTCTGCCGCCACTAGAGATAAAGCGCAGCGCTTCATCGCCGCATTGGCGGATAGCCTTCTTGCCAGGGGTAGTTAGCCATAATCTCATCAATACGATCCTGCTCTAAAAGGCTGGCAATCTCGACAATCGTCTCGTCATTAGGAGCCTTGAAAGAGTAGGGAACAAGTGGATCCTCCTCTAAATTAGCGAAGGTAATCCACCTATCAACTTCAATAGTGAATCCATAATCCCCACATTGCTCGATACTAACTTCACAGTACTCAATGTCAGCATTCTCTAGGTCCCTCAAGAGAGCAGGAACGTCTGAAAGCTCATTCTCTGTCTGATTCCCATAAATCCAACGAAATAGCAGCATTACAGCCCCTCCTCCGCGCCAGGCGTTGGCATTTGTGTGCTTCAATTAGATTTGACTGGAGGACCACATATCCAAGGTGACATCCCAGACAAATTCCCCCCAGAATGTATTGCTGTCCCCATATCCCGGATCGATTTGATCGATTTCACGGGCTAATTCGATGGCGCGATCCGAAAGAATAGGTTCTTCTGCGTTGAAATCGTCATCATAGGGGACACCTGCGAAGAAATGACTCACACATCGACTATATTTTTTTAGCCCACTATTCGCCTTTAGATGTATTCCAAAACGCGTGTCGATCTCCCACACACTAAGGTCATTGAGGTTTAGAGCAACATATCGTTCATGAGTACCATGAGCGAATGCAAGGCATTCCTCATCCGGATACCAAAAAGGCTCTCCAAGCGGTGCAAATTCACCAAAGTCCTCATGATGCATCACCTCAATTGAAGACGGGCACTGAGGATGCGCCCGCCGGACCTGTTCAACCAGGTCAACAGGAAAATCGATACGAATCATCGTTGTTTGCATGACACAGCTCCCAGATTGCTTATCTCTTCACCCTAAACGATTCACAGCTAGACAATATCCCAGTCACCGTCTGCGATCGCCCAATAAACATCATCCCAGAAGGTGTTCCACTCAGTCGCAGGTGGATCAATGCGGCGAATCTGATTTTTCACGCGTTCAGCCGCTTCCAACAGTGGATCGTCATTCTCCTCATCAGGAATTGCGTCATAGGGCAGCCCCTCAGAAAAAACTAAGAACGAGGATACGTACTGCCTTAAAGTCGAGTTAACAAAACAAATATCGCCATCCGCTAAGACAAGTCCAATCCGTCCAGTTTCCCGTTCCACACCGAGATAACCAAGATTCCCGAATCGCGCGAAATGAATCCAGAACAAGTCACTCATATCCAAAGCCGGAAGTGGTTTAAATGCTTTTTCTGATGGCAAGAATGGAATGCCCGTCCCGGTAAATATCGCATAATTTTCCGCTGACAGAGCGGTCCGATATTCACTCAGTACAGAGTAGTTTCGCCAGAGAACTCTCATCGATAGGCTCCTTTATTACTGGCCCACAAGTGGTGAACGAATTCATCTCCTGTCAGATGCTTGGCAGCGATCCTATCTTCGCCTCCAATCCATACGCAGCGATTTTGCACCGCCGCTCCATAATAATGAAAAGAGCAAAGCTTGCCACAGGAGCCATTTAGCCGCATTCATACACTTCCCACCCGTCACCATAGCCAACAGCTATTCCAGCACCAGCCAGAGCGGCAATAGCAGTAGGCACAGCCTCAAGCTGAATAACATCGATCAGCCGCCCACAAGAATCGAAAAGAGAAATACTTTGATCCCAATTCGCCATGGCAATGTGCACCATTTCTGAATCGATCCATATAAGGCGTCCAGAAGGACCATCGCACTCATAGCTGGGCTCAATATAGCGATATTCATCGGCATTTTTATCCCACATTAGCCAGCCTCCATTGTAATCAATAGCCAGTAAATTATGCGCGTCAAGCGGCAGGCAGTCATACACAAATTCACCGCCTTTGAGTTTATGTTCATTGACGAGGGCGGGGCCGCGAATATCCCATACAACAATCCCTTGGCCACCCACAATAGCCGCAAGCAAATGCCTACTCTCTCTCGTTCGACCAGCACGAAGAGCTAAGATTTCATCGCCCTCAAAGGAAAGATCCCAAGTTTTTTCACCCGTCATTACTGACCACAACTGAATAAGCCCCTTATCAGCAGCAATCGCTAGCAAACCATCCTCACATAGGCACACAGTATCCCTATTGTCTCGGTTCACCTTAAAAGGAATTTCAGTGACAAGCTCCAGCGAATCAAGGTCACGTATCGCGATTCCATTACACGACGAGGCGACAATAATTCTTTTTCTGTCGGCATCCAAAAAACAGCGAGATATCCCCCTTTGAGGAAATCCGGCAATCATTTCAAAGGCAGCACTGCCCGCAGTCCAGACCTGGATTTCCGATTCAGTGGCTACCGCTACACGCCACTGCCCCCGATAAATAAATGGGACGATATCAACAACAGTTGGGCTTTTTTCGCGTGCCGCTTGGAGGCTGACCTCACCCTCCATATCCCAGATATAGATATCACCATTTTGCGTCGTACTCAGCAAATGGGATGGACCTGAAACGCTCTCATAGGCATGCACACTAAAGTAGTTATCGTTGGGCGAAAATGTCCCCCGAGGTCGAAGAACCTTCGGCGTCTGTTCATCTAAAAGGGGATTCCACACCCACACCTCCCTAGATTCTCCTGCAGCCGCCAATTTTAGGACCCCTTGCTGATCAATAAAGAATGCCAGATTATTTATGTGCGGTAAAAGAGACCGATCTTTATGGCCAGCCCATTCCAAAGAATATGCCACACCTGAATGTAGCTGGATTATACGAATTTCCTCTTTAGCTGAGGCGGCAATAAGCAAGGAATCTTCATGGCAATGAAAGGCGAAACTCGTCCACCATTCGCTCTCACCCCATCGGAGGACCTGATGATATCTCCCCGCGAAAAGATCAATAATCCCAATCCCACACTTTCCTACACACGCAATTTCAGGTAGAGACCCCCACCTAGTTAGCCGCGAAAAATCGGCGCAGAGTTCCCCGTCATAGTCAATTTCACACTCACATTTCTTAGCACTCAGATCCCATATCTCCGTTTTTTCTTTTCCGCAGATCGCAATCTTTCCACGACCGTCCTGTCCGGAAAAGTAAATGATTCTACGTGGCCAGCATTTAATGCCCACCTTCAGTTCTTCCACCTCAGACCACGCATCAACGTCGATGATGCCTACAGTTCCATTCGTATAGAGCATGGAGAAATACGCTCGCCCATCAGGGCCATTCCACGTGTCAATGTCAATAACCTGATCCCTGACAAGCATTTCCTTCAGACAGTCTTGGCTGACAATATCCCACATGCGAATAGTGCAATCAGCACCATATGAAATAACGCGGTCACCTCGCGCTTCATCAGAAAAGTAAGCCAGAAGCTCAATGTTTTCCCCACTCCCCCTTATAGCGAGATATGGAGAAATCTCCGCGCGCGAAGAAAATGTCCGCACCCATTTCCCTCGAGAATCACCTGCTGAGACCCCTGCTCCACATCCCTCTTTAGACATTGACAGCCTCCTTCCATTCATACACTTCCCACCCGTCACCATAGCCAACAGCGATCCCACCACCAGCCAGAGCGGCAATAGCAGTAGGCGCAGCATCAAGCGCAATACCATCGACCAGCCGCCCCTCGGAATCAAAAATGCTCACCCACCCCTCCTCGCCTGGGCCCCACGCCGCAGCAGCAAAGACTGCTGAACCCACACCCTGAAGAGAAATCAATTGCCCCAACCATCCCTCAGCACCGCGATACTGCGGGAGGATCTCCTGACAACTATCCTCATCCAGATTCCAGATATACACACTGCCCTCCAGATCAATCGCGGCAACTTTTCTCTTATCCAAGAAAAGCCCATCGCTCAGCCAGGCAGAATCCGGAAGAATAAGCTCTTTACACATCACTCCAGAGTCGATATCCCAAACGATTATTTGCTTACAATCGGCGTGAACTAAGAATCGTGCTTCGGCGGAAAAGGGAGCATCATCCATTAAGGCAGAATCTCTCTTGTCAGCGAAAAACTCCTTAAGAACACACCCATTTTCCGTTGAAAATATGCGGACTGAACCACGATAATCGAGCGCTGCCACTTTCCCTGAGCCACACAGATAGATGTGGGTAATATCCTTAGCCACCATTATTGGAGCAGAAAGAGAATGCGCGTCCCAAATATGCACTTCACCCTCGTGATGAGATAACGTCACAATCTTCCTTAAACGAGAATCCGCCAGACAATATTCAATAGATATTCCGCTTTGTGACCCTATTCTTGTGGCTCTACCCTCGTCTAACTCCCAGAGCGAAAACCCCGCATCACCCACTGTCACTATTACGCGCCCATTCGCATTTGACAAGTCAGCCAGACCCCAGACATGACGTTGACGGCGATCATCTTCATCCACAACTGGCTTGCGTTGGCATATTGTCCGCACCCATTGTTTATTCATTGACGAGGGCGGGGCCTGCTCCAGTTCTGACTCCATTGTTTCCTTTCAGCCGCCACTCATCTTAAAGGAGCAGGCAACATGTCGAGTACTGGAATACCCACTACCTTCAAAGGCGCTCACCTTGTCCTCAGGGCATACTTCCATGCTCAAGGCATAGTTCCGTGCTCAAGCAAACGCTACCTTGAGAAACAAACTCTGCCTTGAGCAAGAGCGGCCCCAGCAACACAAAGCCAACTCAGAACATCATCACGCACACCACAACCGCCCCTCACCGCCGATCACACTCTGAACCCACACAAATACACCGCTCATTTCCCGCACCATTCCAAGCCAAAATCGTGCAGGTGTTACAATCTGGAGTAGCACTCCAAAATTTCTCACCCCGGACGAGAGGAGCCCTTGTGTATATCCCGCGCTCCATGGAAAAACTCTTGGCGTCCTACCGCACTCAGTTCAAAGTTGTCCTCGTTACTGGTGCACGACAGGTCGGGAAAACCACCATGCTTCAGCACAGTATTCCCAGCGATTTCCACTATTCCACATTGGATAATCCGCATGACTTTTCTACTGCCACTCGGGACAGTGCACTGTATTTCCAAACCCACCCTCTACCCGTCCTCATTGATGAGGTCCAGCGTGTCCCCGAGCTCTTTACTTACATTAAGTATCTCGTTGATCAGCAGGATCTGAAGGGACAGATTGTCCTCACCGGTTCACAGACCTATCCCCTTATGACTGGTGTCTCCGAGTCGCTCGCTGGCCGGGTTGGCATCCTTGAATTACCGCCGCTTTCTCTACGAGAAATCCTCCATACGGGCCACAACCAGCCCTATATCCCTCACCTGCCCGCACCTACACAGTCACTCCCTGCCGTGAATGTGTGGGAGCACATTTGGCGCGGTTCCATGCCTGAACTTCAGGACACCACCCTCGATTGGGACGCTTTCTACAGTTCCTATGAACGCAGCTATTTAGAACGGGATGTTCGCGCCCTCATCAATGTCAAAGATGAAGAGCGCTTTTTCCGTTTTCTCATTTCCTGCGCCGCCCGCACCGGTCAGTTATTTAATGCCTCCGGAATAGCAGCTGATATTGGCGTCGATAGCAAAAGTGTCCAGAATTGGCTGAGCGTTTTACGGGCCTCCGGTTTAGTTCGCCTCGTCCAGCCGTTCTTTAGCAATCCAACGAAGCAGGTCGTAAAGTCCCCAAAGCTTTATTTTATGGACACTGGCCTTGTCTGCCATTTATTAGGGTGGACCTCAGCAACAACTGCCCAGCGTGGAGCTATGTCCGGCGCCTTATTCGAGACTTTCGTCGTCTCAGAAATTATTAAGTCGCATTTGAATGCTGGCCAGGACGGGCGCCGAATATTCTTCTATCGCGACACACGTAAACGCGAAATTGACCTTGTCATTCAAAATGGCCGCACCCTTCACCCGATTGAAATCAAACAGGCTGCTACACCCAGCGTGGACGCATTACGGCACTTTAGCGTTCTCGATTCTTTTTCCGATTACGAGGTCGGGGCCGGAGCAGTAATCTGTCAAACAGACTCGCCTTTCGCTTTGCGCAACAATGTGCAAGCAATACCAGTGACCGCCATTTAAGATACCCGCTATCTGCCCCGCTCCGACCACCAGGCCCGCGAGCGCGCCAACCGGAACCCGCTTTTACTTCCCCTTAGCCGCGCCCCGCGCAGGCGCCACCACGGTAATCACCGCAGAGTCATCCAGAGCCGCTTTTCCTTGTGCTTGCCCCAGAAGGTAGAGCTGCTCGGCAGCAGCAGCAACAGGGACGGCTATCCCTGCTCCACGCGCCGCATCAGTCACAATGCCCATATCCTTCACGAAAATATCCAGGCGACTTTTTACTTCAGCCCCGCCCTCGTCATAGGCCTGGAGGGCACGCGGACCGCGGTCACCCAACATGAAGGACGCTGCCGCACCGGCCATTAATGTCTCAAGGGCAGCCTCGGCATCCAATCCCAAAGCAGAAGCCAATGCCAACGCTTCCCCAGCGGCCGCAATATGCACGCCGCAGAGCAATTGGTTGACCGTCTTCATTGCCTGCCCGTCGCCAGCCTTGGCTCCCATTTGTTTCAGTGTCGATGCTAGGGTCTCAAGCACAGGTAGTGCCCGCTCCCATGCTTCATCCGTGGCCCCAACAACCACCAGAAGGTCACCATTACCGGCGCGAACTGGCCCACCGGACACGGGCGCGTCCACCAGATGCAGCCCTTCAGCCTCAAGGCGCGCACCTACCTCGGCTGCCGCGGCAATCCCCACTGTCGAGGTCAGTACCACTGCCGCACCCGCACCTAATGCTGGAGCGATCGGGTCTTCTCCCCACAGGAGCGACTCCAATTGCGCCTGGTTGCGCACTGCGACCAGGGCAATATCGGCGCCCGCTGCGGCTTCGGCCGCTGACCCGGCTACCTCCAGCCCTTCAGCCGCCGCCAGCGCGCACCGCTGCGGCGCCACATCGAAACAGCGGACCTCGTAATGCGTCCCAAGGCACGTAGCCATCGGCAGCCCCATTGCACCTAACCCAAGAACAGCGACCTTCATTGTTTTTACTCCTTTACCGTCAGTTTTTCGACGACGTCCGCAAGTGAATCCTGGTTGCCCACATTTCCGGCAAAGACCACGTAGGGGATGCCGCGGGCTGGGCCGTCCATGGGTTCCCACGCAGATACGATGCCTGGCAGCATCGGCCCGCGCACATAGGCCCTTTCAATACCTAAGCCCACAGAGGCCACATCAGAGGAGGTAATCCCACCTTTGGCCACCACGAAACGCGGCGTGTAGGCAGCTAACACCCGTTGGACAACCTCAACAACGGCGGCGCTGACCTCGCGGGCAATCCGCAGGGAATCGTCAGCGTCATTTCCGGTGATCAGTAGTCGCGACGTACTGACAACGACATTCCCATCTGGCAGGGCTTCACAGATGGCATCGACAGCATGAACGAGGGCGGAGTCCCGGCCTTCAGACAATATCTGCTCAACGTCAATCACCACATCGGTGGGTGCGCTCCGTCGCCGCAGTTCGGCAAGTTGCCGGGTGGTCAGGTCAACGTGGCTGCCCACGACGATGAGCCCGCCCACTGCGTCTGCCGCGGGGCCAGCAGCAATCATTGTCGCAACGTCCTGCGCTTCAAGTGGTGCTGGCACATCCTGGCCAATGCGGGCACGCGGGAAGGGCGGGCCAACCCGGTAAATAAATCGGGACCCGGCAGCCTCAGCCTTCGCCAAGGCAATCGCGAGGCGACGCAAATCCTGTTCATCAACAATATCCACAACAATGGGCTGGGCGTCGCGCGCGCCGCGCAGCTGGGCGACAACCCCGTCACCATCGGCGCGCAGGTCAGTCAGACTAATGGCGAGAACGTCACTGACCGCCCAGCGCGAGGACTTTTCTGCCACCCAGTCAGCCATACGTGATGACTGGTAGCCAAAGGTCGCGTCCCGGGCGAACTCACTCTCCCCTACTGGCAGGTAGTCGCCGTCAGCATTGCGCGCATAGTGCGTGCCGCCAATCGTTACGCGGCCTGCATCGCCAAAAGCCGGGACAATGACAATGCCATCAATGCTGGCCCCCTCGCGGCTACGGACCACCTCAGCAAGGGTCAAGGGCTCCAAGGGAAAGTGTCCACGCAAAGTCGAATCTGACCGGGAGACGAAGTCAACGCGCACCCCTACACGCTGCGCTGCTTCATATGCGGCTAACGCGACCTCTTCATTACAGCGCCCGGCTGCCTCCGGATCTAGGCTCCGCGAGTTCGTCATCACGTAGATCGCGGGTTTTCCTTGCCGTAGCCCCCATTCCAGGGCATCCACTCCCCAGCTAGTTAACACGGGTAGGTCAGCAACAGATTGGGTTCCCGTGGGGTCATCATCAAGAACGATTAATACCCGTTCGGGGAGCGGCACTTCGGTAGCTGTGACGTCGAGAGACGGGGGATAGCCGGCGAGTAACTCGTCAAGAGTCGGCATGGTTCTCCTTTGAAGCAGCGTCAAAACAGTATACATGGCCACTTATGGTCGGTATAGTGGCGGGACCCAAGACGTAAGGAGAACAACGGTGTTCGTACATCTATCGCATAAGCTCGACCCCGAAGACCGCGCCTTTCCCGGTGAAGCGACATTAGAGATCCGGCAAGACCGTCTCATTGGCGAAGATGGGAAGCCTTTCAACTCTGTGCTCACCACGTTGCCCAACCACGTTGGGACGCATATGGATGGGCCCCACCATTTCAATACTGTTGGCACCAACTTCGACGAATTACCGATTGAGCTTTTCGCGTACGAGGGCGGGGAGGTTCTCGTTGTTGACCTGCCACATCGTGGAGATTTTGGCGAGGTTGTCCTGAAGGAGGATATCGAGCCCTTTGCTGATCAGCTCAAAGGCAAGCGGCTGCTCTTAATCCGCACCGGCTTTGAGAAATATAAGTTCACCGAGCCTGACCGTTATGCCGCTGAAGGCGTCAGCCTGCACCCGGATTTCTGCCGTTATCTCAACGAGGAATTCCCGGACCTGGTGTGCCTTGGCATGGACTTCCTATCTGTTGCCTCGCCGACCAATGACTATGGAGTTGAAGCCCACCACTGGCTGCTTGGCAACTACAACGACCACCTGATTTGCGCCATTGAAGACATGGCGTTGGCAGATCTCGGCGATCACACCATCAAACTCATTACTCTTGGCCCACTGCGCGTTAAAGGCATTGACTCCTCTCAGGTCTGCGCAATGGCCTGGGTGGAGTAACAACGGCACAGACGTGGCCCCGCCCTCGTATATTTTTCTACGAGGACGGGGCCATCCCTTGAGTCCACCGCCTGACGTCACGCCGCCACGGCCGCGGCTTTCTTTGCTGCCATTTGCTTCAAGCCGACAACTCCGGCACAGGCAATCGCTGCGCCTGCCAGGATCGACACAATAAACCACAGGAAATTATCCATGGCGAAGAAAACGAAGATCCCACCGTGAGGCGCACGCGAGCCCGCATGAAGGGCCATTGACATGGCGCCTGTCACTGCGCCGCCCACCATTGCCGGGGGAATAACGCGCAACGGATCAGAAGCAGCGAAAGGAATAGCTCCCTCAGAGATAAAGGACGCACCCAAAAGCCAGGCGGCACGGCCATTATCTCGCTCAACATCGCTAAAGAGCTGCGGGCGGATCGTTGTGGCCAGCGCCAAAGCAATCGGGGGCACCATGCCAGCCGCCATGACTGCAGCCATAATCTCGTAGGACGCTGTTGTACCTGCGGCAAGTCCAGCAGTGCCAAAAAGATAAGCCGCTTTATTCACAGGCCCACCCAGGTCAAAGCACATCATCAGACCAATAATCACGCCTAGCAGCACTCCAGCCCCACTAGTTGACATGGCTGTCAGCGACGCCGTTAGCCAATCCATAAACTGCGCCAGTGGCTTACCAAGCAGCATGTACATGACCGACCCCACCACCACGGTTGTGGTCAGCGGAATAATGACCACCGGCATGAGGCTACGCAACCAGCGCGGAGCACTCAGCCCCGCCAGCCAGTCAGCCAAATATCCCGCTAAAATCCCGCCCAATAGGCCGCCAATAAAGCCCGACCCGGTAGCCACGGCCGCCAGACCCATAGCGAATCCGGGGGCAATCCCGGGCCGGCCCGCCAGCCCAAAAGCCACATATCCTGCCAGGGCCGGCACCAGCAAGCCCATTGCGGAGCTGCCCAGAACAAAGAAAACTGCGCCAATATAGGCCGCTAGTGCCGACCCACCTAAAGCATTCGGCGCAAGGTAGTTCTCGTGAGTAATATCGGGCAGATTCCACAGTGAGGACGCCGCAATCTCGACATTCCCCTGAGCATCGCGGGTTCCCAGGACAATGTTATTTGCCGTTGCCGTAATGTCGTAGCCGCCGAAAAGGAACCCGAGGGCAATCAGCAAACCGCCGGCCGCAACGAAGGGGATCATATAGGACACGCCTGTCATTACGGCACGTTGGAGGCGCCGGGCCCAGTGTTGCTGTTCTTCGCTAGTGTCGGATTCTCCTGTGGCGCCTCCGGCTGGGACGAGCGCCGCATTTGGGTCATCAATAGCCGCGAGCGCCTGGTCCACCAGCGCCCCCGCATCATTGACAGCCGCCTTCACGCCCACATCAACGACGGGTTTGCCAGCAAAACGCCCGCGATCCTTGACGGGCAGGTCGTGAGCAAAGATGACAGAATCAGCCCGAGCAATCAAATCCGGGTCGAGCCAGTCGATTTTCCCGGAGCCCTGCCCTTCGATATGGACGTCAACGCCTTTGGCTTTACCGGCCTGTTCCAGTGCTTCGGCCGCCATAAAGGTGTGTGCAATCCCCGTTGGGCACGATGACACACCGACAATCAGGGGTTTCTTTTCTCCATTGGCGAGGGCGGGGCCGCTCTGTGTGGAAGAGGTGCTGCTGGCGGCGGCGCTGCTGGCAGCCCCAGCCCCGCCCTCGTCACTCAATAACTCAGGCTGGACCTGCGCGGTCACAATACGCACAATCTCCTCAGGCGTGCTGGCCTCTCGCAGGGCGCCAGTGAACTCTGCTTTCATCAGGCCGCGCGCCAGTTTAGCCAGCAGGTCAATATGGAGATCGTCAGCGTCAGCAGGCGCCGCAATCATAAAAACTAAATCAGCAGGCTTTTTATCTTTCGCCCCGAAGTCAACGCCTTGAGCAAGGCGTGCAAATCCCAACGACGGCGCGTGCACATGGGCGCTGCGGCAGTGTGGAATACCAATGCCGCCTTTAATCCCCGTGGGGGCTTTCGCTTCACGCGCCAAAGCGTCAGCGGCTAAGCCGGCGGCTTCGTCTGCACGCCCAGCGGAAACCACCACCTCAGCAAGGTATGTAATGACATCGCTTTTCTCTGCACCAGGCGTGACGTCAAGGCGGACAAGTTCAGGAATAATCAGCGGCGTTGGCGCTGAGGCAGACGTATTAGACATGGGTTTTTCCTTCAAGTGTGGTGATGATTGCCTGTGCTTGTGGAAGATCAGCGGTAGTAGGAAGTTGCGTTCCGGGCAAGCTGGCCGCTGCCGATCCATACGCCATCGCGCTGCGCAGACGCGCCGCCTCATCGGCCCCATTCACATCGGCCAAAATGTAGCCAGCAATAGAAGAATCCCCGGCGCCAACAGTGGAGAGGACAGGCACGTCAGGGGCGCTGGCATGCCACGCGCCATCAGCGGTAATCAGCACTGCTCCGGCAGGACCCAGGGTGGCCAGGACAGCACCCACTCCCTGGTCAACCAGGTGAGCCCCGGCCTCGACAATAGGTGTGAACTCGCCGCGCCGCGCTCCTTCTTCTAGGGCCATGGCGCGCTCGCGGGGAAGCCCTGCGAGTTGGCCAAGTTCTTCTCCATTGGGTTTAATCAGGTCCGGGGCCGCGCTGGGAAAGGCCTGGGTGATAGCGGCCAAGGGCGCGTCCGAGGTGTCTACGGCTATCCGTACCTGTGGGGCCACCTGACGCAGGCGCGCAACGAGTCCGGCGTAGAACTCATTGGGCACTCCCGGTGGTAAAGACCCCGAAAGAATCACCCAATGATGATCATCCTTGTCACTTGCTTGTGAGATTCGGTCAATCAGAGCAAGTTCTAAGGCGGCGACTTCACTGTGATCCAGTGTGGCGCCGGGTTCATTGAGTTTAGTGGTGGTGCCGTCAGGCTCGGTGACAGCGGTATTAATTCGCGCGGTTCCAGCCACAGGAACCACATGAACTTTCAGAGCATTCGTGGCAACTGTTTCAACGGCATTGAGCAGCGGGTCGCGCGAAGCGGCAGGCAAAATCGCGGAAACAGACAGGCCGGCGCCAACGAGGACTCGCGCGACATTGAGTCCTTTGCCGCCAGGTTCGACGGTGACGGCACTCAGGCGGTTGACTCCTCCGCGCACAAGTTCCCCGCCTAGGGTCACGGTGCGGTCAAGTGAGGGGTTGGGGGTGAGGGTAATGATCATGCAGGGATAACCTCGCATCCAGAGTCATGGAGGTGGGTGGCTAGAGATCCGGTAATAACGGCATCTGTCACCAGGAGATCGACATTGTCCGTATCAGCAAAGGAAATGAGGTGTTCTTGGCCGATTTTGGAGGCGTCGATAAGGGCAGCAACGCGCCGACCTGCAGAAACCATGGCCCGTTTAACGGCGGCTTCGTCAGGGTCTGGCGTTGACAGCCCGTGTTGAGCGGTCAGACCATTGGAGCCGAGAATCGCATAATCGGCTCGCAATGAGGCGAGTTGGAGCAGCGCTTCGGGCCCGACGGCAGCCTGGGTAAGGCCGCGCACGTGTCCGCCAATAATCCGCACCTGGCATCCCGGGCGGGGCGCTAGGGTGGCGGCAATGAGGACGGAGTTTGTCAGGACCAGCAGGTCAAGGTCGTCGGGGAGGAATCGAGCGAATGCTCCGGTGGTTGTTCCGGAATCAATGAGGAGTGTGGCGCCTGGGCGCAGATCAAGAGCAGCCAATGCGGCGCTCGCAATGCGTGCTTTTGCTTCGGCATGGGTGATTTCGCGTTGGGTGACGCCCGTTTCAGGAGTAGCGAGGGCGGGGGCAACAACTGCTCCCCCACGAATTTTCCGCAACGCTCCAGCCTGGTCAAGGGCGGTGAGGTCCCGGCGAATGGTTTCCACAGTGACCTTATGTGTTGCGGCAAGTTCAATGACGGAGACCCTGCCCTGGCGTGCCAGGTCCTTCAGGATCTTCTCCTGTCGGCGGTGAGCCTTCATGGCTACTCCTTGCTGGTTGAGTGTTGCTGCTATGCAACGGGGAACGGATTTTCTGGGCCTGGGTGAGGCTGAGGATGTCCGTTCAGAAATTATGCTATGCCCGAACGGACAAAAAGGGAAGAGGGAATCCATATTTCGGACATTTTGTGTGTCCGTTCGGGCATTGACGAGGGCGGGGCGCTGGCCGGATCAGGCTTTCCCTTTATCTCACCAGCGCGGGGCAACACTTACAGGCGTGCAGCCAACGCTTGCGGGCACACACGCACCCTCACCGGCACACGCATCCCCAACACGCGCAAGCACCCACCCCAACACTCACCGATACACCCACCTCCACAATCGACCATTTCGGGCGGAACATTGGCAGAGCCTCACCGACCCGAAGACAGAAATCAGACAGCGACACATGAACAACTCGCGCCCCGCCCTCGCCAGTTATTTCAATGACGGAACCATTCTGCAAAACACCCCCTGAAACCCCTGCAAAACACCCCCTCAACCTCTACACCTGCTAATACACTCGCCCTTCAAAAGCAAACACGCCCTCGCCTACCCACAATTTGACCCTCACGCAGCGTCAGCCCCGAGGCTTATTCACATGGGAGATACTGACAGCATGAAAAACGCAGAAACACCTGATGACGACTTCACTGTTGGGCAGGTCTGCGAGATGCTGGGCATCAGTATTCGCACGCTTCACCATTGGGATCAGATCGGCTTGGCTTCGCCCTCGTCACGATCCTGGGCGGGCTACCGCCTGTATTCGCGCGACGATATTCAGCGCCTCCACCAGGTGCTGATCTATCGCGAAACGGGTCTGCCACTAGCGGATATTGCCGAACTTCTTCGTCAGCCCGACACCTCCAATCGGACTCATTTAGAGGTTCAACGCCAGGCTCTAATGGACCGTATCTCCCACCTGCAGCGGATGGTCCGCGCAGTTGATTCACTCTTGGAGAAGGACACTATGGGAGAAAAACTCACTCCTCAAGAAGTCAGTGAGCTTGTGGGCACTGACTGGCAGGCCTATGAAGACGAGGCCCGCGAAAACTGGGGCGACACTGACGCCTGGGCACAAGCTACCCAACGCCGCGCCGCAATGTCGAAGCAAGATATCGCTGATCAGAAGGCTCTAGCGGACGCTTTAGAAAAGGACTGCGCTCAGGCACTTCGTGACGGTATTGCGCCGGGCTCGCCACAGGCCAATGCCTTGGCCGAGCGCCACAAGGCCTTTTTAGATACCTGCTTTGACACCTCCTATGGGCGACAGGTCCTTATTGCCCGCGGTTACACCACTGACGAGCGTTTCGTTCAGTACTACGACAAGCACGAAAAGGGCCTCGCGGCGTGGCTCCGACAGATTATTGAAGCCAATGCACGCGCTCATGGAGTAGACCCCGATCAGCCTCAGTGGGACTGATTGCCCATCGCGACGCAGTCACTGATTGGGTGTGAGTCATAGGGTACGGCCCCGCCCTCGTAGAAAAATTCACGAGGGCGGGGCCGACTCTACATGTGCCGGCCCTACGGGCCTCAGCTGCCGCTTCTATTGCCCCTTTTCTGCTTTAGAGCAGAAATCTTCAAAGAGACCATCACCCAGGGTCGGCTGCACAGAATCAGGCCGCATAATCGGCGTATGCGCATCCGGGTCAAGAACATCCAGGGTGCGACGCTGAGCTAGGCCACGGAAACGTTTCATATTCGTTGTCCATGTGGCGGGATTTGTCCCTGCATCCACCTTTGCGCCACTGCGTTTTTGCCCATTATGGACACGCAATTCAAGGGCATGAATCATTGCTTGCGCCCACTGGGATGACGCCCACGTCCACGGTGAAACGTCAGCGGCGAAATGCTGATCAGCTAAGGCGCCAAAAGTTTTTGGCGCATAGGCAAGTAAACGCAGACGTTCACGCAATTTCACCACCTCAGGAGAATTGCGGGTGGCTCGCCCCTCGCTAATAGCGGTTTCGACGGCCTCAATATCGGCGCGCATTTGAGGAGACTCCGGAAGATTCCCGTTAAAACGCCAGGAGATATTCAGATCAACAAAGGCTTCTAAAGTGTCGCGCACCTGCCCAGAATCCGCACCAGCAATACGATCCAAAGCAAGGTCGAGCGATTCTACCTCATTATATTTCGCGCCATTCCACGAGTAGGCGCCCAAGCCAATTAATGCCGGAGTTGAGGCATAGGGCTGGATCATTGGATTCATGAGGATTCCCGCTGCTTTTTTGTGGAGATCAGCCGCGCGCCCATGAACGGGAGCTAAAAAGAGGCGGTCAGTATTCTCGCCGTCATTCGTCGGATAGTTATCCCAGATAATCAGGTTTTTTGTGTCATAAGAACGTGCCGCGGCCTCGGCTTCGGCAGCGGTAATTTCTTCGATGACAATCTCTTTCCCCGTCCACTGGACAGCAATATTCGGGTCAAGATGTTGGGCCTGCGCCTTTTTTGCGGGGGTTGCAGTGGTGCCCACATAGTCAGTGGGGGTCATCATTAAATCGGGCAGACCATTGGCTTTAATGTAGTCTTTTTGAAGGCGATTCAGGAGGAAAGCTTGGCTACGAACCCATGCTGTTTCTGCTGTTTCTCCGGGTTTTCTTTGCCCATCTTCGTCACAATTGGGCACTTCAGGAATATCATCCAGGGCAATTTGGAATCGAGTAATCCCCACCGAACGAAATTCCTCGAGGCGATCAACAAGGGTCTGATAATCCTCGTCAGAGTGGTAGCAAATATCCACTCCCGGAGAAATAGCAGCCACTAAATCCACATGGTGAGTTGACGCCTCGCGGGATAATTCGCCAAACTCTGCCAGGGATTCTGGGGACAAAGGCCGGCGCCAATTGGCGCGCAGGCGGGTATCGTGTTTAGCGGCAAGGACGAAAGTATTAAGCTTTGCGTCACCCAGCGTTTCCATGAGGTCAAGGCGCGCTTGACGGCTCCATGGCTGCCCATAAAAGCCTTCTACGACGCCACGCACGCGCATATTCGGCCAGTCATCGACAGTAACTCCAGGGATTTTTCCTTCCCATTCTAATTGCTCTAATGTGCGTACCCCATAAAAGAGCCCGTCCGCATCGGTTCCTAAAATCACCACGGTAGGAACGCGGCTTTTAGTAGTACGGAGAGCGTACCCTTCTGCTGGTCGCGGGGCCTTTATCGTGAGACCGCTGGCCCGAGCCGCCACAGCAGGGTCTGTGGTCAGAACAATCCGGGCGGTTGCACCCTGCGCATTCGCTTCAAGAACTGTCCCACCAACTCCTTCGATAATTCCGCGGGCCCGGGCAGCGGCATTTGCGTTCTGGTCGGGTTTATCAACTTCCAAGCGCACCTTCCCAGACACATCAACAGACTCCCCCTGAGCCTTCATAGACTGCGGAACTGGAGAAACTTTCGGCAGGTCGGGGTTCTCTGCCGGGGCGGCAGGCAGTGGCGTGGCATCCGCAGGAATAGGTTCCGTCAGAGCACTATTGCCCAGATCAGCGGCCATTGCTGGCCCGGGAATAGCCACAACCAGAGCCGCGGCAATGCCCGCGGCACAATAACGAAGTGCATGCTTGAAAAAGCGCACAGATCCTCACTAAATCCATAGGGGCGTATAGAAACCTCGACAACTGTAGACGCCAGGCAAAGAAAATGCAGAGGTTTCGTGGTCCTTTCTTTACCATTCACGAGGGCGGGGCACTGCGGAGCGATCAACCTACTCCGCACACGGGCCAATGGTCCCTTAAGAGAAATACGCACATTTCACTGCCTCACGTCACCAGGTTGCACCTTTTCCCACATCTCCCAACCATCTGGCATCCCAAAGGCCAGCACACGATCTGACAGGGCAGTGATGCAGGTGGGCGCGTTTCCCAACAGTTGAAAATGATCCACCTGAGTGCCGTCAATCGTGCGCACTCCAATATGTCCGCCGCCTTCATCAATAATGACTAGTGGCGGCCTGCTTGGGAGCACGGCAATCTTTAACCATAGTGGCGAGGATGATTCCAGATCGCTGGCATAGATACGATGCCGCAGGACACCACTTTCAGCGTCCCATATATGGACCTCGTCATTACCATTAATGGTGAGCAGATAACGGTCATCGCCATCTTCCACTATGTGCAGCCCGCCAAAATTGCTCTCTGCCTCACCTGGGATACGGCTGATTTTCTGCCACCTCCTAATATCCCACACATCAATATCGCCATTGTCATTGAGTCCCGCAATCCGGCTATCACCACAGGGGTTCTCCCAATAGACGGCAGAAGGGCAGGAATCCGATTGTGTAAGATTCCCTTGCCCTAGCGTCTCTGGGTGCGGCAAAGAAAAGTGGGCACCATTCTCGAATTCCCACACATGCTGCTGGCTAGCTGAAGCAAAAATGAGCCTACCTTCCTTCCAGCAGATTGCCTCTGGATAGACTGGCAAATGGATCCGCTCGACAATCGCTAAAGAATAGAGATGACAGATCATTACCTGGCCAGAATAATCAGAATAGTCACACAGCAGCCATTGACCAGTGGGGTCAATAGCAAGGGGTCGAAGAGAGCGATTGTCTATTTGCATTTCGCGCCCCGACCTCGTTAATGGAATATATCCATCTTCTTGACGTTGCCATATAGTCAAAGGATCTGTCTGCTCACTATGAAGCAAAAAGCGATCAGCATATCCCGGGATGGGAAGAATATTCTCAACCCACATTGACGGATCTTTCCCTTGCGGGAGACAATTTTCTTGATCCACATCCCAGATATGCACTTTCCCCATGGAATCCAAAGAAATTAGGCAGGATGAAGTATCTTGGGCAGAACTATAGGTGAGGGAGACTAGCGGATTGGAATAGGATCTGGTGCGACGAATACGCATAAGCGAGGGCGGCTCTTCTAAATGATAAGGGTCCCAGATCCAGATTTCTCCATTATCCATTCCCACAGCGAGACGAAGATTTCCTTTGTTGTCACAAAAAAGGTGAGGCTGTGTGGGGTTTCGTCCCGACTTACCAAAGCAGGACGCACTTCATGCTCTGAATTGTCGTGCAGACGATGTATAATGATGCTTCCATTGCGCGCGACAGAAGCAAGAAAAGCGCTTCTTCCCCTCTCAGAAAAGAACGAAAGATCGCTAATTGTATCCTTATGATCTCCGGGGAGGGTGTATAAAGTTGCCAATGATTCAGCATCGAGAATGCGAATACATGAATTGTCTGCGATGGCAATACAGGGCTCCCCGCTAGACAAAGACACCATTTCCACACCAAAAAACCACTGACCATCGGCGTAGTCAGTGTCAACACGCTGTCTACAGGCAATTTCTTTTCCGGACAGCGGATCCCACACGCGGACTGAAATTTGGTCAGTGGCGACGAGGAGAATATTTCCTTGTCTAGAGCGGAAATAGGTCAGTGCATCACTAAAATAGGTATGTCCTACTAAAGAGCCCACTTCAGGCTTTTCATCGAAGAGCTTCCACACGCATATAGAGGATTTTTCCGCTATTTCATCATCAGCCGAGGCAAGATAGGTGGACCCATCTGCGCCATTCCAAGACACTAAGGCATTGATTTTATCGCTATGACCGCGTAAAGGCTGGCCAATAATCTGTTCAGAACGCAGATCCCACAGGAATATTTCGCCACTAAGAGTGCCTAAGGCGATAATGCCTTCTCCATTGGGGCCACTCAGTGGGGCACATGCTGTTACCGTGACGTCAATATCCACTTCAGTGACATGTGGCGAAAAAGGCGGATACTCCCGGTGGAGGAGGCGCCACTGAGCGGCGTCGTATGTGGAAGTCACAGGGACAGTCTATTGATCATTAACGAGACCAGAGTGCAGAGTCCTACCCGTTAGTCAAAAGCTCCCCACATATGAGGGTTACTCGCTAAACTTAAAGTGCCCCTCAGCGGCACACCCCCGGTTCGGCACTTGTTCTTCGCCGGTGAGGTTGTACCGCAGAAAGGGGGTGATGGCCGATGCGAGGAAAGCGCAAACACAAACAATGTGAGTGCAAAGGCAAAGCCAGAATCTTCGAATTCCGCTGCGACGGAATAACCACGAGGATCCTGGCTCTTGCTGTCCTTCTAAAGGCCATCGAGGGCCTTATCCAGGCCCTTATGGGCCCATGATAAGGGGGCCTCAAGTGGATCACTCGTTACCAGCGGGTGGTCCACCCTTATGTCCTCTGGCCCCAAGGCTACACCCGCCTAGATTCGCCCGGCAAGAGAATTAGTTCATGTTCCGGCCCCTTCAATCCAAGCAAGGGCGTTCTCCATATCCGTGACCTCACGGAAAGTATCAACCGTTCCCGTCTTGTCCTATTTACCCAGCAGTCCGCCCTCGGAAATGGAAAATCCCGTGACCGGCGTGGCTCACGGGACTTCACAGGCGGAGACGGCGGGATTTGAACCCGCGAGGGGCTTAGCACCCCTACCTCCTTAGCAGGGAGGCGCACTCGACCGGACTATGCGACGTCTCCAGTACGGGAAGTACCGAATAAGAGTAGCGGTTCTACGCCCATGGCGCGAACTCGGCGGCTGAGGCACAGGCCACGTCCAGCACACACAAGCCAACAGTGCCCGACTAACAACCCGCCGCCACAATGACATTTGCCGCTTGGAAACACGTCGTGGTGGCGCTTTGTATTTGATGTACGAGGGCGGGGCAACTATCTGCCCAGGTCGCCAATCAGTGGCCAACAGTCCCCAACTGACAACCCGCGCCCACAACGACAATTGCCCCTTGAAAACACGTCGTGGTGGCGCTTTGTCCGGCTGAAGTAATGGAATTGGCGTCTGGATCCCAAGCCCACACCTATTTACGCAGATCAGAAATCCCGCTCCCGCAGCTCCAATTGATAACCCGCGTCCACAACGCAGATTCAGCCACCAAAGTTCGTCTTCGCGGCGCTTTGTCAGCGCGCCGCAACAGAGATAGGCATCTGGAGCGCTGTGCGAAGGCAGCCCAAAACAGCAGTGACCTCGGGCAGACAAACACACCCAACTAAAATCCCAACTTTCCCCCGCCATCAGGCCAAAAAACCCGTACCCCAGCAACACCCACTGTCCTTTAACCCTAACCACTGCCCCTTAACCAGAACCCACGGGACCCCCGCAATGACACCAAAGCTGCAGAAAAAGGAAGGGCCCCGAGCATTTGCTCGAGGCCCTATCCACTGCGGAGGGCGAGGGATTCGAACCCCCGGTGCCATTGCTGACACAACGGTTTTCAAGACCGTCACCTTCGGCCGCTCGGTCAGCCCTCCAGACCCGAAAATGCTACCGCATCTGGCCCGGGGGCTCACACACCCGGGGCCATTTCACGGCAAAGATCACTTTCGGTCAGGTACTGGCCACCAGTCCAGTACCTGGTCAACTGGCATCAGGCGCGCGCCCACCGGGCGCCCCGCCCTCGTCCATCCCACACCGCGGCCAGAGGCCTACTTCCCGAAACGGAAGAAGTTCCAACTCTTGCGGTCAGGTTCAGGCTCTTCCGGCTTATCCAACAGTCCACGCGAAATTGCCGAAGCAAAAGGCGGCCACAGCGGGACCCGTGGAATCAGCGTGGTCTGCAAGGCATGGTAAACATCCCAGCGGGACGCGGTTTCTTCCGACAATGTCTCATTTTCTGCGCCCAATGCCCGCCGCCAACGACCTGGGCGACTAATCAGATAGTCATTCACATAATCCAGCCATGACCGGTAGCAATGCTCGAAATGCTCGACATCGCCGGCGTGGCCGCCATCATCCAACAATGCCCGCCGAATCGCCACAGTGGCGCAAATGCCTTCACACACGGTCCACTGGCGGTGCTGATCATTCAAAGGCTCGCCACGGTCATCGACAGTGGTCGCAAAACCAGCGTGCCCATTACGCCGCCAGGCATCCACGCGCGCCCTCTCGAAGAGTTCTTGTGCCATTTCCAGCAGATAATCGGGCTGGGACCGCCCCAGCGAACGCAAAGCAGCACGCACATGCAGAGCTAAACGCGACCATTGCAGTGAATGCCCCACCACATATCCCACGTAATTGGAACGGCCATCTCGCGGCGATTCGGGCGCTTCCTTTAGCGGCTCCCATTCAGCGCCATAGTATTCCGGCGGCCGCCAATTATTTTCTACCGCATTACGGTAAACAAAGGCCGTCATAGCTTCAGCGCGTTCAATCCACACGGGATCGGCGGTGGCTTCTGCCGCAGCTAAATAGGCTTCCGCAGTATGGAATAGCGTCCCTAAAGAATGGAATGCGGCCGGGGTTTCAAAAGCCTCATCATATTCGTCGTGGACCAGTCCATTAGCGGATAGCCAGTGGCGTTCTTGCTCATGGAGTGCGTCATTGAGCAATTCATGTGCGCCCGGCCGGTCAGCAACCGTTGCCGCCGCAGCACCAAGGATCATAAAGGCCTGGTGGAATTGCGACTTCAGACGGCCATGATCATCCCATGGAACCCCATGCTCATTCTCATCGGGTTGGGCTTTAATCGATGTCCACATTCCCCCATGAACGGGGTCAGAATAGTATTTCCTCAGGCATTTCACAGCGTGGTCGGCGTAGCGCCGCGAGCCCGGCAACCCCATTAGCGTTCCCAACGAGAACACATAGAGCATGCGCGAAGTCACAGCTAAGTCAATGGGACGGGTCGGATCTTGCTCGCCGCTTTTCGTGAGGTGGGCAAAACCGGTAGGAACGATAGCCCCTTCGGCCTCGGCAATAAGTGCCTGCATTTGCTTTGAAAGCCATCTGACATGCTCGACAGAGTCAAACCAGCCCACTGGGTCCTCCATTGGTATTGCGGTAGTACGCGCAGAAGATACGCACTCTCAGCCTAACGGGAAGAATCGCAGGATATTTCGGCCCGAGGTCCCGAATATTTCCACTAACGAGGGCGGAGTACAGATGTGACGAGGGCAGGGCGCAAATTATCGCGACGCCACCGCTAGCCCAACACCCTCCTGCCTCACTATTCGGATGCCGACTATATTTCTGCGGTGGCCCATGCCACACTGGTGTTATGCATGAACGCGCTGGAACAGTTGCCCTACCCGAAGACCTCATCAATGTTGATGAGGTGACCGCCGCTTATTACGACATTGAGCCTGACCCAAGTAACCCTGATCAGCGGGTTGTTTTTGGAACTTCAGGCCATCGTGGCTCCTCTCTTGATGGCGCTTTTAACGAAGCCCATATTGTGGCCACCACTGCCGCCATTGTGGAATATCGCGCTGCCCAGGGCTTTGATGGCCCTCTTTTTATTGGCCGTGATACTCACGCCCTGTCTGAGCCCGCATGGCGCTCTGCGCTAGAGGTCCTTGCGGCTGCCGGAGTTGATGTCCGTATTGACTCTCGTGGCGCCTACACCCCAACCCCTGCCGTTTCTGTCGCGATTTTGTGCGCGAATGGCGCACCCGACAATCTGCGAACAACTGGCGCGGGCCTCGCCGATGGCATTGTGGTCACTCCTTCCCACAACCCTCCTCGCGATGGCGGCTTTAAATACAATCCGCCTCATGGTGGCCCCGCCGATTCTGATGCCACCGGCTGGATTGCTTCACGCGCAAATGAGATTTTGGAATCCGGTTGGCGGGCGATTCCCCGCATTATTGGCTCTGATTTGCTTGAGCATCCCAGTATTCAGAAGTATGACTATCTGGATAATTACGTGAAGCAGCTGGACCAGGTTATTGACATTGACGCTATTCGCGAAGCTGGAGTCCGCATTGGCGCTGACCCCTTAGGTGGAGCGTCAGTCGATTATTGGGCAGCCATTGGCGAGCGCTACGGCCTGGATTTAACTGTCGTTAATCCCGTGGTTGATCCCGCGTGGCCTTTTATGACTTTGGATTGGGATGGCAAAATCCGTATGGATTGCTCCTCCCCTAATGCCATGGCCTCGCTGCGGCAGATTATGACCCCTGGCGAGGATGGCTCAACTCCCTATGACATTGCCACCGGTAATGACGCTGATTCCGACCGCCATGGCATTGTGACCGCCGATGGCCTGATGAATCCGAATCACTATTTAGCTGTGGCCATTGAGTATCTTTTTACTCACCGCCCAGGATGGTCAGAAAATGCGCGCGTGGGCAAGACTTTAGTGTCTTCTTCGCTAATTGACCGGGTTGTTGCCTCTATTGGCCGCGATTTAGTGGAAGTCCCCGTAGGCTTTAAGTATTTCGTACCTGGCCTGCTTGATGGTTCTGTTGGTTTTGGTGGCGAAGAATCTGCAGGCGCTTCTTTCCTCCGTAAAGATGGCACCGTGTGGTCTACCGATAAAGATGGCATTATTTTGGCGCTTTTGGCCTCCGAAATTTTGGCCGTCACAGGTAAGACACCATCCCAGCTCCATAAAGAACAGGTTGAGCGTTTTGGGGCGTCGGTTTATGCCCGTATTGATGCGCCCGCTAATCGCGAGCAGAAGGCAAAACTGGCTGCTTTGGATCCCTCAGATGTGACAGCAACGGAACTGGCAGGCGATCCGATTACGGCCAAGCTTGTGCGCGCCCCAGGCAATGATGCGGCGATTGGTGGTTTGAAGGTCACCACTGATAGTGCATGGTTTGCTGCCCGCCCGTCGGGTACAGAGGATGTGTACAAGATCTACGCGGAGTCTTTCCGCGGTGAAGAACACCTGGCCCAGGTGCAAGAAGCCGCAAAGGCCCTCGTTTCGGAGGCGCTTGGCTAAGGCGACCCTTCTGACCCATTGTGTGACCCCGTCCTCGTCAATCATGTACGAGGGCGGGGCCATTTCATTGCATCCCCCACGTTCTTTTTCATTCCGCCCCCACGCCAACTACGATCATTCCATGACCATCTCAGGTATTTCTTCGGCGGTAGAAATTGACTCGGCTGCCATTCTTCATGCGCTTGGCGGGGCAGATAATGTCCTCTCTATTGAAGGCTGCATTATGCGTCTTCGCGTTGTTGTTGCTGATGCAAACGCAGTGAATAGCACGGCTCTCAAGGAGGCCGGAGCAATTACTGTCATCGCTATTGATGAAGCAATTCAGGTTGTTGTGGGACCACAGGCCGATGCGATTGCTAAAGAAATAGCCGCGCTGGTGTAAATAGAAAAACTGTGGCGGGCATTCCTGGTTTCTTCCAGGGCCCGCCACAGTTCTTCTTGAGTGCGTTTAGCCTACTGGCGTCAATGGTTCGCGCCCAGCTAAAACGGCCAGCACATTGTCTACAGCGAGGCGTCCCATCCGATTTCGGGTGGCTTCACCAGCTGATGCGGTATGCGGTGTGCAGATAATCTGTGGGCGAGTTAATAACTCCGGATTTACCTGCGGCTCACCTTCAAATGTGTCAATGGCAGCTCCTGCTAAATGCCCATTATCAATAGCGGCAATCAGCGCTTTTTCATCGACAACTCCGCCGCGCGCACAATTCACTAAATAGGAGCCCTTTTTCATCTGCTCAATAGTGGAGGCATTCATGAGGTGAGTTGTCGAAGGCAGCAAAGGCACATGGAGGGTAACAATATCGGATGTGGCGAGGACTTCCTCTAGGGGATGAATAGTCACCCCATCAATCACATCACCTGTCGATAATGTCGCGTCAGCGGCAATGACATTCATATCGAAAGCGCGTGCACGCTGGGCGACCGCTCGACCGATTCGCCCAAAGCCGACAATTCCTAGGGTTGCGCCAGCAGAGATATCGAGGCCAACAAACATTCGTGGCCCCCACACCCATTGCTTGCCATCACGTAAGAATTGGTCGGCTTCAACAATGCGGCGTGCTAATGCCAAGATCAATGCGAAGGTGTGATCCGCTGTGGCACCATCGAGAACACCTGGAGTATTGGTAATCGCGATTCCGCGTCGCTTGGCGGCAGCAATATCGATATTGTCGTAACCCACTGCCACATTGGCAACGACTTTCAGTTGCGGCCCGGCGGCGTCAAAAAATTCGTCGTCGATTTTTTCGGTGAGTGTCACGATGGCTGCGTCAGCCCCAGCGACGCGCTCTAAAAGTTCGCTCCGCGATGGTGGGGCTTCTTCACCAACATCACACACACATTCGGGGATACGTGCTACTTCCTCCATTACTGAGTCAGTAAGGAGACGAGCAATATACACATTGTGGGGTGTAGACATGAGATTTTTCCTTGAGCAAAGAATCAGATTTCAGGGAGAAGTTCACGGCCGGTGGCTTTCATCCACACAGTCCGGAAAACATCCCAGCGAGCATCATTAATGGCAACCCATTCTGGGCGGGGACTGACCCTACGAGATGTCACTTCAGGCAAGACCAGGCCGCTCACAGTGGACCCGCACATTCCTGCCGCGCCAATAGCAGGCAGATAGGATTCATCAACCAGATCAAGTTCCGCATTGAGAACATCGGCCAGCATTTGAGGGAAGGACTCATCGGACCCAAATGCTCCTGTGAGGTAAATAGATCCAGAGCCTTTAGGGACGCAGGAGTTCAGTACCATTCGGTCTACTAATAAGACGCCGTCAACAATGGCGCGCGCTACCTGTTCGCGTCGTGTTTCACGGGTGATTTCAATAATCTGCGAGCAGGGTGTTTCAAACCAGAGCGGCCCGCGTTCACGCATAATATGCGGAATAAAATAGGGGGCCACAACCGCATCATCTGGCGAGAGATTAAAGGCAGTGGAAATCATTTCGGGGACGCCTTGGCCACCGACACCATATCCACTGACTAATGCCCCAGCAGCCAGCGCATCGCCACCATTAGTCACACCATTAATCAGCCATTCGCCGGGCCTATTGCCGCATCTTTGCAGAGCAGTTGCCCGCAAATCTGGTGCATCTAAACACGAGTTAATAACGTGAGTAGTGCCCATAATAAAGAAGGGTTTTGTTCCCGGCGCTGTGCCTAATGCAAATGCAGCTGCAGGGGTGTCAGCTGAGCCAACAGTGACAGGAATCCCCTGAGGAAGCCCAAATGTTGCCGCCGCTTCTTCAGTGACGTCACCAAGGATCTCCACCGCGTGGTGAATCTGCGGCAGTGACTTCTCTTCGATTTCTAGTAGGTCAACAGCCTCACCAATCCACCCGTTGGTGGGGGTCACGGTGTCAAAAATCCCTGAATATGAGGCTTGGGTGGGATCAAGTGCGCATTGTCCAGTCAGGAGCGCACCCAACCAGGTTCCTGCCATCCCAAAAACAGCCATTGACGCAAAGGCCTCGGGGTCTTTTTCCCGCAGATAGGGATAAGCCACCGCTAAAAATGTGGATTGAGAAGGGTGGTTTCCTGTCGCAGCAATTGCCGCATCTGAACGCTCACGCGAGTAGCGGTTAAAGAAATAGCGAAGGACATTGTTATCCCAGACCACCCCAAGACCGCAGGCTTTTCCATTTTTGTCCAGGGGTACAGCGACCGGGCAGTGCACGTCAATGCCAACCCCCTGAGCTCGGCCCACAATAGGGCCAAGCTCAGCGAGGGCAGCAGTAATGGATTCATGCCAGGCGGCAGTGTCTACTCGCCCGGAGGCAAGTGAACGTGACTGGGGGTGGGCAGCGCGGGCTCGGCCCACAACCTGTCCGTCACCATCAATGGCCACCGCCTTGGTCGCGGAGGTGCCCAGGTCAATTCCAATGTAGATGCTCATGAGGACCTCCTAGATCCATTGTGCTTGGCGATTGCTGCTTCTACTTCAGCAATTCGGCAGCGTCGGTGGGGGTCTTTCCGTCATGAACAACAGCGCGCAGTGCCCGTACCATCTTGGCTGGGTCTTCTGCGCCCCAAATATTGCGCCCACAGGTCAGGCCCACACCGCCAGCTTCCATAACGGCAGCGGCCTGTTCGAGGACATTAATAGGCTCAGGTGCAGGTGCGCCGCCTGCTGCCACAACGGGGGTGGGGACAGCCTCGACGACCTTGGCGAATTCTTCTGCAGAACCGGTGTACCAGGTTTTCACAATGTCTGTTCCGCATTCTGCTGCGGCGCGGGCTGCATAGATAACGGATTCGGTGCTGCCTTTACGGTCACCCCACAATTCGCCGGACGGATAGGCGTGGCAGATGACGGGAATGCCCCATTTATGTGCTTCTTCAATAGTTGCTGACATCATTTCCAGCATGGCAACTTGATTTTCAGAGCCAGCAGAAATGCCAATAGCCAGAGCGTCCGCACCAAGTCGAATAGCGTCATGGACGCCACCAACAATAGCGTCATAGGTAAGGTGGAAATCGACGCAGAATGTGCTTCCTTTAATAATGAGAGGCACTTGAATATCGGTGTCCCACAGCAGGTGGCCAGCAATTCCTTTAAAGACGGTGAATGCGTCGGGTTCGCCCTCGACAATGCGATTAAAGGTGGTTTTAATATCTGCCAACCTGGGGGCAACTCCACGAGGAACAGCCTGGTCTAAAGCAACTGACATCATTTTTCCGTCGGTTCCCAGCAGGCGGCGCATACGGATTTGGCGTCCAAGTGCGGAGGTGGTGCCAACGGGGTTGAGTGAATATACAGACACAGCGGTCTCCTTAGGTGTTGTGTATGCCCATTTCTATGGACGAGGGCGGGGTCAGAAATCAGAAATAGAGGGAAAGTGTTATGCCCACACGTCTACGCCGACGCGCATATCTGAACCGGAAGCTGCTAATTCAATGGCTTCACCGGCTTGCGCCATAGGCAATTGCGTGCCAATAAGGTCGCCCACATAAAGTCGGCCATCGTTAATCATTGGCGCAACCTGTTGGAAGTTTTCCAATCGACACGATGAGGCGCCAACAATTTCATACTCGTTGTAGTGAATATCGTTGGCAACAAAAGAAAGTTGGGCTTCAGAGTTAAATCCAGCGAAAACAGAAATCCGCGCTCCGGGAGCAAGAATCCCTAAATAGGGTGTCAGCGCTTCGGCACGCCCAATGGCCATAATGACCACATCAATACCTTCGGGAGCGATTTCACTAATCTCGTTGGCTACCGTGTCACTAGGAACGAAAACGGCATCAGCGCCGGATTCGCGGGCAATGTCATGGCGGGCTTCATTCGGTTCAACCACAATGACTTGCTGGACGCCCTGCGCTTTGGCTAGGCGAATATGAATCAGGCCTAAAGGTCCTGCGCCTGCGATTAATACGGTCTGCGATCCGGCAACCTTTGCGAGGTTTTGGCCATTGAGTGCGCAGGAAACCGGTTCGACAATGGCGGCTTCTAATGCGGAAACCGCATTAATAGGAATGAGATTCTGGCGGGCATTAGCGGGAACACGGACATATTGCGACAGTCCCCCATCGAGTTGGTAGCCAAATGCGACGCGCTGACGACAAATATTGGGATGTCCCCTTCGGCAGGCTGCACACTGACCACAGGGCACCAGAGGGTAGACACAGACTTGGTCACCCATTTCTAGGCCTTCAGGTAGGTCTCCGTTGACATCAACAATTGTGCCTGCGAATTCATGTCCTAGGGTTGACGGCAGGGTGACATTACGCTTTTTTGCTCCTGTATAGATTCGCACATCGGTGCCACACAACAGGGCAGCTGTCACTTTAATAAGGACATCTCCTGGTTCAAGTTCTGGGATAGGCACCTCCTCAATGCGCATATCATTGGGGGCATATAAAACGGCTCTTTGCATTGTCCGTGTCATATTCTTTCCTTTGCTTTATCAGCGAGCACAATAGTGCTGGCTCCACTGGCTTCAAGAGCATCAAGCGCTTTATTGGAAGCCGCACTATCGGTAATAAGCCCCCAGGCGGGGGGCAGGGGCGCCCAGTACGGTAAATCAGTACTGTCATCTAATTTCGATGAGTCAGCAATGACATAGGACTGGGCGGCCCCACGGAGCATCAGTGACTTGAGTCGAGACTGGTCATATGTTCGCGAGGCGACGCCTCGCTGTGCATCAACGGCATCTGCACCAATAAAGGCAAGGGTGCCAAAAATACGTGATAACGCCATTTCTGCATCTGCACCGCAAATCGTTTCGTTGACGCCGCGCAGATTTCCCCCCAGAACAAGAACGTGGACTTTATCTTGGGGGATCAGTTGATTAATGCAGCGCACACCATTGGTGACCACAGTAATCTCAAAACGGTTATCAAAGGCGACAGCAATTTGTTCGGCAGTAGAGCCTGCGTCCAAAATAACGAGGTCGCCCTCGTGAATTAATGACACTGCAGCCTGTGCAATCGCACGTTTGGCTTCTGCATTGCTCACTTGCCGTTGAGCCATGGTGAGTTCACGTCGTGGAAGAGCGAGCGCCGCACCCCCATACAGGCGCGAAATCACTTGGTCTTTTTCAAGTTGAGCCAAATCGCGGCGAATTGTGGCAACTGATACGCCCAGCACTTCTGCCAATTCATTGACTGAAGCGCGTTTAGCTGCATCTTCGCCAATCAATTCGATCAGGCGCGCTCTTCTCCGTCCACCTTTCATTTTCGGTGCTTCCGGACGGACACGATGCTCTCCACGCGCCATAGATCTTCCTTTTCTGTCAGATAAAGCTGGTAAGAGCATCGTGTCACCTCCTTCGGTCATGTGTGCGGATAAAAGAAGCTGGGTCGGCAACTGTGTGCAGATCTCACCCCAGGCGAGAACTATGCGCGGGCCAGATCCTTGGAGAAATCAATCTGCTTAACCTCAGGCAAGAGGATCCCGAAGACCAGTGCGCCTAGGACGCAGACAGCGCCAGCGACAATAAGTGGCATTTGGAAGGTGCCTGTGGCTGCCAAAAGGTAACCGACAACAATGGGGCTGAGGGCGGACCCAATATTGGAGAAGAAGTTCTGGGTTCCTCCGAGAATGCCAACTGTTGAGGTGGGAACGAAGTCTCCTGGTAGACACCAGATGGTGACAATGGTGAAGGCTGAGGCAAAGTAGGAAATTGACAGCAGAGCCACTGCAACTTCTGCAGATTCCACAAATGCAGCGCCAGCAATCACCGAGCACAGGAGCATGCCAATAACCAGACAGGTCTTACGAGCTCGGGTCACTTCCCATCCCGCTTTCACAAGGAAGTCATTGACAAGACCGCCCACCCAAGAGCCAATAATGGCGCAAATCGGTGGGATTGCACCGTAAACACCGAGCTTCAGGAGGTCGAATCCGCGTTCTTCCACCAGATATGTGGGGAACCAGGTGAGGAAGAATGTCACGGCAAAGTTGACGCAGAAGAAGCCAATCATCATGGCCCACACGGCGCGTTTTTGCAGCAGGATCAGCACTGGAATGGCTTTTTCAGTTCCTGATTCTGCAGCGGCGCGGGCTTCTTCTTCACGACCTTCGTTAATGAGAGCACGCTCGCCCTCGGAAACGATATTTGTTTGGTCAGGGTGACGGTAGAGCCACCACCAGCCAATAGACCAGAAAATACCGAGAACACCGGCAATCAGGAAGACGTAGTGCCAGCCCCATAGAGCAATAATGCCAACGATCACAGGGGTAGCAACAGCAGAACCAATACGTGCACCAGAGTCATAGATAGAGGTAGCACGTGCACGTTCACGCTTGGGGAACCAGCGTGACACTGTTTTTGCTGAAGCAGGGTAGGCCCCGGCCTCGCCAATTCCTAGGCCCAAACGCAAGCCAACAAGGAAACCGAAATTGTTGGCCAAAAATGTGGCGCCCGTACAGATTGACCAGAGGAATGCTGACCACCCGTACATCACACGTTCGCCGAATTTGTCGATCAACGACCCCGCTGGGATCTGCATAATCGCATACGACCATGAGAATGCCGAAAGAATAAGACCACGCTGTTCGGCTGTTAAATGGAAATCCTGGGTCATATAGGGCAGGGATACGGAAATCGCAGAGCGATCAATGTAGTTAACGGCAAGGCCGAGCGCACAGGCAATGGCAACGACCCATCGCCAATTTGTTGTGCCGCGCGCTGGTGGCGCAGCTGCTTGAGCTGACATGGATACCTCCTCGTATCTTCTTGCGCTATTCGCGCATAGAAAGACAATCTAATGCGCGTTTCGCTCGTTCTCGATAGTCAGTATTGCGCGCTTCGATCATCCAAGTCAAGGGCTTCTCATCTTTTCCGCTAAATCCCGCCTGATAAGGACCTTTCTTCGTGACACCTTTGCGCGTTTCGCTCATATGTCACGCTCAACAGACACAAAAAGGCCGATTCTCGATACGGTTAGAGCATGACCGCAGGCTCTTCCCGCTCGCTTCCTCCCGCGCCGCTACCTATTGGCCGCCTTGCCCTATTGGCCCTAGGGGGAATCGCCTTAATGTGCGGTCTGGATGCGGCACTGATTCGACTGGGCACCTTAGCCCCGATTAGTCACCCGGATTTAGGCTCTATTCACGGTATTTTGATGGTCCATGGATTTTTAGGGACTGCCATTTGTTTGGAACGCGCCGTTTCACTTCAGGCAGGGGTAGGCGGTGGCATCACTGCTCAAAATACAGACGTTAATAGCGGTGCTATTAGCGGAAAAGTTGGCACACGCTGGGCCTATATCGCGCCATTTTTTGCCGGGGCTGGGGCCATTGCTGCAGTTATTGTCGCACTGAATCCGGTTATTCGTGACACTCTTTCTGCTCTGCCTATTCCGTCATTTTTGGCAGCTACTTTGCCAGGATTTCAGCCAGCACGAATGTTGCCTGGTTTCCTGTGGACATTGTCGATGGCGGCCTTGTGTGCGATTTATGCGGTAATTTGGCGCGGCCGCCAACAATCAATTGCTCTCCTCGTTCAAGGTTTAGGCGCTGTTGTTGGTGTCTGCGGAACTCTTTTATGGTGGCGAGGCTTAGAAGTTGCTGTGATTGTTCCCTGGTGGCTCATGTTCCTAGTCCTGACCATTATGGGTGAGCGCCTGGAGCTTGCGCGTATTCAATTTATGAGCGGTTCCGTTGAACTCCGTATTCTTGGCGAATCTAGCGCCTTGGTCATTGGCCTTTTGCTTACCCTCCTCTCTCCCCCTTTTGGTTATCCCATTCTCGGCTTGGCATTAGCTGCTCTGGTCATTGATGTCGCTATTCATGATGTCGCTCGGAATACGGCACGTCTATCAGGCTTGCCCCGACTTGCTGGCTGGGCCATGCTTCTTGGACATGGATGGGCACTCATTCCCGCAGTCATGTGGGTTATTGCCCCACCACAATTCTCTGGTTGGGGATATGACGCAGGCATTCACGCCTTATCAATTGGCTTTGTCATGTCAATGGTAGTTGCCCATGCACCAGTGATTATTCCGGCCGTTGCCCGCCGAGAATTGCCTTATCACCGCGCAATGTGGGTAGTCCTTATTCTTTTCCACCTGGCACTCTTCACCCGCATTATTGGCGATGTCCGCGCTGACACTGGAATCTGGCAATTGGGTGGCGCATTAGGGGTGGCCACATTCCTTGTCTTTATTGGCCTCAATCTCGGGCTGGCCATTCATCAGGCACGGGTCACGCGAAAAGCTACTGCTACTGCCACCCCCAGCACTGGCCAGGACACATCGCCCACGCCCTCATCTTCCCCACATGTGGCGGCTTCGGAAGCGGCCTCACCCACGAAGGGGCAGGCATGAAGATTTCCCCAACCCCTCCCCCTTCTGACTCCTCGACACAGGCCCGGCCTCGTGGCAATCGCGGCCGTTCATCGCGCACTGATCGCCTCACCACCTTGTGGATGCTTCTTGCCGCAGCCTGCGCTGTGGCCACTATTGCCACGCGCGGCCTTATTCCACAGAATCTGTGGACAATGATTCACCTGGTCACATTGGGCGTTTTAACGAATTCAATTTTCCAATGGTCCTGGTATTTTGCGCGTGCTCTTCTTCATCTTCCTCCTGGCGATCATTGGTCATGGCGGGATAATACGCGCCGCATTCTTCTTTTTAATGCTGCCTTGGTTCTACTCATTATTTCTATGTGGACCGGGCAAGCCATCGGCACGGTGGCGGGGGCGACAATTATTGGCGGTGTGGCAGCCTGGCATGGAATAGCTTTAGTCCAGGCAGCGCGGAAGAATTTGGCCTCTCGTTTTGCTGTTGTTATTCGTTTCTATTGGGCGTCAGCAGCATTTTTAGTGGTCACGGCCATTATTGCTGGGTGCGTAACGGTTGCCATTTTTGTTCCCTCTGCGCCGCAGTGGCTTATTGAGGCGCGTGATGCCCTGACTTTGGCACACGCTTTATCTGCTGTTGTGGGCTGGGTGGGCCTCACTATGGGCGGCACTTTAGTGACCTTAGGGCCCACAATGTTGCGAACTCGGATGGATCCAAGGGCTGTTTCTTTTGCTATCGCTGCCCTTCCTGTGTGGATTATTGGCTTATCTGCCGCTACTCTGAGTGCCCTTTTGTCACTATTACCTGGCGTGGCTTTAGGGCTTCTTCTTGTGGTGGCGGCCGTTATTCTCGGAGTCTTTTATCCGCTTATTAGCGCTGCCCGCGTGAAAGGTCCGAAAGAATATGGATCATGGGCGAGTGCCTGTGGAGTCATCTGGCTGGTTATTGCTCTCACGTCCACTGCTATTCGCGCATGGAGTGCCACTGATCCGACGACTTTGCGCGCCACCTCAATCACCTGGATTGCCATTATTGGGGCGGGCGGCCTCCTCCAGGTTTTAGTCGGTGCGCTGACCTATTTAATGCCAGTGGTGATTGGCGGCGGTCCGAGCGTTGTCCGTCAGGGAATCGCTATTCTTGAGGTTCTGGGAATGCAGCGGCTTGGTATTCGCAATAGTGCTCTCATCGTCCTCAGCGTCCTTTTTCTTCACGAAGGCGGGGCAGAATCTTCATTACCGCTACTACCTATCCTGTGTTGGCTCGCCGTCATTGCCACCTATTGCATTGATATTGTCGCTTTTGCTCGCGGTGGCATTGTGCAGGCTCGGGCTGCTCGTGAAGCGGCACAGCGACGGAGTGCACCTGCAGCTATGTCATCTCAGGAAGCACCTACACCACGTGGCCCATCGTTATTATCTGGTGGTGGCAAGGCCGCTACCCCGCCCTCGTCCACGCTAGAAAATACTACCCCACCTGCCCAAGGAGATTCCGATGAGTAATGTGCAGCCCGCAAAAATCACCCCCTCATCCTCCTTAGATCGCGCCGGCGCCATGGTGATGGGCGTCGTCACCGTTGTCGCACTAACGATTACCGCTGTCATCCTTGGCCCAGGCAGACCAGTGTCATCGTCTTCTCACGAGGCCGGGGCTGCGGGCGGAACTGCCACTTCGCACGCTGCGGTGACCCCAACCGGTCAAACCACCACCGTTGAGGTCTCCATTAAGGGGATGGCTTTTACGCCGAGCTCGATTGAAGTCCCTGCTGGCAATCGTCTTGTGATTACCGTGAAAAATACAGGCGATCAGCGACATGATTTAGCCCTTTCCACTGGCCAGACCACGGGCTCTTTGGCACCCGGGGAAAGCGGCACCATTGACGTTGAAATGGTGGGCGGGAATATTTCTGGGTGGTGCACCCTGCCTGGCCACCGTGAGGCTGGAATGACTTTTGATGTGATTGCCACGGGCGTGCCTGCGGATGGTGGCGTGGCAGCTGCCCCGGGTACTACTACTGATCAGGGTGCGGCGGGCAGTCACAGTATGAGTGGTATGGGCGGCCATGGGGATGGGCGGGCTCCCGGTGTTCCCACTGCCCAGGAACTCACTGACTATGCTGCCACCGTTGAACCTTATCCAGCGGCATTAAAACCCCTAGGAAATGAGCGGGTCCACCGCCTCACTATGGAGGCGCGCGAAGGCGAATATCGTCTGACGAATAATGTCACGAGGAAATCCTGGTCTTTTAATGGCCAAGTTCCTGGCCCAATGTTGCATGGCCGCGTGGGGGATACCTTCCATATCACCCTGAAAAATGATGGCTCTATGGGGCATTCTCTGGATTTCCACGCGGGGATCGTTTCTCCTGATGAGGTCATGAAAACTATTGAGCCCGGACAAACCCTGGAATACACATTTAAAGCTGAGCGGGCTGGGATTTGGCTTTACCATTGCGCCACTCACCCCATGGCAATGCATATTGCTCAAGGAATGAATGGGGCAGTTATTATTGAGCCTGAGGATGCTGATCCTGTGGATCATCAATTTGCATTGGTAGCTCAGGAGTTTTATCTCTCGGAAAATGGCGGCTATGCCGATCCGAAGAAATTGGCAGCAATGACTCCCGATCTGCAGGCTTTTAATGGACGGCCCTACCAATATATGGCCCACCCTTTGCGCGTGAAAGTGGGTGAGCGCGTACGCATTTGGGTAATGGATGCCGGGCCAAATATCGATATGGCTTTCCATGTGGTGGGCACGCAATTTGACACTGTATGGAATGAAGGGGACTTTACTTTGCGTAAAGGTGGGCCCAGCGGAAAAGGTGGTGCGCAGGTTTTGCCTTTACTTGCTGCCCAGGGAGGTTTTGTGGAGTTTACTCTGGTAGAACCTGGCACCTACACCTTTGTTAATCACCGAATGTCTATGGCTGAAGCGGGTGCTATGGGGCAAATAATTGCCGAGAAATAACGAATGGTGCCGCGTGGAATTCGCTGAGCTATTTCGGGTGCGGGAACGCCGACTGCTGCCTTTTTATCAGGCGCTGATTCTGCGCGGTCTGGCTATTCATCCTGGGGTTGGCCTGCGTCGCACCCGGGATTACACAGTTTTTCATTGCTGTAGCGATTTTGCTGCCCTATGGGTCAGCGATGTTGGCACACTTTCCCTTGCCTTTGCATTTGAGGATCGCCCATGGCTTGACGATCTTGATTTAGAACCGGTGACGGATTTTGGGCATTTCAGCCACAGTTTCGTTCTGGAATTTTTCGAGACTCCCGACGACAACGGTAAGTGGACGCCGCAGCGAATTATGGCGGGGACAGATTGGTTGAGCGACCCTTTGCGATGGGCCTGGCACTGCGCACATGAACAGTTGAAATCGTTTCATTAAGTGGGGCGGGCCTGCCATGGCGAACGCCCTGGTAATCAACGAGTGCAGCGCGCCGCTGGCACCTCAATGCTCCACAGTCTGTGCGTTGAGCGCCTACATGCCGACATTCCCCCATATCTACGCGGGTCAAGCGGATCCACGCTTCCCCTCTTGCGGCGCGAGAAAAAATAGATATCATATTGCTATCACGTTCTACAACGAGGTCCCGCAATGAGCACCAGCACACCCACCCGCCAACGCCTTCACGGTCTTGATGCCGCCCGAGGATTCGCTCTTCTTCTTGGTGTGGTCCTACATTCACTCATGCCCTTTATTCCCGAAATCGGGACACAGTGGCTGGTTGTCGATAATCAAAGCACACTATGGGCACTCTTATTTCTCTACCTTATTCACCTTTTCCGGATGACCACGTTTATGCTGCTTGCCGGCTATTTTGCGAGAATGGTTGTGCAGCGCAAAGGGGTGGGCACTTTCCTCAAAGACAGAAGCAAGAGAATCCTTTTGCCGGGAGCGATCTTTTGGCCGCTCCTGGTTTTACCTCTAGGGCCTTTAGCTGCTTGGGGATATCAGTACCGCGGCATGCCTCTTCCGACCCAAACAGTGGGCAGCCAGTACACTGTCGGCCACTTATGGTTCCTCTTTATCCTCTACTATTGCATTCTTTTGACCCTGGGATTGCGAGCCCTCTTGTCGCGCATTTTAGGATCGGAAAAACTTGGGAAGTGTACGGCGCGTGTGGCCACCTGGTTGAGTAAGCCGTGGGGTTTCCTCATTCCTGCTTTAGCCATGTGGTTGGCTTTAAATATTCAGGGCGGAGATCCCACTTCAGGAGTAGACGCACCCGGTTTTATCCTCCCTTACGCGACCCATATGATCGCTTATGGTTCAGCTTTCCTTTCTGGCTGGCTTCTTCACCGCATTCCTGATTCCATGCATCATATTGGCCGCCGCTGGGCGTTCTATTTCGTTCCAGGGCTGCTTTTGGCCGTGGCAGCCTTTGTCATTTCAGGCATAAAGATACCTTTCCCTTTAGCTAGTGCAGTTTCCCTTGCGTCATGGCTCCTCACTTTTGGGTTTATTGGTTTTGCAGTTCGCTATTTCAGTAGCGAGAATCGGGTTATTCGTTATTTAGCTGATTCCTCCTATTGGGTTTACCTGGTTCACTTGCTTCTTTTAGTCGCTATTGAGATCCCGCTGGCGGATTTGTCGCTTCCTATTGTCGTAAAGCTGCTTATTACGTGGGTAGGTACGGTCATTATTGCCTTGGGGACGTACCACTTCTTCATCCGTGGCACGTGGGTGGGTAAGTGGCTGAATGGTCATCGACGAGGCCGGGGTGCCATTCGAGAAAAAGAACGCGCAGCGCGCAAAACTGCTGCGCTTTCTCAGGCGTAAACGCAGGTTTTCGACGCACTTTAGTGTGTTCAAACTGCTGACAGGGAGTGTGAGGGTGGTCTAGCGTATAGGCATGTGGCCGCAAAAACCCGAGCCGATTCAGCATCCGGACCCTGAGGTCGAAGAAGCCTTGAGGTTACTGGAGGAAAAACGTCGTAAACACCAGCATTTACAGACCTCTAAGAGCGTGTACTTCTGGTGGGCAATGCTTGTAGTGGTAGCCATGGCAGGCACATATGTTATGTACCTGAATATTTTTCACCCTCTTCCAGCATTGACTACTACAGAAGAACTGGAGGAAATGATCGCCCGCGATGCTGCCTTGAGTGAAGTTCAATCCGATGGGCACGCCAATCAGGCCCAATCTTCCCAGTCCGGCGCCATCCAAGCGGGTAATAGTGCCACTGGCCAGTCCGAGGCTGATGACCCAACATCCCTTGGGCACCAAGTCAGCTCTGACGAGCAAGCACACGAAGACGACCAAGAAAACCTGCCCCCAGCCGAACCGCCTGAAGAAGCCGAGTAACAGGCGGATAACATGCGGGCTCAACCCGAGGGCAAGTGAAAAGGCCAGGCACAGTATGCCTCTATAGCCAATATTTCCTTGCTATCAGCACAAATTGACCAATTTTGCCCCCTACCCTACCCCTCATAAGAAACACATTTGCCTGATCAAAACCTATTTGATGCGCGCGGTCTGGGTTTTTGATGCGATTGAGTGTGTTCAAAGTGATGACAGGGGGTGTGATGTTGGTCTAACGTTTGTGTATGTGTCCAGATAGGCATGATTATGGTGGTGGTTCTCCTCGTTATAGCGGTGCTGCTAGGCGGGGTGAGGATCGTGAGTTTGAGCGTGATGATCCGGAGATGGATCGGGTGATTAGGCGCTGGTGGTGGGCGGCTGGAATCTCATGGCTGGTTGCTATTTGCGTCGTGTATTTGACGTTTTGCCATAAGCCGCCCCAGGAGCCGTCCACTAGTGCGGGCAGGCCGGCTGCGCCTGCTGTTGCTCAATCTGGCGCGGGCCAGTCGGCTACCGGCCAGTCTGGCAGTGGTGCTGGTGGCCAGTCAGCCGCCACGGGCGGGCAGTCTACTGTGGATGGGCCGATGTCCAATGGGTACAGGGTCGGGCCTGATGGGCGTCTGCTTCAGCCCGACCAGGGCAACCTGACCCCACCAGAACTACCCGACGAAGCAAAACAAGAAACCCCCGAAGGCGCACAAGCATTTGCCAAGCACTACGTGGAACTACACATCTACACCTGGAAAGTTGGAGACATTTCTCCCCTGAAGGGGAAAGTGACCCCGGAATGCAGTAACTGCGCCAATACCGTGAAACAGGTTGACGGGCTTTACTCTGCTGGAGGGTGGATAGACCCTAAAGGTAACGCTGAAATTCACGTAAGAGAGATTATTTCTCACGAGAATGTCCAGTCTGGCGGCGCACCCCATTCAGTGATCGTGGATTTCACATTGCCAGGCCATACGGCCTACCAGAACGGCACCCTATCCTCGATCGATTCTATATCTCAAACTGCGGCGATTGATTGCTGCTGGGTTGATAATCAATGGAAAGCTTGTGGTCTTAATGCGAGAACAAACTAAAAAGGTAGCGCGCAGCGTTTGCGCCATACTAATTGCTAATTTCCTATTTGGCGCGAATATGTCATCTGCATTAGCTAACGAATGCCCTCCTAATACTGAATGCATCAACACATTCGGTATGACTCCAGACAATGAGGATGGTGGTGTACAGCTTGATGCTTCTCGTGAGGTGGTGGTTCCTGGGTCTTCTGGGGTTGTGGAGTCTGGTCCTTCTGTTTCTGAGGTGGTGCCTGAGGTGGAGGCTCCTGTGGTAGAGGGTTCTGTTGCTGAAGAGTTTGAGGCCCTGCCTGATATCCCAACGCGCACTTCCAGTCCAGATGCCTCAGCATGCCTTGAAAAACCAAGCGAATTCGAAAAGGACTTGTGTCTTTTTGGTGTGATGCTTCAGAACCGGCTCGGGCAAGATTCCTCCTCTGAGTTGATTAGCATCACTCCACCTAAACCGGTGGATCAAACCCGCTCAACCACAATCGTGTCAACCACACGCATTGTCGACTACGCCAGCGGTTTTGCTGGGGTGAAGGGTGCTGGTCTTGTGGTGGAGCCGTATCGGCATAAGGTGACTAAGGTGCCTGTGGTGGTACATGCTTCCCAGCCGCGTCAGGTTAAAGAAGTGGAGTTGTTTGGCCGCAAAATTGCGGTGACGTTTGTGGGGACCTCGTTTGTGTTTGATTTCAATGACGGGTCCGAACCGTTGGTTTCCGCGACTCCTGGGGCGCCGTATCCGTCAATGGAGCTACAGCATATTTATCGCAAAGGCAGCCCTGCTCAAACAGTGACGCTGACAACCACATGGGAGGTGACGTTGACGAATCCGTGGACTGGGCAGACCAGTACAACTAAGGATGCTTTGGTCACAGTGGAAACCTCTGACCCATTCCGCGTGTACAGCATCCACACTTATCTGACTGACACCGCCGAAGAAGAAGCCGGCCACTAACCCACGGCGGACAACCCCTATAAACGGAGGTGCACTAGCGCATTAGTCTCCACGCTGGCGTCATTCTCCTCGATTAGCGACAACAAGCGGGGCACGCCCTCGATTGAAGGAGCAGTCAGCGTCACCTTCCTACGGTCGTCTTGATCCACATGTCCGATAATCCGGCCATTCATCACCATATTCAGTCGCTTCATGGCTGCTGCCCTCGCTCATCAGTTTGTCGCAGACGATTCTCAAGTCGCTCAGATGACGTGCGAGATTGAGTCGCAGTAATCCTCTTGAGTAAGTCCTCAGGGAAAACTTCTGCGATATTGGGGGCACTGCGCATCGCCTGCGGATCACTCTTGGGTGAACTCGCTATTGCTTTTATCGCCTGACGCGTCACCTCATCCGTCGTCAGTGGAAATTGCTCCTGAGCCAGCTGCGCACCAGGAGCAGTTTCTGTCTGTGAGGGAGCATTCGAGGCTCCTCGGGACGACAGGAACAGGTCCAATTCGAGGACACTGAACACCTCAAGGACCTTTGATAACTCCGCTCCAAAGCGTTCCCCTCGTTCAACGCCTGATAGCCATTCACGTGAGACTCGTGCCTTCTTGGCAAGCTGCGCCTGAGTAAGTCCCTGGTTAAGGCGCTCTTCGCGGATCGCTGATCCGACACCCTGTATGCCCATAATTCGACGGCCCTGCATAATGTGACGGTACGTCAACATTGCAGCAATGTAAACATACGTTCACACGGACACAGTATGAACGTACCGCCACAGCCACCTGCACCAAACGTGCAGAGGGCGACAAAAAAGGCGATTTTCTGGCAAAAATGTCGCCATTTGACCGTTTGGTGTCGAGGCCATCTGAAAACCTCTTGAAGGCCCCCCTTCCCCTTGCTAGACTTAGCATATCATTCAGCACTGAATGATTATGCACTAGCAGTCCTATCCGACTCACCCGGCAACGCAGCCGTAATGGAATGCGGAGGTTCCTCATGAGTGAGTACGTCCTCGCCCTCGATGAAGGGACGACCAATGCCAAAGCTGCCGCTATTGGCCGCGATGGCAGGATTATTGCCACGGCATCGCGGCCGCTAAGCACTCACCACCCTGCACCCGCTCATGTCGAACAGGACCCGGAAATAATCTGGAGCGCACTCCTGTCAGCAGCAGAAGAATGTATCGCCAAGGCAGGCGGGGCACCCAACGGCATCGCTATTTCTAACCAGCGTGAATCCGTCCTGGCCTGGGATGGCACTACAGGTCAGGCAGCAGCACCGCTGATTGGCTGGCAGGACGCGCGGACCTTTGCTTTCTGCGACGAACTCCGCCGCCACGCAAGCGCCACCACCAGCAACAACGCTGAGGATCTAGTCCGCGCACGCACCGGTCTACATCTCGACGCCATGTTTTCTGCGCCAAAAATCCGCTATCTCCTTGACCAGGTGACGGGCTCCCACACGCCAGGCACTACTCACACTGACACCCTTCGTGTCGGCACCGTTGATACCTGGCTGGTTTCCCGCTTAACTGGCGGAGCCCAGTACCTGGCGGAAGCCGGAAACGCAGGCCGGACCCTTCTCCTCAATCTCGACACCCAGCAGTGGGATCCTGATTTATGTGCACTTTTCGGCATTGACCCCACCCTTTTGGCACCCATTGCCCGCTCGGATGCGCACTTTGGGGTGACGGCAAATCTGGGGGAGTCAATCCCCGACGATATTCCGATTGTGGCGGTATTGGGAGATTCCCACGCTGCCCTTTTTGGACACGGTTGCCACACCCCTGGCCACGGGAAAACAACCTACGGTACGGGCTCGTCGGCAATGATTGCCCTAGGCACTACCCGCCCCACAAATAGCGCCGCACCCACCACACTTGCCTGGCTCACCAACCAGCCTTTCTTCGCTTTAGAAGGCAATATTGTCGCCACCGGTACGGCCATGGACTGGGTGGCACGCACCCTCGGAGTCAAGGGTGGTCGAGAACTCGATACTCTCGCCGCCACCGAAGACTCCAGTGGCGGGGTTTCCTTTATTCCGGCATTCACTGGACTTGGCGCACCATGGTGGGATCGCGAAGCGGTAGCAACCCTGTCCGGAATGACGGCAGCCACCACCCGCGGCCACATTGCCCGTGCCGCTGTAGAGTGTGTAGCCCACCAAGTTGCTGATGTCATTGAGTCTTTTGACGCTGATCTGGTGTCCTTGCGCGCCGATGGTGGCGCTTCACGGTCACCGCTGCTCATGCAAATCCAAGCGGATCTCCTCGGCAGACCTGTCACCGCCTCGCCTGTGGAAGAAATTTCGCTTCTGGGGGCAGCCTTAATGGGGTTTGCTTCGCTTGGGTGGGAAATTCCCAGCATTGACGAGGCCGGGGCCCGCACGTACAGCCCACAAATTTCCGCTGATGAACGCGACTCACGCCGGGCCGCCTGGAAGGAGGCCATTGGTCGTTCTCGAGCATAACCCCGCCCTCGTTACTGAAATACCAACCACCACTAAGGAGAATCTGATGTCAGCTCAGCCCGTATTTGGCGCAGGATTGTGGAATTTCGCGACCTATGTGGATCGCTATGCCACTGATGGATATGGACCTGCCCGCTCGACAATTGAACAGATCGAATTGGCCGGCCAGGTCAAAGATATTACCTATGTTGACCTCAATTTCCCTTTTACGGAAGGGCTGACAACGGCTGATGTCAAAGCCGCATTAGAGGCAAATAACCTCCAGGCAATTGGTGTGACTCCCGATATTTATCTGCGGGAACACCGAATGGGAGCATTTACCAATCCTGACCCCGAGGCACGTGCTTCTGCGCGGGCAATTATGGATGGGGCCGCCCAGGCAGTTCGTGATCTCGGCGCAAAATACGTCAAGATTTGGCCGGGTCAAGATGGGTATGACTATCCCTTCCAAGTGGATTATCGGGAAATTTCGCGCCTGGCTATTGAAGGAATGCGCGATTTAGCGAAGGCTCACCCGGATCTGAAATTCGTCATTGAGTTTAAGCCTCGTGAACCGCGCACGCATATGTGGTGGTCTACGGCAGCAAAAACAGTCTTAGGTATCCAAGCAATGGGCGTGGATAATGTCGGAGTTTTACTGGACTTTGGACATGCGCTTTTTGGCGGCGAATCCCCTGCAGAAGTCGCTCAGCTTCTCATTGACCACAATCTTTTGTGGGGAATGGATGTCAATGATAATTACCGTGGATGGGATGACGATATGGTGGTGGGCACCCTCCATCTCCCAGAGATTTTCGAGTTCTTCCACGTGCTGAAAGTCAATAACTGGGAGGGCGTGTGGCAGCTCGACCAATTCCCCTTCCGTGAAGATGCGGTTGAAAATGCGCGCCTGTCTATTGATTTCCTCAAAGCGCTGCACCGCGCATTAGACACTATTGATGAAGAGGCTTTGGCCGAGGCTCAAGCACAACAGGACGCGTTGGCAGCGAATCGCATTGTCCAAAAAGCCTTGCTGTCCTGCATGAGTAAGGACGCCTGAGATGCGCCATTATGTGGACCTGCCTGTTATTGGGCGTGTGCCGGATGGGGCTAGCCGAGAGGAAATAATTGCCCATCTGCGTGAAGCTGCCCGATTGGTGCGCAGAAAAGACCTGACAATGGTCGCGAATGCCCGCCTTGGCCATCTTGGCGGAGAATATTCGATCACTGACGCTTTAGTGACACTGTATTTAGCAGTGCTGAATGTGCGTCCGAATCATCTGGATGACCCAGAGAGGGATCGGCTTATTCTCTCCAAGGGACATACTGCGGTGGCGCTCTATTGCACTTTAGCGGCAGCAGGGCTGCTGGATTTGGATGAGTTAGAGACTTTTGCTCAGCCACAGTCTCGTCTCAATGGTCACCCTGCGACCCCTAAATTACCCGGAGTTGAAGCCAGTACTGGGCCGCTTGGCCATGGCCTTCCTATTGCTGTGGGGACGGCTTTAGCCGCCAAATTAGACGGGTCACCCCGGCGGACTTTTGTTCTTACTGGCGATGGCGAATTGCAGGAAGGGTCGAATTGGGAAGCCTTTATGTGCGCCGCCCATTATGGTTTGGATAATCTCTGCGTGTTTACTGATCGCAATCTCCTTCAGCAAGGGGCACGCACAGAGCACACCAATAATTTGGATCCCCTAGGCGATAAATTGCGCGCTTTTGGGTGGAATGTCATTGAGATTAATGGCCATGACTATGGCGAGCTCCTTGATGCTTTTACTTCCATTCCTCACGCCTCGGGCAAACCTACCTTTATCCTTGCCCATACTCATAAAGGGCATCCAATTTCCTTTATGAGCGACCAGATCCCTTGGCACCATAAATTGCCTACCGATGAGCAGGTCGTTATTGCTCTTGGGGAGTTGGGGGGCTATGACGGCTATACGCAAGATGGGAAGCCCTACATTCCTGACAGCGAAGGAAGCGCACAATGAGTACAGAACTTTTTGATTGCCGGGCTGCCTTTGCCGCAACAGTAGAAGAGATTGCTGCCACGGAAGAGCGCCTTGTTGTTGTCGTCAATGATTCAGTGGGCTCTTCTAACCTGAATGGCTTTGCCGCTGCATTTCCTCAGCGCCTCATTAATGTGGGCATTGCAGAGCAGAATCAATTAGGGGTGGCCGCAGGTTTGGAAAATGGCGGGAAAATCCCTGTCGTTTCCTGTGCGGGGTCCTTTTTATCTGCCCGGGCAATGGAGCAGGTAAAGATTGATGCCGCCTATTCCCAGAGGCATATGATTCTTTGCGCACAAAGCCCGGGCATGGCTTATGGCCAATTAGGTTCAACGCATCATAGTGCTGAAGATGCGGCATGGATGCGGGTTTTGCCGAATATGACGGTCATTATTCCGTCGGATCCGGTGGAGACTTCTGCCGCTGTGCGCTGGGCAATTACCCAGCAGGATGGACCGGTATATATTCGGATTTCCCGAATGAAAATCCCTGCGATTAATTCGCCGGATTATGAGTTCCGCCCTGGGAAAGCGGTGACTCTGCGAGAGGGAAATGACGCCGCTATTTTCACCAATGGGGTCGTTGTTCATCGCGCTCTTGCTGCTGCCGATATTTTGGCTGCTGAGGGTATTGCGGCTCGCGTGATTTCCATGCCCTGCGTGAAGCCTCTCGATGAGGAAGCTGTTCTTCACGCTGCACGGACAACTGCAGGCATTGTGACCGCAGAAGAAGGAATGGCAGTTGGCGGTTTGGGTGGAGCAATCGCAGAATGCGTATCCACACATTCCCCCTGCCGAGTTCTGCGTTGTGGCGTTCCCGATGTTTTCGCTCCCACTGGCACTGAAGAATGGCTGATGGATCATTTCGGGATTAGCGCCGAAGGGATTGCTGATTCTGTCCGCGCACTTGTCAGTTAGTGCGTTAGTGGCGGCGTGCCCCGTCCTCGTCAATTGAATTCACGAGGGCGGGGCTCCGCTGAATACATCAGCCACTACTTGAGGCGCTCTTCCGAGCAGTCAGGTTTCAAGCCTTGTCATGGACTGTGACAACATACCCATCAGGGTCGCTAAAACTGAATGTCCTACCAAAGGGGCCGTCCTGAGGCTCACTCACGATCTGCGCACCTGACTGTTGTAGAGCCCGATACAGGTTGTCAACCTTATCTACATGAAACCAAAGAGCCACACCAACACCCGGATATGGTGCTGCCGCTTTCATATCTACTCCCGGCAGGGGTTTGCGCACAGCGAAGGGGACCGGCTTAGTAGCGAAGACAATCGCCCCTTCAGGCGCATACGGGGCACGGACAAGCCCCAGGTACTCCTCATAAAAGGCAGCTGATCGCTCAATATCGCCAACTTGCAGGGCAACGAAGTCAAGTCCAGTACTGGTCATAATTCCACTCCTCAATGTCAATGTGTTGACATTGACAGTACGTCACAATGGTGACATGACGCAAGACGTAACGAGCAACCCCTTAACAGAGGCCGTTGGATACCAGCTCAAACAGACACACGCATTGCTCCGGGCACGGATGGACGAAGCACTACGTCCATTGGGCTTAACTGTCCCGCAATACGCATGTTTGGAACTACTGGGACAACAACCAGGACTTTCCAATGCTGAACTCGCACGCGGCGCGTTCGTCACTAGGCAGTCCATGAATTTAGTGTTACGAGGCCTGGAAAATCGCGACCTAGTGGAGCGACCCACATCAGTAGAGCAAGGACGCGCCAGACCTTCCCAATTGAGCGCCGCAGGGTATGATCTATTGGAGCAAGCAAGTAGGTTAATCGCTACTGTCGAACGCCAAATGGTGACTGGACTACGCGAAGAAGAGCAAAGGGCTCTACGCAGCGCCCTCATACAGTGCGCTTCAAACCTGTCACAGACATAAACCGCTTAATTGACATCTTCGGTCAATCCACAGCGACACTAATGGCGGGGCGCAAACAATTGTGTGCTTTCCTAATTTCTGTGAGTGCGTTAGTGGCGGCGTGCCCCGTCCTCGTCAATTGAATTCACGAGGGCGGGGCATTTCCTTATGAACGAAACTCTCCCCCAACAAGAGTCAGGACCGCTTTCACGCGCCGATGAACGCTGGCATCTGGATAAAGGCCGAGTTTTGAGAATATCCGCTGGATGTGCTTTTCGACGGCCCCTTCAGAAACCACTAATTTCTCGGCAATACCGACATTTGTGTGGCCTTCCGCCATAAGGTCAAGGACTTCTCTTTCTCGGGGAGTCAGCTGGTCAATCGGATTGTCATTCCGACTTCGAGAGAGCACTTTAGTCACCACTTCCGGATCGAGAACTACCCCACCTTGCCCAACGCGAATACATGCGTCAATAAAGCCATCAATGTCGGACACTCGGTCTTTCAGGAGGTAGCCTAAATAGCCATCTCCACTATTGAGAAGATCCGCGACATAGGCGGGAATAACATATTGGCTTAAGAGAAGAATTGGGGCGGTTGGCCATTGTTCTCGAATAGCGACAGCTGCACGCAATCCTTCATCTGTATGCGATGGCGGCATACGAATATCGGTGACCACTAAATCCGGACGCATCTCTAATGCGGTAGGCACTAATTCAGTTCCTGAGCCAACGGAGGCAATAATCTCATGCCCTTCATCCGTCAATATCAGGGCGAGCCCTTCACGGAGGAGTACAGAATCGTCAGCAATTATGACTCGCATGGAATATGTGCCTCCACAACAGTTGGACCACCAGCAGGTGAGGAAATATGTAGGGTGCCACCCAAGCCGTGTAAACGTTGAGCAAGGCCGGAAAGACCATGCCCTTTATCGAGCGAGGCGCCACCAACACCATTATCTCGAATAGAGACAATCAATTCATTGTTCACGTAGCTGAGATTGACATAAATATGTGCGGCTTGCGAATGTTTATTGGCATTGGCAAGGCCTTCAGCGACAATAAAATAGGCAGCATGTTCAACGTGGGCAGGTAAAGGCGGAAGTTGAACCTGACTATGGGCAGGTATAGGTGAGCCATCAGCAACTTCTTGGACGGCAGCGGCAATTCCACGATCCACCAAAATAGGCGGCGCAATTCCGCGGGAAAGATTACGCAATTCGGCTAAGGTATCTGCAGTTTGTTGCATGGCCTCAGCCAGCATAGTGTCAGCTTGTTCTGGGGATGTCGCAATATTGCGGCGCGCACGAGCTAAATCCATATTGAGGCGAATAAGGCGTTGTTGCGGGCCATCATGAATATCGCGTTCCACCTGGCGCAGGGCATCGGCTTCAGCTTTATGGGCGGCAGTGCGTGACTGGGCAAGAGCCTCATAGCGGACTTCTTGGCGGGCAGCGCCATTAAGTAAAGCGTCGGCAGTTGCTACCTGAAAGGTAAATAGCCCCTTGATGACACGTGGGGTAATGACAAATCCGATAACCCCTAGCATGAAATTAAGGAGATAGTTCAGGGGGAATGGAAGGTACAAGAGGTCGGTAATACCGATCTGAATATCTGCAGCCGGTCCGTAATGCCACCCCCCGATAACCCCTTTCACAAAATCCAGCAGTGGCGACAAAAGCCCTGTGACAGTCATTGCGACCAACACTAGTGTCGCAGCAAAAGTCAGTACTGACGCAAATAAGGCGACAACCGCCCAGGCAACGTCTCGCCAGGATTGCGGGTCAGTAATGACTCTTTTTATGGAGCCGACAACGTTCTCGCCCGGTTGTGGGTGACGGTATGGGGACGGGGGCGCTTGGCGGCCCGTCAACCCAGCCATTGTCTGCCGTTCAAGATCGGCCGCATAACGCACAACGGTTAGTACGGCGGCGAGCATAGGGAGCCCAACGAGAAAGAGCGGGATCAAACCAAAGCTCAGCGCCACCAGGCTGACAGTGAGACTAAAAATTACGACCCGCACTGGGAAGGCGAAAATCAGGTAGCCAATACGGTGGACTGTGGCGTTATTCCATCCAAAAGAGTTCATGTCACTACCCTCTCGTGGCGGCGCCGCCATTCCCATCCTGTCATCTGGCCAATCTTAAGTCGGGTTAACCCGACATCGCATGCGCTACCACGTCGGGCCTACCCGGGGCCCACCCTCAACACCAGTCCCCACCACATGCCCTGAGTAGAACTCGCACCCCGCCCTCGTTCACGGAAAGCGGCACCTCACACCCCTATTGACGGATATAGCCCCAGCAATCTACCCTTACCTCATACTTACTAAGTGGTAAGTAGATTTCCCTGATGGACACCGCCGTTCAACGAAAGAGCCCATAATGAGCAGCACAACTGACGAGGTCGAGTCGCCAACGACGCCCTCTACACTTGCCCCAGACACAGGTCAGCCCTTAAAGAAAGTGGAGCTTATCCGTTTCGGGGCCGGATTCCTTTTGATCTCCCTACTGTGGGCCGTCGGACTCAGCATTGTCGCCACCGTCCTTCTGCCCCAACGGCTCAAGGACCTTGGAGTAGCGGACCCCGGCGCACTTCTCGCTGGCATTTCTGCGATTACCGCGATCGTGTCGCTGGTCTCTAACCTCCTTTTTGGCAACTTCTCGGATCGGACCCGATCACGCCTAGGACGGCGTACCCCGTGGATCGTTGCTGGTGGCATCCTTGGTGGTGTCACTCTTTTTGGGGTTGGCGTTATCGGCGATACAACTCTGCTGACCATTGACTACTGCCTGTGCATGGTTGGCCTCAATATGATGCTGGCACCTGCCGTTGCCGTCCTGTCAGACCGCGTCCCCGAAAATATTCGCGGAACAATGTCTACCTTCTGGGGCGTCGGCGCCTCTATTGGCTACCCCCTTGGCGGCATTGTCGGCTCGATCTTTATTGCCTCAGGCCAGGCGTCCACAACAGGATTCGTTCTGGCCGGTCTCTTCATGGGAATTTCCGGCATTGTGACAGTTGCCCTGTGGCCACGCGAAAAGTCCTCTCAGGACCTCGCCGAAAAGAGTGCGTCTTTTGGCGACATTCTGCTGTCCTTCGCACCACCCACAAAAAACGCGGGCGACTTCTATAAGGCTTTCATTGGCCGCTTTACAATGCTGCTGTCCTACCAGATGATTAACGCCTATCAGCTCTACATTATCCAAGAGCACCTGAAAGACAGTGGCCAGGCTCTTAACGTTGAGCAAGTTGCTGTCACCGTTAGCCTCACCAACACAATTATTTTAGTGGCGGGACTGGTTGGCGGCTTTATCTCCGGCCCACTCTCTGACCTTCTGCGCAGGCGTAAGGTTCCTGTTGTCGCTGCCTCACTCTGCTTTGCTATTGGGGTGGCCATGCCATGGGTGATTCCTTCAGCAACCGGCATGTACCTTTTCGCTCTGATTGCGGGCTTTGGTTATGCCGTTTATGGTGCGGTGGATCAGGCGCTGAATGTGGATGTTCTTCCCGACCCAGAGACAGCAGGCAAAGACCTTGGCATTCTCAATATGTCCACCACCCTCGGACAGATGGGCGGTCCACTAATCACCGCAGCAATCGTCAGCCAGACCGGTTCTTACATCCTCGTTTTCCCTGTGTCCATTACCTTCGCGGTCTTGGGCTGCATTGCCATTCTCGCAATCAAGCGCGTCCGCTAGACGGTCAGGTAGTCCGCTAGACACTCCGGTAGTCCACTAAGGACCGCCAGACAGAAGCAGTGTGCACCTCGCAAGCCTTCCCATGCAGGCATGCGAGGTGCACGCCTGTGCAATCCCAAACATAAGCAGGCGTTGGGAACATATGTCATAGCCGGGGGCCTCCCCAACGCTGACATATCTTCCCAACGCCTACATATCACCTCAAGCCCTTCACAACGGGGACCAGCCCCAGGAGACGAAGACCGATCCACAGCAAAAAACAGTGCGAGGGCTCAGCGCAACAGCCAGCGTCTTTGTAGGATCGTCCCTATGGCCACTTCTCCAGAGAAAAAACCGCGCACCCGTATGAGCGCCCAGCAACGACGGGAGCAGATTATTGAGGTCGCCACCGCCCTCGTTGCCACGCATGGCTTTAATGGCCTATCCCTGCAGAAAGTGGCCGATAGTGTGGGAATAACCCAGGCGGGCCTACTCCACTACATTGGCACGAAAGATGGCCTCCTCGAACTCCTATTGAACTCGCGGTATGACCGCCAAGGGACACCGCAGGACTTTATTGACTCTGGCGACCCTGCCGCGACCCATCCTGATGGCATTAGTTTGCCGGCCTACTTCCGCTACCTTGTTGCCTTTAATGAGGCTCGCCCTCACCTCATGGAGCTCTATATGACTCTTGGGGTGGAGGCGACCAACCCAGATCATCCGGCTTACGATTCTTTTATTGACCGTCCTGCTCGTGTATGGGAGTTTTACTCGAGCTTTACATGGCGTCTGCCGCCGGATATTGAGAATGCAGGCGGTTGGACATCAATGCGGCCCCTCGTTGATATGTCACTCCAGGCAATGGATGGGCTCCAGATCCGTTCTTACCGCGAGCCTCGTATCTCTTTGAGCCAGGGCTGGCAGCAGTGGGAGGCAGTCCTCTTTCCCTCCCCTACCTGGGACGGGTATCGCTAGGAGAGCCGGTCTAGTTGGAGGCATTAAAGGTTGCGCCCCGCCCTCGTACATTATTGACGAGGACGGGGCCACATTTTCCCCAATGACACCGCTTATTCTGCCGGCAATACCACCGTTGACACGCAGTCAGCGGGCAAGGTCAGACGCACCAAGCGATCCCCCACCCCAAAACTAATGGGCATTTCAATGGACATATCATTTTGAGCGGCGAGGACGACCGACCCATCCGGATTAGCGAAGGCCAAGACATTCTCATATCCGGTGTAAGACAGGGTTGGGAGGAATCGCGCTCCCGGTTGGACGAAATGGCTGAGGTGCTTGAAGACGTAATACTCGTGGTTAAAGGTGTGTTCGTTGGTCTTAGGGTCAACGGTAATGAAAGAGTTCTGGCTCCAGCCCCAGCGCGAAACGCCGCCCGCATCCAGCGACAGATTCCAGTAATCGTAGACATTGGCACCATGGTTGAAATAGTGGCGCATCATTGACCAGGCATATCGGGCATAACGCCAATCATTTTTCCCGTCGCCGCATTCTTGTTCACTTTGGTAGATCTTGAGGTCCGGGTGCTTGCGGTGAATATACGGAACGGCGCCCTTTCCGGCCCATTGGAAGCCAATGCCGCCAATACGCTCCCCAATAACCGGGTCTGCCAGGATTTCCTCGACCAGCGTTTCATCAGCTCGTTCCATTGTGCCCATAAAGACCTTGACGCCACGCGATTCCATTTCGGGGACAAGGTGGCGTAGGAAAGCCACCAAACTTGCTGGGGTCCATGTGCATGAGGGGAATACCTGGTCGGAATTAAATTCGTTTTGAGGCATCACCATGAAAATCTCAATGCCGTGTTTCCGGTAGGCGTCAATAAAGGCGCCGAAGTAGCGGGCGTAGGTGTCGAGATTTTCCTCGGTGACAATAAAAGCGTCAACGCCTTCGGGGATTGCCTGATCTTTGGTGAGCCCATTGTCGAAGCGGGTTTGGACGGCGGCCGGGTTGGGCGCTGCGCAGGCGTAGTGGTTGTTGGCTTTCATCCAGGTTGGGGGACTCCATGGCGAGGCCCATAGACGCAGGTCTGGGCGAATTTCCTGGGCGGCATGGATAAAGGGGACCAGGGTTGCTTCGTCGTGAGCAATGCTGAAGTCTTTAAGGTCGTGGTCTCCTGGGGTTTCGTCGTAGGAATACCAGTCCACAGAAAAGTCGTTGGCGCCGACCGGCATGCGGCACACGGAGACGTTGCCGCCTTCGGGGCTGAAGACTTCGCGGAGGACTTCGGCACGCGTGTCGTCGCTGAGTCGGGAGAGCGAGGTCCAGCCCAGTTCATTGAAGCAGACTCCGAAGCCTTCGACCTCTTGGGCGGGAGTATCAACGCGCACAATAACTTCGGGGAAGACATCGGCGGGGACAATGTCGATGTGCGCGTCGGGCGTGTGCCAGGGCTGGTTTTCGGTGGTGACGATCCAGGTGGGGGTGGCGGGCGTGCCTGGGGTGGCGGGCGTGGCGGCCATTGTCTGACTCCTTTGGTGGTTGTGGTGCGTCATTGCGGGTAGTGCCTGAAGTGTGGGGCGGCGCGGCTTCGACGCCACTTACTTACTACTTAGTAGATAGTAGACTAGGGGCGGGAGCGAGGGCAAGGGGGGTTTGGCGACGAGGCGGGCATACGGTACAAATCTACGAGGGCGGGGCGGCGCTATTCAGCATTACTACTCAAAGGGAACAGGTGCTGTATTTACGCGTCCACTGTCTATATCGACGCTGAAATATTCATCCCTACCGTGCAGGTCATATATTCCATAGAGAATCCCGGATTTATGGCCTTGGAGTTCAACACAGCACCCGGGCATTTTGCCAGTTTCCCACCGCACGCCATCCTGGTCGATTGCAAATAAGGAATTGCGGGTACTGAAAACGAGTATTCCCTCTTCAGGATAGGCATACCAGTGGTGCGCATGCCCATTGCTCTGCGGACAATAGACGAAACTGTCCGGGCGGTTGACGTTTCCCAGATATACGGATCCACATACATTAATGCAGACCTGATGTGGATGAGGAGTGGCAATAATCCTGATTACAGGCAAAGAATCGGGTATTTTCGCGGAGAGCCCGAGGGTGTAGGGCTCTTTTTCATTTGGCACGATAAAGAAGGCGTAGACATGTTGAGTTGTCTGAGTGCGAAGCAGAAAGTCCACCCCGTCAGGGCGAATTTCTTTCTCTTCAATATGGTAGTGCGCTGAAAAAATCTCCATAGGCTTCACACCCGCGATTGGCCCTATTTTTCTGAGCCATAGTGACCGTTATAGGGCTGGAACGTGTGGGTTTCGAGCGGGAGATCGGAAGGGAAAAAATCAACAAAGTCTACCCTGCCCAACCAGTCTGCCAAGAAATCGCAGATAGTGGCCTCACTATACACACAACGCTCCCGAGCGGGATTGGTGAGTATAACAATGGGGTATTTCGTTTCCCCTTCTTTCGGCGGGGCATAAAAACACATATCCCCATAATAGGTTTCCGCCCAGGCACGAAGTTCGGATACCGGCGTCTTATCCGACCACCGATACGGTTTGGGTTCGAGCGCATCCATTGCCTCAAGGTCACTTAAAGACGCAAACCAACGCTCCATTACCTTATGCGCATTCACCTGATCATCTGGATGGCCCGGGACGAGGATATTCACGAAATCATCAATCTGACCTGGCCCAAAGCAGCGTATCAACTCAATAAAGTCCTCCGGAACACCCTCATCACGACACGCAGCAAGAATCACCGGGTCAATCGCGGAATCTTCGGGCTGCGGCAAACAAGAACTAAGGCGATCAATCGCCTCCACTCCCACCACCGCTTCAACTTCATACCTACTCTCCCAGTGCCCAGGCTCCGGCAAGTCACGCTTGGCAGAGGCATATTCAAAAGGAGTAAAAGTATGATATCGCAGCGGGATATCGTCTGGAAAAACAGGGATCGCAATCTTGTGGTCGAGCCAATCAGCGAGAAGATCACACACCATAGTCCTCTCCACAAACCACTCCCACTCGCTCCAGATCACCAGCAGGTATTCCACTTCGCCAGACTCTGGGGGCACATAGAAACACTTATCGCCATTGGCAGTGTTTCCCCACGCGCGCAGATCATCTAGAGATGTCAGCCCTGGTGGCAACTCAAAGGAGTCGAGGTCTTCTAACGCCCTGAAACCAGTTATATACTCCCTGGTAAGACGATGCGAATCAGTCCATTTATTTGGATGACCCGGCATAATCATGTTCACGAAGCCGTCTACCTGACCAGCCCCATACACCCGCAGAAAATCAACAAGGTCCTCCGGAACACCCTCCTGCCGAAAACCCTCAAGAAGCGCAGGATCAATCCCAGGATCCTCAGGCTGCGGCAAGACAGTCATCAAACGATCAATCGCTTTCATCACCATTCTGGGCCCTCCCTTTAAACGTCGCGACTCTAAATCAGGCTCCACTGCCACTATAGCCACCGGCCATTAATTACTCCAACATTTACGACATCAAAGAACCCGGGCGACAAAAAGCCGCTTTTCAGGCAAAAATGTCAATCCAGACCCTTGGGTGCACAGCACGGGTGCTGCGCCCCGTCCTCGTCTATAAAAGAAACGAGGCCGGGGCGCCACCTTTCCGGCACTATCACCAGGTCGTAAAACCTCCATCAACAAGCAGGTCAATGCCGGTGACAAAACTGGCGGCTGGCGAGAGGAGGAAATGAATAGGGCCATCCGTTTCCTAGACATATCCAAAAGAAATCCCTGCCCTTTACGGTCTTCACGGACAATTAGCGGGCCTTTTTACGGCCTCATTAACACTATGCACACACAGAAACACCCCCTCAAATAGTCACTATTCCTGAAGCAGTCGGATCAGCGCCACTAAATCAGGCACGCATAATTCAGGCATCGACTCAAAGTTCTGGCATCGTTGCTGGTCATGAGGATATTCAGCGACCCCCTGAAAGTAAGGTGGGCCACTTAACTGACAGCTTGGGATTCAAACCCACCTAACCTATGGGACGATTTAGTCCGGCAGAGGAGGAAATAATGGATGATCAGCACCTACGCCTGGCGGTGAAGGTGGCTCGTCTCTACCACGAGCGCAAAATGAAACAGGCTCAGATTGCTTCTGAACTGCATATTTCTCAACCGCGCGTATCTCGTCTGCTCAAAGAGGCAGCATTGGCAGGCATTGTTCGCACCATCGTCACCGTTCCCAACGATATCCATACCGATATTGAGGATGCCCTGACCGAGCGCTACGGACTCAACGATTGCATTGTTGCCGATGCGGGCGATTCCGATGAAGAAATCGGGGCGGCATTGGCAGGGGCTGCTGCCACCTATCTACAAACAACGCTGACCGGTGGAGATACGATTGGCATTTCCTCTTGGTCTGCGACATGGCTGAGTGCAGTTGATCGCCTCCCCGCATTCTCCACTCCAGTTGCTGACCAAGTGGTCCAAATGTTTGGTGGAGTGGGCAATCCTGCTGTCCAAGTCAAAGCGACACGGTTGATTGATCGTCTTGCCCGAGCCACTGGCGCTAAAGCCGTATTTTTCCCCTCGCCTTCCGTTTTAGGGTCAAATAGCGCTGCGCAAAAACTTCGCGAAGATCCGTCGGTTATTTCCGTGTCCTCTTTAGGCCCCTCATTAACGGTGTCATTGGCAGGAATTGGCTCTCTCGATCCTTCCCCGCTATTGCGCGAATCCGGGAATTCCGCACAGGGGAAAGATGCGGAAAAATTGCGCGCTTTAGGTGCTGTTGGGGATGTTTGTCTCCGCTATTACGATAAAGACGGCGTTTTTCTTCCCTCTGACTTTGATGCGCGGCTGGTGGGAATGGATGTGGAGACTATTCGCAGCATTCCCAGACGGGTTGCCGTTGCTGGCGGGCAAGCAAAAATTGCCGCCATTCGCGGGGCGCTTTTAGGCGGATGGTTAACCGTATTGATTACAGATATTCACACGGCTCGCGCTTTACTTTCCTAAAACGTGGCTTCCCATTCCCATTAACGAGGCCGGGGCGCGTGATTTTATGAGACCTCCCACCATAAAGGAGTGGGATCGTTATCGGCGCCTGGTTTTGGCGAAGAAAGTGGCGCTAAATCGGCGGCATATACATCTATTACTTCGCGTTGCATTGCCACATTTTGCCAACCATACGCAGCTTCTTTCACCGACTGAATATCTGGAGCTGCCACAGCAAAAGTTCGCCCGGGATGCCAATCTCCATCGCTCCACGGACAGTTTTCACTGGCACAAGGAGCAGACCCAGTTAAGTCCTCGACCTCACCACAGCACGAAAGATCCACCTGCAATAACTCTGCATCCTCAGGTTCTGGACACACAGCTAGGACTCTTAGCGTCATAAGATCCGAGACCTGAAGGCATTCAAGGCCAATCATGACAGGAAATTGCCTATCACCAACGTGAGTGTGTCCAACATAGCCGCCGTCAGTGAGGATAATATCGCCGCGCCGGTACCCGCTTTCCGGGAAGGGAATGCTCAGAATTTCAGCCCGCACTGGGTCAATTCGGCGCGCATATACTGATTCTCGTTTCCCCCAGCAATTGAGAAGCAGGAGAATATACCCAAAGTCTCCTCGAATCTCACCCTCATCCCCCGGGACTTCCACATCCAATTCATCCCAGATTCTTCTGGCGATATCCCATTTTCCTAACGCTGTTGCAGCAATGGCGGCATTCCAGGCACTTGCTTCATCCCCATCGGGACGAATTTTTAAGGAGGTAAGACTCGCATCTAAGCACGCCTGCCAATTGCGGCGATATTTTTCTGCCATGCCCTGCATATAGGGGTAAGGAGGATAGGTTGGCAGTTTCTGGTGAAGCTCAGCAAATAATGCGGCAGCGCGCTCTAAATAGCCAGCGCAAAAGGCTTCATAGGCCTGATCATTCAGATCCATTGCTGAAACAACGTCTTCATCAGGAAGGTCTTTCAGATTAGCCCAGAGAAGTTCCAGCTCTTCCTTTGTGAGGCTGAGTTCATTGTCATCCCGTTCGGCAGTCGCCATTTTGAGCCTCCCTTATCCAGATCTTTGCTTAGCTCAAGGCTACTGGCGTAGGGGTGGAGAGTTCACTGCAGAATGCCCGTTGATACGTCGCAATCCTGCGACATTCAGTAGATCTGCCCACTGTGGCAGACACATCCACGCCCGGCATTCCACTATGTCCAGCACTGCCCTATCCGGAGCATCCACATTATCGTCACCATATGTCAGCGCCGTGAAGTTATGTAGGGGTTACTGACATAAAGTGGAAAACCCCTACATAAGTGGGGCCTGCTTGCATGCGCAGAGAACCCTTACATGAGTAGAACTCCTCCCTAGCTTCTCCGCTGGGTTTATACTGCACTTAGAGTCATTCACTACCGAATGAATATCCAGCCTGCACTGCCCGCAGCGCCACAACACCAGCAGCGCCGCACACCACCACCGCTGCCTCCACCAGACCCCGCCCTCGTCAATAGAAATCCGCAGGAGTCCACATGACCACCCGCATTCCTCTCGGTTCTTTTCCCTGGCGTGACGACACTCGACTACCCACGCGGCGCCGCGTCATTATCGACAATGATTTTGCTGGCGACCCTGATGACCTTTACCAATTAGCGCACCATCTCCTGTCCCCCAGCGTCGAAATACGCGGAATTATTTGCTCCCATTTGGGCTCACATATGCCTTTCCATGGAGATGACGGCTCCCCGCGCGGCGCGGAAAAAGTCGCACGCACTCTTTTTGACGCTATGGGAATAGACCCCGGCGACAAACTCTGGCTTGGCTCCCCCACACCCATTGGCGAGGACGGTCAACCTCAGCCCTCACCAGCGGTTGATGGAATCATTGCCGAGGCCCTGCGCGACGATACCGATGACCCGCTATACCTCGCTGTTGGCGGCGGCCTGACCGATACCGCGAGCGCCTGGCTGACCTGTCCAGAGATTGCCTCCCGTTTAACGGTCGTCTGGATTGGCGGATCCGAAATACCCGGCGGCGCAACTCCGCCTCCTGGCGCACCTGACACCGAATACAATTTGGCAATTGATCCGCGGGCTGCGGCAGTAGTGATTAATGAGTCGTCGTTGCCTCTGTGGGTGGTGCCGCGGGATCGTTACCGCCAGTGCCTGGTCTCTTTTGATGAACTCGCTGCTCGGGTGAGGCCATGTGGGCCGGTGGGCGCGTTGCTGTGGCAGGAGTTGCGTGATGTGGCGGAGAAGATAATCGAATTCGGCCTGCCTGCAACGGAAACCTATGCACTTGGTGATTCTCCATTGGTCTTGCTGACCGCTCTCCAATCGACATTTGAGATGGATGCGTCCTCCAGTGAATCGCGATGGGAACACTTGCAGATTGATGATCGAGGCATTTTCCGCCACGCCCATAATGCGCGGTCGATTCGTATATTTACGCGCCTTGATACTCGCCTGATGTTCGAGGACTTCTTCCATAAGCTTGCGGCCTTCGCGCATTGGCAGGCTGGCGCGGGAAACGAATAGCGTAATTGACGAGGGCGGGGCTCGCTCTTTGCAGCTGCTTGGACATTCATCACCTCAGAGCTACCCCGCCCTCGTACTCTGTTTTCAGCCCGAAAAAGATATGTAGGCGTTGGGAACATATGTAGGCCTCGGGGAGTGCCCCGGCGCTGACACAACTTCCCAACGCCTACACAACTTCCCGGCGCCTACACATCACACACGGCCAGCCTCAAACCCGACCGCATTTCCTGCCATATGCCACGCCGATGCGGCTTTTCTCATGCATTTTCATCCCACTCAGGTTTGAATAGTGGGACTGATAGCGACATTCTTCCCACCCCGCGACGGCCCGAGCCTAATGGAGGTCCTTATGTCAACGCTCGATTCTCAGTGGACTTGGGCTTATCCACAGGGACAATTTGCTCGCGGAGCTTTGGCAGCACTAGTGGCAGACTCAGCTGCTTCACTACGACACGTGGACTACCCAACCACTGCGTCGGCGCCTGCCACCCACGCCTCTTTCCGTATTCAGGCCACTCAACCCATTGCGGCGATTCTCCTCCACTCTCATGGCACTATTAGCGGCGATATCCCATTAGGTCAGGCAAAGTCGCCTATCGAATGTGGCCCACTCACTCCACATGAGAGCATTGTGGTGCAGCTAGATGCCTGCCCACCGGCACTCGCTATTCCCACAAATCTACTACCCTTTGTGCAGATCACAGCTTGCACGCCGGAAGACTCTGAAGAGAAAAACGCAGATCTACGCCCTGGTTCATCAATCCCGCCGCATGTGGCAGGTGAACCAATTACCACAGTGCCGCTGACAGATAATGGCAGTGGTCTTTTCTCTGCACCGGCTCCACTTTTTGGCCGCGTCGTTATCCATACCCCTGAGGCAGAATTGCCGTGGATTGGCGTTGGAGAATCCGAGGCTGAAGCGGCTGCACCTGTTGCACACCGCGAATTCGATGTGTCTTTTACGCGCGAATCTCCGGGCGTATGGGTCAGCGATCAGCGTTTAGGTATGCACCACGTGATGGTGCGCGGTGGCAGTGCTGTCCATGTTGACGTCCGGGCGCATCGCCGTCCGGTTGGTCAGGTCGGGACTTTTGCCTGTAGCGACGACACCCTGACCACTCTGTGGAGCACCGCTGTCACCACATTACATTCCTGTATGCAGACGTTAATTGTTGACGGAATTAAACGTGATCGCACTCCATGGATGGCTGATTGTGCGTCTTCCCTTGGAACGAATGCCTATTCATTGGCAGATGCACAGATTAGCGCGGACACTATTGCGGCGCTAGCACGTCCTGGCAGCGGACATGTGAATGGCATTGCTGACTATTCTTTATGGTCTGTTATTGCTGTGAATCTTCATTACCGCTATTTTGGTGACCGCGAATTTTTGCGTCAGCGCTGGTTGGATATGCATGCAATGATGGACCAGTTCATTCAGTGGACCACGGCCAATGGATTATTGCATCCACAGCCTGGCGATCATGCATTTATTGCCGCCAACCCAGACGGGATTTTTCTTGACTGGGGAGTCCACTGCGAGCTAGGGCGGCCAGTTACTGCTCTCCAAATGCTGTGGGCATGGGCCCTGAAAAGCGCGGGCGAAGTCGCACAGGTTTTATTTGCTGACTCTGAAGCCACTTCCCCTAACGACGATTATTCTGTTTTTATTGACCGGTGGCAGCACTACGAAAAGCACCTCCTTAATACACTTGCCTGCAAGGGCTGGGATCCTAATGCCGGGGCTTGGCGAGAATATGTCGATGAGGATTCACAGGTCGCCCCATTAGCAAATACGCTAGCCATTCTTGCTGGAGTATCGGGAAGCCATAATGCCAGCTCTTCCCTCTCGTCAGTAATTGCCGCCACCAATTCGGGAACACCCTCTATGCGTTCCCATGCCCTTCGTGCTCTTGGGTTGTTGGGAATGCGCGCTGAGGCGCTCTCACTACTGCGCACATGGTGGACACCAATGCTTGACGCCGGGGCAGTCTCCTTTTGGGAGGAGTTTTGGGAGGCGAGCAATTCCGTCTCACTGAACGAGGGCGGGGCCGCAGCAGCAGCAACCCCTGCTGCACTGAGTCCATGGGAAATGTATGGACGGCCTTTCGGGAAAAGCTTGTGCCATTCATGGGCCTCGGGCCCTGCTGAACTGCTCCCCTATTTAACTGTAGGCTTGCGGCCTTTAAGCCCTGGCTGGTCTACATTCGAAGTGTCCTCACTCGTTGATGGTCTTGAGTGGGTGCGCACAAGTGTCATGACTCCCTATGGGCGTATTAGCGTTGAAGCCAATGGTGAAGGGATGACTGTGGTTGTGCCCGTTGGGGCACATATTGTCACTCCTACTGGGCACCATGGCCCTGGCCGAGTTCGCATCCCTTACTAGTGCCGCGCCTATCAGGCATGTCCTCCTGCGCTCCGCCCTCGTCCTTTCCTGCCTGCCCCCGCCCTCGTCAATCGCATACTGCCCAAACTCGTGCTCTGCTTTCCTGCCCGGAAAAGATATGTAGGCCTTGGGAACATATGTCAGCGTTGGGAGCCTCCCCGGCACCTACACAACTTCCCAACGCCTACACAACTTCCCGGCACCAACGCATTGACAGGGCAGAACCACCCCGCTTAGGATCACTGTGAAACGTTTCACGACCATCCTGTGCTCACTGTTGTAGGCCCACTGGACACCCCCAAGGAAGGGACCTTCCCCATGGCTGACCCCACCACAGACCTGATCCGCCTCGCCAATGAAATCGGTGGAAATACCGAGTTTTCCCGCGCTGGTGGCGGCAATGCCTCAGTCAAGATTGACGGCATTCTCCACATCAAACCCAGTGGCGTCCCCCTGGCCACTTTGAAGGCTGAAGATCTAGTCCCCCTGCGTATTGATGTCCTCCTTGACGCCCTCCACAGCGACGAGGAAGTCGAAGGCGACCCTGTTCGTATTGCCGCTGAAAAAGCACAGGTGGGTGATGGGAATGGCCGCCGCCCCAGCGTCGAAATCCTCTTCCACGCGCTCATCCCAGACACTCTGGTCCTCCACCTCCACCCACTGACTGCGAATGCTTTGACCTGCAATCATGACGGCCAGCGCCTGACTCGCGACATTCTTGGCGATGAGGCCGTGTGGGTCGATTACATCGATCCGGGTGTGCCGCTCGCGCGCGGCATTGAAGAAGCCCGCACCGCCTTTACCCAACGCACCGGCAAGCCCGCTCCAAAGGTGACGCTGCTAGGCAATCACGGCATTATTGTCTCGGGGAATTCTTTTGACGAGGTCGAGGCCGCCACCCTCAATCTGACAGCAAAAATTTCTGAGGCGATTGCTGCAGGAACCCCCGTCCCACAGATCGACCATCCTGAGGTGGACGCGGCGCGCCGCGAGTGCCTGGCCACCTGTTTCCGCGAGGCTCTGGGCCAAAAAGCCACTGCCTCCGCCTGGGAGGGCGTGGCGCGTGAAGCATCCGGCCCGAATAGTGGCCCCGTTTCTGATGGCCCGCTCATCCCTGATCAGATTGTCTACTCCGGTTCCTTCCCGGTGGTGATTAATACCAGTGAGGATTGCGACCATATTCCGCTTGCTGTAGAGAATCACCGCAGTGTGCACGGCCGAGACCCGATTATTGCAATTGTTCCTGGCGCGGGAGTGATTGCGGCGGGCACCTCGCAGTCAGCTGCGGATAATGCCTTGGCCACCTACCTGGATGCTCTGCGGGTGGCTCGTGATGCGGATCGTATTGGCCAGGTCCGCGTCATGACTGAACGTGAACGCCACTTTATTGAGAATTGGGAGGCGGAAGCCTATCGCCGTCAGGTTGCGAAAGCAGACTAAGGCCAGCCATGGACGAGGGCGGGGCTCCCTGAACACAGGAGTAGCCCCGCCCTCGTCTATAGAAAACCAGCACCCAACCCGGCCCGTGCTCAACCCGAATCCCCCGATCCTGCCACTGATCAAAGGAGATCATTATGTCAGCCTTAGAGAATTTCCGTCAGCAACTATCCCACCCACCTATTGACTATCGGCCCGAATTACGATGGTGGCTTGCTGAAGGATTCCATACTGATGCCACATTACGCGCAGAAATCGATCATGCTCATCGCCTTGGATTTGGGGGGATGGAGTTTTTGGCGATGGACGAAGAAGGCATTGACCATTCTCTCTATGGGTGGGGTTCTGAAGAATGGACCCATGATTCCCATCTTGTTGTCGAAGAAACGACTGCACGGAATATGTCGGTGTCATTCACTTCGGGAACAAATTGGTCGAATGCCAATCTCCCAACAATTACTCCGGATGACCGCGCTGCCGCTCAGGAACTGAATTTCACCGTTGAACAGATCCACGGCCAACGGTCAGGGGCACTGACGCCCATTGATTTAGCGACCGATGGTGCACCCTCAAGTCTTCCTGGTGAGCGATGCCAACCTACTGTTGAGCATTTGGTGGCTGTCGTCGCGATTGCTACCGCCGGGCAGGCGTGTTCCGGGGACGAGAGCGGGGCACCAGTGCTTGACCTCGCTTCCGCACAGATTCTGACATCTCAGGTCACAGGACCAACGACAATAACCTGCCCAATCGGCGACAATGGCGAGCCGATATCAGGCCAACCAACGCAGACCCCCTCACTGGACTGGAAGGCTCCAGATAATCGCAACTGGCTGCTTTTTACCTTCTGGCAGCATGGCACTGGGCAGACTGCGAGCCCCTCGGCTAGCCGAAATGTCACCGTGAATTATATTGATCGCGATGGCGCCCAAGCAGTTATTGACTATTGGGACTCCGTTATTCTCACCCCCGCACTTCGAAAGACGATTGCTCAGAATCCACGCACTCAAATGTATATGGATTCTTTAGAGCTCAATACGTGGGGGAAGGGTGGCATGTTCTGGGGATTTGATTTCTCAGAGGAGTTTTCGTCGCGCCGTGGGTACGATATTGATCCCTATTTACCTTTCCTGACACGCAGCACTTCCATGATGGCAGCAAGTACTGTGTACCTTTATGAGCCAAGCGATTCCCAGAGCGAAGAAATAGCGAAAGTCCGCCACGACTACGTGGAAACCCTAACGGATGTCTATATCGAAAATATGCTGCGCCCCTTTGCTGCATTCCTTCACGATAATGGCATTGCTTTGCGCGCAGAGATTTCCTATGGACTCCCCTTTGAATTAACGCGACCTGGACCGGAAGTCGATGGGATTGAAACCGAGTCATTAGAGTTCGGTTCACAAATAGACGCCTATCGTCTTCTTGCTGGCCCGGCCCACCTTTTCGGAAAGCAATACTCGTCAGAAACCGGCGCAACCACACGCAACCATATGCTGGATCATCGATTCTATGACCAGATTATTGCTACGCAATTGGCTGCTGGGGTAACGAAAACTGTTCTTCATGGCTGGTCATCAATGGCTGGGGCACCGGGCACACAGTGGCCAGGGCATGAGGGAATGTGGTCGCGTTTTTCTGAGCGCTTTGATAGGCGCCAACCATCTTCGGAGTTTTACCCCTTATGGAATGAGGCGATCGGCCGATTGCAATATGCGCTGCGCCAAGGCAAGCCACGTATTGATGTCGGTATTTTATATACCGATCATTTCGTAGACAATATGTCAGGAATGGCCCTAGTAGACGATAAAGGGCAGCGCATTTTTGATGAGGATGCCTATGGCACACTCTGGATGCGTAATCGCCAGAACCATTGGTGGGCTGACCTGGGAATGCAAGATGCGGGATGGAGCTATGAATTTTTCGACGGCTCATTATTGACGCGCCCGGAGGTGAGTTTTGGTAGCGGCGTTGTCCAACCTGAAGGGCCAGGGTACCAAGCGCTGATTGTCTTTCAGGAGGCCCTCAATCCTGATGTGGCGAAACTTCTCCTTCAGTGGGCACGCCAAGGATGCGTTATAGCTATTGTTCATGGTGCCCGCAGCCTGAAATTACTGGTGAGCGGCCAGTACATTACACATGAGCGTGCTGCCCAGCGCACTCCCGGGCGGGATGGCCGCGACGAAGAGCTGGCTGAAACTATGGCTGAGTTGCTTAAAGAGGCCAGCGTGGTGGAGGTTGATTCTCCTGCAGATACGGTTGACGCCCTGCGCCGCCTTGGCGTGAAGGGGCGGGCAGAGTTTTCCGCACCTAATCAACAGGTCCTCACCTACCTGCGTGAAGATGGGGATCTCCTCCATCTTTACGCCTACCATTTCCTCTACGAAAGCAGCGAGAACGCCATAGTTGACCTGCACCTTGATGGCCATGGCAGTGTTTTCCGCGTCGATCAGTGGAACGGCCTGATCACATCCTATCGGGGAGTGTCCTATGACCGTGCGCCCAGCGGCGATATTACGCGCATACATCTTAATATTGCCCCCGGCGAGGTCGCTCTTTTCACTATCGACCGCTCTATTTCCGGCGTAGAAAGTGTGCCCGCACAATTGTCTCAACTAGCAGAGATTTCCCACTGGAATATTGCTGTTGAAAGTTGGGATGCGGGTGAAAACGAGGTTATTGAGGAGGATCGTGGCCTCGGATATGTCACTACGGAAATACGGCCAACAACGGCAATTACGCGCCTTGAAACCAACAGCCATTCCTTAGCGCCATGGAAGGATTTAGACGGAATTGGACCGGATATTTCCGGGGTAGGTGAATATCAAGGGATACTCACTGTTAGTGAGATCCCTTCTGGCCGGATTCTTTTGGATTTGGGCTCAACATCTGGTGGTTTAGCCTCTATTCGCATCGGTGATTCAGAGCCTATTGGTGTGGATACTTCCCGCCCGGTTGCCGATATTACTGGCCTTATTCACCCAGGTGATAATCGCATTACTATTCGCACAGCGTCCTCGTTGAATAATCGGCTGAAAGCACGCGGATACTACGATCAGATTCCCGATATTCTTTCTGTCTTATCCGGAGGGGATCCACAACCGGTTTCACCTGTAATTCGCGATTATGGCTTGATTGGCCCGGTTCGCGTTTATGTGGAGCAGGAAGCAGACTAAGGCCAGCCATGGACGAGGGCGGGGCTCCCTGAACACAGGAGTAGCCCCGCCCTCGTTAATGTGCTGATTATGCAGTCCACTGCCGTGGGTCGCACTACTTACCACCAACTAGTGGACACTCTCATGCATAGCCATCCATGCGAGGATCCGCCCCATGGAGGTGGCCGCTTCAGGAAGATCCGGTTCGTTGAGATGCCCGTGGGCGGTGCCCGGTTCACGCACCTGCATTACGTCGCCACCGGCTGCCGCAAGATCAGCCACCAGGCGCTGACCGGAGGCCCGCAAAGAATCCGCTTCCGCATTGAGGACGAAAACGGGTGGCAGATTCGCTAGGTCTCCTTCGCCGGGGAAGGCATAGCGCTCATGAAGGCCCATTTGGTCGCCGACATGACCCAAACTCATTCGCGACACCATATCTGGCGTGAGAATTCGGGTCTGGTCAGCAAGGGCATCGCAATGACGTCGAATTTCCTCGCTCAGCGGCGGGAGTTCAGCGTGGACAACCGGGTAAATCAACACCAGCCCGTAGGGGCACGCCCCGCCCTCGTCCCGCAAAATCTGCGCGGCGCCGAGGGAAAGGTTTCCGCCTGCACTGGCCCCACCGAGGTACCACTGATTCACCCCGGGCACATTGCCAGATGCCCATCGGAAAGCGGCAACAACTTCACGTGTGGCCGTGGGGAAACGCGCACTGTCCGGGGCCGGGGGCTCGCCGCGCATGAGCCAACTGGCGTCACAGAGGGTGTAGTCAACGCTGACAACAGCGCGCCCACTGGCCGCGATTTCTTTTGCCACCCAATCAGCCTCAGGCATATCGATATCGCCATGGACAAAAGCACCACCATGAACCCATACGAGGCCGGTGCGCGCTGGGCTCTGAGTCATAGGCCGGTAGACACGGACTCGGACAGTGCCCGTGTCGGTAGTCAGCGTTGTGTCGCTAATATCAAGTGACGAGGGCGAAGACATAATGACTCCTCGCTCAGGGGCGCTCCGCGGCGCTGCGGACGCCAGTACTACGACGCCACCAACCAGGTCGGCCCGCGGCGCTTACCCCACGATGATGCAGGGTAAGGCCTCTGAGTATAAAAAGGGAATTGTCGGCAAACAAGTGTCTTCCGGCCTATTTTTCTTTAGCCAAAAACTCGCTTTTCTGCGTCATCCCATATGGGCATTTGACCCTCAGTCGGCTCATAGCGGGTCAGCGCTGACGAATTTTCGACCACCTCGCGAATATCAGCAAGAGAGCCCGATAATGCGCCAATAGCCCGTAATTGGATCAGCATATTTCCAATAGCTGTCCCCTCTACTGGACCTGCAATGACAGGAAGTCCTGTCGCATCAGCAGTAAGTTGGCATAAAAGACGATTCTTCGAGCCTCCGCCGACAATATGAATCGCCTCTAAGGGGCGGGCAGAAAGTTCGGCAACTTCGCGTAAAGCCCGCCGATATGCCACGACTAGAGACTCAGTAATCGCTCGCAAAACCTGAGCGCGATTTTCTGGGAGAGGCTCGCCAACTTTTTCACACCAGGCGTCAATTCGGCCCAACATATTTCCGGGGGCAAGGAATTCTGGGTTATTAATATCGAAAAGGGTGCGCAGGGATTCGGATTCTTCTGTTTCTTTATCGAGGATGGCCCAGGACATATCTGCCATATCCTGGTCAATCCACATGCGTAGGCATTCTTGCTGAACCCACATTCCCATAATGTTCTTCAGATAGCGCACTGTGCCATCCACACCGAGTTCATTCGTAAAATTCGCTGCCCGAGATTCGGCAGAGAGAACAGGGTCGGGAAGTTCAGCGCCAACCAGTGACCAGGTGCCAGATGAAATAAAGCCAAAAGCAGTGTCCTTGGCGGGCACCGCCACCACAGCTGAGGCGGTGTCGTGAGTGCCAACAGCAATCAGCGGGGTGGGCTGGCCATCGGAAGTACGCAATTCTACTTCGGGCAGTCGTGCTGGTCCCACCTCTGTTCCAGCTTCCACCAGTTCGGGGAGAATCTGTGGGACGGGCGCTCCGAAAGTAGCCGTGAGGAGGTCGAGGACCGGCTGGGACCAGGTGCGCGTGCGCGGGTCAATCATGCCTGTGCTGGAGGCATTGGTCACTTCACACACCATTCGACCTGTTAACCAGTAGCCCAGCAAGTCAGGAATCATCAGCAGGCGGTGGGCAATCTGGTTACGTGCTGTTGAGGTGTCAGCAACCAGCTGGAACATCGTATTAAAGGGCTGGAATTGGAGGCCGTTGTGGGCGTATAGGTCTTCAGCGGGCATTGCCTCATAGACCTGGCGGACAGCATCGTGGGTGCGGGAACTGCGATAGGAGGCGGGATTTCCAATCAGGCGCCCATCCGCATCGAGAAGGCCATAATCCACTGCCCAGGTGTCAATACCAATAGCGTCAATAGGGCCGCGTTTCGCGGCTTCGGCCAAGCCTGTGCATATTCCATTCCAGAGGAAAAGAATGTCCCATTCCAGGTCATCTTTATCGCCAATTGCCACGCGCACGGGGCCATTGGGAAAACGAGTGCATTCTTCAACGCGCAGGGCCCCGCCCTCGTAAATGCCGCGCAAAACACGCCCCGAGGACGCCCCAAGATCGACGGCCACCACTGTATATGCCATTACTGGTCCTTTTCTTTAGGCGCATGGCCGGTATCGCTGAAGTCGATACCGGCCATAGGCGTGAGTTTTCGTTTGCCTGTCAAAGAAGGTCAGGCGCCCCAGCCTGCCTGCTGGCCGCCAACGCGTTCTTCCTCGATCTTTGCCATGTAGCCGCTGGCCGCAAATGCTGCCAAGGGATCGGGGTCGAGGCCCTGCTCTTCGCGGATTTCGCGCAGAACGGGGCGAACGTCAGTGGAGAAGGCATCCATCAGCACCTGGTTGGCACCAATGACATCGTGGTTCGCCTGGGCAGCAGCCAAAGCGTCACGATCCACCAGAAGAGCCTTTGCGGTGGCCTCTTGAACATTGAGTGCTGAGAGGATTTCCCCGGGGATCTTTGCTTCCAAGTTGTGGCATTGGTCGAGCATGAAATTCACGCCAGAGTCTTTATCCACCGCATTGAAGCCCACCAATTCGTGGAGGATACGGAAAAGTTGGAAGGGATCTGCCGCACCCACAATGAGGTCATCGTCAGCGTAGTAGCGGGAGTTAAAGTCGAAAGCACCCAGGCGGCCCGCGCGCAGAAGCTGGACGACAATAAACTCAATATTCGTGCCTGGCGCATGGTGACCGGTATCCAGGCACACTACTGCGCGCTCGCCAAGGGCAAGACAGTGGGCCAGAGCAGTTCCCCAGTCCGGAACATCGGTGTGGTAGAAAGCCGGCTCAAAGAATTTGTATTCCAGGAGGAGTTTCTGATCATCGTCGAGGGCGGAGTAAATCTGCTGCAGAGAGTCCGCAAGGCGCTCTTGGCGGGCAGCAATAGAGTCCTGCCCGGGGTAGTTGGTGCCGTCAGCCAGCCAGATCTTTAAGGTGTCAGAACCGGTGGCGCGCATGACCTCAATGCAATTGAGATGGGCGTCAATGGCCTTTTGGCGGGCTGCCTCATCAGAGTTGCACAGGGAACCGAATTTATATTCCTCGTCTTGGAAGACATTGGAGTTAATGGTGCCAATAGCGACGCCATTTTCTTCGGCATGGGCGCGCAGAGCATCGAAATCATCGACCTGGTCCCAGGGAATGTGGAGGGACACGCGCGGGGTAACGCCCGTGAATTTGTGGACCTGGGCGGCGTCAGAGATTTTCTCGAAGGCGTCGCGCGGGGTACCAGGGGTGGCGAAAACACGGAAACGGGTGCCGCTATTGCCAAATGCCCAACTGGGGAGTTCAATAGTTTGTTCGCGTAAGAGTCGGTGTTGTTCAGTGGTGAGATCGGCTAATGTCACCATAATTTTCTCCATTTCCAAATAGGGCCAATAGGTGCGACACAGTTATTAAGGCAGGGTAGCGCCCTTTAGGGCAGATAGAAATACTGGGGCAAAATGTGGGCAGTACCGCCGTTGGGGGTGACGAAATATTCCGCCATTGCGGCCTGCCACCGAGTATTCACTTCAGTGGCAGCCATTGCCTGCTGGGCAGCATCAACATTGTCGGACTCAAAGTATCCAACGACCATGCCAGTCGTGACATCCAAGAAAAGCGAGTAGTTTCGCCAGCCACTGTCAGTCAGTGCTTGGCGCATTTCTTCCCAAACCCGCTGGTGGACCTCAACGTAGTCAGCCAAACGGTCAGGGCGCACATGGAGGAGGAAACATTGGCGGGTAGGTGAAGACTGGTCAGTGGTGGCCAAGAGGTGGTCCACAGTCTCGCTCATTGGTCTTCCTTCGTCATCATTGTCGAGGTGGTTGCACGCACAGAAAATAGTACTGCTGAAACGATTCACCGGTCAAGGGGTTTTACGAGGGCGGCGGCGTTGACCACGAATTTCTTGTGGTCAACGCCGCCCGCTCACAGATACGCCTCAGGCCGTATGGCCACGCGATCAGAAGTTGTACTTGTCAATGTTGTCAGCATTGAAGCGAGTGGGTTTACCAACGATGACAATGCCGCCTTCTTCGACAGTGCGCTCACCGAGTTTGCCTGCGGTGAACTTGTCGCCTGGCTTACCGGTGATTTCACCACTGAGCAGGGCCTGCGCAGCGTAGGACGTCACGTAACCAAGTTCAGCGGGATCCCACAGAGCGAATTCCTTGACGGTGCCATCCTTCACGTAAGGCTTCATTTCCTTGGGCAGACCCAGACCGGTCAGAGCGACCTTCCCCTTATATTCTGAGGTAGACAGGTAGCGGGCGGTAGCAGCAATACCGACGGTGGTGGGGGAAATAATGCCCTTCAGATCAGGGTGAGCCTGCAGCAGACCCTGAGCTTCCTGGAAAGACTTATTGTCATCGTCATCGCCGTAGACCTTGGCCACCAGTTGGATCTTGGCGTACTTGGGGTTGGACTTGAGTTCCTCCTCCATGTACTTAATCCACTCATTCTGGTTGGTGGCATTGGCGCTGGCCGAGAGGATAGCAATCTTGCCTTCGCCACCGATTTGCTCGGCAATCATTTCCACCTGAGCAATACCGATGTCCTTAGAAACCACCTGGTTAACAAAGAGGTCGCGGCATTCGGGGTTGGTGTCCGAGTCGAAAGCAATGATCTTTGCTCCGCCTTCACGGGCCTTCTTCAGCGAATCGCACACAGCGTTGGGATCATTGGCAGCAATCGCAATGGCAGAGGTGCCTGTCTGGATTTCAGCGTCAATAAAGCTGACCTGGGACGAGGCCGAGGCCTCAAGCGGGCCAACCTCATTCATTTCAGCAAAGCCGATTTCTTTCGCGCCACTTTGGCCGCCCGACAGGGTCACATCGCTGAAGGGGTTGTTGAGCTGCTTGGGGATAAAGGTGATGGTGTGCGTAGACATATCCGCCCCACCTGCTGGAGCAGCGCCGCCACTGGCAGCAGCATCGCCGCTGGCAGCGCCTGAAGCTGCGCCACCTGCTCCACCGCTACAAGCGGCCAGAACAACGCTAGCGGTTGCAAAAAGGGATGCGAGCAAGACCTTGGGGACACGTTTGTTGACGGACATCCTTGTCTTCCTTCCGGTTTCTTTGGCGCAAGGAACGCCTATGTTGATACGGGCTAGACCCGCGGGATTGTCAGGCGCGGACTTTTTCCGGCCTTGATGGTGATTTCGCAGCTTTAGCTGCAATTTCACTGCGGTGACGCCATTGTTTCCACGCATCGACCAAGGATGGGCCAACGACAGAAACAATGAGGAGAAGGCCCGTAATCATCACAAGGATGTAGTCCGGAACCCGGTTTTGACGGAGAGCAGTGGTAATCACACCCACCGTGAGCACGCCACAGACAGAGCCCCAAATAGAGCCCTTACCTCCGAAGACGGAAACACCTCCGAAAACAACTGCGGCGATAACGGTCAACTCCAGACCTTCAGCAGAATCTGCGCGAGCACTGGAGTAGCGCAAAGTCCAATAGATTCCCGCTAGCGCAGCCATTGCACCAGAAATAACGAGGGCGGTAGCGCGGGTTTTACGGGTATCAATACCAACGAAACGCGCTGCCTCACTGGAGTAGCCCAAAGCGAAAAGTTGGCGCCCCCATGGGCTCCAATGCAGGAGCCAGGCAAAAATGACAATGAAGACCACAAGCAGGACAGCAATGAAAGGAATCCCGGTTTTCCCAAAGGTTCCTGTGGTCAAGGCTGTTGCCTCAGCAGGAAATTTGGCGATTGCATGTTCACCAATCACGACAAGCGCCAGCCCGCGATAAAGGGCTAATGTGCCAATAGTGACAGCCAATGCTGGCAGGCCCACATAAGCAGACATAAGTCCATTAAAAGCACCACAGGCCACACCAATGGCTAAACAGATCACGCAGGCAAGAACAAGAGGAATCCCGCCCTCGATCATGACACCAAAAACGGCGCTGGATAGGCCAGCGGTAGAGGCCACAGATAAATCAATATCCGCCGCAATCATGACCAGTGTCATGGGCAACGCCATCAGGAGAATGGCAGAAATATCTAAAACCAAGAAGGTGATAGTGCGCGGGTGTCCAAAACGTGGCAAGAACATGAACGCGGCAGTAATAATGACGAGAAGGAGTAAGGTCATATAGGTGTCGCGATTACGCATAACGCGCCCAAGTAGTCCGCCTGTAAAGGACGATCCTTTTTCTTTTTCGGCCTGAACGCTCATGCTGCGCCTCCCTGCTTCCGCATATGAATACGTCGATTAACGGCAGCGACGCGATCAATCACAATAGCCACCAAAATAAGAACGCCAACAACGGCTTTCTGCCAGAACTTATCGACACCTATGGCCGTTAGCGCACTGGTAATTGTGGTCAGCAATAGAGCGCCAATTGCCGCGCCATAGGCCGTTCCAACACCACCAACAATGGCAACACCGCCAACCACACAGGCCGCAACAATATCGAGTTCCATTCCCGACCCGGTGGTGGCCCCAACGGAATTAAAACGTGAGGCATAAAGAACGCCAGCAAGTCCAACAAGAGCGCCATTGACAACAAATGCTGTGAACACACGCTTACCCACGGGAATGCCATACACCTCGGCAGCATGCGGATCAGAACCAATAGCGTAGAGATCACGTCCCGAACGTGCGTAATACTGGTAGAGAGAGACAGCAGCAATAACAATGACTGCGAGGAGCGTAATGAGTGGAAGCCCAGCAATAGTGGCCACACTTAAGTCGCCAAAAGCTTGGGGGCGACTTTCTGCGAAATATTGCGTTGGCCCGGCCCACCAATTCAATGCACCACGGAAGAGGTAGAGCGTTCCCAGGGTAATAACCATTGCGGGGACCTTCGCTAAGGTCACCAAGGCACCATTAATAGCTCCAAGAAGGGCGCCGATAGCAGTTCCCGCAAGAAAAACCACTGGAATAGGAAGGCCTGGATTCTCCGCAAAAAGCAGACCCGTAGCAAATGCGCTCACACCTAAGACTGACCCCACAGAAAGATCCACAGATTTCGTGGAGATAATCAGGGATTGCCCTGCAGCCATCATCATGACAATAGTGGCATTAAGCAGGAGGTCTTTAACGCCTTGAGCTCCAAGGAAACGCGGGTTAAGTATTGCGGTGACAGTGACAAGTAAGAGGAGCGCAAAAATAACGGGCATTTCGCGTAAGCCCAGCACCGCACGCGCTCTACTTGCCACGACATTCACAGCCGAAGAAGCAGAGGGGGATTGTTTACTGGTAGCGGGTGCACTCATGATGCTGCCCTCCGTTGATGCGCAGTAGCGTGATCTGTTGCAGCAGTCATAATCTTCTCGGCAGTGGCCTCATTACGGGCAAATTCTGCCGTTATCGCCCCTTCGCACATAACAAGAACTCGGTCAGAAATACCCATAACCTCGGGCAACTCCGAAGAAATCATGAGGATAGCAACGCCCTGTTGAGCCAATGTCCCCAAAAGGCGGTGCACTTCGGATTTTGTCCCCACGTCAATACCGCGGGTTGGCTCATCAACAATGAGCACCTTTGGATCGGTGGCCAGCCATTTTGCCAATACGACTTTCTGCTGGTTTCCGCCAGAAAGAGTGGAAACCGCGGCGTGCCCACTAGAGGTTTTTACCTGGAGTTTCGTGCACCACTGTTCAGCTAGGCGCGATTCTTTGGCGGGATTAATAATGCCAAGGCGCCCAAGCGCATTACGCAAAGTCAGGGCAGCATTTCGCAGGACTGACATTTCCATAACCAGGCCTTGTTTGCGACGATCTTCCGGCACAAATGCCAGGCCTGCCTTGATTGCACCAGTGACATCACCTGGGCGAATAGTCTTGTCAAGCACCTGCACGGTGCCAGCTTCAACGCGGTCAATGCCCATAATGGCGCGGGCTACCTCTGAGCGCCCTGCACCCACCAAGCCAGCAAGACCAACGATCTCACCTTGACGCACAGAAAAATTCACGCCATGGAAAACACCTTGGCGGGTTAATCCCTTGACTTTCAGGGCCACATCGCCAATTTCTGCCTCAACTTTGGGGAAGAGTTGCTCCACAGTGCGGCCAACCATGTCTTTGACGATTTCCGCTTCTGTGGTGGAAGCAATCATTCGTGTGGACACATATCGACCGTCACGCATAATCGTGATCCGATCACATAAATCGAAAACCTCTTCCATGCGGTGAGAGATAAACATAAGCGCTACGCCACGATCCCGTAAAGAACGAGCGATCGTAAATAGACGCTCCACTTCACGGCCAGATAGAGCAGCGGTTGGCTCATCCATAATGAGAACCTTGGCGTCAAGCGAGATTGCCTTAGCAATTTCAATAACCTGCTGATCAGCAATAGATAAGCCCTGAGCTGGCATAGCAGGATCAATACTGACATCAAGACGATCGAAAAGCTCTTGAGCGTCACGACGCATAGCCGCATGATCGATCATGCCAGCAGCTTTGGTGGGCTGGCGACCTATATAGATATTTTCAGCGACAGAAAGGTCTGGAAAGAGAGTCGGCTCCTGGTAGATCACGGAAATACCAGCTGCTTTAGACTCTGCAGGCGTTGAAAAATCAACTTCTTTTCCTGCTAGCCGAAATTCACCCGCATCGCGGCGATGAATTCCCGCAAGAACCTTTACCAACGTGGATTTTCCGGCCCCATTTTCACCAGCTAAAGCATGCACTTCGCCGGGATAGAGCTCAATACTTCCTTGCGCCATTGCCACAACAGGGCCAAAAGTCTTAATGGCGTCACGCAAAACAACAATGGGGTGGCCGCTAGCGACCTCCGGGCCTTTAGCGGTTGATATGGGATTAGTTGCGTCCGCCCTACGCTCATCGGAAGGCGGGGGGAGCCCAGGCATTGCTCATCTCCTCGATTATGAATCGTTAAACCGCGGCGAGTTTTTCACGCGGTCTGCCCAGTGTCAACCACTAAGACGGTAACGATCTGATATGAACTTTATTTGTGCAGATGACGCCGCATTTCGTTAATGAACGAGGGCGGGGTCGCCCATTAGTGAAGACCAGTTAATAGGTAACCTTTCCCCACTATGACATGCAGGAAAGTGTCCCGTATAGGTATCACTTTCTTTCGAGCCTACTTCCCTTTATTCACTCAGGACAATTTCCCGCCATTACTGTGATCCGCGCCCCGCCCTCGTGAAGAAATAGCATTTTCAAACGAAACGAAGCCTATGAGATAAGGCAAATCTAGACCCATATTCGTCAAATAGGACGAAATGCCCTAATTCACTCACGAAATCAGCGCACAGGCGAGTGCCGACTAGGCGCAGAGGCACCATTCGGGCAATACTGGTTAATAAGCACTCATTGGGGCGCACTGAGGGCATGCGGTAGCCATCACGCACTCCATTCACGGCGGAGGAATCGATGACCGACTGGAATAAGTCCCCTCAACAGGACATTCATGGCGCGCTAGAAGATTCTGCCCTCAACGCATCCAATGGCGCGCCACGCGGACCTGGCGTCAAAGACGTTGCACGCCGCGCTGGAGTATCCGTTGGCACTGTCTCTAACGTTATTAATGACCGAAAAACAGTTCGCCCCGATATTCGCGAAAGAGTATTAGCGGCCATTAATGAACTCGGATATGTTCCCAATTCTACTGCCCAGGCATTACGCCGCGGAATCTCCCCTCTTATTGGTGTTGCCGTATTGGATTTGCGTAACCCTTTCTTTATGGAAGCGGCAGCTGGAATGGAAAGGCGCCTGAGCCAAGATGGCTGTATTATGGCCCTTTCCTCAACCAATTCTGACATTGACACCGAAGCTAGACTTTTACGCACTTTCGCTAACCAATCACCTCGCGGCCTCCTTCTTACCCCTTCTGATCCGGAGTTAACAACCGCGCGGGAGTTGGTACTGCGCGGAATACCTGTCGTTCTTTTTGACTGTCCAGACACTCCCGAAGATATGTCGTCAGTTAATGTCGATGACCGCGCTGGCGCACAATTAGCTATTCGGCACTTGCTCAATCTTGGCCACAGGAATATCGCTTTCCTAAATGGCCCTTCTAAAGTACGTCAGGCAAAAGACCGATTTAATGGGGCAAAAGGGTCAATTGAATACCATAATGCCCGCTCGAATAGCAATGCCACTCTCACACTTCATGAAACCAGCGCCTTTACTATCGAGGCCGGACGCGCCACAATGCGCTCTCTCCTTCAGGATCATAATATCCCCTTCCATCAGGGGATTAATGGTGCAAGCACCCCGAATAGTTCCCTCACCCCGCATTTTTTGCCCACCAATTTTCCGACCGCTATTTTTTGCGCGAATGACCTTATTGCTTTCGGCGCAATGACAGTATTGCGAGACGCAGGTATACGTATCCCTGAAGATGTTTCATTGGTCGGTTTTGACGATATTCCCCTGGCACCCCAAGTCTCGGTCCCATTAACCACTATTCGCCAGCCAATGGACGAACTAGGGTGGGCTGCTGCCTCCCTTCTTTTAGAGGCGCGCAAACCTGGAGCGCGGATACGACATGAGCGCTTTTACCCGACTCTGGAAAACCGTGCCTCAACCGCGCCGCCACGGCCCCTGCGCGCCTCATCCAGTGAACCTACTTTTGTTGCCGCTGCCTGGCATGGCTAACGCACGCCCTACTCCATCCCAGGTCAGGCGCACCCCGCCCTCGTAACATGACGGCGTACACCAGAATTTTCCAACTTGGCTTGACCTGCGCTATTACTCTCTCTGGGTGCATCTCACCTTGGTAATCCTCACAACGGGGTGGCGCGGCGGACAAAGTACGGCACAATAGATACCCAGTTCCCGGCCGGCGGGCGCAAGCACAGCAGGCCATGGACTTCCCATCCCGGAAGGCAGGTTCCCAGTGCGGTCGGACGTCGCGTTCGACGGTGACTCACCGTCGTACCTCCTGTCCTTGACGTCGAAAGTCGGCGAAGGCTGTTCAGCAGTTATTGCGCGCACCCTTGACAAAGTTGGCTTTCACGTTGGCGTTATTAGTTTTGGTGGTCACGGGAATCAAGAATGCGCTCGCATTCTTGGGCGCGTCATTATGGAACGCACTGATGACCAGCGGCAATGGTTGACTCGCAAACGCGGGTGGCGGCAGTTTTTTGACGCTCAGGTGCCGAGGCAGCCTGTGGTGGTCACAGTGGGTTCAGCCCGACTGATTGCCCACGCGGATCGCGGCGGCTATATCGACGTCTCGTTGAGCGGCCACGGTTTAGCAGCTGGCTGGCATACTGCGTGGATTCAGGTCTTGCACCCTGCTGATCTGAAAGCCCTCCAGCACAGTGGCAGCGGCGAAGCCCTCCATGACGCCACCGAGGGCCATCCTTTACCTGAAGCTGGTGAAGCCATTGCCTTGGATAATACGGGCGATGGGTCAACTTTGCGGATTCGTGCTGGCCGTCCAGTGCCGGTTGCGGTGCGTATTGTTGGCGAAGAGGAAACGCTCGGCGTTATTTCCGATATTGATGACACAGTAATGGTCTCAATGGTGCCCCGCCTTTTAGTGGCTGCGAAATACTCCTTTGTTGATCGAGTTTCTTCGCGTGAAGCGGTGCCTGGAATGGCAACTTTCCTCCATGGACTTGCCACTCAAGGCCATACCGGAGATGGCGAAGATTGGGATTTTCTTCCTGGAAAGAAAAGCGATTCTGCGCCCTTTGAGCCCTCCACTGCGCCAGTTGTCTATTTGTCTACCGGGGCATGGAATGTAGCGCCCACTCTGAAGAATTTCCTTGAGCGGCTGGGCTATCCGCGTGGCGGTTTATTAATGACGGATTTTGGCCCCTCCCCTACCGCATGGTTCCGTTCCGGGCGCGAACATAAACGCCGAGAATTGTCCCGTTTAGCGCAGACTTTCCCGCATATTAAATGGTTCCTTGTGGGCGATGACGGACAGCGCGATCCAGAGCTTTACGCCGAATTCGCGGTGAAATATCCGAAGCATGTTGCGGGAATTGCTATTCGCTCGCTATCGCAGGTTGAGCAATTTATGGCGCATGGAACTTTTGAATCCATGGTCCCGCACGCATTGCGGCAAGTACCAGAGGGCATTCCCGTATGGTTCGGGCCCGATGGAACAGCCTTGGCTCGGGCAGTCTCCCGTGGAGGACCAAGCCGGCCCGATAATGCGGACAATGCGGACCAGGATTAGCGCGCTTGGCTCACGCCTTCGCCCCGCCCTCGTCAATAATTCACGAGGGCGGGGACTTTCTTTTAGCAGGTCACAGCATATTTTTACAGTTGCGTCACCGGCCCAGAAGAGTCGGCGCTTTGGGGGAATGTGGGGGGATGCGGAGCGCCTGAAGGAGCGGGCTCTTGGAATGCGGACTCCTGTGGGGCTGATGTTTGTGCGGCAGGCGAATATTCTGGCTGGTCGGCACCTGAGGGAGGTGGGGTATCTGTCCTTTCGATTTCCAGCCGAACTTTGGTGACGAGGGCGGCGATAGCGCCAATAGCTGCCAACACCGGGGTAGCAATGACAACCACTCCACTAACCAGGGCGCCCGCTGTTAAGGAGAAGGAGAATAATTCCTTACCAGACTGATCGCGCAGAATAATTCGGCGCACATTGCCTTGTGCAACCAGTTTTTTCACGGTGGATACTAGTTGGTCGCCTGCCACTTCAATCCATTCAAAGGCGGTTTTCCCACCGGTGCCATTGGATGGTTGCGTGTAGTACTGATAGGACGCCTGTTCACCGTGAGGGGTGAAGTGCTGCTGGTCTTGCGAATGTGTATGCGATGTGCTCATGTATCCAGTGTTGCGTTTGAGGCCTACCTGGCGCTATGGGGCAGCACCCTGGTTATGCCCTGACGGTTGCGCTAATCTCCACAGGGGTTCCCCCTACGCCAGTTGCTCTCCATCCTTAGTATTCCCACAATGAATTAGGTCTAGACGTGCCATTTTGGCAGATGCTAGGTTGCTTTTGTTGGGAACATAGACTGCACTTCCCACAGACAGGAGGACACAATGACATGGTGGGCTATCCCTCTGATGCTGTTGGTTCTCGGTATAACGGTGACAATCTGGCATCGTTTTAGTGCGCGAGGCCAACTCGACAGAAAGATCTCAGAAGAACCTGACCCTGCCACTCGCGCTGAACTTCTTGAGATTCAACGGCAAATGAACTCCACTCCATTTGGGTATTGAGACCGGCGTAGGTTCTCAAATCCACTCCCAGCAGCCCTTACTCCCCCAAAATAATGGGGAGTAGGGGCTGAATGTGGTGATAGAGGGCGACAGTCACGCCCTGGAGGAAATATGCGGCTAGGACAAACCGCCGCCGCGATGACATTTGCCGTTTGAAAATGCATCGTGGTGGCGGTTTGTATTTGATGTACGAGGGCGGGGCCGACATTTGCGCAGGTCAGAAATTTCGGGCCCGCAGCCCTAACTGACAACCCGCGCCCACAACGCAGATTCGGCCACCAAAGTTCATCTTCGCGGCGGTTTGTCCGCCTGGTGCAATGCAGACAGGCGCCCAGGCCCTAAGGCTGCACCCATTTACGCAGGTCAGAAATTTCGATCCGAAAGCCCCAATTGATAAACCGCCGCCACAACGACAATTGCCGCCTGAAAACACGTCCTGGTGGCGGTTTGTCAGCGCGCCGTAACAAAGATAGGCATCTGGGGCGCTGTGCGAAGGCCAGCCCTATCCGAGGTGCCCCTAAAAACCAGGAGGGGCGCCCCGCCCTCGTCAATCCATGGGATTCTGGGGCAAAAAAGGAAGGAGCAGCGGAGCCCAGCCAAGGGGGATGGGGGGTGCAATATCAACCGCGCAAGGCCGGTCGCTCCGCTGCCAGGGACCACAGTAATACCTAGAGCGCTTCAAGGGAAGGTCAATGCCCGAAATGTCTGATCAACCCCTTTCTCGTGCACAAGCGTGCATTCTGGATGCAATGACCGAAATCAAGTGGCATAATGTCACACCCACTTGCACCCCTGAGATATTTCTTTGGTCTCTTGCATGCCCGCGTTATGACTTTGCAATGTCCATATGACGCACAAGGAAACTTTTGCTCCTCTTTACCCGATACACTCTGCCCATAGCGGATCTCTCGATAACGAGAGATCCCACCTGAACACAGGAGGCACCCATGATCCTCAAGAGGACATTGCTGGCCGCTCCGGCCGTGCTGGCCCTCGCCTTATCCGCCTGCGCTGGCGGAGCAGGCAATACTGCTGCATCTGGCGATGCTGCAGCATCCGGTGGCGCCGTTGAAGCCACCACCGGCATTATTACCGCCAATGGCTCTGAACCACAGAACCCCCTGATCCCCGGTAATACCAGTGAAACAGGCGGCGGGCGCGTTGTTGATCTGCTTTTCTCTCGCCTTGTGAATTACAAAGCTGATGGATCTACGGAAATGGATGCCGCCCAGTCCATTACTACCGAAGACAACATCACCTGGACCGTAAAGTTACGCCAGGATGGAAAGTTCTCTGATGGCACACCTGTGCTCGCCAAGAACTTTGTTGAGGCCTGGAAGCTGACTTCGAAAGAGCAAATGAAGGGCGCCTACTTCTTTGCTCCTGTTGAAGGTGCAGATGAAGAGGGCAATGGTGACCTCACCGGCCTGAAAGTCGTTGATGACTACACCTTCACCATCAAGCTCAAGCAGGCGGAATCTGACTTTCCTTCCCGCCTGGGATATGCCGTCTATTCACCACTTCCTGACTCCACCCTGAAGGACATTAAGACCGGTGGAGAAAAGCCCATCGGTAACGGCCCCTACAAACTTGCTGACTCCGGTTGGGAACACAAGGTCAAGATCGCACTGGTTCCCAATGAGACCTACACCGGTCCTCGCACACCAAAGAATGGTGGCGTGACCTTTATGTTCTATGATTCCCTGGACGCTGCTTACGCTGATATCTCCTCAGATAATCTGGACGTTCTTGACGCCATCCCAGATTCTGCACTGGCCAACTATCAGCAGGACTTCGCTGATCGGTCCGTTAATGACCCCACAGCTATTTTCCAATCCTTCACTATTCCTGCGCGCCTGAAGCACTTTAGTGGTGAAGAAGGAAAACTGCGCCGTCAGGCCATCTCCTATGCCATTAACCGCGAAGAGATCACCGAGAAGATCTTCAACAAGACGCGCACACCGGCGAAGGACTTCACCTCACCAGTTGTTGCAGGCTACAACGATAAGGTTCCTGGCAATGAGCTTCTGACCTACGATCCCGCCAAGGCAAAGGAATTGTGGGCAAAGGCTGACGCAATCTCCAAGTGGGAAGGCACTTTTGAAATCGCCTACAACGCTGAGGGAGGACACCAGACCTGGGTTGACGCGGTAAGCAACTCGATCAAGAACACCCTTGGGATCCAGGCTCAGGGCAAGCCCTATGCTGATTTCAAGTCATTCCGCGACGACATCACCAACCGGAAGATCACCACTGCTTTCCGCACTGGTTGGCAGGCTGACTACCCCGGTAAGTACAACTTCCTCGCCCCCATCTACGGCACGGGCGCAGGATCCAACGATGGCGACTACTCCAGCGCTGCCGTTGACAAGCTTCTTGTTGAGGCCTCAGCTGCTAAGACCCCTGAAGAGGCCAACACCAAGATGGATCTGATCCAGCAAGAGCTTTTCAAGGATCTGCCCGCTATTCCACTGTGGTACTCCAACGTCAATGGCGCATGGAGCACAAAGGTCAGCAATGTGACCTTCACCTGGAACTCCGTCCCTGAGTACCACAACATCACCAAGGCTGAGTGATCATTACGTGCTAGAGATTCTCTAGTTCACTCTCCGCCTGTGGCGGGTAGGGGTTTCCCTACCCGCCACAAGCATCAGCTAGAGCAATCTCAATAGGGCAAGGCCACACCACCTACCGTCATTATTCATGCTGCGATCACCACTTTCCGCAGTGTGGCGGTGATCATGGGATGCACCAAAGTGCGCGCCTACCCACTATGCTTTCGCCCAGCCCCTTGCCGCATTCCGTTAAGGGGCTGTTGGCCTACTCCCAACCGCTGTCCGGCCTCGTCGGCACAGTGCCCATCTCATTCATAAGGACAGTCCATGCTTCGCTACATCGGACGACGCTTGCTCCAGACCATTCCGGTCTTCTTTGGGGCAACGTTCCTGATTTTCGCGATGGTTTACCTCATGCCTGGCGACCCAGTTCAAGCCCTTGGTGGCGACCGGGGCCTGACTGAGGAAGCCGCCGCTAAGATTCGCGCTGAACACAATCTTGATAAGCCATTCTGGATGCAGTATCTGCTGTACCTCAAAGGCGTTTTCACCCTGGACTTCGGCACCACCTTTTCTGGCCGAGAAGTCCTTGATGTTCTTGCCCAGGCTTATCCCACGACTCTCAAACTAGCCATTATGGCGTTGGTCTTTGAAGCAGTCATCGGCATTATTCTTGGCGTCATTGCTGGCGTTCGTCGCGGCGGAATTTTTGACTCAACCGTGCTGGTCATGACGCTGGTCGTGATTTCTGTGCCAACATTCGTCATCGGCTTCGTCCTGCAGTTTATTTTCGGCATCCATTTGAGATGGGTCCCTGCAACTGTCGGCCAAAATGTCAGCTTTACTAATCTTCTGATGCCAGCCTTCGTTCTTGGCGCAATATCGTTGGCCTACGTTGTCCGTTTGACGCGTCAATCGGTGTCAGAAAACTCTGTAGCGGACTATGTGCGCACTGCGAGGGCTAAAGGACTCCCTAACGGCGCAGTAATGAATCGCCACATCCTGCGCAACTCGCTGATCCCCGTGGCCACATTCCTTGGTGGCGACCTTGGCGCCCTCATGGGTGGAGCCATTATCACTGAAGGCATCTTTAACATTAAAGGTGTGGGTGGAACCCTATGGGACGCAATTCTCAAGGGCGAACCAGCAACAGTCGTTTCAGTGACCACTGTTCTTGTCCTCGTGTACATCCTGGCCAACCTCCTCGTTGACCTCTTGTACGCCGTACTCGACCCCAGGATCCGCTATGAGTGAGAACATTCCTTCCGCGAAGATCACCCGCACACGCGCGGGTCAGGCCCACTTTGTTTCCGACGTTGACGAAACAGGTCTGGGCGCAGTTGACGCAGTGGCAGATGACCGCGCACCGGCGTCCATGTGGGGCGAGGCATGGAAAAAACTACGCGCTAAGCCACTGTTCTGGATCAGTGCTGTCGTTATTGTTGTTGCCCTTGCGATTTCTGCGGTCCCTCAACTCTTTACCAGCGTAGACCCGACTTTCTGCGAGCTCAGCAACTCCCTTGAAGGCCCGCGCCCAGGGCACCCCTTCGGCTTTAATAAGCAGGGCTGCGATATTTACGCTCGAGTTATTTACGGGGCGCGCGCATCAGTAGCCGTTGGCATCTTTACCACCATTACTGTGGTGATTATCGGTGGCGCTTTAGGCTCACTTGCTGGCTACCTTGGTGGTTGGGTTGACGCCATTCTTGGCCGAATTACGGATATTTTCTTTGCTGTGCCGCTGATGCTGGCCGCCATCGTCTTCATGCAGATGTTCAAGGACAACCGCAATGTGGGGATGGTTGTGCTCGTCCTCGCCATCTTTGGTTGGACCCAGATCGCCCGTATTACCCGTGGCGCAGTCATGAGTGCGAAAAATGAAGAGTATGTGACAGCTGCCCGCGCCACTGGCGCAGGAAAATGGCGCATTCTCCTCTCGCACATTATTCCCAACGCGATGGCTCCCATTATTGTGTACGCCACCGTTGCCCTCGGTACTTTCATTGTCGCCGAAGCATCCCTGTCCTTCCTTGGTGTTGGCCTACCTCCTTCAGTGGTTTCCTGGGGTGGAGACATTTCCCTTGCGCAAAAGGATCTGCGCTCCAACCCAATGACCCTGTTCTACCCGGCTTTGGCCTTAGCTCTAACTGTTCTTGCCTTCATCATGATGGGCGACGCAGTTCGTGAGGCCCTCGATCCAAAGGCGCGTAAGAAGTGAGCACGAAAATGAATGATCCCATCGAGGAAAATGCGCCCACTGAGGAAAGCATTGAGGCGGCCGTCACCCGTACCGTTTTAGGTGAGGATGCCACTTCCGAGGGCGGGGCCCCGGCCTCGTCAAAGGAAAAAGACGACATCCACCCTGACGACGCCAACCCGCTACTGAAAATCACCGACCTGGAAGTCACCTTTACAACCTCAACAGGAACGGTGCCCGCCGTGCGCGGAGCAAATCTGACCATTTACCCAGGTCAGACGGTGGCGATTGTAGGCGAATCCGGGTCGGGTAAATCCACTACTGCAGCTGCCATTATTGGACTCTTACCTGGTACCGGTAAGGTCACTGGCGGAAGTATCGAGTTCGATGGGCGCGATATTACTCATCTGCCTTCTAAGGAATGGGTGAATCTGCGCGGCTCCGGTATTGGTCTGGTCCCTCAAGACCCCATGAGTAACCTCAACCCCGTTCTGCGGATTGGTAAACAGGTTGCCGAAGCGCTGCAGGCAAATAACGTCGTGCCGAACTCACAGGTGGGCACGCGCGTTGCGGAGCTCTTAAAGGAAGCTGGCCTGCCGGATGCCGCGCGGCGCGCCAAGCAATTCCCTCACGAGTTTTCTGGTGGTATGCGCCAACGCGTCTTGATTGCTATTGGCCTGGCTGCGCGTCCTAAGTTGCTGATTGCTGACGAACCGACCTCCGCTTTGGATGTGACTGTTCAGCGCCGCATTCTTGACCACCTGGATACCCTGACGAAGGATCTGGGCACAGCGGTTCTCTTTATTACCCACGACCTTGGTTTGGCGGCTGAACGCGCCGAGCAACTGGTGGTTATGCACCGCGGACGGATCGTGGAATCTGGCCCGGCTCTGGAAATCCTCCAGCACCCGCGTCACCCTTACACTAAGCGCCTGGTTTCTGCGGCTCCGTCGCTGGCGTCGGCTCGTATTGAGTCGGCTCACGCGCGCGGTATTGAAGTCACCGATGAGGAACTGACTGGCGCTGGGCTTGGTGCAACCTCCACGGAGGAGATTATTCGCGTTGAGAACCTGACAAAGGTCTTCGACGTGCGTGGCGCCAAGGGTGAAGCGAAAACGCTGACTGCTGTTGATGATGTGTCTTTTGCTTTGCGGCGCGGGACAACGCTGGCTGTGGTGGGCGAATCTGGGTCGGGCAAGTCCACAGCTGCGAATATGATTCTGCAGCTGTATAAGCCCACGTCAGGAAAGATTTTCTTTGACGGGCAAGACACGTCGGCGATGAGTGAAAAGGAACTTTTTGCTCTGCGTCGGCGCTTGCAGGCAGTATTCCAGAACCCCTATGGTTCTTTGGACCCAATGTATTCGATTTATCGGGTCATTGAAGAGCCCCTCTCTGTGCATAAATACGGCACGCCCGAGTACGCCCGCCAAGAAGTCGAACGCGCCAAGGCGGCTAAGCGTAAAGCACCGGAGTGGGCAGCGAAGGTTTTGGAGGCCCATGAGTCAGGGCGTTCTCTGACGGCCGCTGAAAAGAAGGAGCTCCATCCCAAGCACCTGCGGACCGAACGCATTGCTGAACTTCTGGATTTGGTGGCCTTGCCGCGTTCTGTTATGCGGCGTTATCCGAATGAGTTGTCAGGTGGTCAGCGTCAGCGTGTGGCTGTTGCGCGCGCTTTGGCATTGAATCCTGAAGTGATCGTTCTTGACGAGGCCGTGTCTGCGCTGGATGTGCTGGTGCAGAATCAGATTCTGCACCTGCTCAATGATTTGCAGGCGCAACTTGGCTTGTCTTATCTCTTCATCACGCACGACCTTGCGGTGGTTCGTCAGATTGCTGACGACGTTGTGGTGATGGAAAAAGGCAAGTTAGTGGAAGCCAATGCGTCGGATAAGCTCTTTGCCGATCCGAAACAGGATTACACTCGCGAACTTATTGAGGCTGTACCTGGACACAAGATTCAGCTGAATCTCTAAAGTGAGCGTACTTTTGCGCGTGAGCGCCGATTATCCAGTGGGGTAGTCGGCGCTTTCGCGTATACCAGGCGATTGCGGCTGCCCCAAGGACGGCACCGAGGGTATTAATCCAGAGGTCATCCACATCGGCAACGCGATAGGAACATGGGAGGATTCCGAATTGTCCGGTCAGTTGGGATGTTTCCAGGTAAATAGATAGTGCGAGGGCGGAGCCGGCAACAAAACGCCACCCGCGACCCATAAGACGGGCAAATGCGCCGAGCGGCATAAAGAAGAGGAGGTTAAAGAAGATCTGGTTGACGGAGCGGTGAATAATGAGCTGATACCAGGGGAGGCGCTGAGCCCAGATCCCTATATAGTCCATAAATCCAAAAGGGATAATGTTGTAGCGGATTTTCTGGCGAGCGCACCAGGCTTCGGTATCTACTGGCAGTGGCAAGGTTGTGAAAACGATAATCGCAGAGGCATAAAGGGTTCCAGCTGCGAGCCAGCCGAATTCTTTGAGGCGGATTTCTTCGTGACGGATAGTGCGCCATAAATATAGGGGGCCTGCGAGTAGACAAAAAAGGACGATCCCTACTAGAAGAGACCAGCCCAAATTCTGCACAATGACGATGAGTCTCAATGCTGTTGCCGTCCCTTGATTGCCGAATAGGCGCTGTAGTGCACGGGGATTGCGCAGCGTAATGCAAGGATTGCACACCGTGCGCGGTGTATGTGGCACACCAGGCCTCATGTAACTCTAGCAAAATCAGGTCTGACCTGGGAAAATTATGGGCGAATGTGATGCAAGTAAGATTATTTGCTAATGGTTGGGGCTTAGGCCTGCGGCAGGCATAGAAGAGGGAATCTTAGGTGATATTCACGCTAACTGGGGTCATCAGAAGGCCCTCAATTTGGAAGGTGACTTCTGTATAGCGGAATACATAGTCCCAGCGATACGTCACAAGCTCCCCGCCCTGAGCCGAGGAAGTCGTCGCGGTAATCGTTGGCCCTTCAAAAAATTCCGTCTGAATAAAATGTCCTCCGGCCAGAAATAGAGCCACCAGAATACTACTGATCAGCGCACTAAATAATGCCGCTTTGCCCTTGCGGCCAACAAGGGCGCCAAGATGCGCGGCAGCAAAAATAGTGGCACCTATAAAAGCGCTATGAAGGATCAGAAGCGGGAGTGGAGCCAAATAGGAACGGACAGAGGATTTCATTGCGCCTGGCGGATCGGCATGAGAAACGACGATATCACTGGGATTAGGCAGGGCACTTTTCCACAGAAAATAGAGAAGGAGCGCCAGCCCCACTGATAGGAACAGCATCTGCCAAGCACCCCACCAGGGGCGCTTGAATGCAGATACCTGTCCAGAACCCCCATCAGGTAGTCGCATTTCAGCACTCATTCTTTGAGTTTAAGCCCCGCCCTCGCAGAACGCAGAGGAGAAGTTGAACTCATCATCTGTAGACTTTCAGTACTGAGAAGCCCGGATCGGCGTCATCCATAGGCCATTACTCTCGAAGACAATTTCGCTCCGATTCTCGAGAACACCACCCCACTGAAGCACAACCTCACCACCAAACCATAGAGAAGCATCAGGTTCAACCCTCGGCCCTACCACTAAAAGAAGGAAATAGACGCAAAAAAATACAGTCACGACGAAAGCCACCCCAAGAATGCGCATAAAAATAGCACTTCTCTTCAACCCACCCCTTTCCACAAGCATAGCGAAGTGCAGCACAGACCAAATGGCCGAAGCGCAAGCAGCAAGACTGAGAGCAAAACAGGGCAGTGGCGCCAAATAAACTGGGGCAGGATCAGCTATAACATTCGCAGCGATAGCTTCATTTTCAATAATAAGCCCATACTTGGGGGTCCAGTAGGAACATAGCGCACTTAGCAGCACCGTCAAGGAGATTGGAACAATCAACATCCAGCCACTTTTCCACCACGGCAACTGTGTTGCGAGCGATGAAGAATCCCCTTCAGCCCCTGGTTCCATCATCATGTCAGCACTCATTCTTTGAGTTTAAGTCCTGGCCTCGTAGGACGCAGAGGAAACTAGCTATTCCTACTGAATGAATAGCGTCAGACGCGCGCAGCCCTACTCAATACAGAAGTCATTGGTTGGGGTCATCCAGATTCCATCAGCATCGAAGGCAATACACGTTGTCGCACCGAATCCCCACACCATAGTCACACTGTCTTCATAGCGTGAAATTTTCGGACCGAACACGGCATATACCGCAATAGCCGACAGGAGAAAGAGTATTCCCATCACCACTACACTACTTGCGGCTATCCTCTTACTTTGCTCAGTAGAGGCCAGACTCGCAACTATGCACAGTAAAGCGACAGTAAAAGCCGCGCAGGAAACGGCGAGGAACACCGTTAACGCCTCTGGTACAAGATAGACCCGCACTGGTTGAATGAGTTCTCCTCCACGCTGCCCACCAACAAAAATCGCGTGAGGACCAGGCGGTTCAAAAATAATGCGACAGTAAAGCGCCACTGCCCCCACAATGAACGCCACAAGGGCCATCCACCAGCTATGCCACCAGGCAGATTTTAATTCTGGCGATTGTCGAGACTTGTCCGCAGGTGGCTGCATTTTGGCGCTCATTCTTTGAGTTTAAGCCCCGGCCTCGTACGGAGGAAACTAGTTGCTCCCATTGATGGACACTGCACGAAAGAGCCCAGCATAAACCTAGCGATACTCTGTACAGCCCTCGATAGTCGGAGTCATCCAAATTCCGTCAACCTCGAAGTGAGCGTAGTCTGCTTCAAAAAATCCCGAAGAAGCACATACATTGTCACCGCTGCGTGAAAATGAACCCGGACCAGCTATAGTCGCCACAAAATTGATCCAGCAGGCAAAAAATCCCCCCATAATGGCAGAGAGAATTACGACCGCCACCTTCTTCTGGAAGGAATCTACCATCTTCACTAGAAGATACATTAAAGCGAAAGTAAATGCCCCGCAGGACGTAAGAAAGAGAGCATTGAACCCCTCTGGCACAAGGTAGGAACGCACAGGTTGGACAAGTTCTGTCCCATGGTCGCCATCGACAAAGAGCTCACTAGGATAAGGTGGCGTAAACGCGACATATAAAATGAACGTCACGACCCCCACAATGAGCGCTGCAAAGACCAACCACCACTTGCGGCACCAGGAACGAATACTCCCTGCCAATTGAGAAGGTATATCAGCAGGCGATTGTATTTCGACGCTCATTCTTTGAGTTTAGGCCCCGGCCTCGTTTATTGCTCACCTCCGCTCTGGGGCAGCGGACATGTGCTGAGGACCTGGGCCATTGCCTCACGTTCTGCTTCAGAAACCGACAAGGCCCACGCATGTTTCACTCGGATCTGCGTAGACACATACTCACAGTGGAAGTCGCGATTTGGCGGCAACCAGCGATCCGCTGATGCAGCCCCCTTATCCTCATTGGTTTTCCCATCAACGGCCAACAGATTCGCTGGATCATTCGCGAAACGCTGGCGGGTGGGCGCATCCCAGGTCCAGGCTCCTGACCACCAGGCATCCGATAGGGACACCACATGGTCAATCTGGACCAGTTCTGAGGTTTTTTCACCGCGCTGGAACTCGACCACCGAGCCCGTGTATGGCTCTGCCAAACTACCTCCCACCACTACGCATTTGCTATTTTCCCGGAAGGCCGGACGCGATAAATCCCGGGCGAGAATGTCATTGCGGGTATCGCAGCCATTATGGTCTTCATCTGCCCAGCGCTGGCCGAAAGCCTGGCGATCATAATCCGGAGCACCCTCGTCGCGCGCAGAATGGGTGCGAACGGGCAGTTCACGCAGCATTGTGGCGAGTTCGCTAGGCGGCAGGGTTTCCATTGTTGATGGGGAGGGCCCACCCAGCCACGGTGGGAGTTTCCCGTTGAAACGCTGGCCAATGCCCAGAAGATCCAGCCCTGGCGGGGGTGCAAGGGCAAAAACGACAAGCCCGAGGATAATGGCGATCACCCAGCGGTCGATCTTTTTGCGAAGACGCGACCGGCCAGATTTCCTGCGGCGCCGTGCAGCGTGAGTGGTGGCGCGGGCGCTGTGGTAGGTGGTGACGGATGCGGCGCTGGATCTCCGGGAGGAGGCTTTTCTGGAGGCACGCGTTGCTGCACTTTCAGGCCCACCCTTAGCAGAGTCCGATGGCGAACGGTCCCACGGAGCGCGGCTCCCAGTGCCCAGCGGCATGGCGGGTCCTTCCTCGTGTAATGGGCGATTATCTGGCCTCCATATAGTGCCCTATACCGCCCACATTTGCGCGCGTTTTGGGGCGTGACCTGCGTTGAGCGTGGTGGCGGGAGTGCCGGTGCGGGTTGATCGACGAGGGCGGGATGCGCTATTTATTTGACTCGTTTCCTGGCAAGGTGCCGGAGATTTTCACGGGTAAGCTCCCAATCTCCTGGCTGCGGCAATTGCCAGCGTTTCCAATGGGAAAGTGCAGTAAAAGCAGAGCCAACAATAGTCGCGCAGAGCATTCCTAAAACAGGTTGGTCCACATACCAAAAGCACACCATAATCGCAGCAGAAACTAATGCGGGAGTGGCATAAAGATTATTTCCGCCGAAAACTCGGGGGACCATTCCCGCCGCGATATCACGGATCATTCCGCCGCCAACAGCAGTTGTTAAGCCAAGCATCAGGGCGGGCCCCCAGCCGAAACCAGCTTCTAAAGTTTTAATGGCGCCCGTTGCTGCCCAACAACCAAGGACCGTCCCATCAGCAATCACCATGCCAATGCGCCATGGCCGAGAATCGAGTTTCCAGAGCATTGCAATGGCCGCGCCCGCGAGCGCTGTTCCCAAATAGAAAGGGTCCGTTAAAGCAACAGGTGGGCCGTGTTGGAGGAGAACATCGCGCAGCATTCCTCCAGCGAGGGCTGACATGACGGCGAGAACAGCGAAACCTACTGCGTCAAAACGTTTGAGGCGAGCTAGTGATCCGCCAATAATCCCGTTGAGGAGTACACCGACCAGGTCGATCACACGGAAAAAGTCCGGCAGTGTCTGGTTCAGGGCGTCCAACAGGTGATGCAGCACCTCTCTATTGTCAGCCATGCCGCCGCTGGATAGGTAACCAGGCGGTGGTGCGCCTTGGGCTCTGGCCGCAGGGATCGCGTCTTACTGTCATCACGCCTATTCTCAGCTACCGCTCGGGGCATAGTTGTGCGCTCAAGACAGAGATAAGTGCTCAAGGCATAGCTCCATGCTCAAGGCAGCGTTAATTCGCCATCTAACGGTGCCTTGAGAAGCAAACTATGCCCTGAGCGCCAAAGTATGCCCTGAGCACACAACCCTGCCATGAATAAAAGGCGGTGCCGCGAGTACAACAGGGCAAACCAGCACAGGAAACACTAGATACAACCTGTCAGATACAATCAGCACTTTGCCAGGAAGAGCACAATCTCTATAAACAGGCGCCCTGAAGTAGCAACCACGCATTGGCTGATTGCTATTGCAGTCATACTTTTCGGACGAAATCCACTTAATGAAGGCCCACCTTCGCGCATACCAGTCAGATTCTTCAGCGAGATCCCAACCTTTTTCCCGCTCCACACTCCAAATTCCACCACCTATACCCACTTTGACCTGCAAGTATGATCGATTCTGACATCCCATCAGCACTGCAACTCATTGGAGCAAGCATGTCTACCCCCTCCCCTCAAGCTGATATTTCAGCTCCGAACCCGCCGAAGGAGCGTAATACTCTCGGCATCGTCGCATTAGCGATCTCTATCATCGGCTTCATTTTTGCCTGCATTCCCGGCTTCCTCATCATTGGCTGGCTTCTTCTACCTATCGGATTCATCCTCGGCATTGTCGCGGCAGTCCTTAAAGGCAAAGCCAAATGGCCAGGTATTGCCGCCATTATTATCTCGGTAGTTGGCACTATCGTTGGCATTCTCGTCTTCCTCTTTGTCGTAGGAAACGCCGTTGATCAAGCTCTGAATGAGGACGTCACATCAACAGTTCCAGGCGCATCGCAAAGCGGAACAGAAACCTCTACTGCCGCACCTGCAGATAATGCTGCTTCCACATCGAGCGCCCCTGATTCCAGCACTTCCAACAGCGATGGAAAACAGGGTACTCGGGAAAATCCCCTCCCCCTTGGCACCGAATTGTCCTCCAAGGACTGGAAAGTCACCATCAATAGCGTTGACCTCAATGCCACCGAAGCCATCACCAGTTTCAATACCTTCAATCAGCCCGCTGATCCTGGCCAAACCTACATCCTTGTCAATGCCACCTTCACTTACATAGGCAATGACCCAAATGGAGCGATCCCATTCACGCTGATTGAGTATGTGACTCCCCAAGGAAACACTCATAGTTCCGTGGAGAAACCACTTGTTGCTCCCGATGCAATTGACATGTCTACGTTATATTCAGGCGCTTCAGTGACAGGAAATATTCCTCTCGCTGTCCCAAGTGAAGGGCTAGAGCAAGGAGTGCTGGCTGTACAACCCGACATTCTTGCAGACAAGGCCTTTATTGCAGTGAAGTAACTGCCAACAACAAAAGCGGGAGCTGAAAACCACCATGTTTTCAGCTCCCGCTTTTCTTTTA
>JAUNHH010000040.1 GCA_030524055.1 Actinomycetaceae bacterium | reverse complement strand
CCGCAATGAGGAGAATCGAGAGAGCACGCCACCAGTGGCGTAATGTGGATGGTGCTGCCAGGGGAGTATCGCCTATGCGGCGCGAGAAATAGCGTGCCGATCTCAATCAGAAAGGACGTGTGGTGACTAAACGCAGAGTGCAGACTCGGCGACGCGCACACTCACCTTTTTATGGGCTCCGTCGTGTACCCCAGGCCTATGCCCCCAGATATGCCCGGGCCCGAGTAATTCCTCTGGCCCCCGCCCTCGTTCTTGCTGCTGGAGCGACGATTGCTGCCGGGTCGCCACTCATCCCACCCCCTTTGCGCCCCCTTATTGCAGATAAAGCCACCCGCCTGAGTGCGGAAGTTAATGACCGCTCGCAGAAACTCTTTTTTGACCAACCCGGTTTAGATACGTTGGTGGTGCGTAGCGCGGCGCGCGTAGCTGGACAGGTAGCTCGCGCAGGCAGAGCATGGTTGTGCCTACAGGCTCGGCTAGGACGACCACAAAACGCTGCGCGCGCGGCGGAAATGATCCCATTATTGCCGTCGCGTGGATATGACGCATTAATGACGCTGATATTGACAATGGGAACAGCGACAGGACTTTTACGCGGCGGGCCAGTGAGTTCTCGGGTTATTTACGACTCTGCGCGTGATGGAATGAGAATGCCTCACGTCAGTGGAGAAACGCGAAAGCCTCAGGTTCGCCATCTTCGCCCCCCGAAAACATTAGGCGATATGGCCTCCGATATTGACGATCTTTATTGGGCAATGATGCGCGGACAATGCGTAAAAGTCACCCGTGTAGGGCAGGGGAGGCATCGCCGATGGATAATGGCATTGCCGGGAACTGACCATTTTGGGTTGCCTTCTAATCCGAATCCCGCCGATATTGAATCCAATGTCCGCGAGGCATTGGGATTGCCGTCAGGAATTCGTATTGGGGTGCTTTCTGCCCTCCACGCCGCAATGGACGCTGATGGTATTCCTTTGGAACAACGCAGTCGCGAGAGAGTTTTTATTGCAGGCCATTCTCAAGGCGGAATGATTGGCGTCGCATTTGCGTCAGAAAATCCCGAGGAAGCGGGCGTCAATGTGGTGGGTCTGCTGACAATGGGGGCTCCAGCGCGGCGGCGGCGTATTCGCCCCGATGTCACCATGATTGCCATCGAACATGACCAGGATGTGGTGCCCAGTATGGATGGCGCCCCAGGTCGCGCCCCTGATCACCGTGTCGTCGTGGGACGGCGACTGGTACGACCACGGCATTTTCCTTTGAATTACGCGCATTCGTCGTCTACCTATAACGAGACGGTCCATTTATTGGATCGGAAAGTTGATATTGCGCCCTGGGGGCGGCTGGGTGAGGCCGCACGAAAACTCCGCGAATTCTTCCCTGAGCGTGACGAAGAAAGCCGCGTGACCATTCACGAAGTCTGGCAGGAAGTATTGGAGCCGACCCAGGCCGATACGTGGGATACTTTTATTTCCTTGGACCGCCCTGAATGGGAGCCCGTCGAATATGACTTGGAATGGGCACCAGGAGGCGGGGCAATGAAGCCAGAACACATGGAAGGGGGTAAGAATAATGGCTGAGAATTCTTCTGGCCAGGAATATCCTTCTGGCCGCGATCCACAGATTCCTGCTGGCTTTCTTCGCTCTCTGCGCTGGATGCGCAAAGGGTCAACCCCGGTAAATAAAGGGATTCGGCGAGGGGCGGCTGGACTGCGCGGGCAGCTTAGTGGCGGCCAGAAAACAGGATCCGCCCCGGGATCTCGGCGCCTACCGCAAATGGGTAACCCGATTCTGGTGGGTATTGCGGGTGTCGCGGCTATTGGCGTGGGTGCGGCATTGTCGATTTTCCGCCACCAAGAAGTCACTGGCCGCGATGAGCGCCTCACGGATTTAGTGCGCCACAGCCTTGGGCCCGGTGGGGATGCGAGTGTGGACCTGACCCTGCACGAAGCCTTTGGGAAACCCGCTGTGGTGGATTTTGACATTGAGGTGCGCGGCGAGGTCAGTGGGGGTATCGCTGCTGTGAGCCCGCAAGAAAACCTTGACCGCGCAACACAAGCACTGTGGGACAACCCCGAGATCGCACCTATCGCCCTGCGCGGCCGGGTTATACGCAGGTCGGCGGGCAATGGTAATGGCGGGTCACTTCCCATTGACGAGGGCGAAGTCCTTGCCGATATGCGCACTCTTGGCTTTGATGACGATATCGCTCGGCCCGCTGACCTTTATCGGAAGTACGGCCCGCCAGCTGCCGATCCGGGGTGGAGGCCATGACATCTGACTCGTTGTCGTCCTGGGTGCCGCAGGCGTGGGACGAGGGAAACATGCTCCAGGAAGGTCATGCAGGTCGCACACACTGGATACATGCTTGGGTTAGCGCAACACTGTGGCCCGTACGCCCGGCTCATTGACTGGAGGGTGTATCCGAGATGCCGCTTTGTCTATTGGGGACCTTGTCGTAGCGTGAATTCTGTACGTCGTGATTACGGGTAATGGCGTCGTGATAGCGGATTTTGGCGACTTGGGCATCCCACAGGGCGCGGAGTTCATCGTCTGAGGGGATTTCGGGAGTGTTACGGCTAATGGCAACTCGAACGAATCGTCCATTCACTATCCCATAAACGCGAGCTGTAGAGTAAATCAACATATCCTCACCCGCAATAGGTGCAGGAGGCGCGTTTTTAGGAGAGTTGAATCTCCATTGCACCGAGCGGAATGCCGCAATGTCAGCCCCGAAATCCAGCGGATATACGCGCCACTCATCAATGTACTCTTGCTCTTTGCCCTCAAGGGCGCTGGTCGCTTTGGGCCCTAAAAGACAATAGGGAGTGTGCATTGTCTTATTAATGTCAGCAATTGAGTGTGCGTACTGATCAGAGTCATTCTCCCAAACAGCAACAGTAACCCAACGACTTTCCTGCTCATAGGTGATGATATTGGGATCATCTTCCTGTACGTCGGGAAATACCTGGTTGCTGTCAACCCCGCAAAACGTTGCCTGTTGCCAATGAGGTATTGGAGCGACTGCCGCGGGCGCGCTCATAGCTTCGTCCACAGTGAGCAGTTCGGGTCGCGCCTTGTCGGTCGGACTAGGAGCAAAAAGGGTGCATCCTGTACAGAACAATATGAGGGTAGTGGCAGCAAGTAGACGTGTGTGCCGAGACGCTCTGAACATACTGACGCTCACTTAAGAGGTCCCTGGAATTGAGTATAGTATGTCTGTTCGTATTCGTGATAGGGGAAATGGTCCGTTGCTAGCTGATCCATAATATTCAGATAGTCCCTTTTGGCGTCTTTGGCGGGGCAAATGATAGCCATTTCTTTTCCGATAGTTACCGGAACTGCTGGCTGGTCATGAGTCAGTGCCAGCACAGAAATAGCGCACCCCGCCCTCGCTGGTTAACTGATTTCTCTGGCAAAACCTACGACCGCCTCACTGAAGGCTGAAGCGGCAAACATATGGATGACGTGTTTAGCGCGAAACTTCTGATATTTCGCGTGAGGAACCAGCGAAAGAATATGCTGAGCGTCATCATCATCCATTGCCCCAACAAGACCATAATCAGGCAACCGCATCCAGTTCGCATGCATAATGAATAAAGGGCAGCGAAGGGCGAGGAAAGCCGCTTCGTGGCTGAAATCCTCATAAATACGTCCATCGACAAATGCCCGACCAAAATCTGGGTCGTACATTTTTAATGAGGTGAATTGCAGTTGGAGAATCCTAGGGATATACCATTGGTCGAAAGCGATAGGGGTCCCTGGATTGCGTCGTTCAGTGTCCTTAAGTTTCCTGGATAGCCAGCGAATAAACCAGTGCGGCATTCTTTTCACGCGTCGCTCATTGATGGGCATCACCTGCCCCGCATAATAGTTCGCCAAATCGCGCGTCTCGAAGTTTTCCAGGACCTCAACCGCATGTTGAATCCCACGATAATTAAAGCGATCACGGTCTCGAAAACGCGGCATTTCAGTGGAGAAAACCGGGGCATCTTCCAAGATTACGGCTTTAGTCCATTGCGGTGCGTGAGCCCCACAATATAAAGCAATAATCCCGCCAGAAGAATTGCCAGAAAGAATAGTAGGCCGCCCAATGACCTTCTCGATAAACTCGATAATATCGCCGCTAATAGAGCTCCATGTGTAGTCCCTTGGGGTCCACGTACTATTTCCATGGCCGCGAATATCGACGGAGAAAACATGGAAATGCTGCGAAAGAGTGGGCAGCACCTTATAGTAGCTCCGCCAAATCCCCATTTGTGCGGGGAGGAGAAGAAGTGGGGTTCCATTGGCGGGACCTTCCACATAATTGAGTGTGACCGTCGAGAGTGGAACCTGCTTCTCAGTAAAACCCGCTTCACTTAAAGCGCGATCCATAGGAAGAGGTGCATGAAGAAAAGGGTTGACGTAGGTCATAGGGACAGCCTAGCTGCACTGGTTTCGACCCGCGCAGCCGATAAGCCTGGGCCGCTAAACATGTCAGCCCCGCCCTCGTTTATCGAACGACGAACCCGCTCACTCCCAGGTGGCTAACCTTTCAGACAGGCCAATGTAGGTAGCCGGCGACAAGACGAGAAGACGCCGTTCGACCTCTGGAGGCAAGCCTAAAGTGGCGATAAAGTCGCGCATTTGAGTTTCGCCGACCTCCTGGCCGCGGGTGAGCTCCTTAAGGCGTTCATAGGGATTGGCCATGCCGGTGGCGCCAGCTAAGGCTGCCGCCCGCATTGCCTGCTGAATAGCCTCACCCAACACGGCCCAATTCTCATCCAAATCGGCAGCCATACGCTCAGCGGAAATATCGATCCCGTCCAGGCCGCGAATAAGGTTATCCAG
>JAUNHH010000026.1 GCA_030524055.1 Actinomycetaceae bacterium | reverse complement strand
CACGGGCTGACCCCAGCAGGCAGCCCACCAGTATGAGCCGCACCAATCGCCACCGTCTCAGCAAGACCAGTATCAGCCAAACCAGTGGCGCGCGCTGCCTCATCCAGCGTAGGCCCGTCCAAGCTGTCAGTGTTGGGGGTGGCGGTCATGGTCAGCAGGCCAGGCAAAGTCTCGACACTCACAGCACCCATTTGCGAGGGCGAGGTGCCCTGCCAATCCACAGGCGTGCCATTAATAGTCGCCAGTGCCCCGGTGGTGTCCCACCCGAGGTCCCAGTGCGCTGTGGCCTGCCAGGAATCCCCACTCTTAGCAAGGTCAGTCACCGAGGCCAGAGCAGACCCATTCCAGGAGTAGCGTCGCCACGAATCACCCGTACGCTCACTTGTGCGCCGGCCGGCCTCGTCATAGGCATACTCCACCCGCACACCCCGACCAGACGCGCCAGAGCCAGCCACACTGTTGGTGACGGTTGCCAGTAGCCGGCCGCCAGTGTCATAGGAATACGACGTGGACACCTCACCCAGCCCAGCATCGGTGTTGGTGTGGGTGCGCAGGCGACCCATCGCATCCCAGGACCACTCTTCCCGGCCGTGCGGGCCACTCCACGACGTGAGTTGGCCGGCCTCGTCATAAGAAAACGACTCGACCACACCATTAGTGGTCCGCCGCAAGATCCTGCCCTGCTCGTCACGGTCATAATCAACAACCGTCTGGTCACCGCCGCGGGCGCTAGTAAACCGGGCGAGGTGTCCACTCTCCCAGGTCCAGGTCATATGCACGCCATCACCATGAGCAGACACAACCCGGCCCAACATATCCCGCTCCACGGCGAGCTCGCCCATACCGTCGCGGGACAAGGAGGCAAGGGCTCCTTCAGCGTCATACTCAAAACGCGTGACTTCACCATCAGGACGAACAATCGCCTCAAGACGCCCATCCGGCGTATACGACCACCTGGTCTCCAACGTCCCAGACCGCGCCCTCGTAGTACGACCAGCCCAATCCCACCACCACTGCGTGACAGAAGACCCACCCTCATCAGTAGCAGTCACAGTAGTAGTCGCCGCCGCAGGATCATGCTCCCACGTGCGCGTCATCCCATCACGTGTCTCAGTAGCAAGCCTGCCGAACTTATCGTAAGTCCACGCAGACTCACCCACAGCATGCACCTGGCGAATAGGACGACCAGCAGCGTCATAGGTAATACGGGTACTCATACCCGCAGGGTCAGTCACACTAATAGTGCGCCCAGCCCCATCGAATTCCCGCAAAGACACCCCACCCGCAGGGTCAATCATCTTATACGGGCGAGCATTCACGTCATATTCAATACGTGTAACCCCACCCAAAGCGTTAGTAATCGTTTCGATCTGTCCGGCGGCAGTGTAGGTGTATTTCCGTACACCCCAATACGGATCACGCACACGCACCACACGCCCACAGGCGTCATAGGCCACCGTGGTAGTGCCTTCCCCAGGCTGGTAACGGCGCACAGGCCGGCCCGCCCCATCATACTCAGTAACGACTTTCTCCCCGGTAGGCCAAGCCTCCTCCACCAGGTTCCCATCACCGTCATACGCAAAACTCCACCGATTCCCACCAGTAGAAACAGCCCCAGTCCACCGGCCAGCCGCATCATACTCGTATCCATACCGCAACCCAGACGGCAACGTCACCCACACCGGCCGACCAGCAGCGTCACGCTCATACCGCGTCACCCCACCATCAGGATCAACAGCACAAACAAGCCGCCCACACCTGTCATACTCATAATGACTACTCGCACCATCCGGACCAGTCTCCGAAATCAACCGCCCAAGACGGTCACGTTCACTGGAATAGGTGGCGCCCAGTGCAGTAATAGAGTCAGTAAATCCTGCTGTGCCAACGGTGGCGATAGTGGGAACACCAGTGGGGTCAGTGCCAACTAGTGGGTGTCCGGCCTTGTCGAATTCCAGGTCCCAGGTGCCGCCGGAGCCATCGCGCATTTGGGTCAGGCGTGACAAGGCGTCGTGAGTGAACTCCCATGTGGTTCCGTCAGGAAGTTCAACGTTGGACACCATTCCAGCGGAGTCAAGTTCCATACGGAAGGGGCGACCAAGTTCGTCAATGGTGCCCACTTCGTCGCCTGCCTGGTCCACCAGAATTTCTGTCCGGCCACCAAGAGGGTCAGTTTTGGCGATCAGTCGGCCAGCTGCGCTATATTCGCGCGTCCACACACCGCCTGCGGGGTCAGTGATCCGCACACAGTGGCCAGCAGAGCTGTACTCAAAACGGGTAACGCGCCCTTCCGGGGAAATACTGCGCGTAATACGCCCCGCCTCATCACGCTCTAGGCGCGCGTGACCACCGACACCATTAATGACACCAATAACGTCGCCATGAGCATCGTATTCAAAACGGGTGACGCGCCCGGTGGGGTCAATAATTTTCAGTAGCAGATTTTTATCCCACTGCGCCTGGGTTACTCCGCCTTCAGGGTCGGTAATACGGCTGGGGAAGCGGCCTTCGCCCTCGTATTCGTAGAGGGTTTCGTAGGTTGTGTCGTCGCTGGTGACGGTGACTCGGGTGGCGCGGTCCTGTTCATCCCATTCGATTCGGGTAATGACTTTATCGCGTCCTTCGGTGACCAGTCGGCCTCGCGCGTCGAATTCGCGGGCGGTGGTCACGCCATCGCGGCCAGTGAAAATGACTTGGCCGTCCCACCGGTCCCATCCAGCGTTTTGTCTACCGCCGTTACCATCGGTAACAGCAATCAGGCGGCCGCGATCATCGTGGCGCCACACATTGGTGCCGTCTTCGCTGGCCACCTGGGTAATGTGGCCTGGTAGGTAGGTGTATTCGGTCAGTGCTCCGCGCGCTGAGCGTTGAGTAAGGACTCGTCCGTCCTCGTCGTAGGTATTCTCAACAAAACGCACGCCGTCAGCGTCACTGACCGCGCACACGACCCCCGCAGAGTTCCACTGGTAGGAACGTCCGCCATGGTCTCCACCCGCAACACCAATGAGGCGTCCGGCCTCGTCGTAGAAATATTCCGTGCGCCTGCCATCCCATGTGGTAAGGGCGACGATCCGCTCGCCTTCCCATTCACAAACGAGGGCGGGGCCCCTCTCGTGAAGCAGACGGACAAGTCTGCCGTTACTGCGCTCAAAGTCCACGCGCGTGCCGGCCCCGCGGGAGGTGGAAATAAGGAGACCAGCAGCATCAAAATACCAACGGCCACCCTGGTGATCAGAAATGATGTATCCGGAGCCGCCTGGGTCTGCTTCAAGCCATAAGGTATGGCCAGGTGCGCGGCCCCAACCCTGCCCGTCTCGGGGGAAGTTTATGTGGGCGCCGTCTTCACGGATCCACACCCCGGCCTCGTCAGTGAAAAACACACGCGAATCTGCTGCACTGGACCAGCCTGGGCCAAAAGCGCCACTGGGCGCGCCACCACGAGAGTTATAGACGCGGGTAAAGATGAGCGCTGCCAGGCCACCTGCCCCAGCAAAATCCACTTCGGGCTCAACAAATGAGCCCGACCCAGCATTAACGGGATCGTCAGCGTAGCCGCTAGTGGTTTGCCCACCGGCCACATTCGCGGGTTGAACGGCCGTAGGCGAACGGACCGCATTCACTCCAGCATTGCGTAGGCCTTCATCAATGGTGCTATTGGATAGTGTGGTGACGTCGCCATTGGAACCTGCTGCTTCAAATAGGTCAGCGACAACATTGGCCCAGTGGACGTCATTTTCGTTGGCAGCAATGTAGGTCGTAAAGCCAGTCAGGACTCCACTGGCATCCACGCTACCCCAGCCGCAACCGGCGACAAAGGCGTCATATCGACTTTTCGCAGCTGAAGAAGAGTCAGACAGAGCGCTATTTAAGTCAGTAGACGTGCTGGCAAATGAGCGCAAATCGCCAGGCCTAGCTGAAGATGTGCCAGTGGGGCCTTGCCCTGTCAGGTCTTGGCGTGCACCGGTGGCCGGGGCGGGGCTTGTTTCAACGATTGGTTCGGCGGCGGGGCCGATACCTGGAGGGTCTTCGCCGAAAATTGCGTCCCAGGTCTTATCAAACCAATTCCGGTTGTCATGTTCTTCTTTCCACCGTCGCCCTGTTTCGCGACGCTGTTGCTCTTTGCGCGCTTCTTCGGCGAGGCGTTCAATTTTTGTGGCAGCATCGCGTAACGCAGTGGCCACATTGGTAGCGTCCTGCTCTTGAATTCCTGCGTTCTGCTTGAATAGATCCGCATAATAGCCGCGGAATTCACCCGTTGCTGTTGACACTGCGGAGGAACGCGTTCCTTTTTGACCATCAATCAGATCTGCTGAGGAACGGAAAGCAGCAACACACTCTTCTGCCGCAGCCCAATCAAAACGGACGTCTTCATCAATCCCTTTGAGTGGACCGATCTGATCAGAACCTTGTGGCATAGCGTTTCTCCCCTAGGTGACACGCACTACGGCGACGGTTTTCGGCGTAATTTAAGACGATACGCCCGAGAAATATGGGTTAAAGAGCAGCTGAGCATATAGTCGGTCAGCCTGCATATAAAGGAATCCCGCAAATGACAGGAGCGGGGCCCGCATTACGCGGGTGAATTTAATTCAGTAATGTGGGATGCCTGCCTGACAGGGCGGTGAGATATTCACATGACCTCGTCAGGCAGGCCACCACATGCAGATGCGCACGTAGGTGCGCTTTGGCATTGCTGCCAGGTCAGGAGCCGCCGCCGGCGGTCATAATGTCGCGCTGGATCTTTTCCAACTCGGCACGAAGTTCAAGAAGCTCCTGCTGAACCTTCTTCAACGCACCACTGGTATCAGGCCAAGTACTCGAACGAAAACGCTCAGCCAAAGGCCCATCCCACACATTAGGATCTGACAGCTTATTGCCCTCAGCATCCAGCTTCGCAATCTGATCACCCAGACCACCATCAATGATGCCCTGCATCGTCGCAATCGACGACTGAGCCTCCGGGGACGCAAGCACACGACCTGCCATCACACACCTCCAAAAGAAGTTCTTTAACTGCGGACAAAAATGACCCTAACAGCCTCCCAGCACCCTCGCCACTTCAAATTAAGATTTCTGCGACGAACGCCCGGGGCCGATCGTATAAAAACGTTGAATCCCCAGGCAAAAATCACCCTCCTAACTTCCAGAATTCACAATGGCGAATTGATTCGAGTTCAGATTCAGGAAATTCCCGACCTGAGCTTTAACTACGCATGATGGGGTTGGTCCAACTGTGGACACTGACCGACCATCAGTAGACACCACTAATGACCCAGCACACCCATCAGAGAAAACAACTCCTTCAGCACCGCCGGCAATAGATGTCAACAGTGTTGAGGGCTCACCGCCAGCAGGACTGACAAAAATTGGATGCGCTTCATCCGCACCGGAGGGCCACACAGGAACCACAGATATTTGCACAGGTGAGCTTGCTACAACACTGCTCGGAACTTTGATTTGCACTCCCGTCAGGCGCTGTACAGGATAGGCGGTGCCCTGAACAGCCTTATCAGCCATAGCCGTTTCGGTCGCCGCCACACTATCTTCTACCCAGGAAGTTAAAGTTTCTTGCGTCACTTCCTTCTCCGGGGTAATCGTGGCTTGTAGGGTCAGTTGAGATTTCGGCCCGATTGTTCCTGGATTTAATGCCCACCCACATTTCGCATTCACACCACTGACGGCTGCAGAATTGCGAGAGGCAGCAGCCGGGACATTCCACGTTAAAGAGGGACAGCCGCCCTCGTCACCTAAAGGCCCAAGGACAGCAAAGAATGGTCCTTCCAATGGGGCATTATCCGCATTGAATGTCATTGTTACTTCAATAGTGTCCCTGTTGGGAGATTTAACAGCGCTCCATGACATTGTTAATCCAGCGGCCGTTGGTTTTGCTGCCCCATTTGCAGTTATTGGACTTTCGGATTGCGGTTGAGGTTCCTCGCCTTGGACATTCGGGAATCCAAAAAGTGCGAAATAGACACTCAGGCCAATAACTAAAACAACGCTGATGGCAAGGGGAATAAAAATACGTGGGCGCAATAATCGGCGCCACCAGGTTGGGGCTTTTTCCATCTCCTCATTTTCTTCATTTTCCCCACCTGGCAGGCCTAAAGGCTGGACAATGGTATGCCCGTCTGGGGTTCCCAGATTTGGAATTGGTTTGTGTTTAATGCGCTGTGGGCCGCTGTCAGGAACCATTGCTCCCAGTGCGGCATGAGGGTCTGGCAATGGTGTATCTACTTGCGCAGATGCGTCCGGCACGCCCAAGGCGATAGTGGCTGGATGATATGTCGGGGAGTAGGTGGACGGATCCTCTGGGCGCTCTAAAGCAGCCAGGTCAGCGTGTTCTTTTGCGAGTGAACGCAAGAGTTCGGCCGCCTCGGCAGCTGTGGGACGCGACGAGGGAACTTTATTCAGCATCGAGGTCAGCGCCTTCCACAATGGCGCAGGAACATCGATTTCCGGGGCGGCCATCGTGACGTGGCGGTGAGCGATCGTAAAGTCATTTCCAGCTGAACCAAAGGGTGTGCGGCCAGCAAGAAGTTCATAGAGAACAACGCCTGTGCTGTAGACATCGCCAGGCGCACCACTAACACCTTCACTAATAAGTTCTGGCGGCATATATTCCGGCGTACCAATAATGCCAGTTGAGGTCCGCCGCGCCCCGTCCGTGACAATGCTGGCAATACCAAAGTCCACAAGGCGAATATCGCCAACTCCACCCTTAGTCCAGGAGGAAGCAAGAAGAACATTGTCAGGTTTGACGTCACGATGGACGACTCCAACGCTGTGCGCCAATGCCAAAGCGTCAAGAATTCGTCCGCAAACATTCAAGGCAAGGGAAGGTGGAAGCGGTCCGGAAAGAGACAGGGCACTGCGCAGGGAACCACCAGGGACATATTCCATGACCACACCCAGTCGCCCACCATCAACGACCAGGTCAAGAACGCCAACAATTCCAGGACCACGTAGGCCCATGAGGATATTCCGCTCTTGGATGAATCGAGTGACGAGGGCGGGGTCCTCCATATGTTCTGAACGCAGGATTTTTGCCGCTACCGTGGCGTGATTGCGCTTATCAGTGGCGCGAAACACCTGGCCCATTGCGCCGCGCCCAATTTCATCTTCAAGAATGTAGTGAGCGCCCAGCATATTGGCTTGTGAGTCGGCATTTCGCTTCACAGTGGAGCTCCTGTCCCTAGAGTTACTGACTATATAGTGGCGCTAACGTGATTCTTTGGTTCCAAGTACCCTTGAATCCCTCATGCACCTATGATGCCGAGTGAGCGGATTTCCGGCGAATCAGTTTTCCCATCTTTCGCCAGAGAAATCAGCAACCACAAGGGGAGGAAGTATTGTGCGACCTGACCATCATCCATCAACCAGCACCCAGAAGCGAAGCCGCAGGTCCGGGCAGAAACACCGGCTGATTGCCGCACTATGCGCACTGGCACTTATGCCACTTGCTGGTGGCCATGCAGCCAATGCGGCAGAGGTCAATAAGCTCCAATCTGTCGAAGTCCAGATGGGTACTAATGGGCAGATCGAGGGGATCAATGGCACCGTCCTCGCCGTTGGGGCAAATGCCACCTCAGCTGAGAAAGTGAAGTACTCACCCACCCAGGCAGCAGCCGATCTTCCGGTGCGTATTCGCACGTCATACCGGACTGACAAAGGAACAGGCAGCAATCTTGAGGACCTCGCTGGCTACAACGGTAAGGTCACTATTGACGTTACTGTGGAGAACCTCACAGTGGCTCCCAAAGAGATCACCTACGACGTTGGCGGTGTCGCTTACAGGGCCAACGCCCTCGTTGGTGTGCCTTTGACCATTGTTGGGTCAACAACTCTTAAAGCTGACCCTGCCACTGTCATTACCGCTGGAGATAATCCAAAGTCGGTGACCAACGGCGTTCTTTCCCGCAATGGCGAAGGACAGGCCGTCGTTCAATGGGCAACTGTGCTGGCCCCTCCCCGCCTTGGCACAAGCGCCCAACTTCGCCTGGTGATGCAGGCCCAGAATTTCGAGGTCCCCACTTTTAATGTCGCTGTTCAGCGTGGATATGTCACCGACCCTTCATCAAAAGCGGTTCTCGACCAGGCACTGAATTCCGGGCCTGCGTCTGAAGCGGCAATGACAGCAGCCACTATTGACGTCATTAATGAAGTCAATACGAATCTGGCCAGCGCTGAAGAAATCCTCGTGAAGGTCCGTGATGACCTGACAAACTCCTCCAAAACCCTCGGCGCTACCACCGTGCGCGACTTGGCATCTTCCTCCGATTCCCTGTCAAAGACAATGGAAGGAACTCGAGATAGCCTCCAGAGATTGTCGGAGGCATTGGGGACATCCTTGCGGAATAGAGAATCTCAAACCACCTCTATGCTGCACGATAATGTCAATACACTTCTTGCCGCATTTGGTGACGCCACAGCCCCGCCTGCACCTGGCGCGGTCACTGTTAATGGCAGTGGATGCGCGGCTGATATTTCTCAGTCCCAAGGTGGCTCTGCATCAATTTATGGCAGCATGCTGAATTTGAATAGCTATCTTCAGGCCTATGCCAATGCCAATGATGAATGCCGCCAGGCTCTATCTGGCCACATTCTTAATGCCATTGGCCCGGCAGAACCGAATGCAGAAAATTGTAAAGACACCCCCTCAACCACCTGCCAATTAGCCGGATTAAAAGCAGGCGTTCTTGTTCTGGGAGAAAAACTTCGGACAGATAGCGAAAAGGCGCTGGCAGATTTACAGCCCGAATTTATCGAACAAGCCCGATCCACCAGCACGCATATTTCCTCACTAGCCAATGACATTGATGCGGAATTGAAAGGGGCACAATCCGGGGAAGATGGACCGGAATCCGGACAATCCGGCGCACTCTCTTTTGACAATGCCTTCCAACGCATTGATGATGCGAAAGGCGATATTGATGCCTTTAACAGTCGTGTCACCCAAATTCACGACTCTGCCCAAAGCTCACTCAAGGCAAATGAGACAGCTCGATCGCAAGCCCAGGCTGCTTCTGAGCAGATCTGTAGGGCAGCTGACGGCCTTGAGTCAGGTGAAATGCTTGCCGAACTAGAAAAAGCTCGCGCCTATTTCAGTGCCGAACGCTGCACCCCTGCAGATGCACCTGAAGACACGCCTGAGGGCGAAGCAGGGGCGTTGCCACTCCCTGAGGGATACACCAGTCGCCTGCCTGAAGTCCTCGATACGCAAGCTGGCACTCTGGAAATCATTGTTGCGCAAACAAACCCAGAAACTGACAACAGCCTGGCGAAAAAAGTCAGCAGCGTTAACAGTAAACTCGACGAGCTCCGCAAGGATCTTGACGGCCTGAAGAATGGTGCCAACAATCGCAATCAGAATGGTGACGAGGATGGCGATGAGAAAAAGATCGACCTCGGCCTGATTCGCAGTAAAGTCGAGGAACTTAAAAAGGAGGCCACCTCCCTCGACCAGCAGATGTCTGATCTTGAGGCAAAACACGTAGAAGCGAATAAGAAAGTCCAAGGCATCGTTGATTCTGCCTCCGCCCTCGAAAATGGAGTTGGGCCCCTCTTTGATGCCCAGATCCGCAATATCACCGCCACTACCGCGGCAGCTAGTTCCCAAGTAGACCAATTCATGGGAACAGCCTCGACTAAAGTGCGCGAACAGGGGATGCGGGCAGCGGGAGCTACCGAACAGATCCTTGCCCAACAGCAGCAGCAAATCTCCAGCCTGGGCAAAAACCCTGTCAGCGAACCTACTCGCGGGGCAGCGGATTCTATTGTGGCGTCAACGTCCTCAGCTGCCCAGGATATTGAAGGGGCACGATCCCTACTCAATGCAGATATGGCGAAATTAATGATTGACCTTGGTAGCCCTGACGGTAATGGAAAGGGCTTCCTCGGGTCCGTTAATACCTCTGCGGCATTGAGTAATAATGCGACCTTCCAGTTGGCCCTGGCTGAACAACGCAATACGGGATACGTCAATCTGCGCTCGACTGACGCCTCGCATCTCATCTTCGAGCAGGCCCAAGTCCGCGCGAGTTTGCAGGTCCTTTCTGACGCGCGCCCCTTCCGGATGGATCCAAAATCTGACCGGGTCACCACGGTGTACACCTTCACCATTGGAGCGCCGAAACGATGAAACTCCGCTTGGCATTTCTTAGCGTGATAGCGGCTACCTCGCTTGTGCTCAGTGGATGTATTCCTGGGCAGCAAGGGCCAGATGGCCAATCCGAAGGCACCCCTGAGGAAGCCCTCGTCCAATCCGCCGAGGCTGGCACCGCAACCCTCCCAGTGCCCCTGACCGCAGAAGGCGCCCCGAAAAGCCTGAAAATCGGGGTCGTTGTCTCCTTCACCTCTGAAACGGGTGAAGGCATTGACTGGGCGCCACTAGCTGAAGGCGCCCGTGTTGCTGCCAAAAGATTCGCTGACGGCGGGATTAACGTCGAACTAGTGACCGTTGACGACCGGGGAACAACCGAAGGCGCAGTGGCCGCTATTGACCAGCTCGCTGGCCAGAAAGTCTCTGGCATTGTGGTGTCGTCACGGGGCGCTCACCTTAATGACGCCCTGAAAAAGGCAGGCGAAAAGAAAATCCCTGTTCTTATGCCCTATGAACCCGACCCAGCCCGGGTTGAGGCTGCGCCCACATCCGTATGGCTGACCGGCCCTACCAATGACCAAACCTCCGCGGTTTTCGCTGCTGACCTTGGCCAAAGTGGCGCTGGGAAAGTTCTTCTTATCGATGCTGGTGGCGGTGCACCCGCAGGTGTTGAACCTGTGGCGACAGTGGCCATTCCTCCGGGGGCGGACCCGCGTACCTTTGGCCAGCCAATTGCCGCTGCCGCCAATGACAATGGCGCAACTAGCGTATTAATTAGCGGTTCGGCACCGAATTTGGCGATTGGATTAATGGCCTTCCAAACATCGGGGGTGCGCCTCCCGCTGTATTTGACCCCGGAAGCGTTGTCTCCCCGTTTTGTCACGGCTATTGGTGAAGTGGGGGCAACAACATCCTCACCAATGACCACAGTTGGCCTGCCTTTATCTGACCCCACGGCATTAGAAACAGGAATTGATGGCCAAGCAATGTCTGCCTTTTTAGCGGCATTACGTGAATCCGCTTTAGATCCGCAGACCTCGGATATTTCTGGGGATAATGAATTTTCTCAAGTCGCCCATATAACGGCTCATCCTGGAAGTCATGATGCGGTAGTAGCGATTGTGCGTGCTTCGGCTAAAGCACAATCGGCAGATCCCGATAAAGTTCTTGGCGCTTTGCGGGCATTAAAATTAGGGCCCGAAGATGGGATTGTCACCAGTAGACTTTTCTTCAGTACAGCAATCGCAGCCCCAAATGAGTCTGTCGTTTCATTAACGGCTACGACTCAAGATGTGGGTTTGCGTCCGAGCCCCGAGGCGCCGACGCCCACCCTCCTGTGGTTCCGTTCTGATCCGTCAGCGCAATCCCAGTAGGGTTTGCCGGGCCCCGCCCTCGTCAATACAACGTCTGCCTAGGTCCCCCTGCCCGTGTAAGGAAAACCCATGCTCCTGAGTATTCAATTTGATGGTGCAACCCGTCGCATTGATCTGACGTCACATACTGAGCGGGCAACCTTTATGGACCTGCTGGAGGAAGCCACCGGTTTTCGGCCCGACCCGCAGGACGCTGTGTGGGTGGATGAGCGGGAATACCGCTGTGAGGACCGCCTGAGTGCAGGGATTCTCATTGAGGGCTCAACGATTTCCACTCAGGCTCGTCCCGTCCCAGGCCCCGTGTACGGTTGGTCAATGACGGAACTTTCCGTTGACGGGGTTGGGCGCTCCACGTCGATTCAGGGTGGGCAGGTTTATACGATTGGCCGTTCGCCACAATGCACAATCCGTATCCCCTCAGCGAGCGCCTCATGGTCCCATGCCGCCGCGGAACTTGCCTCTAGTGGTTTGCGGGTCCGCGACCTTGGGTCCACCAATGGAACTCGCGTTGATGGCAGTCTTCTTGACGAGGACGGGGTGGAGCTCACTGAAGACGCCACCATGCGAGTGGGCTCCTCGATTATTTCTATCCGCAAAGACCTTGCTGAAGAAGTAGCGCCGCGGCCAGGTGCACTACGGAATGTCACCGCTTCTGGGACGGTCCCCTTTAATCGTCCTCCCCGGCCAAGTGCCCCTCCCCCACCGGAAAAAGTACAGCCACCGGTCAAAAGAACAGTCCATAAAGGCACGAGTTTTTCGGTCGCCATGTTTCTTGGCCCGCTTATTATGGCTGGGGTCATGATCGCAGTAATGCGCGATATTCGTTATGTGTTGTTTGCGCTGCTTTCCCCTGTCGTTGGATTCTTTTCCATGATTGAGCAAAAGCGCCGTAAGAGGAAGGAAGAAAAAGAGGCGGAAGAAGAATATGCCGCCGGTTTAGAGACCTTTAAGAAGGATATTGCTGCACAGGTAGATCGTGTGCGCGCACAATATATTCATGCGACCCCCGATATTGAGTTAGTGCGGCGCCGGGCCGCACTACCAGCCACCACTTTATGGCAGCGCCGAACGTTAGACAGCGATTTTCTTCTGCTCAGTGCAGGGGTTGGCGATGTTCCCTGGAAGCCAGAGTTAGAAAATCGTTCGAGCGGGCGCCAAGAAGAAGCCATTACGGAGATTCTTGAATCCACAGAAATTGGGGATGCGCCCGTCCATATAGATTTATCAAATGCTGGGGTAGTGGGCATTGTTGGGCAACGGCCTTTAGCAGTGAAAATTGCGCGGTCGCTTTTGGTGCAGGCGGCTGTGCATTGTGGGCCGGCGGATTTATCCATTGGTATTTTCCACGACCCTGGGCGCGCAGAAGAATGGGAATGGACAACATGGTTGCCACATACTCGCTCATCTGACGGTGGCGGTGGAGCGCGGTTATATTCTGGCGAGCGTGAACCTTCTGAGGCAATGCTGCGCACAATGCGCGAGAATCTTGCGAATTCTTCGGGGTCGGGTTATTCGGCGTTATTACTGATTGACTCGGATGTTCTTTTAGAGGGACGCGATGCGCCAGCCCGTGCACTAATGGGGCTCGGACGAAATGAGCGCATTGAGCGAGGCATTATTCCACCGCGTGTCAGCGGCATTGTCATTGCCCCCTCTATTGAGTATTTGCCTGCTGCTTGTACTGCTGTTATTGAGGTAAAAGATTCCACCTCAGCCTCATTACATTGGCCTGGGGAGCGGACCCGGATTGATTCTTTTAGCCCCATGGGATTAAGTGTTGAAGACGCGCTGGAAACAGCAAAAGACTTGGCGCACTTTGAAGACCCTGAACAGGTTTTAGCGGGCGCTGGCTTGCCGTCTTTAGTGCGGATGAATCCGCTTTTGGGTCTGGAAGAAGTGAATGCGGAAGAGATTATTCGCCTCTGGTCTTCTTCTAAAGGAATATCGACCCCTGTGGGAACTGGCCATAATGGTGCTTTTACTCTGGATCTGGTGAAAGATGGGCCGCATGGTTTGGTTGGTGGCACCACCGGTTCTGGTAAATCGGAGTTTTTGCGGACCCTTGTTGCCGGGTTGGCGGCGCGGAATTCGCCCGAAAAACTCACCTTTATTCTGATTGACTTTAAAGGTGGGGCGGCATTTGCCACCTGTGAAAGGCTTCCACACACTATTGGTACGGTGTCGAATCTGGAAGCGCAATTAGCGGACCGCGCTTTGCGCGCATTAGAAGCAGAAATGAATTACCGGCAGCGTCTTTTTGCTGAAGCCGGTGAAGGTGTCGATAATCTTGACGCCTATTTGGCCACCAAGCCAGAAAAGCCCTTGCCGCGGCTGCTGCTGGTGGTTGATGAGTTCGCCATGTTGGCTAAGGAATACCCGGACGTATTGTCGTCACTGGTGAGCGTAGCTGCTGTTGGGCGTACTTTGGGTGTGCACATGATTTTGGCAACCCAGCGCCCTGCGGGTGTCGTCAATGACGATATTTTGGCCAATACGAACCTTCGCGTGGCATTGCGCGTGCAGTCACGGGACGATTCCCAAAGTGTGATTGGGGTGCCCGACGCGGCCGCTATTGGTCGTGCTCAACGAGGGCGGGCCTGGGTCAAACTCGGGCAGGATGACATTACAGCTGTGCAGACCGCCCTCGTCACTGGGCAAGTTGAAGGCGAAGCGGTCCAGCCCGTGACCATGATTGGTGGGGTTGGGGCGCTTACTCCCGCGACGTCAGCCCCGCGCGGTCCCTCCGCTGAGGATGAAACTGATTTGGACGTCCTTATTGACGCCATTGTCGCGGCCAATAACCAGGTGGGCTTGGCACCTCCGCGCCCAGTGTGGCCTGAACCTTTGGGTGAGCGCATCCACTTGAAGGGATTCCCCAAACGCGAGGGCGAAGAATCACTGCCTGAAGTGGGCTCTTTTGACGGTGATCTGGTGGAGTTTGCCATCTCGGATGATCCTGATCGTCAACAGCAAATCAGTGCTGGGTGGCGCCTGCAGGATGGAAATCTCTTACTGGTGGGGATGCCAGGATATGGAACCACAACAGCGTTGGCCTCGATTGGCTTGAGTATCTGCGCGCATGCCGATCCGCAGGATGTGGATTTACTGATTCTCGATATGGGTGCAAATGAATTGCGTTCACTCCAGGCTCTGCCACATTGCGTGGGTTATGTGGGCACGGGGCCCGGCGCAGCAGAACGTCGTGCGCGTTTTATTAAGCACCTTCGGGCTGAATTAGACCGGCGGCGTTCTCAACCAGGGCCACATCGCAGCACGGTTATTTTGCTTGACGGTTTTGGGGCTTTACGCGATGAATATAAGGATTCCGATGGCCTCGATATGTTGGATCTTTTCTATCGGGTTTATCAGGATGGGCCAGACCTTGGATTGCATTTTGCTATATCCACCTCGCGCGCAAAATCTATTCCTTCGCCAATAACGGAAGTCACTGAGCAGAAGTATTTCTTCCTTCTGTCTGATCGTTATGACTACTCTAATGGCGGATTGAAACCAGAGAATGCGCCGTCACCAGTTCCAGGGCGCGCAGTGAATACGCAAACCACATTGCAAACGCATATTGCGACCCCTGCAGCACCTTTAGATATTGCTGTCGAGCATGTCCGCGACACTATTTGGCCAGATTCTGCGCCGAAACGTGAACTTATTGGGCAGCTACCCAGCGAGGTCCGCATTGGCGAGTTGGGAACGCGCGGAAAAGTGGGCGGAGATCCGTGGCTATTGCCCATTGGCATTGCCGAAGCTGACCTTGAGCCAGCCTTATTGGAATCTTACGAGGGCGAACACATTCTTATTGCAGGACCACCGCGTTCTGGCAAGTCTTTGTCTTTGCTGGCTCTAGCTGAGGTTGCACGCCGCTACCAGCGGCCAGAAGACGATCTCCAAGTCTGGGGAATATGTAATCGGCGTTCTCCTTTGGCAAACTCTGATCTTGACCGGCTGTTTAGCATTGACGAGGGAACTGCAGCCATTCAAGCCGCTATGAAATTGCATGACGGTCCACTTCTACTTCTTGTTGACGATGCTGAACGGGTGACCGATTCCGGTAACGTACTATTGTCGTTAGTGACTGACTCTTCACCACATATACGTGTTGCCGCGGCGGGGCGTAATGATGACATACGTAGTATCTGGAGCCAAGACCACTGGCTCAAAGCCATACGGCGTTCACGGTGCGGCATTCTGTTGCAGCCGAATGTTGACCAAGACTCCGATCTACTGTCAGTACGCATCCCGCGACGGGCGCCTGTGGCAATGATGGCCGGACGCGGCTATTTGTGTCTCAATGGGTCAGCCAATCTTGTACAGGTCGCGTTACCATCAACAACCAGCTAACCTTTAGCGCAACTCTCTGGTTAGTCGAGTTTATGGACCTGTTTGTATGCTGACACACCTGGGTGAGGGGTTGCGACCCACAGAATATAGGTTTAGGCTAACGGAACTGGTCACGGAGTTGTGTAAGAAAGTGAGGGGTTCCTCGTGACGACTGTGTTTAGATGGATTGCTTTCAGCGCGGATGCCGCCATGGATGCGAGTGATACATGTCGACGGGTAGCGATGGATCTGCGTGGTCAGGGGTGGCATCGACGGGAAGTGGTAGGGGTTGCACTTGCAGACTTTAAGGGCTCATATTCAACTCTTCTAGTTACTGGTTGCGAAATAGAGAGTGCCGATCGAGCAAGGTTGACTCAAGCTCTTGATACGTTGGCCGATCAGATTGAGCAGGCAACCGCGGCAGCCCAGCGGGAAGAAAACCGGTTAGAGCAACTCCACCAAAACCAAAAGCGCCTTGAGAATCTAGCTCTGTCCTCTCCTGAACTGTTTACAGCTCCACGGTTTGTTGACTTTGGAATACCTGCGGTTGCTCCACCCAGCATTAACGTCTCTTTTGAGGCTGGTGAACGCCCCCGTGTGGCCAGCACTCACAACTCGGCGGGGACGGTTAGCGCTAAACCTGAAGCGTTACGTCATTTTGCATCATATGTACTTGGGGCCAGTGCGGTGATGGAGGGCTTGCTCCATGAGGTTGAAGTGGCCTGGAGTGCATTTACTTCCTCATGTTCCTGGCTTGGAGTGGGTGCGTGTCCAGTTATTCCAGGAGCTCAGCGGTATCTTGAAGAAAACCGGGCTGAGGCCCAATGGATAGAAACGATTGCTGCGGCTTTTGAGCACGCTGGCGCTAATGGAGAGTTGTCAGAGTTGGAGGTATCGATTGCTGTCGCAGGCATGGACAAGCGTTATGCCCAGCAACTACTATCAGATAAGAATCTGACCCCAGAACAACTCAAACTCGTGGCAGAAGGGCTCGCCAAAGATCCGGCGATGGCACAGGTTGTTGCTGACTACACCACTACAGAAGTCAATGCGCTAACTGTCAACAGTGATGCCGATCAGATCAAACGGGCAACTGCATTACTTGAGGGTGTAGCGACTAGTCCACAAGCAAGTGGGGCATTGTTAAGTAAACTCGAGGCAAAGGGCCTTGTTGACAGGGTAGGTCTTAGCGGCGGCCTGATCGATTTAGGGCACCGCGAAGATGGTGTCGCCTACGCGGAAGCACTGCGAGGAGTTTTCCGCACGGGGGAACCCTTTCTCGCTTCAGTGGATCCAAAACTTTCCCGCGACTACGCGACTGCTCTCGTGGATAGTGTCACCACATTGGAAAGAAGAGGAACCACTAGCGGTAATGATGTCTTCGCATTGTCTTTCCTTCTTCAAGATTCGGCTCTATCCACTCCTTTCCTAGTCGCAATGGGGGGAGCGTTTGAACGAGCAGAAAAGCATTATTCAGACGGTTCAGGTGGATGGAAGCGTCCCGAGCCGGTAAGCGACGGCATGGCTTCTCTATTCCCGCCAGAGAAATATGCGGCGATCCATGACCCCGGCGCATTTTATATGTCAGCCTTGGCAACGAATCCAAAAGCTGCACACATTTTCTTTACTGGTGGAGATTGGGAAGAAGAGCATCGCATTCGTTACTGGTTACAAGACCGACAGTGGGGCCATGATGGATTTGACGGGGTTTTGTCGGCCGTCGAAGCCGCATCGATAAAAGGTGGCAATGCAAACAAGCCAGAATCCGCTAAATTAGTGTCCAGTATGGTGGAGTACCTGGCAAATCGTGGTCAGTCAACTGATAACTTCGGTGAAAAAATCACCCGTTCTTATGCCAACAACGACCAACTTCTTACGGGCACCTTTGGGAAAAAAGGCACTACAAGCCTAGTGAAGATCTTCGGCACCTATATGCATTCCGTTGATGACGCGATTACACTCGATGAGGACGAAAATCTCGATTCAGATACACAAAGTGGTGCCTCATCTACAGAAAAGAACGAAGTCAAACCCCTAGAAAGCCGCGTTAACAGCAGCATTAGCTTCGAGAGAAAGGATTTCCCTGGTGTCCTATTCAAGGATGCACCTTCCTTTAGCAGGGAGGATCTAGCCACCACAATGCAAGCGATATTCCGCTCTGAAGGCGGGCAGGACCTTATGCGGCAGACTGTATCTAACTACCAAAATATGCATTTTGATATCCTGGCACAGAATTATGATGGAGGTGGAGATTCTCAAGCGCGGTTGCAAGAAGCCGTAAGGAGAGACGCACAACTTGAAGCTTTCTATGTGCACCAGGTGAGTGAAGCTAGCATAGATGCTGGGAAGGATCGGGATACCGCAGTGGGCGCTTGGATCAACGTCACTAGCGACGCCCTTCAGGAGATTCCCGTTTCTGATCTAGTGGGACTCCACCCTGCTGGCAGAGGCGCGAAAGTCGTTGACTTTTTGGCAGATCAAACATTTAAGGCAGGGGAAGGCGCTCTGGAAGAATCTCTTCTACATAATGAAGATGCCGCAAAAGTGCATGAACATCAACAAAAAGAAAAATCTCTCGACAGTCGTCGTGGAGAAATAATTAAATCTCTTTATGAGAATGACGTAATCAAAAACGATAGGGTTGAAGAGCTTGCTAAAAGCCATAGCCAGGATCACAAGCAGGTTAAGAAGTGGCTAATTGAAGGCTATTCACCGCCCGGAGATCCTTCCTCGAACGATGGCATTTCCCAATCAGGCGATGTTGCCCAATCGGAAGTGGTTAACAACACGAACACCGAGGATGCCTACAACCGAATCATGGGGCAACTACGCTCCGACTATCCAGCAATCGGCACTTACGAAACGACTTACAGAGATGAATTTGACAAAATGCTCAGAAATCAGCAGGCGCAGAAGTTATCGAATCCATAGGCCAGCCCTTCTCGCCGCATGTCTCGGGGCGCTATTATTCGCTTCCAGCTGCTTCCACTCTAACCCAGAACCAGCTGAAATGCCTTGGCCCGAGTTGTTGACTCTCGCTGAAGCAACAAACGGTCAAGGCGAGGCTCGCGCAGTCGCATACATAGGCAGGGCCACGAACTGCGGTCCCGAGGGGGGCGTGTCCTTCCCTGCACAGTCACGAGATGGGGTGAATATTCTTTCTTTTCTGCAGAGCGACCAACGGGCGCTTGTAGGCGTTTGGGAGAATTACCCAGAAATGTACGAAGCCCTATTGGCAGACATGGCAAAAAAACTCCATGAGCCCTACTGTCTGTCTATGAGGGAAACTGTATTGGCTTCGCCAGACGGTGATGTCAATAAGCTTGCTGATGATTGGCGCGTTTATCCTCTGGATTTTGGGCAGAGTGTGGTGGCATTCCGTTCGGTGACGTGGAGACTTAAGGACGGACCCCCTCCTCCAACACCTGTCCGGGATGAAAATACTCTGATCTCTTCAACAGCACGAGCCTACGGGTTAGTTGACGGCAAATTAGTAATGGTAAGAATCGATTCGAATTCACCTGAGCCTCCCTCAGAGGAGAGACTTCGTGCCTTGTGGGACGCCCAAGTCGCCAAGGTACGTTTTCACAACGCACTTAGTCGTAACCATGAGGTGCAAAGCACCAGCACTGACTCCACTGACCCTCCTGCCAGTTGGTAGGGGGGGAAGCAAGGCCTGAACTAGCGCTGGGCTTGGGGCATGGTTCTGAATGCCTACTTGAGGCCCAGCAGCTCCTTTTCTACTTTTGGATATTCGTCGATTGTCTCGGAGTGTCTGTGGGCCACGTTTTCCACCAATTCAGGTGAGGGAAGGCGAGGACGGAAAGGCAAAACATAATGCTTATCTCGGACATAGTGATACACGAGATTTGGTGCCACCCACGGATGCCCTTCCTCATCAAGGAGGAGAATGGAGCAACTGCCCAAATGCGTTTCGATATCACCACCGTGCACCGAGACAATGATCCCTCGTTCGCAAAACCAGCAACCATAAAATCCTCGCGTTACCCAAACACGGCATTTGCCAAGGGATTCCTCCAGAATATCCAGCACCTCTTTTTCGGGCGGCCCGAAAGGGAAATCAAAGCCCGGAACTAACCAGCCAAATGCGTTAACTGCTGGAGGATCACGAATAAGTTCCGGTTCTTGCGCACGCCATAAACGCTCCCACCACGTTGGAGATGGCGGTTTTAAGGGGGGAAGACGAAGAACTGCGCCGTCAGGAATGTAGGTCATGATTGATTGTACCTATGCGGTCGGTAAGATTTGATGTCGGTAAGATTTGATATTGCCCTAGATGAGATTGCGTTCCATGTGTCGGCGTTCGAGGTTCTCGACAAGATCGCGAGTCGGTGGCAACGGAGTAAAGGGCAAAACATAGTGGATGTCGCGCACATAGTGAACAACGAGGTTTGGTGCGGCCCAGACTTGCCCTTCTTCATCGAGGACTACCAAACAGGAGCTCCCTAATTGACGCGTCCCGCCCTCGTAAACATACTTGCACCCACCCAGGTGTTTTTCGGACCGAGGGCAGCCAAATGGGCTGGCACGGTAACAGCGTAATCCCCATAGGTGACAGTGTTCTAGGCTGAACTCTAAGACCTTGAGGACTTCAGGATCGACCGGCCCGGTCGGAAATGAATATCCCGGATCCAGGCAGCCAAATGCGCGGACATGTGTGGGAGTATCAATTACCTGCGGTTCCGGCTTCCTCCGTAGACGCTGCCAAACCGTTAATGGAGGCGGAATATAGGGATCGACTTCAATCAGTGTCCCGTCAGGAATATAAACCACGGTCATCCTCCATTCTCTAATTGCAGCAAGACAAGCAAATGGGCACTTAACCCTCTAGTAGGTCTTATAACCTACTTCTCGACATGCTGCCCAGTCATACGTTCCAGGTTCGGTAATGATTGATGACATGCGGGTTTCTTCCTTCACTGTAACGGGGTTCCCCTTAACGATAAGGATGTTCTTTGGGTCAGCATCGGGAGCATCTAGAAGATAATCAGGAACCCTGTCGCCAGGCCGCGCCACATGTTCAACCTCATTAAGCGGAGTTGTTGACCTATATGGCCAACGAGCAACGCCCTGTTCGATGAGATTACCGGTGTCATCCATAACCCGCCCTCCATGAGGGCAAAAGAAACGAATATTCACGCCACGTGGCACAGTAAACATTGAGTAATCACCTGGGTCCATACCACCATGTCCCGAAATTACCGTTGAACTCCCGTGTAGCGGCCTATTAAAAAGTTTTGAGAGGCCATTGGTGAGTTTATGCCCTGCAACTCCACCAGCCCCTCCAAAGACGGCACCTGACGCAGCACCTCGCACTGAGTGCTCCACGAACCCACCCACTGTATGGGGTCCAGGCATACTCATATAGCTGAAAGCTCCAGATGAAGATCCAGAAGCTGCTCCAGACATGGCGCCAATAGTGATTGTTCCTGGCAGAAGCTTCATGCTGAATTTGGTAGCAAGCCAAGCGCCATTTACCCCAGCCACAGCACCAGAGAGACTGGAAACTGCAACCTGCCAGTAATTCACCTTGCCTGTCATCGCTTTCTGGATGAGGGTATCCGCCCCGGCACCGATGAGCATCATGCCAACGGGGCCACCGAATCCTGTCGCGACCATGACTCCACCAGCGACGAGCATAGCTCCACCAATTACCCAATCGCCGTGTTGCTTCCACCAGGAGGACTGGTGGTTATAGTCCTCGATATCCTGATCACTGAGCGGTTTAAAACCTGAAGGGTCACTAAAGGCCAGGGGATTATTGGCCGCATAGGAGTAGGGGTTACTAGCCCAGGGGGCTGTAGGAAATTGATGGAGCGGATCAATAGAAAGGAAAGAGAATGTTGCTGGGTCATAGGTGCGCGCACCCAGCAGTTCATAACCATGAATGCTGACCGAGCCCGTGGCACTGACCTGCAGTGGAGAATCCGCTCCTCGATCCCCTGCTAGTGCCTGCATTTCCCAAGGATTATTGACATGCGTTGCACGCGCACGGCGATGTCCTAAAGGCTGAAGATCCGCCCCGTAGACTGCTACACCTGGCAGGCAGAACAGGGAGGTGTCACCAATATGGCTTGGGGTACCCTGCAGCGGATCATATTCCACTGGGATATCCCCAATACGTGTTGGCCGACCCGCATAGTCGCGGTCGATAGCCACCCTCCCGCTGGCTACAGTGAGGGCTTCAAGATGCCCAGCCAGATTCCACTCATAGGTCCGCAGACCATCAGGCCCAACTTCACTAGTCCGACGCCCTAAGGCGTCATAGGTATACACCCATGAATCCTCAGCACTCGCGCGCCCAATGAGTTGCCCAGCCGCGTCATAAGTGAATTTTTCACTCCGCGCCCCGTCCTCGTTAATGGAAAGAACTTCCCGTAACAACCCAGCATGATCCCATAGGTATTCGTGCTTCCCTGAGGGTGAATCAACGCTGGCGATTTGTCCGGCTTCATCATAGGAATAACTGGTCACACCACTGCTATCAGATACTGATATCAAACGGCTTTCGTCATCCCATTGGAGGGAAATAGTTTCTTCACCCTCTGGGCGGGTAATCACATAGGAGGTAATCCGACCTAAATGATCGTATTCCCATTTTTGCTTGAGGTCGCGACCTGAAATAGTGGCACTTGAGTCATCATATTCGTAGGAAATAAGCCCAAATACGCTCCCCTCAATTTCGTTCAGCGCACCATCCTTGCCGCAGCGGTATTCAACATACTCGCCGCCGCGTTGAACTCGGGACAGGTTGCCATATTGATCCCACTGCCAAGAAATAGCGTCTTTACCCTGCGCGCCATAACGGATAGTCCGCCCAAAAGCGTCATATTCTATGTGTGCCGCACCAGAATCATTGTGGCCGCCAGCATCACTGTCCCCATCAGCCCCACCGGAATCACCTCTGCTCCGGATGACCTGTCGCCCATCAGGACTATACCTGTGGCGTGAAATAACTTCTTCCTCGCCACTAGGTGCACCACCATACAACGTATCCACGCTACCATCACGGACCCACTTCAAAATGGACCCATCAGCGTTTTCTTGCCAGATTTGTCGGCGGTTCAGGTCATATTGTGAGCGGGTCACGCGCCCTAAAGGATCAGTAATGGAATCAACCAGATCATGATCGGTATAGGTAAATGCAGTACGCCCACCTAAAGGATTGATTTCCGCAATCCTCCGGCCACAATCGTCATATTCAAATCGGGTCACCCCACCCAGAGCATTTGTTACTGAAGTGAGTTGCCCACTCACATCCCAGGAGAATTTTCTCTTTCCCCATTGCCCGCCAGAAATAGCGACAATACGCCCGCATTTATCGTAGGAGTAGGAGACCAGGCCCCGCCCGGGAATACGTTCACGCACCAGTCGTCCACATTCATCCCATTCATAGCGATAACTTCCACGGGTTTCACGGCGTTCAATCAGACGTGAATCGGCATCCCAAATAAATTCTACTCTCTCGCGAGTAGAGGAAATCATGCTGAGCCGCCCGCAAGAGTCATAATCATAAATAGCTTCGCCCTCGTGATTTTTTATGCGAATAGGGCGACCCGCTTTATCGCGGACAATTTTTTCCGCATTCCCCTCGGCGTCAATTGTTTCGATAATTCGCCCGCATAAATCACGGACAATAATGCCGCGAGCGCTACCCGCACTGTCCCACCCAGTGGACAGCCCAAAGCCATCAACACTCACGCTGCGCTGTACTTCCCCTGGCGTATCGTCTTGGGATGTCAGGGTGATTTGGCCAAGCGCCCAGGTCAGGGTTTCCCTGAACCCGTCAGGGCCGGTCACTGAGGTGGGGCGGCCCATTTCGTCGTAGGTGTAGGTACTGCGCGCTCCAGCTGGGTCGCAGATGTGGCGTAGTCGGGAGAGGGCATCGTGGACGAAGGTCCAGGTGCGCCCGTCAGGCAGGATGGCGCTGGCGAGATTGCCAAGGTCGTCCCAGGTTTTTTCGAGGCGCCGCCCGAGGGGGTCGGTAATGACGCTTTCTTGGCCGGTGGCGTCATAGTCGATGCTGGTGCGGCCTCCGTCAGGGGCGACTACGGCGCTCAGGCGCCCAGCTGGCGTGTAGTCGAAGGTCCAGGTGGCGCCGTCAGGGTCGATTCGTGACGCCATGCGGGTGCCGTGCCAGGTGAAGCGGGTGCGGTATCCGCTGGGGCTGGTCATGCATGTGGGGCGGCCTGCCTGGTCGTATTCCATGGTGGTGGTATTGCCTGCGGCGTCGCGCACTGCGGCCAGGTCGCCGCTGTCAGTGTAGGAGTAGTAGGTGGCTACTCCGGTGGGGTCTACCGCCTTAATGAGGTGCCCGTTTTCCCAGGTGAAAAGGGTTTGTCCGCCCATGGGGTCGGTAATGACGCTGGGGTCGCGGTCATCGCCAGCGTATTCAAAGTGGGTGGTGGCGATTTCTGCGTTCGCCTGACCCGCTGACCTTGCGGCACCCGCCAGCCTCGCCGATCCAGCCAACCCGGCGTCCTCTGCTACCCCCTGCCCGCCATTCAGGTCAGCACTTCCTGTTCGCCCTGGCATTGTCACTGAGATACTCACTAGCCGGTCTTGGTCATCCCATACCCAGTCAGTGCGCACCCCATTGGCATCTTTGGCAGCTTTTACGCGCCCACGCTGGTCGTATTCGCGGGCGTAGAGTTTTCCTGCGCGGTCGCGGGTGAGGATTTGATTGCCCCACCGGTCATACGCCATTGTTTGGCGGTTGCCGTCGCTGTCGGTGACGGCAACTAGTCGGCCATACTCATCACTGACCCAGGCATTGGCTCGCGCCCCGTCCTCGTCGCTGACTTCTGTGATCCCATTGGGGAGGTAGGAGTATCGCGAGACGCGGCCCTGGGGGGATCGTTGGGTGGTGACGCGGCCAGCGTCGTCGTAGGTATTTTCGACGAGGGCGACGCCATCTGCGTCTCGCACGAGGTCGATTACCCCCATGCTATTCCACCGGTAGTGGCGTGTTCCCTGGTCGGTGTCGGTGGCTTCAGTGAGGCGACCGGCCTCGTCATAGACATACGCGATAGGTGCACGCCCTGCGGTGGCAACCCCGACAATACGCTGCGTCTGGACGTCCCATGTCAGGTCAACACTGCGCCCGCGTTCGTGGCGAATCTGGGTGAGGCGGCCCTCCTCCCATATGTAGGTGAGGGTATTTCCGGGGCCGTCGCTGTAGCGAATAGGGAAACCGTCAGCGTTAAAGGTCCACGCTCCGCCGCTGGCGTTGGTGATCTCGAAGCCGCTGCTGCGTTGGCTGAGCCAATAGTTATCTCCTGTGGAGCGTGCCCAGGTGAGTTCGTCGCGGGGGAAGAGGAGGAGGCGTCCGTCGTCGCGTACCCACTGGCCGTCGCCACTGTCGCTGAAGGTCAGGCGGGAATCGGCAGGGGATGACCACCCCAGCCCGAAGGCGCCAGTTGCGCTATTGACTGAGTTGTAGGTGCGTATCCAGGACAGGGTGACGGCACCACCAATAAAGGTCAGGTCGCGTTCTTCTTCGATGAAGTTGCCTGTGGCGACGTTGACAGGGTCGTCAGCGAAACCGGAGGAGGGCGGCATTCCTTGCATTTGTGCGGGCTGGACTTTGACCTCTCTTCGGTTCAAAGACAAGCCTTCGGCGCGGAGGGCTTCTGCAAGGGCGAGGTCTGACAGGGTCGGAATTTCCCCTACGGTGCCCGCTGTTTCAAAGGCGTCGGCAATAGTGGTGGCCCAGCGGCTTTGTTCACGGTTGGCGATGAGGTAGTGCTGGTATGCGTCCAGGACGCTGTCAGCGTTGAGGATGCCCCATTTGCAGCTAATAGAGAAGGCGTAGTTTCTGGCGTTGAGGGCCCGTCCTTCTTCTTGAAGAATCCTGTCAGCATCAGTGCAGTTGGTGGCGTATTTCCGCAGATTTTCTGGGCGCGCGGAGGAGGTTTCGTTATTGTTAGCGACGTGGGTGAAGGGTTGCCGTTCAGCCAAGGCGGGCGCAGCGATAGTTTGTGTTGGCGCCTCGCCTGTGGTGCCAACGGGCCGCTGGTCCATACCGAAGAAGTCGTCAAAGTTGTTATGGATGTCCCATTTCTGGTCGCGGCGGGCCTGCCATTCGCGGGCGCGAGCGCGGGCGGCGTTTTCTGCTCGGGCTCCTTCTGCGAGGGCGTCGATTTTCGCGGCGAGGTCACGTAGGCAGGTGGATAGGTTTCCTGCGTCTACGCCTTCGGCTTTGGCGTTGCCTTTGAAGATCTCGGCGAATCGTCCGGAGAAGTCCACGGAGGCATCGCGGGCCCATTTGTTGCGGTGACCGTGGGTGAGGTCGATGGTATCGGCCGTTTTACGGCAGATAGCTGCGTATTCCGCGGCCACCTCAAAGTCAAAAACGACATCGGCCATTGCGTAGGGTTCGGCCACAACTGACTCCTTAGCGCGACGATGGGAAGGCTTCGCATGGGGCGGCAGGGAATGTAGTGACGAGGGCGGGGCGCCTGCGTTGCAGCACCCATTCCTCATCGCAACATCCGAAGGAACTCCCTTTACGAAGTTCCCTACAGCACCTTAAGGAAGCAACCCGTTCACGCTACACCCCACCTGGGGGCTACGTCTCTACCTGGGGCAATAGAATAAGTAAGACAAAATTCCAGGTGGGGGCGCTGGTAAGCTAGGGAGTTTTTGGAGGAGCCAGGACAAGTGTGCTGGTGGCGGCCTGTTGGACCGCTGTTGGACTCAGGGCCCACGGGTAGAGGCGACCAGAGACCCAGTACTCCACCTGATCCCCATAATGGGGCGATAAAGGATGGCCAGAAACACCGGTATTGACCACCCATTGGGCATGGTCAGTATTGGCCATATCGTGGACCAAGCGCAGGGCTGCCCCATGAATCACTTCGTAATTCACGCGCCCCGATTCATCAACAGTGGGGTCATAAGTATTGGCATTAGGAATATCCACACCGCCCGGAACTTCGCGGCGCTCCCCATTAAAGTAATCGGCAATAGGGCCCGGAATTCCTGGTTGGCCAAAAATGTCATGGGCTGGGGTTTCTTGGTGAATACGGCCCCAACGCCACTGGGTAAAATCTGCCCCCATTTGAGCCGTCAAATCAGCGTCAGCTTTAGCGTAGGCACGCCGCATAATATCGTCAGCATTTTCTTTTTCTGGGGTGGATGTGTCATCCCACAGAATATGGTCTGGCTGACGCAAAAGATTCCCTAAGACATAACCGTCATATACCGCATTCTCCCCTAATTCGTCTTTTGTGGCTTCCGCAGCAAGATGCGAGAAAAGGCCGCCCATTAGGGCTGCACCTGCCTGGTCGGTGGAGGTGTGGGCGCCCGCTTTATACCAGGAGTTCAGCAGGGTTTGGAGTTCGCGGTGGCGGGGGTCAGTGAGTTCGACTGCGCCCAATGCGGATTGGAGTTCATCAGCTTGGGAGGAGCGGTCAAGCATCATGACCTGCGCGGCCTGATCGGGATTAATTGGCCCAGCCGCGGTGAGGCGCTCCAATTCGGTGCGGATCTGGGCGGGTCGGTGGACCAGGCCGGAGTAGATCCCTATAAAGGGGCCAAGGCCCACGTCAGTTACTGATTGATTCGCGGGAACAATAATGCCGCTGGGTGGGTTCAGTGCGGCAGGGAGATCTGAGGGCGCATAATACCCCTGCCAATCATAGGAAGAATCCCATCCTGGTCTGGGCCAACGCCCATCTGCTCCAAGATTGTCGGCGCTATGGGCGCGCGTGGCATTACCATCGGCGGGGGATTTAGTTGGGCGAATAGGAATGCGACCTGGCATTTGGTAGCCAATATCGCCACTTGTCGTCGCAAAAAGAATATTTTGTGCAGGCGAAGCAAAATATTCAGCGGCTTTCGCTATCTCTTGTGGATTGCGCGCACGATTCAGCGCTAACACTGCCTCCCCTGTGGTATCTGGTTTTAAAACCGTCCATTCCACAGCGAGATCATAATCATCGGGCAGTCCCGGCATTGATGCGTAGTCTTCTTTTTTCGCAAGAAGGTCAGTGACAATCGGGCCGTGGACCGATTCCTTAATAGTGATGGTTTTTTCGCTCTGCCCAGCAATGGCAATAGTTTCCTGTCGGGTCGCGTAGGTCAGGGCTTTCCCATCGCGTTCATAGGTGCCGTTACCGAGGTTCTTTTCCACGACAATATCGGCCACATCATCTTCAATATCCGTAAACCCCCAGGCAATATCTTGATTGCGTCCAATAATGACGCCTGGCAGGCCAGCAAAAGAAAAACCAGAAACATCAAATGTGCAGGTCTCATTTTGCGTTGTGCAGTGTAAACCTACTTGGAGCCATGTAGACGGTTGGCTTAAACCCAGGTGAGGGTCATTAGCAATAATGGGTTTGCCTGAGGTGGAGTGTTTTCCAGCCACCACAAAAGAATTCGATCCGATTCCTTGGCCGTGGCCCATTGGGGCGACTTGGTCAATCAGGCGTCGCACGTCGTCGCTCGCCTTTGTCTCTGGGGACGAGGGCGGGGCCGATAGTGTCATTGCAGCTGATTGTGGGCGGGTATTCGCCCCGCTCTGAGCTGATCCGCTATGCGCGGATGCTCCACTTTGCCCCGCCTGGAAGGTTGGGATTGGGCGGGGCGTGCCAAGAGGATACTCCGCCCTCGGACGAAGATTCGACCCTTCCGCTTCAGCGATTACGGGCCGCGTTTTCTGTTGATCTTCTGGCGGATACAGGGCCTGTACCGCTTCCGGACTGCCCAATGCCGTCAGGGCTTTCATCCGCAAATCCTCTGGATATCCTGCCCCATTAAGGCTCATCGCCATTGCTTTAAACCAGACTAAAGAATCCACGGGAGTCCACGGTTCAATAGGTTTCAGTGGCGCTTGAATACCTAAAACGGCGTATTCATTGGCCAGATCATTGGGGGATTTATCGGCAATATAGGCATTCACTCCTTCGGTGTAGGCCGTGTATATTGCGCGGGCTTCCTCAGAAAGATGAGTCCATTCCTTTTCTGCAACTTTACGCCAACCAAAAGTGCGAATCAGGGTATCGGGTTCCACCCCCGATGCGCCCACTAATTCTGAGAGGCGACCTGCCGTAATATGGCGCCGCATATCCATTTGGAAAAAGCGTTCTTGGGCGTGAATATAGCCTTGCGCAAAGAAAAGATCATGATCGGTGGTGGCATAAATGTGTGGCACGCCCTGGCCATCGCGGTGAATAGTGACGTCGCCGCCCAGGCCGGGTACGTCAATACGCCCATCCACCTGTGGCAAGGGTGCGCGTGACACCACCGCAATAGTGATCACCGCAATGAGGACCACACTCAATACGACCGCTATTACGGCCAGACCTACTCTGCGCAATTTCTTTCCCATGAGGACACCCCTGTCATTTGGGCCATAGTGGCCGACAGTTACTAGTGTCCAGCATGGCAAGGGAAAGCGTCGTAGGCATCCACCACCTGGAGGAAAAAAGGTCCCGATAAGAAACCATTGGCCCCGCCCTCGTGAATTGACGAGGACGGGGCCATGGTGGAAAGGAGGGGCTTAGCGCCACTGCCGAGAACGCCGACCCCTACCTTTCACTTCTTCTCAACGAGGACTGGTGTCACCAGTACCCTGCCTTCACCCACAATGCGGCGCCCCGCATCAAGGGTGAGGACACTGGGGGCCAGGGTGTCAATAGAAGAATGTCCGGCGTAAAGCTCAATCTCGCCACCTTCAACAATGCGCTGATAATCCGCTCCAATAAAGGACAGACGATCGGCATGCACTGTAAAGGTCACGCGCGCACTTTCTCCGGCTTCTAACTCCACCTTGGTAAATCCAATGAGCTGTTTAATGGGGCGAACCACTTCAGCCCACGGATCTGAAGCGTAGAGCTGGATGACATCCGCACCGCTGCGATCTCCCGTATTTGTCACCGTTAAGGAATACTCAACGCTGCCATCAAGGGGCATCGTCTGGGCAGACAGAGTCGCATCGGAATACTCAAAGGAGGTGTAGGACAGGCCATGTCCGAAATGGAAAAGCGGCTGCGGATTAATATTCGACATTCCCGCATTAACCCACCCAAGAATTGGCGCTAAATAGGTGCCGGGCTGGCCTCCAGGGGTGTCAGGAATACCAATAGGCAGCTTCCCGGACGGGTTAATGTCGCCAGAAATGACGCCACTAATCGCCTCTGCTCCTTCAACGCCAGGCATAAATGCCTGAATCACAGCGGCGCAGCGCGGAGCAAAAGAGCCAATGGAATAGGGCCGGCCCGTGACCAGCACCAAAATGGTGGGGGTGCCGGTGGCCAGAACAGCTTCGACAAGTTCCGCTTGGCGGCCTGGCAGGCCAAGATCAGCCACATCGCAGCCTTCACCGGAAGTGCCGGTGCCAAACAAGCCCGCCAAATCGCCAACAGTAACAATAGCGACCTCAGCTTTTTCCGCTGCCGCAACGGCCTCGGCAATACCCTCGTCATCCCCTTCAGTAAATCCAGTGCCACGAACAAAAACGGGCTCAGTATCGACAATGCCGGGGAGGGCATCTTTCAGGGAAGTAATATCCATGCCGGTGCCGTGGTCTTCAAAGCGCGACAGAACGTGATTCGGGAAGGCGTAGCATCCCATAAAAGAGCGGACCTCGTCAAAGACCGGTCCAATCACAGCGACCTTTGATTCCCGTTTCAGCGGCAAAATCCCATTATTGGACAACAGGACCACACTTTCGCGGGCCATGTCCGCGGCAACCTCACGGTTCGCAGCAGAATCCAGGTCATGTTTGTCATCCACGCTGACCTGCCAGTTTTCGTCGAGTAGCCCGTGGCGGGCCTTTTGGGTCAAGACCCGGCGTACTGCCGTATCAATCTCTTCTTCACTCAGGAGCCCGCGCTGCACTGCTTCTTCCAGCAGGTCATAGCACGTGGTTTCAGGCAATTCGACATCCAGGCCAGCTTTGAGCGCCAGCGCCCCGGCCTCGGTCAAATCAGCGGCCACACGGTGGACCATATTGAGGAAGCGGACCGACCAGTAGTCGGAGACAACCACGCCATCAAAGCCCCAGCGTTCACGCAGCACATGGGTCAGGAGGTGGTGGGAGGAAGCCGCGGGCGCGCCATCAATATCGGAATAGGAGTTCATGACCGAGCGGACTTTACCCTCACGGACCGCCATTTCAAAGGGTGGCAGCATAACATCTTCTAATTCACGCGGCCCCATTGGCACTGGCGCGTGGTTACGTCCGCCTTTAGAGGCGGGGTAGGCGACAAAATGTTTGAGAGTGGCGTCAACGCCGGCGCCTTGCAGTCCCCGCACGTAGGCGGTACCCAACGTCCCTACTAGATAGGGGTCTTCGCCGCAGGTTTCTTCGACGCGGCCCCACCGATAGTCGCGGACCACGTCCAACAGTGGCGATAAGCCTTGGTGGACGCCAACGGCCGCCATATCTTCGCCAATGCGTGCCGCCATTTTTTCAATGAGGTCCGGGTTCCATGTCGCTCCCCAGGCAATAGCGGCAGGGTAGACGGTGGCGCCCAGAGCGGTAAAACCTGTCAGGCATTCTTCATGGACGAGGGCGGGCAACCCAAAAGCGTTGGTTTTCCGCACCTGGGCTTGGACGTCACGAAGTTTTTTCGCCCCATCGGCAACGGTCAGCGGCGCGGAGCCCCATATGCGGGTCAGATGCCCAAGGCCATCTTTAATGGTGTCATCCCAGGACAGGCGGTCATCAAGGAAGGCACTATCCATAGCTTGGGGTTCATCATCCTCGGCGGGGCCGGCGGGGGCGGCGGGCGCAGCGGCAGTCGGGGCGTCAAGGTTAAGTTCCGAAGGATTCGGCGCCGGAGTGGCGGCCATTGTGGGCTCAGGGGCAGGAGCAGCTTCTTCTTCGGGGCGATCCCAGTAGGAACCAAGTTGGTGGATTTTCTCCGTCAGATTCATCTGCGACAGTAATGCGGTGACGCGCTCATCAATTGAAGCAGAGGGATCATTCCACGGGCGCATGGGAGTTTCCTATTCTTTAGTGCGAGTGGTCTCGAATCAGTTTTAAGGGACGAGGGCGGGGCGGCAGTGCCCCACGCAAAGACGTTTTAGGACAGGCGAATAGTGACCTCCCCTGTCGCAGGTGTCGTATCGAATTCACTAGTCCTTGGCGGGATACCCTCCGCACTGCGCGTACCGCCAGCTGCTGTGACTGCGTCCTCGTCAATAATGCGCACCACTGTTGCTACGTCACGGTGGGCAAGATCCCCAGCGAAGTGCGGGCCAATCCTCTCCATTGCTTTCGGTCCTCTCTTTTTTACTGCGAAGTTATCTTTTCGGTAATTTCGAGTCCACACCTGGACTCCCTCATGCTGAAGCTGCCAAGGTGTGCTTGACTCATTCCAGACTTTCCACACGCTGAACAACAGGAGGGGTCTCGCCTATGACTTCCCCCCGGGTCACCATTGCCCACATCGCCGAATTGGCCGAGGTTTCAGTGCCCACCGTGTCTAAGGTCCTCAATGGCCGAAGCGGAGTATCCACC
>JAUNHH010000001.1:172155-414571 GCA_030524055.1 Actinomycetaceae bacterium | reverse complement strand
GTCTGACAATGGTCAGCAATCCGGTGGCGACAATGGTCAGTCTGATAACGGTCAGCAGTCTGGTGATGATGACCAGTCCGGCGATTCCGGTCAGTCTGACAATGGTCAGCAGTCTGGTGGTGACAACGGTCAGTCTGACAATGGTCAGCAATCCGGTGGCGACAATGGTCAGTCTGATAACGGTCAGTCCGGCGACAATAGCCAGTCTGATAAACAGTCACAGTCGGGTGATCAGCAGTCCGGCAATGCCGGCCAGCAGTCCGGTGGCGACAACAAGCAGTCGGGCGGCGATAATAAGCAGTCCGGTGGAGATGACGACCAGTCTGGTGATTCCGGTCAGTCGGATAATGGAAGCCAATCTGGCAAGGGTCAGGGCCAATCCTCTGATAAGGGCAATGGAAACATTGACCCGTCCAAGCCTGGCAATACCGACCAGAGTCAGTCCTCAAAGGGACAGAACTCTGACAAGGGCAATGGGTCCATCACCCCAGGCAAGCCTGGAGATGGCAAGTCCGACCCCAATAAGCCTGGCGCCCCGAATAAGCCCGGCCCGACAGGTTCCGTCCCTGATGGCAAGGCTTCAGGCCAGACCCCTGGAAGTAACGATTCCGCCAGCGATCAGGTGACTGAACGCAAGATCCCCAATGATAAGTTGGCCGTCACTGGCGCCGACTTGGTGGTTCTTGGACTTGGCACCGCCATCACTCTGATTGTCGGATTCGCAGTGTTCGCCCTGCGCCGCCGTCAGTCTGAGTAATCCCATCACATGAAAGCCGCCGCGGTTGAAGACAATAGTTCTTCACTGCGGCGGCTTTTATATGCCGCGAGCACGACGTGGACAGTGCACCACGGTCCTCGCCCAATCCGCTAGGCTGGAGCCGTGAAGGTCCTTTTGGTCGGTAATGGAGGGCGCGAACACGCCCTCGCGCGAGCCCTTATCCGCACCTCTGATTCCACTCACCCTGTGGAACTGATCGCCCAGGCAGGTAACCCCGGTATTGATGCTTTGGGTACCCCTGTGCCTTTTGATCCTATGGACGCAGCGGCAGTTGCCGAAGTAGCCACCACTCACGCCGTTGACCTGGTGGTTGTTGGCCCCGAAGCTCCCTTGGCCGCAGGAGTTGCCAACGCTGTGCGCGCAGTTGGAATCCCCTGCTTTGGGCCAGACCGCGACGCTGCTCGCTTGGAATCCTCCAAGTCCTTTGCCAAGGAGGTCATGAACGAGGCCGGGGTGGCAACTGCCAGGGCTTTCACCTGTCGAACCATGGCTGAAGTGGACGCCGCTTTGGATGACCTCGGGGCGCCCCACGTCGTTAAAGATGATGCGCTTGCGGCTGGCAAAGGAGTGCTGGTCACTGTAGACCGCGCTGCTGCCCGTGCTCATGCAGAAGAATGCCTGGCCCAACCGCGCGATGCGGCTTTTGGCGCAGAGAATGCGGTCGTCATTGAAGACCACCTTGACGGACCAGAGGTTTCCCTTTTTTGCCTGAGCGATGGGACCTCTGTTGTTCCCCTTGTCCCCGCCCAGGATTTTAAGCGGCTCCTCGATAATAACGAGGGCCCCAATACCGGCGGAATGGGCGCCTATTCACCGCTTCCCTGGCTACGTGAATCACTAGTTCAGGAAGTCGTCGATACCGTCGCCCTGCCCACTGTGCGCGAAATGGCGCGCCGGGGCACTCCTTTTATTGGCCTGCTTTATTGCGGTTTAGCAATGACCTCGCGCGGAGTGCGGGTCGTTGAATTTAATGTCCGTTTTGGGGACCCAGAAACGCAGGTTGTTTTAGAACGCCTTGATTCCCCCTTAGCTCCACTGTTATACGCCGCAGCAACAGGCACATTAGAGAGCCAGCCAGAACCACAATGGTCACAGGACGCGGCAGTAACGGTAGTAATGGCATCAGAGGGATATCCCGGCACATTACGCACGGGCGAAGAAATTACTGGAATCGAAGCGGCTGAAGACATTCCCGGAGTACACGTTATTTATGCGGGCGCAAAAGTTGTCACGCCTGCAAATACTGAGGCCGCTGCCGGGAATTGCTGCGGGGCAGAAAATGACCCTGTTCTGGTGAATTCGGGCGGCCGGGTTCTTGACGTCACCGCCCGCGCAAAAGACGTTGAAGCGGCACGTCAGGTCGCCTATCAGGCAGTAGAACGTATTCGTTTTTCAGGGGCTCAATATCGGACGGATATTGCGACGTGGCCCCACGGGCTGCAGGCCTGAGTGGAGGAGGAAAGCGCATGACCTGGAATCTTGAACAGTACGGTTGGAAACATATTGCTTCTGGGAAAGTGCGCGAAATCTATGCGCCCATTGATGCGAGCAGCCCCGCCCTCGTTGATCGATATCTTATTGTCACCACTGACCGTATTAGCGCATATGACCATATCCTCCCAACCCCTATTCCTGATAAAGGGAAGATACTGAATCAGCTCTCGATATGGTGGATGCGCGAGTGTAAAGATATTATTCCTCACCATTTACTCACCGATGATTCCGGGGACCTTCTTCCCGTTCCTGATGAGGTTGCTGGGCGGGCCGTTATTGTGAAAGCCCTCGATATGATTCCCGTGGAATGTGTTGTCCGCGGATATTTAACGGGATCTGGCCTCGCAGAATATCGGCGAATTGGATCGGTCTGTGAAATCGGTTTACCCGAAGGACTTACTGAAGCGTCCGAATTAGAGAACGCAATTTTTACTCCGGCCGCCAAAGCCGAACAGGGTGAACACGACGAAAATGTGTCCTACCGGAAAGTCGTGGCAATGGTAGGGGAGGATATCGCCCGACAGCTCCGGGATATTTCCCTTGCCCTTTATGAACGCGGACGCGCAACTGCCCTGGAACGCGACCTCATTGTGGCGGATACAAAATTTGAACTCGGGATTGACCGGGCAACAGGCACGCTGGTCCTCGGCGATGAGGTCCTCACCCCCGATTCTTCGCGGATTTGGCCGCGCGACGCCTGGAAACCCGGCACAGTCACTCCCAGTTTCGACAAACAATACCTGCGGGACTGGCTGACCTCGCCCGCCTCAGGGTGGGATCGTGCCAGCGATACGCCTCCGCCGCCGCTCCCCGAGGACATTGTTGCCGCCACCCGCGAGCGCTATATCGAAGCTTTCCGCAGGATTACGGGCACCGAACCGGTGCTCTAGTACCGAGCCGCTGCTCTAAACCCAGGCCACCACCCGTGGACTTAACCATCACCACCACACCACATCAATAGGAGGAACGCCGTGGGGCGAATCATTGTCGAAGTGATGCCAAAGCCGGAAATCCTGGACCCTCAGGGTAAGGCGGTTGGCTCCGCACTGCCCCGTATTGGCGTGCAGGTTTTTACTGAGATCCGTCAAGGCAAATGTTTCCACCTGAGTGTGGATGGCCCAGTCACCGAGGATGCTCTCGCGCAGGCTCGCGTTGCCGCGGAACAGGTTCTGTCGAACCCGATTATTGAAGATGTCGTCCGCGTCGAGGCCCTTCCTGAGGAAGAGCCCACGCCTGAGGTCGCGATTTTGCCGCAAGGCGGTGCCCAGTGAGCCGGATTGGTGTGGTCACCTTCCCGGGGACTCTCGATGACCGGGATGCTGCGCGCGCTGTCCGCTTGGCCGGAGCAGAACCTGTTGCCCTGTGGCATAAAGACGCTGACCTGCATGGAGTAGACGCAGTCGTACTGCCAGGCGGTTTCTCCTACGGGGACTACCTGCGCTGCGGAGCCATTGCCGCCATTGCACCCGTCATGGATGAAATTGTCCGCGCTGCCGGGCAGGGCCTGCCCGTTCTGGGTATTTGCAATGGCTTCCAGATTCTCTGCGAAGCCCACTTATTGCCTGGAGCCCTCACCCGTAATGACCACCAAAAGTTCTACTGCCGTGATCAAGTATTGCGCGTAGAAAATGCGTCAACAGCGTGGACAGGCGATTTCGAGCAGGGGCAACTTCTCACCGTTCCCCTAAAAAATGGCGAAGGCAATTTCCAAGCGGATGCCGCCACCATTGAGCGTTTAGAAGGGGAGGGGCACGTCGTATTCCGCTATGTCGATGTCAACCCCAATGGGTCGCTCAACGATATTGCCGGAATATGCAATGAGGCAGGGAATGTTGTTGGCTTGATGCCACACCCTGAACACGCCGTTGAATCCTCCTTTGGCCCATTGTCATTCAGTAACGAGGGCGGGGTCCAAGCCCATGGAGGCACCGATGGCCTCGGCCTTTTCACCTCTGTTCTGCATAGCCTCGTTGGCTAAAAGCGGCGCTGTGGCGCCCCGCCCTCGTCGATGACCACGCCCACCGGCGACTTTTGCCTTTCCCCACAATAAAACGCATCTTTAGGGAGCATCCCATGACTAAAGATTTAGCCGCTCGCGAGCATCCTGACACCGTTGCTGACGCCGCCGCCACTCCTGAAAAGGAGATGCCGTGGGCCGAATTGGGTTTAAAAGAGGATGAATATCAGCGTATTCGTGAGATTCTTGGGCGCCGCCCCACGAATGCCGAACTCGCTATGTATTCCGTAATGTGGAGCGAACACTGCTCCTATAAGTCCTCGAAAAAGCACCTGTCTGAACAATTCGGTGCACGCACCACGGAAGAGATGCGCCGCCACCTTCTGGTGGGAATGGGCCAAAATGCGGGTGTGGTCGATATTGGCCAGGGTTGGGCGGTGACTTTTAAAGTCGAATCCCATAATCACCCCAGTTTTGTTGAGCCCTACCAGGGTGCGGCCACAGGTGTGGGCGGAATTGTCCGCGACATTATTTCCATGGGTGCCCGCCCTGTTGCAGTGATGGACCAATTGCGTTTTGGTGCTCCTGACCATCCTGATACTGCCCGCGTTGTTCACGGAGTGGTCTCCGGTGTGGGCGGATACGGGAATTGCTTGGGGCTGCCCAATATTGGCGGAGAAACCGAATTCGACTCGTCCTACCAGGGAAATCCCCTGGTCAATGCCCTGTGCCTGGGCGTGCTCCGCCACGACGATATTCACCTAGCCAATGCCACAGGCGAAGGCAACCTCGTTGTCCTTTTTGGGGCGCGCACCGGCGGCGACGGAATCGGCGGCGCTTCCATCCTGGCATCGGAAACTTTTGAAGATGGAATGCCCGCTAAACGGCCTAGTGTCCAAGTGGGTGACCCCTTTATGGAAAAGGTCCTCATTGAATGCTGTCTGGAACTATTCCAGGCTGGCGTTGTCCAGGGCATCCAGGATTTAGGGGCTGCTGGCATTTCCTGTGCCACCTCCGAATTGGCCAGTAATGGCGATTCCGGTATGCATGTGGACCTGGAAAAGGTTCTTCTGCGTGATCCGACGCTGACTGCCGGAGAAATCCTCATGTCAGAATCACAAGAACGCATGATGGCGATTGTGACTCCGGCCGACGAAAAGCGCTTCTTCGAGATTATCGATAAGTGGGATGTTGAGGCCGCTGTGATCGGCCACCTCACTGGCGATGGTGTCCTCACTATTGACCACTACGGCCACCGCATTGTGGAAGTCGATCCGAAGACGGTCGCCCACGAAGGGCCAGTCTATGACCGCCCCTATTCGCGTCCCACCTGGCAAGATGACCTCGTGGGTGACACCACCGAGCGCCTGCCACGCCCCGAAACCCCTGAGGAATTGATTGCGGCGCTTGCCCAGGTGCTGGGCGATGTTAACCAGGCTTCCAAAGCGTGGATTACCGACCAATATGACCGTTATGTGCAGGGCAATACGGCACTGGCGCAGCCCGATGACGCCGGAGTGGTCCGCGTCGATGAAGAAACGAATCTGGGTGTGGCCCTGTCCACGGACGCCAATGGCTGGTTTACGAAACTCGACCCCCATACCGGTGCGCGCCAAGCCCTAGCTGAGTCCTACCGAAATGTGGCCGTTGTTGGCGCCGAGCCCCTGGCGATTACCGACTGCCTGAACTTCGGTAACCCAGAAGATAGTGACGCCATGTGGCAGCTGGTCACTGCGATGACGGGCCTCGCGGAGGGCTGCGTCGAGCTGGGCGTGCCAGTGACCGGCGGAAATGTGTCCCTCTATAACTCGTCCGGAACGGTGAAGGGCCAGCCGGATTCGTCGATTAACCCGACCCCCGTGGTGGGGATGTTGGGTGTGATGGACGATGTGCGGCGCGCCAACCCCAGCGGATTTACCGAAGAAGGCCTAGCTGTGGTGCTGTTGGGGACCACCCGCGCCGAGCTGGATGGTTCCGCCTGGGCGCGGATCTGCCACGACCACCTGGGCGGGGTTCCACCCCAGGTAGACCTGGGCGCCGAGGTGGCCCTGGGCAATGTGGTGCGTGCGCTTACTGCCGCTGATGGGCCCGATGGGCGGCCGCTGATCCGCGCAGCCCACGACCTTTCCAATGGTGGTTTTGCTCAGGCCCTGGTTGATATGGTGTTGCGTTTCGGTATTGGCGGGTCTTTTGACCTGACCTCGGTGGCGGGGCGTGATGGGGTGAGTGACTTCGAGTTGCTTTTTTCTGAGTCCCAGGCCCGCGCCATTATTGCTGTGCCTGAGGGTGCACTGCCCGCCGTTTTTGCCGCTGCTGAAGCGGAAAATGTGGAGGCGGCCCGTATTGGCGTCACTGGCGGAGACCTGTTGGCCGTGACCGGGCAGGATCTGCTGGCCGATACAGGTAATGGAGGCGGATGGGTGACCTCAGTTGAAGACCTGCGTGAAGCCTCGGAGGCGCCGTTGCGCTCGCGGTTCTAGTAGGGCGCGATCGCTAGGTTTTTCATTGACGAGGGCGGGGCCGGGTTATATTTCCCGGTCCCGCTTTTGATGTGAGCGCGCCCCGCCCTCGTGAATAAAAAGTGGAGCGGCCCGCAAAACTTTGTGGAACCGCCCCACTCTATGGAGCGACCTCAGCCTTTCACAGGCACATCCACATGATCGCCTTCAGGATCCTCGCGCTTCATCCGCGCAATTACCAGGTGCATCCAAATCAGGGTAACGCCGGTAATGACGGTCATAATAATGAAGGAAGTTGAGGTGATGCCGGTGGCCTGCTGAACGGAGGCAAACATGGGAGGCAAGAAGAATCCGCCCAGGCCACCCAGCATTCCGACCAGCCCGCCAACAGAACCCACATGGTGTGGGAAGTAGGTGGGGATGTGCTTGTAGACGCCGGCTTTACCAATACCCATGAGGCAGCCAATGAAGAAAATAATCGTCACAACCAGCCACAGGGGCAGACCGTAGGCATTGCCTGCCTCGTCAACGCCGCTGGGAATGCACAGCAGGGTAAAGAGGGCGCCAATCGGTACAAAAGTGAGATACATGGTGGCGCGCGCTCCCCAACGGTCGGACACCCAACCGCCCAAAGGACGCAATAATGATGCCGGGAAAATAAAGGTGGTGGTCAGCAGAGCCGCCGTGGCAAGGTTAACGTGGAAAACGTCCTGGTAGTAGGTCGGCAAAATCGCGGAATAGGCGACGTAGGCACCGAAAACAATGACGTAGTAGAGGCTGAAACGCCAGACGCGAATATCTTTCAGCGGCTCCAGCATGGTGGAGATTTTCGCCGATTTACCGGGCTTACGATCCTCGGCAGGCGTAATAAACCAGGTGAGGATTGCTGTGATAGTCAGCAGAACCGCGTAAATAATGGGGATCAGGCGCCACCCGCCAGGCAGGAAGCCGAGGACCGATGTGCCTGCAGTTGCCGCAATGATTGACGGGCCAATGATTTTGGTGACCGAGGCACCAACATTGCCCGCACCAAAGACGCCTAGGGCAAGGCCCTTACGGTGCTGTGAGAACCAGGCAGAGTTCCACGCGACACCCGACGAGAAGGAGTTCCCCACAATACCCACGCAGAAGGCCAGGACCAGCAGCATCGCATAGTTTTGGGCAAAGGAGACGGCCAGTGAAGCAACGGCGCCAATCGCCATCATGATGGTCATGACGATTTTGCCGCCATAACGGTCAGCGAGGATACCGGAAGGCAGGCGCCACATTGAGCCGTTAAGAACAGCAACAGCACTAATCCATGACAATTGCACGGCGTCAAGCCCGAATTCTTGCTGGATTGGTTTGCCCAGGATCCCGAACATCAGCCATACGGCAAACATCAGGGTGAAGGAGATGGAGGACATAGTGAGGACTCGGTAGGCCCCGGGCGCCTCATGTGTAGAAGTAGGTTCTGAAGACAAGGGAAAACTCCGCGTAAATTCGATGTTGCAGCATGGTGACAGAGGCGAGCCTAGACGAAATCCTTCCGAAAAGGCAGGGACTTGGGGCTGAAAAAGGACTTTTCGGGTGATTTTTCCGTGTTATTTGTGTCGCTACGAGGGCGGGGTGCGGAATGTGGGAAAAGCGCTCGGTGTGGTGCTGCTTGGCAGTGGAATGCCTGACCGGCTGGGCAGGGTATTGCGGAGGGGAATGGTCGCCAAAGGGATGCCCGAAACCTTCTTCCTGGCCCGTAGCCACTTCAAACCGCGGTTATCCTGTGTGTTTGGGGTGGTTCATTAAATGAAAGCGGTATCACGAACAATCTGACATGGCGGTAAAAGTTGAGAATTGCAGAAATTGGCACCGAAAACCCTGGTATCACTCAGGAAATGGGTCTAGGGTGTAATGCGGGTTGGGTGCTGAAGAAAGGATGGTCCATGACCAAAGGTGCCAATCAATTGATCCGTAGACGTATCAGTGCAAAAACTGCTCGTACTAGTCTTTTCGCTGCGGCTATTGTCCCTGCTTTATTATTTACTACTGCTGGCGCGAGTTATGCTGCTGAAGGTGCGCCTGAAGCTGCGAATGGTGTGCCTGCCGCTCATGCGGTTGACGGTATTCCAGCTGCGCCCTCGCCCTTGCCAAAAGGTGATCTGGTGCCAGCGCTGGCGCCGATGGCGGGCGAATCAGTGCCCGCACCAAAACTCAATGTTGATCTCGCAAAGGCGCAGAAATTTACTGACCCCCTGACCGGTGTGACCGTCCATCGTGCCACCCGTGCTTCTGAAGGGAAGCAGGGTCGTCTACGCCACGACTATTCGCGCCGCCAGGCATTTAATGCTGACAACTCGAAGATGCTCGCCTGGGATGGTGAAGGCTTCTGGTATGTCGTTGACACTAAGACCTGGAAGCGTTCAGCCGCCCTTGAGGGAGTGGCCGGTGCTGCCGAAGTTCTGTGGCATCCCACTAATCCAAATCTGGCCCGCCATACCGCCAATCACGGTGGCACCCAGTGGTACGAATTTAACGTTTCTACAGGTGAGCGACGGACAATCCTTGACCTGAAAGGCAAGACTCCCTGGCCGGAAGCCACCTCCTACTGGACCAAGGGTGAAGGAACCACCAGCGCTGATGGAAAGATCCTGACCCTCTTCGCGAATCGCTACGATTCGGCGACCCAGAAGGTTATTCCTTATGGCGTTGTGACCGTCAACTTGGAGTCTGGTTCGGTGATTGGCACCCTTGATGCCTCGAAATTCCCAGTGCCAGGTGCGATTCCGGACCATGTCTCCACATCGGCCAGCGGTAAATATGCCGTGCTGTCGTGGACTGATGGCTACGGTGGGACGCACTCCTATGACATTGGTCTGAAGAAGGGCCGTCAGCTGATCAAGAACTCCGAGCACTCGGATTTGGCCATTAATAAGGAAGGCCGCGACGTCCTCGTCGCAGCCGCCTATGAGGCTGACCAGATTGCTATGTACGACCTCGAGACTGGCAAGAAAACCGGGTTAATGTCCCTGTATCCGGCGTCGGGCGAGGCCTATGCCGCGCATATTAGCGCCCAGTCTTTTGATCGGCCCGGTTGGGTAGTGGTCTCCACCTATGGAGACAATGCCAATTATGGGAAGGCAGCAGCGCCAAGCCGTCCTCAGTACAAGCGAGTCTTTTTCCTGGAACTGACAGAAGGCGGTCAAGCCTATCCAGTGACGCATACGCGTGTTGAGGAAAAAGCGAGCGATAGTAAGGAAGGTTTCTACTTTAAGGAACCCCAAGCTACCGTTTCGCGTGATGGCTCCAAGGTGGCCTTCACCTCCACTATGGGTGGCGGGATTGAAACCTGGGTGGTCGATATTCCTCTGAAGGAACGTCCTGCCGCTAAGTGAGCGAGTAGGTTGTGGTGCCAATGGCGTCTGGTCGCATTGTGCGGCTAGGCGCCATTGCCATATTGACGAGGCCGGGGCGTTTGTCGGTGGCTACGGTATTTCTGCGTGACTTGGCGGTGCTGACACTGTGTCTGTGTCGCCAGATAGTCTGTGACTTTGTCACTGAGTTATGGTGTGCGACCCACCTCACCTCCGTAATATGGTGGATAGGTGAATGTGGGCGCTACACTGGAGCTTGAACATTCAACTACTTCTGTCGTCCCGCTTCTACCGAGGCGTGGCCTAATTTGGAGGAATATATGACTACCGTCGCCTATATTGTTGGCTCGAATGCGTCGAACTCTCTGAACCGTCTGGTTGCACAGGCAATTATTGCTGATGCACCCGAGGGCTTGGAATTTGTTGAGGTCACTATTACTGACCTGCCTATGTACACCTATGACAATGACGGTGACTTCCTGGCGCTGGCTCGTGAAAAGAAGGCCGCTATTGAAGCTGCTGACGCACTGATGATCGTTGCCCCTGAATACAACCACAGCATTCCTGGTGTGCTGAAGAATGCTCTGGACTGGTTCTCCCGTCCGTGGGGTGAAAAGTCCTTTGAAGGCAAGAAGGTACTTCTTGCTTCTGCTACCGCTTCTCCTCAGGGCGGCCAGTGGGCACGTGCTCACATGCGCGACATCCTCGACATTGTTGACGCCGAGGTTGTGGCTGAGGTCGGCGTGCAGGCTAGCCAGGATCAATTCGGTGCTGATGGCCGCCACAGCGACGCTGATATCCAGGGCCAGTTCAAGGCAGCCGTTGACGCTTTCGCTCAGCGTCTGAGCGCACAGGCCTGATATAGGTAGGCGTTTGGGCGGGCGCGGGGATTTTCCTTGTGTCTGCCTGGTGGCCGCTTAGCGGCAGCTACGCGGCCCAGTGGTGAGGGCGGCAATTCCTTGGTGATCCCAGGGTATTGTCGCCCTTTGTGCTGCCTGGCTTGTTGGAATATGCACCAGACGGGCAAAGGGCGACATTTTTCGCCAAAATCGGCAGTTTTTGTCGCCCAATGCACGTTTGGTGTCGAGGGCGAAGCCTGCACGATGGTGCCCGACCTAGTGGAACAATTCGTCTTGTGCTCCCATCAGAAAACTAGCGCGCGGATAAACGATCTGGAAATGCGCTTATTGCTAAGTTTCTCTGTGTTGCCGATGTAAAGAGAATATCCGCCCCGCCTGAATGGAAAATGCATAGCCAATCGAGCCCTTCTGAGGTGAGGGTAATTCCTTCAAGGTTGTCCTCAGAAATGGAATAGAGAATTGGGAGAAGGGTCTCGCGGGTGGGGGAGAGAGTTCCGAAATGGAAATGCTGCCACCAGGTGTCGTGTAGAGGATATGAGCTATAGCTTCTTGCCTTGAAGTTGCAACTGTCGAGTAGCTTCATAGAGCCAGGGGTAGGGGAATCGGATTCACAGTCGATAATGCTGAAACAGGTACCCGTTGGGGATAAAGAGCTGTGCTGAAGGAGCCAATAAAAAATATCGAGCTGCCAATGAATGGTCTTGTTGATATCGTCCTGGATTGCCTTTTCTGAAGGAGGTTTGTCTGCTCCTTCTTCGGAAAAAAGGTAGCAGAGAGATAATGGAATATAGCGACTTACTGCCCAGTATCCGCGGGCCTCGTCATGTATTCTTCCGGTTTCTGGCGGCCATGGCCAACCGTTTTCCTGCCACTGCGTTATCAGATCAGGGCAGTGCGGAAATCCTCTGCTTGTCATCTGAAAGTGGTAGGTCACCTAGACTCCTGTTGTGTGGGTCGATGGCGTCATAAGCCGTCGGGGCGAGGAGAAAGCCAGGAGGGGAAGCGCTTTCTGAGGGCAGCGCGATCACGTGAAGAGCGGATAAAAATATCCATTCCGCCGTCGTAAGGACAGAAAAGCCAGGAAAATGTGGGTGGGGCAAGAATGACATTATCAATTTCGTCATCTGCTACTGCGCGTAATAGGGGATTTAACGAGGACGGGGCGCGAGAGACATACCCCGCATAAAAATGAAACCACCAATAGGCGCCCTCGTCAGCACCTTCTGGGTCAAAATCGCTGGAACAGGCACTATAAATATATTCCTGGCGACTTATGCTCCACTGCTGAAAAAGATCCGGAGTGGGAATATCTTCTGCCGACCAGGAACCTGTTTCCGTAAAAAGAACAAGGTGATCCTCGTCAGTAACCCCGCCCTCGTTGCTGCTCTCTGCTAACCACGCTAAAACCCGGTGATGACGGTCGAGAAGAATTTCCCATTCCGCCTCTGTATCTGCATAACGTTTGGAGTCAGGCAAGGAGTGGAAACGTATCCAGTGGTTCTCACTATGTCGATTGCGAATAATATGCGTTGGAGCGAGCGGCCCCCAGAGTTTGCTCAATGCCGCAAGCGGGGACAGGGCAGCGCTGTGGCCTGTGGAGGCAAGATCCATACGTATAGTCTAAAGAATCCGCCTTGGGTATTTGACGGAGACAGAGGCGCTGCCGCTGTCATTGTGGCGATCCGGCATTTGTTGCGAGAGTGAGTTTGTTTATTTCTTGGCCTGGGAAATGTCCTCAAGATAAAGTCGAATTGATCGGAAACTTCGAGTGTGATCGAAGTTTATATTTCTGGCTCATGGCTCCCTTTTTCCTTATAGTTCGCTTTCCTGTTGCAGGCTCCACTAGATAAAGCTAGGGTTCTGAGAAGGTCAATATGAGGGGTGGTGAGATTCTTTTCTCTCGCTTATTTTATTGCGGCCTGCCGCTTCCTTTAGGGGGCGTAATCCTGTCTGTAGTGAATAGAAGTAGGGATGGTATTCGCTATGAAAACACCTTCGCATTGGCGAGCCTTAAAGTTGACTCCAATAATGGCGCGCACAATGCTATTAAAGGGAATGTGCGCCCTCACTATTGTCCTGCTGGGCGTGCCATCTTTGCTTATCATTACCTTTTCTCTGCCCCGTGAAGGTGGTGGAGGTGATGCCTTTTCTCTTGCTCAAAGCAGCAGAGGGGATTTGTCGTCGCAAATAGGTGCTCCCGTTAGTGGGTATTTAACCCAGGGTGGGGCGACACTCGACATGAGTCCGGGTGACCGTGATCAAAGGTCTATCCGGAATGAGAGGGAGAGACTGGAGAGAGAACGGGAAAGAAACAGGGAAGAGCGGGAACAGCGACAAGAAGATCAGCAAACGCGGTGGGTCCTGCGGCCCATTCTGCGTCTGGCAGGCTTTCTTCTTTTGCCTTTAGCTGTCGGTGTCGTCCTCTTTTTCCGTCGCTGGCGGAATAAGAAAAAGAACGCGACATCTTCCACAGACGTTCCTGGTCAGTATTCCTATACACCTGGCCAATATTCCTCGCCAGTTCAGTACCCATCCCAGTCGGGTCCATATGCGCCGCCATCCCCACAAGGGTACTATCCCTCCGCGCCGGGTCAGTATCCCCCTCCACAGGGGCAATACTCGCCTAGTCCGGGCCAATATCCACCTGCGCCAGGTCAGTACCCGCCTGTGCAGGGCCAGTATCCACCTGCTCAGTGGCCGCAGGGTTAACTGACCTCGCGCGCCGCCCGGTGGTGATGCCGCGGAAGTAGGTGCCCCGGCCTCGTCGATTCCAATAACGAGGCCGGGGCTCGACTCTATTTATCTGCTCCATGCCCAATAATCTCCGCCCGCAGTGAAGCTGTGTCAGTCTTGGGGCCGTTGAGTGCAGTCTTCCGCGCCTTGGTTGGCGTCGACCGAGCTCCATAAACCTGACTGAATTGGATACGGTTGTCTTCTCTGCTTATGAAGGCGAAGTTTGCGGGGGGGGGGGGTCTTCCTGTCTGCTGTAGTGTCAATCCAATGTTGTCTGCTTTTCTAAAGCTGCTCTGCGTCATTTCCTGTTGCCAGTTTGAGTCTGACCGGTTAAGGTGTGTCCGTTAGTAGTTTACGGATTCTTAGTGGAATTCTTTCTTATAGAGGCGCCCAGGATTTTCTTGGGTGAACATAGGAGGCTCCCCAATGAGTGACTTTAGTCTGGATGATCTCCATGCATCTGCAGATGTCGTATGGGACTATGGTGTTAGTGAAGACCTGTCAGCTTCGCTGGATGCAGCCGCAAACCTCGTGGAAAATACGATCGGTCCGCGAAATAGTCGGAAAACCACTTATGGTGCCCATTTTGCCGGATACTACGCTGAACTGTGGGCTTTTAATGTTGAGACTGCCAATAGGGACTCGGCTCTGCTCGCGCAGCGCCTTCGGGATGTGGCGCAAGGAGTGCGGGATCTGGAGGCGGATGCTAAGGCGGAACAAGCGCGGATTAATGCAGCACGGGAATGGAAAGCTAGGCGTGATGCGCGCTCTGATTTCGAGAAAACTGTTGACGCGATAGATTTCCTAAATTTGCTGCCGGGGGATGACGCGCCTCCTAAAGCCGAACCTATTCCGCAGATGAATAAGTCCTATTCATCTCCAGTCGCTGGAGAACGGCGGGAGTTTTCAGGTAGCGGCGGATCGCAGGTAACATCTGCATTGCCTGATGATTTGCGCTCATTTATCGATGAAGAAAAAGGGGCGACAGATTCTATTCGAGACAAGCCGGGGGAGTTACAGGGAAAAGTTGAGGACTTTATCGCCAAGTGTAAATGGGGATCTCTAAGCGCTGCTCCAGTAATCATCGGATTCCGGAAGTACATCGCATCAAATGATTTGGATGGTATACGTCTAGGAATTGTTGCTGACACGTTTGAAGCGGCAGGTGGAAGCGGACAAATTACTACTCTGTCCAACGATTCCATTACGCAAGCGTTGGCAGCGCATGGAGTTTCTGCGCAGCGTGAGCGATTAGAAATTCCACAGGTTCAGGCAATTGGAAATCCCCCATCAACGGGGTATTCCAACGACCCAGTCAATACCGCAACCGGCAATTTCGTTGAGAACGAGGAGGATCTGCGTTGTGAGGGGGCGAATGCTTTGCTGGGCTGGGCTCGCTCATACTCTTCCCTCTCCTCCAAAATAGGTGGACATGGTCCAGGCTGGGCTTCGTGGGATGGGTGTGTTCTGCGTTTCAGCGACAAAGGGGCAACATGGACCTTAATGGATGGCCGTGAAGTGGAATTCCCTCGTGAGGGAGACGGTTTCGGTCGCGCTGCGCACGATAACTTCTGGTTGGCAGTTCATCGCTCGGCTGACGAAACTGGATCTGTAGGGGAAAATGACTACTCCCTAAAAAAGCCCTCTTGGGTGGTGTCAAATAATTCGGGTGCGCGCTGGGAATTTGATGCCAATGGACGCATCCTCCTCTTTGAGTTAACCCCCGGTGCGACCCTGCTGTTCGGGTACGACGATGATCGTCTCGCTCGCATTAACCACTCACGAGGCCGCAGTCTGCGCGTTACCTGGGACGGTGACCGTATTAGTGCAGTTGAGAGTAGTGATGGGCGGCGGGTGGACTATCACTATGACTCAGGACGCCTCGTCGAGGTGTCGGGCCCGCTAGGAACACGTCGTTATGAGTGGAACGAACAGGGGCTCATTAGTGCTGTTATTGACGCTGACGGGATTGTTGAGGCGCGGAATACTTATGATGATCAAGGCAGAGTGGCGACTCAAGTTTCACCACACGGCAGAGTAACTCGTTTCTCGTATCTGCCTGGACGAGTCACCAGCGTTTCTGATGAGGATGGTAAACGTGCCAATACTTGGGTAGCTGATCAGCGTGGCCGAGTGGTGGGGATCGTTGATGCGGATGGTAATCGCACGTCGATGGGTTACGATCGGTGGGGCAATCAGCTCTATGCCACTGCCGTTGACGGTGGTACCACAGCGCGTGAATTTGATGAACACGGTCGCCTTATCCAACAGAAGATCCCGAGTGGTGCGCGGACGCTATTGTCCTATGACGATAATGGTCGCCTTATCGCCTTTGTCTCTGTGGAAGAACAGAGGGAAGTAACGCGTACATCATTTGAATACGAAGGCGATAGCCAGCAACCAAAGACGGTGATTGATGGCGAAGGTGGACGCACCACTCTACGGTGGCAGGACGGCTTATTACTTGAGGTTATCGACCCTGAGTCAGTTCGTCTGACATTTAAATACGATGAGTATGGCGACCTCATTGCATCTACTGATGGCGTCGGGAATACGACAGAGATTATTCGTGATGCAGTGGGGCGTGCCATTGAAACCATCTCACCCTCAGGAGCGCGCACCCAGTACACCTATTCCACCGAGGGGCTTTTGGTTTCCCGAACGGATCCAGATGGCGCTATCTGGAGCTATGAATATTCGGCCGCCGGCCGTCTTAGCGCAGTAGTTGACCCTCTGGGCGGACGAATTGGCTTAGAGTATGGTGAGCATGGCGAAGTGTGTGCGATTGTGGATCAACTGAGTCGTAGGATTGAGCAGCAATTCGACGATCTTGGTAATGTCTCTAGCGTCGTGCTTCCTGATGGGGCAAGGTGGCAATACGCTCACGATGCTTCATCTCGTCTTACCTGCACAATCGATCCCAGCGGCGGAATTTGGCAACGAACGTACGACCAGTATGGGCGACTGAATACGCAGGTAGACCCGACTGGATTAGTTAAGAGAACTCACCATTCGCCAGGCAAAGTTCTGATCGGCATTGGCCCAGATCAAGCTGAGTTTAAGCTGGATAGATTTGGGCGGCTTAATTCGTCTGCCTATTCCGATGGTAGTCGGACTCAGGTTATCTATGACAAGACCGGACGGGTTGTTGAAAGTGTAGACAGGGGTGGGGCGCGGACTCGTATTGAGCGAGACAAAGCGGGTCGTCCAATTAGGGTAGTGCGGCCTTCAGGGGCAGTTGAACGCTACAATTATGATCAGGCAGGGCGCCTAGCAGGTGTGCGTAATGCTTTAGGTTTCTACACAGCCCTTGTCTATGACGTAGACTCCCGGCTCATAGAGCAAATCTGGCCAACAGGCGACAAAGTCCGTGTTACATACGATGTATGTGGACGACCAGTGTCAATGCGGCGCCCAGGGGCTGGAACTTACCGTTGGACCTATGATCTTCTCGGGCGGGTGACCGAATCACGTGACCCAGGTAGTGGCCTACGGCGTTTCACATATGACGCGGCAGGACAACTTATTTCCGCCACAGGAGGCAACGGGGGAGTAACGCACTGGGAATACGACCTTAATGGTCGAGCTGTCAGCATCACTGACCCTGTAGGTGGAGTTACCCGCCGCACTTTCGATGCAATGGACAGGTGTGTCAGCGAGACTAACCCTCTCGGTGCCAGCATGCGGGCAGCATATGATGCTGCAGGTCGTGTCATAGAATCAGTAGACGCTGATGGCAACGCCATCAATATTGAATACAGCGACTACGGGCGTACCGCCACAGTTCGCGCTAATGGGATTCTCTCCCTTGTTCGTAGATTCGACGCTACTACACGTCAGCGCACTATTGAGGACTATACGACCTCGCTAGGAAATGAGCCTCTACGGCACACGTTCTCCTATGACCTTCGAGGAAACCTTCTGCATTATCAGCGCGGGCAATCGCATATGCACTGGGAATACGATCCTGATGGAAATCGCATTGCCTTTACCGCGCCCAGTGGGGCAACTACTCGCTATCGCCGTAATGTTGAGGGTGCTCTAGTCGCGGTTGAGAGAGACGGTGGTAAGACACTAACTTTTGAACGCGATGAGGTTGGACGTCACACTGCTGCGATAGTGGGTGAGACTCACTATGAATGGGAATATTTCGATGGATTCACATCCAAACACGCCGTAATAAGTAAAGGGAAAGATCCTATCCAATGGCAGATTGCCTACAGTGAAGATGGTCTGATTACACGAGTAGTAACAGACGGTGAAAATGTCGATTATGAATACGACGCAGCTAACCAGCTCACCGGGCTTCGTTCGTCGCAAGGAATACATACCTGGGTATATGACCTGGCAGGTCGCATAGTAGAAGAAAACCGCGGGGATCTTCAATGGCGCCGTGCTTATAATGCGGCCGGACAACTCGTGCGTTCTACGAATAGTCGTGACCAAGTTATCACTTACGATTATGACCGATCGGGGCGGCGGCTAAAAGAGGAATATTCAAACGGCGAGCAGCGACGTTTTGAGTGGAGTCCCTTTGGTTTCCTTGCTGGCGTAGTGAGTACTGCAAAAGGAGCAACTGGCGCTACAGTGCAGCGTTCGAGTGCTCATGTGGATGCAACGGGTTATTTGAGCAATGTTGACGGGCAGGAAATTTTCCATGACCCTGTCACTAGTTCAGTCGCACAGGTCGGAGATAACGACTACATTCATGCCGGTCCACTTACGGCAGTGGACGGGCAATGGACGGAGCCATCCTGGCGTCCACATAGACACACAACACTCACTAATCCCTATGACAACAGCGGGGCCTTCCATGCTGCTGTTGCTTCCGAGGATGGAAACATTCCTCCAACGACAAGCGCTAATGCTGGATTTCAGGTGGGGAGAGGAGGTTCGCTTTATTTTGCTGGCTTGGAATGGTTGGGTGCCCGTCAATTTGATTCCGCAAGCCGGACCTTTATATCTCCTGACCCACTTGACCCAGTAACAGGTTCAGGCTGGGCAGGCAATCCATATGCTTACGCGGGAAATAACCCACTGAATCTTTTTGACCCCACTGGGTTGCAACCGGTTACGGCCGACCAATTGGACGAATATCGAAAAGCGGCTGCTCCGAAGTGGGGCACAGCACTAGCCTTTGCTGCGGGCATTGGATTGGCATTCGTGCCAGGAATGCAAGGTTTCGCCGCCGCACTGATTACAGGTGCAGTCCTGGGTGGGGCGGGAAGCATCGTGGACCAGGCGTGTTCTGGATATCCCATTGACTGGAAGAAGGTTGGCGCAGATTCGATATTTGGCTTAGCTGGCGGTGCCTTCGGCTTTGGCTTTGGTAAGGCCATGAGTTGGGCTGCCAAAACTCCCGTAGGTCAGGCGGTCACACGATGGACTGGTGACCAACTGAAGAAGGTGCCGATCCTGCAGAAGGTGTTGCCCTTCCTTGGGTCTGGAACTGATGATGTAAGTAGGGCAGGGGCGGCTAACGCTGATGTGATGTCCGGTGTTCAGTCTGCGTCTAAGGGAGTTCGCCATCCAGATTTCCCTGATGCGGATAATCTCATGAGTGATATGGAAACTCCCGTATATTTCAGCGAGACTGCGACAGCGATTGGTGGTGATAAGGCAACAATGGATAACTTTGCAGTGTCGCAAGGCGCCGAACACTACCATGATGTGTTTGTTCATGGACATGAGCGCACAGGATGGCCATGGAGTAGGCATAGCAAGTTAATATTTCATCCTGCGCAAGTGGCGGAACAGATAAGGATGAATCCATCTTATGACGATGGAATGCCTTTGCGACTTGTGCAGTGTTATGGGGGGAAAGTGAGCGAGGAAATGCAGTTATCTTGTGCGGAGATTCTGTCCCGTGAACTCGGAGTAGAGGTATTGGCTACTTCGAAGCCTGCTCGAATTGACATCAAGACCGGCCTTTTGGAGGAGCAAATAGCGCCTGGTAGTAGGGATGGCATTATTATTGGGTAGAATTAGTGAAGGGAATAGCAATGGAGTTTCAGATCAGGCCGTTGGTGCAGTGGGTAACTAATTCGGTGCAGCCCCTTGTGGATGCGCCGATGTCGAACGACCCTTATCCAAAGGAAATTCTTGAGAGGCTCACGTTCTATCTTCGAAACTGCGTCATATTGGTCCCATGGATGGGGACTACGAAGGATCAGATTGGGGGCAAGTTCGAAACTGTTGGCGGTTGTGAAATTCATACTGATGGCCGTTATTACTGGCAGTATGATGCGGCGGATTATTTAGAGCACTATCCGATTCGTATTGATGAGGAGGCGCTGGAGTATTTTATTTCTATAGACTGGCGTCCGCCTTCTTTCGGACAATTTGACCCGATTAAATATGCAATGAGGGAAGCATACGACTCCTATTCTGATGACAACTTTCCCGCAGACGGCATCATTACTGTGCACTATGAACCCTAGTTTTGGGTTGACAAGCATCCATTTTGAGGAAGGTGTCAGTTATGGAATTTCAGATCAGGCCGTTATTGCCGTTGACACCGATTCGTGGGCGCCCGTTCCCTATTCCGCCATTATCGGATGAGCGGTATTCTCAGGAGCTGGTTGAGAAGCTGGTGTCGTATCTCCGCAGTGGCGTGTGCATGATTCCTTGGATGGGGGAGTCTGAGGATCGCATTGGTGGCAAGTTTGAGACCTTCAATGGCTATGCTCTCTACACTGATGGTGTTTATTATTGGCGACTAGATGCGGCAGATTATCTAGAGCATTATCCGATTCGTATTGATGAGGAGGCTCTGGAGTATTTTATCTCCATCAATTGGGCACCACCTTCTTTTGGGCTATTTGATCCGATGGTGGTGGCGATGGCTAAAGCCTATGACTCCTATTTGCCGGAGAATTTCCCGGCTGACGGTGTGATTACTGTGTATTATTCGTCGCAGTGAGTAAATCTCCCTATAAGGCCCTTCCTTTCATTCATCTCCTTCTTCTGCTACGCAGACCTGGCCCGATAGGCGTCGCAGCTTGAAAGCGCTTACAGTGGAAGCGCTTGAAATGACAACTACGTTTCGCTGCGACAAGTAGGGCAGCTGGCAGGGAGGGGCATATATGGCCACCGCACATGTGGATGCAAAAAGGGACACATTGGCGCTGTTGGATCAGCACGTTGCCCCCGAAAATATCCAGCCCCGCCCTCGTCGATATGTCGCAATAGCGGCCAGTGTCGCGTTGATTCCTGCCTTACTAGCTGCCTGCACACCAAACCAACCCCAGTCCGCCGCCCAGTCCACGGCACAAAGCGGAACAGTGTCCCAATCTGGGCCAGGTGCCTCAGTCGCCAATACTCCAATATCCGGCGCCCAACCCGCCACCCCGCCAGCTCCCGGCACACTCGCCCCCATCGCTCCTGTCGAAATCCCGGCACTATCCGCCGCGCCCCCAGCAACCGGCCCCTTCTCTTTCACTGACCCTGCCCACGGCACCACTATCCACCGCGCCACCCAAGCCGGCGACGGCCAAGGCGGGCGCCTCCGCCACGAATACTCGCGCCGCCAAGCTTTCAACGCGGACAACTCGCGGCTCCTCGCTCAAGATGGCGCAGGCAATTGGTACCTCACCGATCCAACCAGTGGAAAAACCGTCACCCCACTCAAAGATCTCGCTGGAGACTGTGAACCCCTGTGGCATCCCACCAACCCAAATCTCCTCCGATTCACCAGCCGCGATGGCGGCCCCATCTGGTGGGAACTCGATGTCGCCACCGGCACCAAAACCGAACTCTTCAACCTGACCGGCAAAACCCCCTGGCCACAGGCCACCCAATTCTGGACTAAAGGAGAGGGGACAACCAGCGCCGACGGCCGCATCCTCACCCTCATGGCTACCCACTACGACCAAGGTGCCCAGCAAACCACTGCCCACGGAGTCCTCACTATTGACGTCACTACCGGGCAGATCCTCGGCACCTTGTCAGCCGCGGATTTCCCGGTCAAAGGCGCCATGCCTGACCACGTGTCCACATCGCCAAGTGGGAAATATGCTGTGGTCTCGTGGCTGGATGGAATGGGCGGAACCCGTGCATTCACCACAGACTTCGCGGCCAACCAGGAACTGACCCCAGGTTCGGAACACTCTGACCTGGCCCAAACAGCCGACGGGCGCGACGTGCTTGTGACAGCTGACTACGGCAGTGGCATGATCGCCATGATTGACCTTGCTGACGGGCGCCGCACCGATTTGCATACTCTTTACCCTGCTGAGGGCGAGGCCTATGCCGTCCATTTCTCGGGTCAGAACTCCGCGCGCCCAGGTTGGGTGGTGGTTTCGACCTACGCCGATACGGCTGAACATGGGCAAAAAGCCCCTTCGTCGAATCTACGCGCCGAATACCGCAAAGTCTGGCTTCTAGAATTAACTGCCAACCCGCGTGCTCTTGGTGTGGCGCATGTGCGTGCCCAAAAAGCGGCAAATGAGTCGGAAGAGTACTTCCTTGAGCCTCAGGCGAGCGCCTCGCGTGATCTGTCAAAGGTGGTTTTCGCCTCGAATTTGGGTGGGAAAGGGATTGAATCGTGGGTTGTGGATATTCCTATTGACGCGCTGAACTCACAGTAAATAGAGCGAAGTGCGCAACACATAATGATTCGCTAACGAAATGAATATTCTACCCTGCAGTACCTGCTGTCTGGCGAGGCTTGGCCCTGTGACCTGCATAAACTGCGTCCGCGTCTCGGTGTCTACCTTTGGGGCCACCTTGCCCACCCCGACTACACCACGATTGCCCGTGGATTTGTGAGCATTCCTAGCTGCGCCCCATGCTATTCGCCACGCCCCTAATTCCGGCCAGTAACTGGGCAAGCTTGTATAGTTGAAGACCAGTGGTTTAGTAATCTTGGGTTTTATACCTGGGTGGGTTGTCCTTAGCCTGCCGCGGTACTGCCCTCCGATTATGAAATCGCACCGTACCCGCCGAACCAACGGCAACGCAGGGTTCTCACGATTCTGCGCGGGTGACTCGGACACAAGGAGTAGGCAATGTCGGTCAGCGATGAAGAAGTCGCCCCGGAGGAAGTGACGTCGGGGCGTAAACGCCCTTCGCCCAAGGACCTTCGCGACGCTGTGGCCTCTGCCTGGGGCCTCAAAAACGTTGAGGATAAAGATCCTCGTGGTGACGATTCAGTTGCTTCCACTGATGACGAGGGCGGGGCCGGGCCATCTGGCGACAAAACGGTAGGTCCGCGCCACGACAATGAGTCGCTAAAAAGTGACGAGGGCGGGGCGCGTACTAATACGGATGACTTCTCCGAATTTGACGTCGATAGCGAAAAATCCTCCGAAATTGATCCAGACGATAATCTCGGGGCCATTCAATCCAATGATGCCGATAAAACGGTCGAGGATGATGACGAGCGTAAATACGGCATCGATCGTGATGATGCCGATAATGACCTCGATAAGGCAGAGGTAGAGGAGGAAAAACGCCTCCACAAGAAAGACCTCGACACCCTTGATGACGCTCTCAAGGGCGATAATGATGGCAACGACATTCTCGCCCCAAAACGTGGCGATGATTCTGCCGATAAGCCAGAAAACGATAATGACGTTGACGATCTTCACGATGATGGCGAGAAATACCTCAATGTGAAAGACGCAGAGGAACTCGACAACATCCTTGAGTCAGATAACGCTCATCCGACTCTTGATGACAATACGCCTATTGAATTCGACGGCCAGAATGAGAAAGCTGACTCCGATGCCCTGGATGGCGACGAAGTCCATGCACTGATTAAAGGCGACGATCGCGCTGAAAAATCGGATTCTCACGCCGAAAAGGGCGATGCTAAAGACTCTGAGGATGACAAGGGCCAGCCGCCCGTCGATAAAGATAATGACGCCGATGACCTTGATCTAGAGGACGAGAAATACCTCTACGAAAAAGAATCCGACGTCAATGATGATCGTGGCGATGACGAGGATAAGAAACTCACCTCGAACACCGCCATTAAAGAAGACGATCAGAATGACAAGGCTGACTCCTCGGCCATTGATGGCAGCGAACTCGATGAGCTCATTGAGTCCGGCGAGGAAACATTTGGTGATTCTGACGCTGATGAGTCTTCGGAGGAGCCCCGGAATAAAGAGGGCGCCGATCAGGCTGAACGAGCCAATGAGGATGAACTAAAGGCAGGTGCCTCCGCCCTCGTCAATCCTGACGATCGCGAGGGTGACCGCGACTTTGATGATGACTCAAGCGACGATGGGGATGCGGAAAAGGATGATTCCGGTCTTCACGCTGAGGACGCCTCAACCACCAAGGAAGACGCTGAAGACGAATCCGATCGTGATGAGGCGTCAGACGATGCGGATGACGATACTCCTCAGGAAGACTCTGATGTAGAGGACGCCTCGGATCTTGTTGCCGCTGATACAGACGATGAGTCACGCCCCAAAGATTCTGAGGCAGATTCGGACGATACTGACGATACCGACGGTGACTTTGACCTTGCTGACGACGCCACCATCGAATCAGACAACAAGGAGGGTGACGACTCCGAAGCGGATTCTGATAAGGCTTCACTCGCAGCCGCCGCTGACACCTCCACGTCCGAAAAAGATGACGCCGTCCTCGTTACCGATGACAAGGCAATAGAAGACGAGGATTCAGCCGAAGAAGCCGACTCGGCCGACTCCGACGGCCCAGCCGATTCCGACGACCCTGCTGAAGCCAGCGACGCTACCGACACCCCTGACGCCGACGAGGCTACCGAACCCGACGACGACACCCCTGAAGCTGGCGACGCCTCGGAAACAGACAAGGCCCCAGCCTCTGACGTCCGTACATTGCCGCCGCCAACGGGCGCACCAACCCTAGCTGCTGCCCTGCCAGACGCCATTAGCGAAGGCGAACCCGACCTCGACTTAGAAGCCGATGAAGTCGAGTTCACCACTGAAGATGTGCGCGACCAATTCCTGCTTCTGTCTGGAGAAGCCCGCACAGAGGCCGAAAAACTCTACGCCGATATGCGCGCCGCAGAACTCGACGAGAGTTTCCGCGCCCGCTCAAATCGCTGGTATGCCGCGCAAGCCGCCTACCTGGTGACCCTCGACCAAGGACATACCCCGATTCTGGGTATACCCGCCCACGCGCCGCGCGACTATACGCCGCCACGCCCCGACGACCTTGGCCTGGTGTCCATTGGTGTCGATAATGACCGACTTATTGTGACCGTCGCCGTTTACGACGATGGCGATGACGGCCGCGCTCACATTCGCGCCCGCGAAGTGGAAACCGGTAAATGGGTCCGCGAAGGCACATACGAATACCTTGAAGACCTCATTACTGGTCCCAATGCGGATCCTGAATTCATTCCAGCGCTGCAGACCCTCACGGAAGACCCGGACCACGAAGACCTGATTGCTGCCCTTCTTGACGGCACGGCCTACCTCGATTACAAGGTGGTCAGCGTTGACGTTGAACGGCAGATCGTCATGGGCGCCTTCGTTCTTGGTGGCGATGTGCTGCTGAAATGGGATGGGGATGAAGCCCTTGAGCTCACTTTGACTCAGCAGGAGGACGCTGAATGATCGCGCATATGACTCCCGAGCACTTTGTGCAGTGGATGGACCGCGTGGCAGCAATGCCCTGGCCCCTCACCCTGGAAGAGTTCACCCAGCACACCCCCCAATTAGGGTGGTTGGTTGATGGCGAACCCTATGGTTTCGTTGGCGATTTCGCGGGCGAAGTCCGGCACGTTACCGTGGTGGACACCCCCGAAGGCCACGTCGTGGAAATCCTTATTCCCCTGTGTGTTCCTCCGGTGAATGTACCAACCAACGAGCGCCTCGATATCCTGAACCCGCTGTCCGAAGACTATGACGCAGCCGCTGAAGAAGCATGGGGTCCGCTATTGAATCGCAAGGCGGGCGAGCGTTTGGAATTGGAGTGGGCACACCCCAGTGGTGGACAAGTTGATCTCCTTTTTAGCGAGGTCGGCCTGGCAGCTCGGTATATGACGCCGCAAGCGGTGCAATTGCTGAGTTAATCGACGTGTGCGGTCGATGGTGTGGGTGCCGTGCTCTGTACGAGGGCGGCGCCCGACCTCGTTCCGAAACTTAAACGTAGCGAGAGGTTGAAAACCTTCCGCGCCCGGCCAATCCGGGGCAAGATAGACCTATGAAGGTCATTCTTGCCCCGGATTCTTTTAAGGAATCAATGTCCTCTGTCGAAGCTGCCACGGCAATGGAGCGCGGGATTCGGCACGCCCACCCAACGGCCGAATGCGTTGCTATTCCCCTGTCTGATGGTGGGGAAGGTTTTGCCCAGACCCTCGGTAGCGTGTGGGGAGCCGAATGGGTCACCGTTGACGCCGTTGATGTGCGGGGGCTACCAGCGACTTATGGCTATGCCTGGGATGCGTCGCAGCGGCGCGCTGCCCTCGATGTGGCGTCCTGCGGCGGATTAGAAATGATCCCCGCTGAAGCGCGCGATGTGTGGTCCTCTTCGACAAAAGGTCTTGGCCTTCTGATTCACGATGCCCTCGGCAGGGGAGCACAAAGTCTGACTATTGGCCTGGGGGGTTCGGCCACCAACGATGGCGGGGCCGGAATGCTCTCGGCGCTGGGGGTACGTTTTGAGGCCGAGGGCGGGGGAGTGTGCACACCCACTCCCGACGGCCTGCAACGCCTTAGCGCTGTGGATGCGAGCGACCTGGATGCGCGCCTAGCGGATAGTGAAATCACTGTGGCCTGCGACGTCGATAACCCGCTGCTTGGCCCTCGTGGGGCAACCGCGGTTTTCGGTCCCCAAAAGGGTGTGGGTCCTGACGATGTCGAGCCTATTGATGCGATTCTTGGGCGCCTGGCAAGGCTCAGCAATAAAGAAGAAGAGGCTGCCTCACCTGGAGCCGGCGCTGCTGGCGGACTCGGCTGGGCAATGCGCGCCTTCCTGGGCGCCACACTGGTTCCCGGATTTGACGTGATTGCGCGGGCGACAGGACTGGCTGAAGCGATGCAGGGTGCCGATGTTGCTCTCACCGGTGAAGGGGCGGTTGATGACCAAACCCTATCGGGGAAAGCTCCTGCGGGGGTTGCTCGCCTCGCCCGCGAGGCTGGGGTGCCGGTGGTCATTTTTGGTGGAGTCGTGCGGGACAGTGCGCAATCTTTGCGCGAGGGCGGGGCCATTGATCTCATTGCTATCTCCAACCCGGCGGTGCCCTTGGAGCAGTCTTTAGCTGAAGGGCCGCAGCGCCTTGAAGAGGCTGTCGCCCAGTGGGCGGCCACTCTCCAAAGTTGACAACTCCTCGGCAAAATCGGGTAATCCGGTATGGGAGATGGTCTTCTGTGCCTCCTGAGGCTATGCTTTCTGTGGTTCTGATTGAATAGCCAAAACTCTTAGAGGAAGTGCAGGTTTATGCCCCAGGAGTCCAGCTCGGTGCCCCGCCCTCGTTTTGTTGCGAGCCGAACGGGGCTGACTGAACAGGTTTACGACGCCATCGTTGACCTCCTGCTGGAAGGCGACCTGCCAGAAGATACCCCGATCCGGATTGACGGACTAGCCCAGGATTTGGGAGTTTCTGCGACGCCCGTTCGTGAGGCCTTGGCGCGCTTGGAAAGCACTGGCCTGGTAGTGCGCGTCAACTACAAGGGCTATCGGACGGCTGCAGGTTTGGCATCGAGCGAATTGCAGGATTGGATGCGGCTGCGCCAACTCTTGGAGCCGGAGGCTGCGTACCTAGCGTGTCTACGGTGCGATGAGGCAATGCTGGCCGAGTTGGAAGGTGCTGTGGCGGAGCAGCGGGCAAGCCGAGAGATGACAGGAGCGGAGTTTTTCGGCGCATTTATGCGGGCTGACCAGCGTTTCCACACGATTATTCATGCCGGGTCAGGGAATCGTTTCCTTGAGGAGGCTGCGACAACCTATGGCGGGAATGCGCAGCGATGGCGCCAATTCCGCGACAAGATTATCTCTGACGCGGATGAGTCACTCGCTGAACATGAGCAGATTCTGGCCGCATTTCAAAGTAAAGATGCGGATGCGGCGCGCCAGGCCATGTTGACGCATCTTCTTCGTCTAGCCGAGCGAATGGACGCCTAAGGGCAGGTCACAAGTGAGTGTAGGTTCACCCCTGCCCATATCCGATAGAATATAGGATCTATTCTATAGACTTCCTCTGCCTTTTCCGCTACCGTGAAGCTATCGCGCAAAGATGTGCGGTTGCCCTGCTCCACTAGTAGCAGCGGTATTTTCTTCTCTTCCGCACCCGCATTCACCCCTATGGCTGTGGGTGTCCATTGACTTATCCGTTATAACGGTGCGCGAAATGCGTGCCCTTTGATCTATTCCGCTGATGAAAGCAGGTGACCTATGACCCCACGAAATATTCTCATTACCGGGGCGGCGCGCGGAATCGGGTTGGATATCGCCTGGCGTTTAGCTGGACCTGCGACACGCGTCATTATTGCTGACATTAATGGTGAAGCTGCGAAGAGTGCGGCAATGGCCCTGCAAAATGAGCGCTTTTCTGCCGCTGCACTTGAGGTGAATATTGCCGATCCTGATTCGATTGACGCCGCCAAAAAATGGGTCATAGAAGAATATGGCGGCATTGATGTCTTGGTGAATAATGCCGGCATTGTCTCCAATACGCATTGGTCTGAAACCTCCCTTGAAGAATGGCAACGTGTCCTGTCTATTAATCTCACAGGAACAATGCTGATGTCTCAGGCATTTCTCCCTGGAATGTGCGATGCCGGGTATGGGCGAGTCATTAATATCGTCTCTCTGGCAGGGCGCAATGGGGGAGTGAGTGTTGGGCCAGCTTATGCGGCTTCTAAAGCTGGAATTATTGGCCTGACCCGCCATCTTGCAGGCAAAGTCGCAGGAAGCGGGGTTACCGTTAATGCTGTGGCGCCTGGAACAACGCGCACAGAAATGGCTGAGCAATTCACTCCTGAACAAATGGATGTCATTCATGCAGCTATTCCCATGGGGCGCCTAGGAGAGCCCAGCGAAATTGCCGCAGCTGTCGCCTATTTTGCTTCCGAAGAATCCGGCTTTACTACCGGAGTCATTATGGATGTCAATGGGGGAATGTATTTCGGTTAATGCCTTTTCCCAGTTTTTCCTATCCCGATATCAAAGGAGATCATCATGACAGAATCATATTTATCGTGGATGGCTGAAAATACCGCCACCCGCTTTTGCAATGACTCGGCATTAACGCCAACTGTTGAATCCGCTATGAATCAAGGAGCAGTTGGCGTCACAACCAATGCTCCCTTAAGTTTCGAGGCCCTCACTACCGATGAAGTGCAGGATCTTGACGGAGAAGACACCATTGATGAATCGCTGACCGGTGACGATCGCGTAATGGAGTTATTGGGCCGCGTTGTGCGCCCTCTGGCACGGCGTTTTGAAGCGCTCTGGGAAAAGTCCGACCATGCGGTGGGCTATGTGCGTTCTCAGGTTCAACCTGGGGCAAGCGGAAGCTATGAGATTCAGCTGGAACAGGGCCTGCGCATTGCTGAGTTTGGCCGAAATGTCATGGTGAAAATTCCCGGTACGGCCTCTGGCGTGAAAGTCCTGGAAGAGCTGGCTGCGCGCGGTATTCCCACAACCGCCACCGTATGCGTGTCCGCATCGCAGATTTTGGCGGCGACCCGCGCCTATGAGCGCGGCGTCGAGCGGGCGCGAGCTGCGGGTATTACCCCTGCACCATCGACGTCGGCCTTTGTCATGGGTCGGCTGCAAGACTACCTGGCTCATCTCAATGAGGTCCGTGCTTTAGGTTTGGCCACAGAAGACCTCGAAGAAGCGGTGTTGGATATTGCGCGGCGTTTGGCCGGAGTTTTGGGTGATCGTCAGGGCGTGCCAACTTTGATGCCCGCCGCTTTCCGCCACCCACGTCAGGTCACGCTTTTAGCTGGCGCTAAAGCAGAAATGACCATTCATCCCACTATTCAAGCTCGTCTGGCTGAATGGGATGAACGCGAGAGTGTTCCCCGTGAAGAGGGGATTTCATGGGAGTTGGATCGCTCCCGTATTGAGCGCGTAGCCAATGCGATTCCCGAATTCCTCCTGGCCTGGGAGTTTGACGGTCTTCCCGAGGAAGAATTCGACACCTTCGGAGCAACAGAAATGACCTTGGAGGGCTTCGACAAGGCCTGGCAGAAGCTCCGCACCCTTTAATTTTTCTACGAGGGCGGGGTTGGGCCCGAGCAGACAGCTTCTTAAAGGCGAGAACTCTGATCTGCCAGACGTAAGCCTGACCCCGCTACCAATCCCCACCTGTAGGGGCAATTGATTCATGCCCCGCCCTCGTCTGTACCCAAAAACAGGCGTACCTACTCACAACGACGTGTTGAAAGGACCTTGCTATGTCTCGCGCAAGTTCTTTGCCGCTGGGCCCAGGGAGGACGCAATGATTGCTATTGCCTGGCTGACCCTCTCAATTATCCTGGTCATTGCCCTGATTCTGTGGGTGAAACTCCACCCTGCCGTAGCGCTGGTTATTGGCTCCCTGCTTTTAGGTTTCCTTTTAGGAATGCCAGCGCCCGATATTGCCTCGACGGTGACTAAAGGCTTCGGAGACTTAATGGCGAGCCTTGGTCTTTCCGTTGGCTTTGGCATTATTCTCGGTCAACTCATGTCAGACTCTGGCGGCGCGAAAGTGATTGCGCGAACGCTTATTCGCGTGACCTCTCAGCGTTTTGCCATTTACGGTCTCGCATTTGCTGCATTCGTCCTGGCTATTCCCGTCTTTTTTGACGTCACCTTCGTGATTTTGGTGCCGCTTGCTATCGCTATTGCCCGTGAATCCAATAAACCAATGCCATTGGCTATTGGCGCTGTCGCAATGGGCGCTGGCGCGGCGCACACACTGGTCCCACCAACACCTAACCCACTGGCTGCTGGCGATATTATGGGCTTTGACGTGGGCTATATGGTCATTGTTGGCGGCCTTGTTGGCCTCATTGCGGTTATCGCAGGAATTAGTGTCTATTCCTGGATTCTGCCTAAAGTCTGGCAGCCAGCAATGGACGTTGCTGAAGAGCCCTCTTTGCAGCATATTCCCGGTGAGGATAAAGATCCGCCTTTCCTTTTGGCGTTGCTGCCCATTATCACGCCACTGATTCTTATTCTCTCTGGCACCATTGTTGGCGCCATGGTTGAAGAAGTGCCCGTGTGGTTGGCCTTTATTGGCAATAAGACAGTAGCGCTGCTGATTGGTGCACTTGTTGCCTACCTGGTGGCTGCTCCGACCTTGAGCCGGAATGAAATGGAAGAAAGTGCAAATACTGCTATTCAATCAGCGGGTATTGTATTGCTGATTACCGGTGCTGGTGGCTCTTTGGGCGCCATTATTAAAGAAGGCGGTATCTCTGACCTGATTGCTAAGGCTGTGGGCGGCCTTGGCGGCTCGCATCTGCTGGCTCTGTTGGCCTGCTACTTTGTGGGTATGGCCTTCCGAGTTGCCGTGGGCTCGGGAACCGTTGCCTCTATTACCACTATGACCATTTTTGCCAACCTGGCGCCAACCATTGGCATTCACCCAGTATGGGTGGCCACCGCCTGCTTGGCTGGTGCGCTATCACTTGGGCATATCAACGATTCCGGCTTCTGGGTGACCGCAAAGATCCCCGGATTCTCGGTCACCGGTGGTTTGAAGGTCTACACCCTGCCTCAATTTATTGCCTCGGTGTTTACCATTCTCCTGGTGCTTATTGGCTCCTTTGTCTTCCCGATGAGCGGGTGAGATTAGGTCGCGGGCGGTTGTAGTGCGCGCGGCTGCGCGCCTGGGTGGAGCCAGAGCTGTGAAGGGAAAGCAGACTCTCGCAGGGCTCTGGCTCCACCGTGCTGTGCACCAAACCAGCAAAGGGCGACATTTTCCCCCGAAAATCGGCATTTTTGTCGCCCTGCGCATGTTTGGTGTCATGACCTGGGCAGCGCCCCGCTGCCCAGGTTGATAAACCGCAGCGAAAACGTGTGGACAGGTAGGCCAACCCGAAACTTGAGGACAAACCACTACGGTTGAGGACAAACCTATACGCGTATAACAGGGGTATTTTGTCCCTAACTGTATAGGTTTGTCCTTAACGCTCTGTTTGCCTGTTGATCAGACACTACCTCCAAGCATCGGGGGTTGTCCCCCGGTTTCTTGTTTCAGCCGATGACGCTGCCGTTCACGCGCGAATCCACCTTTGTCATGGCTGAATCCAGCCAGTTTTGGTACCAGGTAAGGAAATCTGGGGTAACAATCTCTGGAGGGATAGTGGGATCGAGATCCCGGGATGCGGATATTACTGCTCCACGATGCTTTCCTGAGAGAATGACCGCTCGATAGTCATCACCACCATAATCAGCAATAAAAAGCTGGCCGGCCTGTAATGACTTACGCATTTCCCACCAGTCGGCGCTATAGGTCACGTCATTGTCCATAGGAAGCGTATTGAGCTTCTCAACTGCTGCGGCCCATGTATCCGGCTCGAAAAGGGAATCGTCAATAGAGTCCGCTATATGCCAAGGGTCGTCAGCAACAAGAAATTGATCCCAATGGCCCAATGGAATCAAGCCATAACCTGGGCCAGCTCCATTATTAAAAAGGGACGCCTGGTGGATAAGGTGCTGCGCATGAATGCCTTTAAGATCATCGTTGCTCTCGGGCAGTTGCGCAGCAATGTCTAGCTCAGACAAGCGTTCCTTGTCTTCGGCAGAAATAGGCAGCCCGCCATTGCCAATATGAGTCAAGAAAAAGGCATATTCCTCAGGTAAAGTCACACCGAATGTCGCCTCGAAATCAGTGATTTCCGCAGGCGATAGAGGCCTACCAAGGCAATAACGGTGACTCTGTGAAGCAAAAAGAGTGCATTCAGGATCGGCAGCAGAAAGAGCGCCGAGTTTATTGCGAAGAATACGCGCCCCGGCCTCGTTCATTTTTATTGCCGACACGAGTACCTGGCTACTTTTGGGTTGACGCGACTTGCTGCTGGATACGAGAACGCTGATGCTGCAAATGCACCCTCATTGCTTCTGCAGCAGCGTCAGAATCCCCTGATTCCAAGGCAAGGACAATAGCCCCGTGTTCGTCAATGGCCTCATTCCGGTCAATAATTGATCCCGGCGTAAAATGGCGCCACCGGCGAATAACCCCACCCACATGTGACAGCATTTGCGCAATATGCCTATTCCCGCTGCCCTCCCAAATAGCGGTATGGAAAGCGTCATCCGCATGCATAAACGCCAAATAGTCTTCCATTGATGTGGTCAGACCCGTGCGTTTTTGTTCTTCCCAAGCTGCCCGAATAGGCCCAATAGCGCGCGCACCTTGTTTGCAGGCTAAAGCTGTGGCAGCAGGTTCAACCACTTCGCGGGCGACCATAATCTGATCGATCTCGAAACTATCCGGTGCTGGAGTCACCTCAAAACCAATTCGCGCCTGGCGTGAAACCAAGCCCATCGCTTCTAAACGCATAAGAGCTTCGCGAACGGGAGTAGAAGAGACCCCGAATTCATCCGCCAAGGTTCGAGTCGGTAATAAATGTCCCGGCGGATATTCGCCAATGAGAATGCGATCAAGAAGAACCTTGTGAACCTGATCAGCCAAACTGCCCGCTGAAATAGGGGAGGGGAGTTGTGGCACAAGGGTCTCCTTCGCAGGCGTGGTGTCGATCAGGATGGCTGATCAGATGACATTGTCCCCGATAACGCTTCGGCACGCCCAGCAAATGAATACACAAGTGTGGCGCCGTGCGCCCTTAAGCATTTCAGGTGTGGGCAGCAAGAACCACCCACACCTGAAAATATGGCGCATATGCCGCGCCCCGGAACGGCCTGTGCGGGCCGTGGTGTGATTGTTTGCGCAGGACACGGTGCCTATGCCAGCAGCGTCCTAAAAACGCAGCATATCGTCATCCATAAAAGGCAGGCGCTCGATGGTGGCCGCCGCCTCAAGGTGCTTGAGGTAATCAAGACCGCGTTGGGCGCATTCCACTCCTGTGGGGAAAGGCTGCGCTTCAATAGTGATCCACCCGGAATATCCACTATCCATGAGGGCATGGAAATGGGCCTTAAAGTCAATGGCTCCAGCCCCCGGATACCCGCGATTAGAGTCCGAAAAATGGACGTAGCCAATCAGTGGACCCCATTTACGTACCGCCGCAAAAGGATCAGGATCCTCCATATGCATAGAGTGAGTATCCGCATGGATTTTTACCCCGGGAAGGCCAAGCCCCTCAATAAAGGCGCCCACATCATCCATTGTGCACAGCCAATTCGAGATGTACTGGAGAATATTCTCCACCACAATAGGGACACCTAAAGGCTCTGCATAGTCAGCCAATTCCTGCAAGGCGGCCGCAAGGCGATCGCGCGTTTCAGAAATCGCAGCGGGGGTGGAAATATTGCCACGCATTGTGCCCACAACCAGAGCACACTGCAGTTCTGCCGCCAAATCGAGGTGTTCTTTAAGGCGATCGACTGCCCGAGTGCGAATAGCCTGGTCATCACTTGTCAGACCGAGGCCGTGGTGCAGTAATTCCAAGCCAGTGCAAATAGAGGCAAAGGATAAGCCTTTATCTGCCGCCTCACTTCGATAAGCAGCGCCATTATGCTCGGCGGGAGTATGAATATATAACTCCACGCCGTCATAACCAGCCTGCGCAGCCTGATCTGTGACCTCACTAAAAGTCCCCCGCAAAACGGAAGGAAAACGCGTGGGCAGATCTTCTAATGCGCACTGAATGCCATATGTGAAAGGCATAAGAATGCAGTCCCTTCGGACTATTCGCCCAAAATAGTGTGGGACAGCTCCTGGTAAATACGCAGTAGCGACGAATGGTCTTCACCCGCGTGGTCGCCAGCAGAAAGGGAGGACATCATTTGACGCACTGCAGCAGTTAATGGCATCCAGGTATCTGTTTCAGCCCCGGTAGCTAATGCATTATTGAGGTCCTTAATGTGCAGAGCAATACGGAAGCCGGGAGAAAATTCCTGATTCAGCATCTTCTCTGCTTTTTGCTCCATTACTGCCGAGCCAGCAAGTCCGCCGCGAATAGCCTGGACAACAGAAGCTGGATCTACGCCGGATTTCTGAGCCAAAACCAGAGCCTCAGCGAGGACCGCAATATTCACAGCAACAATAGACTGATTAGCGAGTTTCGCAATATTGCCAGCGCCTAATGGGCCCACATATGTTGCGGACTTACCCATTGTCAGCAGCAGGTCCTTGTATTTCTCGAAAACAGCTTCGTCGCCGCCCACCATAATGGCAATTGTTCCGGCAATAGCGCCAGGTTCTCCGCCAGAAACAGGGGCGTCAATCATATCGGCCCCGGCCTCGCCAATAATTTCCGCGACTTGACGTGAAACGCCAGGGGCAATAGAGCTCATATCAATAAGGGCTTTGCCGGCAGACAGGCCAGCAGCAATGCCATTGTCGCCACTGACAGCAGCTAAAACATCTGGGCCATTTGGCAACATCGTAATCACAACGTCGCTAGCGGCAGCAACATCGCGGCCTGTGTCTGCGCTGGTGGCGCCAGCTTCAACGAGGTCGGCCACAGCCTCAGCATTAAAGTCATAGCAGGTGACTTCGTGCCCAGCTTTCAGCACATTCTTGGCCATGGGACGCCCCATAATTCCAAGTCCAACAAATCCGACCTTCATAGTGAATCTCCTTTTCTTTTCATTCCCGTAATAGTGGGGTGCTTCGGTGGTGTCTGTGTATTTTTCACGAGGGCGGGGTGCTATTCGATATCCTTTGCTTCTGGAAGGCCATTAATTGACCACCCTCCGTCAACAAAAAGAGTTTGGCCAGTGATACCAGAGGCAGCATCTGATGCTAAGAAGAGCGCAGCATTGGCAATCTCGGCTGGGTCAAGAAAGCGCTTCATTGGGACTACTGACATAGCAGCATCGACGTCAATAATACCGTCCGAAATGCCTTTTTTGACCATTTCCGTCAGAACAAATCCCGGCGCAACTGCATTAACCCGAATGCCGAACCGTCCCCATTCATTTGCAAGTGCTGCGACGAGGCCATTAATAGCTGCCTTAGAAATACAATAGGGGGTGCGGCGGGTGGTAAAACGGGTCGAATTTGCCGACGATGTGCACACAATCGCGCCACCACCCTGTTTCTGGAAATGGCGTGCAGCCGCGCGAGAGGCGAAATAGTAGGCCTTCAGATTAATGTCCATCAGAAGGTCATACTCTTCCTCGGGAAACTCTGTTGCCCATTTGCGAATCTGAATACCCGCGTTATTTACCAGGATATCCAGGTGCCCAAAGTCGCTAACAACCCCATCAATGAGGGCATCGATATCGCTGACTTTACTCATATCTGCAACGCGGGAGGCTACTGTCAATCCGCTATCAGCAAAGGATTTTTCTGCCTCGGCCAGTGCGGTGGAGTCAATATCAGCAATGACCACTTGAGCCCCTTGGGCAGCCAAAGCCTCAGCCATGGCATATCCCAGTCCTCGAGCTCCGCCAGTAACAATCGCGACTTTATTTTCCACAGTCATGACAGCTCCGCCTCACTTGACATCCAGGCCGAGAAGCACGCCCCAACCGTCATTAATGAATTGGTCGGTTGTGCGATTTGTCGAGCCGAAAGTAATGAATTGATCGGGTGTCATACCCTCCTCGTCATAGGCTTTGCGGAACTCGGGAAGAGTCAGGAGGCGTTCGATGACCTCATCGGCCACCGGAATATCAATCCGCTCCTCGAAAGGGCCCTCCAATTCGGCCAACATATCGGCAATCTTGGGAGCGATAGACATAATCATTTTTGCCCCAGCCAATTCGGTAATGTGGTAGGCGCCGCGACAACCTGCTGGCATTAAATAGGCCTCATAACCGCGCTCCATAAAGAGGCGATAGGCCTTTTTAATACAGGCCGTTCCTGCCTGAATGACATCCTCTTCGCTCACGCAATCAGAGGTGTCTTGGGCGACGTCACGCAAATAGTCGTCAAGGCGCCCGACCATCAGTACTGCCACCCCAAGACCGGGGGTAATTCCAGCTTCACGTGCCCGTTCAAAGCCGCGCTGCAGCGCCGCGCCAGTCGCAAGAACCTGGGGAACAGTAAAAGACACGGTAACGACCACATTGTGTCCACGGGCAGCTAATTCCTCTGCTGCCGCAATCCCTGACCGTGTGGCCGGGACTTTCAGGCAGATATTTGGTGCCCACTGCGCGTAACGCTGCGCCTGCTGAAGAATCGCCTCGTAATTTCCTGTCCGATTGGGGTCTGTTTGAGCACAGCACCTGCCAGTGCGTATATCTCCCTCTTCGTAAATGGGCTGCAGGATTTCCGCGACATGCCCGGTGACCCGCTGCATTAAGGCTTCGACTTTTTCCGTACCTTTTAAGTCTGGGTCAATATCGGCGAGATAGGTTCCCCAATATCCCGGGTCGGCAGTCAGGGTTGAGGCAACGAGGAAAGGATTAGTTGTCACACCTGTGGCCCCATTGCCGAGTGCGGTATAGAGCTCAGAAATCACCGCGGAATCGTGCCAGTACGTTGAATCGGTGGACGAGGATAGCCACCGTAAGTAGTCATTCTGTGTCTGCATAGGTTTCGCGCCGCGGGTAGAGCGGCTCTCCTTTCAAAGGTGCGGCTGGCTCCATTAGAGGGAATATGCCGCATGAGGTATATGGCAGAAGACGAGGGGGAACAAGGCGTCATTGCGCTTGTGTGTGATGAGCATAACGTAGTGATGCATCATATGCAATCTATCTGTTAGGGTGATCACGTTCCTGAGGAAATCCTCGAACCCCTTCCCTCAACGATGAGTGGAAGGGCCCTCAGGGGGATAGGGATCGCTGACCGGCGTTCCTATCTTCATTACTTCAGCGCCCGCGCTATAGCGAAGTGCGGCTATATCCGCCATTGACCCGCCTTTGCGGCCCTTTCGTTTTCCGCCCACTCAGATTTGGAGTGCCTCGCATGTCTTTTCTGTACCTCCACCGGATAGTGCATAGGCGCACTATTGCCTGCGTTGGTAGCGCAGGCCGTGACACTAGGAAAGGGGAATATTCATGAGTGTTATGTCCCTTCTTCTTATTGCCCTTGTCGCTATTGCCGTCCTCCTTTTCCTGGTGATTGTCCTGGAACTTCCGGCATATGTTTCCCTACTTTTAGTCGCATTAGGAACGGCATTAGTCGCGGGAATTCCCGTGGCGGAAGTTGTGCCTACGATGATTGCTGGAATGGGTAAGACCCTGGGTACAGTGGCAATAGTTGTGGGCCTTGGGTCAATGCTCGGCAGGCTTGTTGAAGCCTCTGGTGCTGCCTCCCGATTGGCCCGCACATTCACTGAGAGATTCGGCGAAAAGAACGTAATCTTTGCCGTTACTGCTGCCTCATTTATCCTGGGCATTCCCGTCTTCTTTGACGTTGGCTTTATTATTCTGGCCCCGCTTATTTTTGCTTTTGCGCGCAGTGGCGGTGTCCATGTTTTGCGTATTGCTATGCCAGTTGCCGCCGTCATGGCCATGCTGCACACCGTTGTTCCACCGCACCCGGGCCCCGTTGCTGCAGCCACTGCTACAGGCGCAGATCCAGGTATTTTGACAGCCGCCTCTTTGGTGATTGTGCTGATTTCTTCGGTAGTGATTTACTTCGGCCTCCGCTTTATTCCCTTCGATGGCTTTGCTTTGGCAAAGTCACCCGCTGAATCCATGGATATCGATAATGAGCCAAGTGGAGAAGGCGCTGGTGGCGGCTCAACTGCTTTCCCGAAAGTTCGGCAAGTTCCCGGAGCATTGGCGACTATCGGGGTAATTGTTCTGCCCATTCTCATGATTATGGTGGGCTCAGTCATCGTTATGGTGGAGCCTAAAGAATCGCCTATTGTTCCCTTTGCTTCCTTTATTGGATCGCCAACTGCCTCGCTCTTGGTAGGCGTTATTGTCGCCTATGTCGTCATTATGTCAATTACCGGCTGGGGTAAAGGGGTAATCTCTAAAGTCGCTGATTCAGCCCTCGATTCTGTGGCAATTGTCGTTCTAGTCACCGGTGCTGGTGGAGTTTTCGCTAATGTCCTCGTGGAAACCGGAATTGGCAAAGCCTTTGCTGGAGTTCTCGCCGACTGGGGAATGCCAACAATCGTGGCTGGGTTCCTTATTGCGGCAGCAATGCGTATTGCGCAGGGTTCTGCTTCGGTCGCGATTTTAACGGCAGCAGGTTTAGTGGCTGACGCAGTCGCCGCTGAAGGATATTCTCCACTGAAAGTCGCGCTGATTACTATTGCCGTTGGTTTTGGCGGGCTGATATGTTCCCACGTTAATGATTCCGGATTCTGGATCATGACGAAATACCTGGGAATGACGGTGTCTCAAGGACTACGTTCGTGGACCTTGTTGACAACTGCCTGTTCATTAGTGGGATTTGCTGTGACACTGCTGGCCTTCACCCTCGTTCCTTAGGGAAGTGGCGGGCGGGCTTTGTCCAATGAACGAGGGCGGGGCCCGCCCACTCATTCTTACGGCGCATCGATGATTCTTTCCCATGCCACTAAACTGGTGTTCATGGACGAAAAACCTGGTTTCTTTGCCTCCCTATTTCAGCGTCTTGCTGGTACGCATAATAAAGACCTTCCCACAAGTGTCACCCCGGCTCCCTCAGACCCGCTACCTCCGCTCAATGAGGAAGAACTTGCCCTCGTTGCGCAGGATAGAAAAGCCAGCGCTATAAAGGCCTACCGTGACCGTGTTGGCGCCGATTTGCTGGCAGCGAAAGAAGCCGTGGATGCCGCTGCTGCCTCGCAGCAGCGCCCAGACTCGCCCGTATCCTCGGCTCCTGTGGGACCCGATGGTGCTTTGCCACCATTGAATGAGGCGGAACTTGCCCTTGTCACCCAGGGGAATCTCATTGCGGCAGTTGCGGAATATAAAAAGCGCACAGGCTGCGGACTGAAAGAAGCGAAAGCCGCTATTGACGCGGTGCGCGCTTAAATTCCACTTGCGCCCCTGTATGGGTTTGTACCCCGCCCTCGTTATGTGCGAAAACGTGGCCGAATAGGAACTATTGCCGTGACCTCCGTGTCTTCATAGGGCATTTTTCCGACCGCCACGTCAACGTCGAAAATGTCGCGGAGTCCCGCTTCAGTAATGCTGCTACCAGCTTTCCCATAACGAGGGCGGTGGTCCCGCCCAATCATGAGCACCTGGTCGGCCACCCGCAATGCGTGCGCTGGATAATGCGTATTCATTATGACGGTCAGGCCCTCTTCGCGAACCAATCGATCGAGAAGGTCCAGCACCACTAACTGATTATGGAAATCTAGCCCTGTTTCTGGCTCATCGAGAACCAAAACCCGCGGCTCAGCCACCAAAGCCCGCGCAATTAAGACCATTTGGAATTGTCCGCCAGACATTGTCCAACAGGGCATATGTGCTAAATCTGCTGCCCCAATACTCTCTAATGTCTTCAGGGCTAAATGGCGCTCATTGTCACCGGGCTGGGTGAACACTCCCATATGTGGGGCGCGGCCAATCATCACCATATCAAGACCTGACAATGCCACTGAGGCGGCATTTCGCGCTTGTGGAACATAGGCTAAAAGGCGACCCAACTCGCGGCTATCCATTGACGAAATATCGCGCCCACCAATATATGACGCTCCTTGAGTCCACTTTTCTAAGCCAATCATTGTCCGCAATAGTGTTGTTTTCCCAGCGCCATTAGGGCCAAGAATGGCCAGTAGCTGGCCAGCTTCAATGAGCACATCCACATCGCGCACCACCATCTGATCACTTCCTGGATACTGGAATGATCCATGGCGGATTTCAAAAGGTAAGCCAGTCATCCGCGCACTCCGCTGCGACGAAGAAGCGAAATAAAGAATGGCGCGCCAATGAGGGCAGTGAGAATAGAAATCGGAATTTCCGATTCCGTCAATGACCGCGACAATGTATCAATCGCCACCATTGCGACCGCCCCAAGTAATAATGACACGCGAATAACATGACGATTGTCTGCGCCAACAAGCATTTTTGCGACATGTGGCACCAGTAATCCAATCCACCCTACCTGTCCGCACATGGACACCACCGAAGCAGTAATTACGGTGGCCGCCACAATAAGAATCCCTCGCTGGAAGCGCACATTTATTCCAGCTGCACGTGCCTCGTCCTCGGAAAGAGAGAGGATATTGAGTTGCCACCGCATAGCGACAATAACAATAGTACCGCCGATAATAAAGGGCGCCGCCAAAGCAATGGCTTCATATTTCACGCCAGATAATGAGCCCATCAACCAGTAGGTGATTTCCGGTAATTGGCTGGTCGGATCAGCCGTCAATTTGAGGATCGACAATATGGCATTAGCTAATGCGCCAACAATGACACCAGCTAAGACCAGCATAATGACACTTATCCCTGAGCGTCCTCGGGCAATAGTGATGGTAATCGCCATTGTTGCAAGCCCCGCAGCAAGCGCAAGAATCTGCACCCCAATGAGATGCCAATCCAAAAGAAGGGCAATAACCGCACCCACGCTGGTGCCACCAGAAACCCCCAACGTGTCTGGCGTTGCTAGAGGGTTAGAGAAAAGTGACTGGAAACAGGCGCCCGCCACTGCCAAGGTGCCCCCAATCAATACTGCCACCACGATGCGCGGTAAACGCAGGTTAAAGACCACGGAATCAATAGCTGTATCGGGGTGTTTGCCTCCTTCGAGGTGTGCCCACATAGTGGCCAGCACATCGCTGGGATGAACTCCGTACCGGCCAATACCAATAGAAAGAAGTGCTACCGCGGCAGCGGCTGCTCCAAGGGTGGGTAGTACCCAAATGCGCAGCCGCCCCGCGGACACAAAATGCTTAGTCATCAGCGTCTTGGAGGAGAATCTCGCGTGCCTGTTCGTCGGTTAACTCAAAGGAATACATCGTGGAGTAGTACTCCTTTGTTATCTTCACCAGATCAACATCCTGGAACTTGTCAGGGTAAAGAGTCTTGCCCAGCCAATTCGCCACAATCGGAGAATCAGGGTTCGGGGTAAACCAATTCCACATGCCCAATCCCGTGGAATATACCGCTTTATTCTGGTGGGCTTTCAGCGGGGAGAAATCAATATCGGCTTGATTCGACAGGACGGTTTTTGCTGTCATATTCGACATGCCCTTGCCGGTAATCAGCAAAACATCCGGATTCCAGGCCAGCATCTGCTCGAAAGTAATAGGATTATGTGATTCGTCAGTGTCTGCAGAGGCGTTAATAAAGTTCATCCTCTTCGCCCAGGAATCCGTAAACCACCCGTCTTTCCCGCCAGCAACAGCCAACTGTCCGCCACTGGCATTCATGACCACAGCAGCAGACTTCCGCTGATTTTCCGGAACCCCGGCTGCCCGCTGTTCCGCATCGTCTACTAGAGTCTTTCCGGCAGCGATTTTCTTATCCATTTTGCCGGGCTCATTAAAGACCTGCTCCAGCAATTTCATCCACTCGGCATAGGTTTGCGATGGGTCGCCAAGGGTAGTAAATCCAACGGCGGGAATCCCGGCCTGCTCGAAAAGCTCCGCGTGCTTGGCATTGAATGAGTTATAGAAGACAACATCCGGATTCAGGGCGCGCAACGACTCAATATTGAGTTCCCCTTTATCCATATAGCCACTTTCGACCTCGAACATTTCTGGGGCAATATCAGCGGCAATAGTCTGCTTTAACGAGTCCACTCGATCTTTTGCCATGCCCACTAAATAGGGAGCCTCGCCATTAAAATAGGCCAAATATGTGGACTCAATAGGGATCTGGACAAAAGCCACCCGTTCAATCTTCGCGGGCAATGTGACCTGCTTTTTACCGTGATCGGTAATGGTACGTGGTCCGGTAGCGGCAACTGAGGGGGCGCTATCGGCAGATGCTGCGCCATCGCCAGGGGCAGTTGACGCCGCAGAATCGGAGGGTGTGGCAGTGGATTGTCCGCTACTTGCGGGCGTCGCTGCTGATTGGCTGCCTGATTGGGAGGCGCCACCGCTGGCGCAACTGGAGGCAAAGAGGGCGATTGAAATAAGAAGAGCAGTCGCCAATGAGCGTGTGCGTTTCACAAGGTGCCTTTCAACGAGGGCGGGGCTGCCCGCCAACCTCGCAGGGCAGCACAGGGGAGCCTAATCTAAGTTAAGTAGCACCTACAAGCATTCGGTTCACGCAATTTTTCTATGCGGCAGCATTAATGCTGGTGAACATTTACGGCCTGCGCTCAGCCGGGCCCTCGGTCCCACCCAACGCATCGGTAAAGCCTTTCCAGCACTGCACATCCCCCTTTTTTTTACGCCCGCCCCGCCCTCGTCAAATCCCTGCGATGTGCCCGTGCGGCACCTCCCATATGTGGGCGCATATGCGCATGCGCCCGCGGTACGGCATGATTAACTGACAGTACCGTCGGCGCCGATTCGGCAATGACGCCCGTAGTCGCGAAAGGATCTTCGGTGGATATCGGTTGGAAAATTGCCAGCGCTGGCGCAATGGCTCTCTCTGCGCTCGTAGCCGGAAAAGTGGCTGAAGTTGGGTGGCGCGTCGTCACTGGCACCTCAGTACCTCATGATGACGATGATGAGGTTTCGTTGGTGGCCGTGGTGGCTTTTGCTGCCGCATCGGCTGCTGTCGTGGCTTTGACTCAGCACTACGCAATGCGCGGCGCCAAAAAATGGTACGGACCGGCGCCAGCGCAAGGTGCGGGCGAAATTACCAGTTGATCGCTTTTGGGAGCGCCTAGATAACGCCTGTTACTGCCTCACATAAAGGGAAGGTAGGGTGAGAGGTCGGTGCGTTCCCCGGAGGCGTCAACTGCCCCTGAGTTCGTCGCCTCCTCCCAGGTGACCTCTCCCGTAGCCAGCGCCAACCAGGTATGTGCGTCAGTTTCGATTACTGCCGGTGGCGTGCCGCGACGATGAGTGGTGCCTGGCAAGATTTGCACCGCACCCGCAGGTGGGACCCGAATTTCCACAGAACGCCCAGGATGTAGCGCGGCGATTTCCTCTAAGGTCCACCGCGTAGCAGTGAGCAGATCTGCCCGTGCAGTGTCGCGCCCAAGTTCCCGCCATTTTGCCAGGGCAGTGGCACCATCGTGGTCACTAATTCGTCGTCGTGGCATGGGCTAAGCCTAAGGGAGGTGGGGCAAGCCACGCCTGCACCAATTGTTTACGAGGGCGGGGATCGGGTAGTCTGAGCGCCGAGGTAGCGTGTCCGAGCGGCCGAAGGTGCAGCACTCGAAATGCTGTGTGGTGTAACAGCCACCCTGGGTTCAAATCCCAGCGCTACCGCCACAGCCCGCCTGGTGAGAAATCACCAGGCGGGTATTTCTTTTCGGTGCGTGCTCCTGTTTGCCGCGGTTCCAGATCTGCTGAAGCGGTCCAGTCGTACAGTAATCCTGGCGGCGTTTGCAATAAACAGCCCTCCACGCAAACCGTGCCCGTACATATCTTTGCCGCCCCCGACTATAGGAACACCTCGGATAGGGGAATGGCCTTCGCGCAGTACCCCCAGGTGCCTATCCCCAGCGCGCGCGGCTCACAGTCCCTACACTGTGACTAGGTCCAACAGGGAGAAATTATGAGTCGCACCGGGTATACCCGCCTCGTCGCACTATGTGCTGCCGCCACCCTCGCGCTCGGCGCCTGCTCAACGGCAACAGGCGGGGGTTCGTCTGGCTACGCCGACCCGTTCTATTCCCCAGAACCATCCGCTCCGGGTGGCACAGCGGGCGCAGCGGGCGCCGATTCTCTCCCTCAGTCGGTGCGTGCGCGCATTGATATTCGACGAGGCCGCGGTGTTGTGCGCATTGGCCATCTCAACGGCACCTATGTTCCTCGTGCGCTGATTGAGGCTTTCGAACAGGCCAGCGGTTATACCGTAGAACTGTCAGAGGTGCCCAGAGCTGTAGGATCGGCACGTGCCGTCGATGTCCTGGTTGGCCTAGATGATTCTGAACTTGCTGCTGGTGCCGTTGTTGTGGTTCCAGAAGTCGCAGATGCCGAACATATTCCTGGAACTGAGGTGGAATCCGTCCCTGGCGCTTACGCCTATGGGCGCGATGATGTCTGTGTTCTCGCTGACCGGAGTTGGTTTTCGGCGAATAATCTGAAGGTCCCTACTTCTCTCGCTGAGATTTCCGCTGGCGACTATGCCTCGCAGCTCGTTATTCCGGCGCCGAAGAATACCGTTGACGGTCGGGCCTTTGCTCAACTGATTTCACTCACAGCAGCCAACAATCCCCGTGGATGGGTGACTACTGCGACCTCAGCGGGCGCAACAGTTGACACCGGTCTACCGTTATGGCGTCTGTGGACTGCCCATGAACAGGTTGCCGCCCACCGCAATGAGAAATCGAATGGCTCCGCGGCAGCGGACACTGCCAACCAATCCGCCGCCACTGATAATGCCCAGCGCAAACCATTAATTGTCGCCCCAATGTCACTCCTCGCATCAGCAACCGATAATACGGGGACGCAGAGTATGGGGGTTGCCATCCCAGGCACCTGTGTACAGCGCACACTGCGGGTTGCCGCCCTGGCAGGCCATTCTGACAATGGTGGGAACTTCGCCTTTATTGATTTCCTGACCTCACCTGCAGGCCAGGAGATTATTGCCCGTACAGGCTGGGCCTATCCGCTGGGGGAGTTTTCCGAGCAGACCCCGGCCTCGTGGTTCCTGACTCCGCGCGAAGACGCCCTTGAACTGCCGCAGCAGGTCACCACCCCAGAAGGTAGCGAAACTGCCATTTCCCATTGGTAGTTTTCCTACCCGCGAGGGCGGGGCGCGTCGCACAACAACGGCGCGATCAGCGCAGGCCTAGCCCGCCCCTTTAATCCCGCAGCAGATCTGGCGTTGCCCGGCACTCATCACCGATTTTCATCGGTGCGATTTCGCCGCGCTCTCGCATGTCCAGTAGGCGCTCAACAACTCGATCACGCACCGTCCACGGGTCAATCGTATTGAGATAAATACGCGTCCCGCCCTCGAAACCTGCGATTGTGGAAATGCGCCATTTCAGCAGAATTCGCCACCGCATTGGAATATGGACATCGGGCGGCCGGTGATACCACTCTTCATTTGACGGCACATGAATGCCAGTTGCTGCATGCATCGCATGTAATAGATCGGAGGTGGCTCGGATAATATCTTCGCCAGCTTCCCAAGGGTTCCGCGGCGAATGCAATGGCCAAATCGCAATAGTGGGGTAGCGGTGCCCAAAACCGGCAATCGCTATTGCGTGATCATTTTGGGCTAAAAGAAGTTTCCGTGTCACCCCGACTTTGAGGATCTCGTCGTAAATGTCCGGGTCAGTGCGGACTCTTTCGCATTCAGCATCTGTTTGGACTGAATGATCATCAATAGCAACCAGCTGTTTATGCAGGTGGTCAAAAGAAGCGCCAGCGGGCTTGAGCCAATTTTGGAATGCCGCGACATAACGCACGGCCGGGTCAAGCCCATAAAGATCAGCCATAGCCCGAGCAGTAAAATCAATATAACGATAATGCTCCTCCGGTGTTAATGTCCCGGAGCCCGCTAATTGGTCAGTCGTTGAGGCCCCGTCAATAAAATGCCGCCGCGCCACAATCAAATCGTGCCCACCAGAAAAGAACCCATTGGCCTGCTGCAATAATTCGCAATCATCCATTGAATCAGCGGCATCAGCTGACATACCGGAGGCTATTGCCCGGGCGCGAACCACCTGAATCACATGGTCATATCCTTTGGAGGACGCCAAATATTCCGCCATTCGCCGGTGCTGAGATTCGGAAGGCACATGCCCATGATTGAGATGCCAGTAGTTATAACTGACAATCTCAAAGAGATTCGGAATACGCCGAAATTCTGCCTGCGAATCATTTAATGCCTCGGCGGGAAGATGCGTGAATTCCTGCCAGGCCCCGTCCTCGCCGCGAATAAGACGCGACTTTTCTGGCGGCGTCTCGAAATATCGCCCTGAACAAAAGGCGCAATGGTGGCCATCGCGGTCATGGTCAATGGGGGTGGTTTCCGCCAAGGAGGGATTTAATGGGCGATGCCCCCGACCGGGCACTGTCCACACTTCGGTACCGGTCAGAAGATTACGTTGTTTCACAGTCCCATCAGCGAGTCTATGAATAGCCGTCTGAATGGACGGATGCGCCTTTGACATGGGACTCAGTCTATCTGTTGCCCAGAGTTAGTGACGAAGTAGCGAGCGACAAGAGACCACGTGGCGCGTTAGGGTGATCACATGACTCGCTCAACTCTATTTACTTCGCTTCGTGTTGGTGAGGTAGACGTCCCTAACCGCGTGTGGATGCCTCCAATGTGCATGTATTCGGCGCGTAGTGCGCAAGATGTCCAGGTGGGATGGGGTCAACCCACCGACTTCCATATGATCCACTACGGGGCACGCGCCAAGGGTGGCGTTGGCGCAGTCATCGTCGAAGCGACCGGCGTCGTCCCCGAGGGCCGTATTTCCGTCAATTGCCTGTCTCTCCACAGCGATGATCAGATTCCCGCATTTACTCGTCTTGCACAGATGATTCACGAGGGCGGGGCCAAAGCCTTTGTCCAACTCATTCATGCGGGCCGTAAAGCCTCAACAAAAACCGATTTCCTAGGGGATTGGCATATTGATGCTGCCGATGGTGGCTGGGAAACCGTGGGCGCTTCCGCAGTGGATCTTGGGGATGACATTCCTGTTCCTCGTGAACTCACTGAAGAAGATCTGGAGCATCTTCCGGCCCTTTTTGCCGCTGCTGCCCGGCGCGCGATGGAGGCGGGTTTTGATGGGGTCCAGATTCACGGTGCGCACGGATATCTACTGCACCAATTCCTCTCTCCGGCAACGAATCAACGCAGTGACGGGTGGGGCGGTTCCTTTGAAGGGCGTACACGCCTGCTGCGTGAGGTTGTCCAAGCGGTGCGTCCTGCCATTGGTGAAGGTGCACTGATGGTGCGCCTGTCAGCAACAGATTGGACAGCGGAATACCCTGAAGATGGTCGCCCCGGCTGGACCCTGGATGACACTGTTCGCCTTGGCCCACTTCTGGTTGACGACGGTGCTGACGCGCTATGTATTTCTAGTGGCGGCAATATTGGGGACGCGAAAATTCCGTGGCGGGAGCCTGGCTACCAGGTGTTTTTAGCGCGTGCCGTGCGCGAAGGGCTGCGTAGCGCCGGTCTGGAAACACCGGTGTCTGTTGCGGGAGCAATCCTTGACGCTGACCAGGCAGAAGAGGTGCTCGCCTCAGGCAGTGCTGACGCTGTTGAGGTTGGTCGGCCACTGCTGACTGACCCAATGTTGCCTCATGTGTGGCGCACCCGCCTGGGTGAGGAGCCTGATTTCGGGCAGCCTGCAGGGATGCCACTGCAATATCGCAGGGGAGCGGCACGCGCCTAAAAGCAGTGTGGCGGGCGGCTAGGTCCCGTACTTTCAGGTAAAACTGTGGCCCCGCCCTCGTCAATGAATAATCGACGAGGGCGGGGCTTGCGCCTAAGAATACCCTGCGGGCCTTATAAAACGGGTAGCCAACCTTTAGCGTGACGCCCCAAATCCGCAAGCAAAGCTGCAGCTTCTTCAGCGCGATCGGATTGCACAAAAAGATGTGCATGCCGATAACTCGTCACGAAATTCGCGGAAATTGACCGAGCGGAAAGGATTTGTGCGATAGAGGCCGTGAGTCCAACGGATTCCAGCTCAGTTGTGAGGCCCAGATGAATCTGCGCCCAGGTTTTCTCTGTCGATAAGCCAAGACTTTGCGCCTGCTCAACATCGATAATGATTGTCCACTCGGACTCATCGCGCACAATAGCAAAAGGGGTGTAGCCTGCGGGGATCTCCTCCACCAGGGCAAAAACATAGGTGCCGGACGGTGTGGGATCCAAAGAGGCCAGAGCCCGATCCAAGTCTGATGTCTGCGACATGTTCCAGACCCTAACCTGTTGAGCACTCGGTCAGAAGTTCTGTCCCCTTTGTGGACATGTGACTTCTCGTATCACGTACCTCGGTGCATAAAGTGGCGCCACCTTTTCCGCGTTTACCTGCACAAAGACAGGTTTTTCGTCGAGAGGCAAAGGTGACGCCACCTAGGCTAGTGACTTTTCACAGTCGGTCCATAACATTGGGATGGACTCCGGTCCGCCCGTCCTCACCCTGGTCTAATGCAGCAATTGCCGCAAAGTCCTCGTCAGATAACTCAAAGGAGAACAGGTCGAGATTCTCTAACATGCGCTCGCGGCGCAGCGACTTCGGGAAAATCACATCCCCACGCTGCAAGGCCCAACGCAATGCCACCTGACCGCTAGTGCGCCCATACTTTGCGCCGATCTCGGTCAGGACTGGATCGGTGCTGACCTTGCCGCGAGCCAAAGGAGACCAGGCTTCGACAACCATGCCATTGGCTTTGCTGAACTCGCGAACCTCGTTATTGGCGGTATAGGGGTGTGCCTCGATCTGGTTGACCATGGGCTTAACCTCGCCCTCGGCAAGAATGTCACGCAGGTGCTCTTCATGGAAGTTGGAAACACCAATGGCGCGGGCGCGCCCATCGGCATGGAATTCTTCCAGTAGGCGCCAGCATCCCAGGAAATCGCCGCCATAATGCATAGGCAGTGGCCAGTGGATCAGGAAAAGATCAACGTAATCTGTGCCCAGATCCTTCAGTGACTGATCGAAGGAACGACGTGCGTCATCGGGAGCGTGGTTGGAGTTATTGAGTTTGGTGGTTAGGAAAATATCGGAACGGTCAATGCCTGAGCTATTAATGGCGTGGCCAACTTCGGCTTCATTGCGGTACATCTGGGCGGTATCAATGTGGCGGTAGCCCAGTTCTAAGGCCTGAGTAACCGTGGCGACGGCATCTTCAGGAGCCACAAGGTAGGTGCCAAAACCGAGTTGGGGGATGGAAGCGCCATTGGCAAGGGTTAGAGTGGGGATAGATGGTGTGCTCACGATTCCTCCTCGAAGTGATGGTGAGTTCAGTCTACGCGGGTTGCGGTGCGGGTGGAAAGGTTTCCGAAATATAAACGAGGGCGGGGCGCTGGCGCGCACTGGCGATTATGCGCCAACGCCCCGAGACTGGTCAGCCTCGGGGCCGAGTGGGCGGCAGACTATTCTGGGCGGCGCGAGTGTAGGAATGTCGCGAGATCTGGCGAGTGGTGATCAAGGAAGATTGGGACGCCTGCATCAAGTTCGCCAATCGTGGCAATCTCGTCATCGGAGAGCTCGAAAGTGAAGATGTCAAAGTTTTCGGCCATGCGCTCGCGGTGAACGGACTTGGGAATGACAATGACATCCTGCTGCACCAGCCAACGCAAGACAATCTGTGCCACAGTGCGCTCATGGGTTGCCGCAATTTCGTTCAGCAGTGGATGAGTGAAGAGGCCATTGACGCCCTGTGCGAAGGGGCTCCATGCTTCAGTAACAATACCGCGGCTGGTCAGGAACTCCCGGTCGGCTGTGCGCTGGTAGAAGGGGTGGTATTCAATCTGATTGACTGCCGGGACAATGGTGTTTGTTTCAATTAGATCTTGGATACGATCAATGTGGAAGTTGGATACGCCAATGGCGCGGGTGCGTCCCTCTTCGAGGAGATGTTCAAGCGCGCGCCATGCACCATGGGTATCACCAAAAGGCTGGTGGATAAGGTAGAGGTCGAGAGTTTCAATACCGAGCTTTTCGCAGGAGCGTTCAAAGGCGTCGATGCCAGTTTTTTCGCCCGCATCGCTAATCCATAGCTTTGTGGTGATGAAAAGTTCCTCCCGAGGGATTCCGCTGGCCGCGATAGCTTTACCAACAGCCTTTTCATTGTTGTAGATAGCGGCGGTGTCAATGCTGCGATACCCGACTTCAAGAGCGTTAAGGACAGCTTCCTCAGTTTCTTCCGCGGGAACTTGGAAGACGCCAAAGCCAAGAAGCGGCATTTCAACGCCATTGTTGAGAGTGATTGTGGGGACAGGGGAGGTCATGGTGAACCTTTCACTGGAGTGGTCGTCGGTAGGTAAACTCAGGGCAGGCCTTAAAAGACCGTCGGTCTCTTTGCTAGAATCAGCCTAACAGGGCACTACATTGGACGCAATAGTTATTAGCGAGGTGATATTGGGATGGGCGAGAATTCGCCGCAATCCTGTTCTTTTCAGCGGGCTCGTACGCCGCAGCAGCGTCAGCAACGTCAAGACATGATCTTGGCAGCTACGCGGGCACTGCTAGAAAAAGATGGGTTGTCAGCGCTGACACTCAATGGCATTGCGCGGAAAGTTGGGTTGGCAAAATCCAATGTTCTGCGGTATTTCGGATCGCGTGAAGCAATATTGCTGCGCATTACCACTGAAGAGTATCGCTTATGGCTGGGTGAGGTCGAAGACGCCCTAATTTCCATTGACGAGGGCGGGGCTCAAGCAATACATGAAGCGGCATCTATTCTTGCGGCCATCACTGTCAAAAGGCCATTGCTGTGTCCACTTCTTCATGACCTGTCTGCGACCTTTGAGCATAACGTGACGGTGGAAGAGATTATTGAATTTAAGCGGGATATTCTGCTGTTGCTGAATCGATTAGCTGATGCGCTAGAGCGTGTGTGTGGACCTTTTAGCGAGGCGGGTCGAAAGATGATTATCCCCTTGATCCATGCGGCAATGACACAGACATGGGAGGGGGCGCATCCAGCTCCGGCTTTAGTTGCTGCTGCGCAACAAGAACCCTCTATTCCACTGCGTCAAGGGCAACAGGAACACTATCTGCGCCTTGCTTTGACCATTATTCTTGGCGGATTGAGACGCCGGGATTAGTGGTACAACTCTGGATATTTACGCGATGATTTCGTATGGCAAGTGCGCCATAATGGGTAAATATAACGTTAGGGACAAAACCGCTATTTGAGGACTAATCTCTATAGTTAAGGACAAATGCCCCCTGTTATATGTATAGGGTTTAGTCCCTAAGTGTATAGCTTTGTCCTTAACGTTCGGAATGTCCCTGACTAACAAGACTTCCGTTATAGTCCCCCTGCTCCTGAATAAAGCCCGCAGCTCGGAGAGAGCCGCTCCACTCAGTTCGGACAAAGAAAGCGGGGGTTTGGTGGAACCCACCAAACCCCTGCCTGGGTGCTCATATACTCAGCGTCAACCCGCATAGGCGGGCAGTCCGCCAATCACCGCTACTTTTTGGCGACTTGCGCGGCCGCAGCAACGTCGCGGCGCACAGGGACAAGCCTGGTCAGCTGGGTGACATGGCGTGGTTCCAGTTCCTCAATGGAGGACACCCCCAGCAACTTCATGGTGCGGATTACCTGATCAGCAAGGATCTCAATGGTGCGGTCCACCCCTTGACGGCCACCAGCCATCAGGCCGTACAGGTAGGCACGACCAATCAGAGTGAACCTTGCTCCCAGAGCCATTGCCGCCACAATATCCGAGCCATGCATAATGCCGGTATCAACCATAATTGTGGCGTCTTTGCCGACTTCGCGAACGACTTCAGGCAAGAGGCGGAAGGGGACAGGGGCGCGATCGAGCTGGCGGCCACCGTGATTCGACAACAGAATGCCATCAACGCCAAGATCAATAAGGCGCTTGGAGTCCTCGACATTCTGGACGCCCTTAACGACAATCTTCCCATTCCACATCGAGCGAATGACTTTTAAGTCCTCATCGCTAATAGTGGGGTCCATTGCGGCATCAAGAAGTTCGCCAACAGTGCCACCAGTGGAAGACAGGGAAGCAAATTCGAGTTTCGGCGTGGTGAGGAAATCAAACCACCACCACGGGCGAGGAATCGCATCCAAAACCGTGCCTAAACCAATTTGCGGTGGAATAGAAAAGCCATTGCGCTTATCTCGCAGACGTGCCCCCGCCACCGGGGTGTCTACGGTAAACATCAGGGTGTCAAAACCAGCTGCCTGAGCGCGCTCGACCAGTCCATAGGAAATCTCCCGCTGGCGCATCACATAGAGCTGGAACCAGTTCCGGCCCAAGGGATTTGCAGCGCGGACATCTTCAATAGAGGAAGTGCCCAAGGTGGACAGGGTAAAAGGAATCCCCGCAGCCCCAGCTGCCCCGGCGCCAGCAATTTCTCCTTCAGTTTGCATGAGGCGGGTAAAACCTGTGGGCGCAATACCAAAGGGCAGGGCCGACGACCCGCCAAGAATCTGGCAGGAGGTATCCACATCAATAGCGGGTCGCAAAATATCGGGGTGGAACTCCACATCACGGAAGGCTTGGCGTGCCCGCCGCAGTGAAATTTCGTCATCGGCTGCCCCATCGGTGTAATCAAATGCGGCCGAGGGCGTGCGTTTTTTAGCGATACGGCGAAGATCCCAAATGGTCTGGGCGGCATTGAGGCGACGCCTACGAGCATTCAGATCGATCGGTTTAAATTGCAGAAGCTCGAAGATTTCCGCAGGATTCGGGATTTGGCGCTTAACCACCACAGTACCTTTCTCGTTGGAGGCGATGAGGACAGTGTGGGCCCGAGGGCGGCAGATGGCATGACTCACCCACCGTCGGGCGGTCCCACTTAGTCAACGAGTATGCTCCTGATTCTGAAATGAGGCAAGGCGGCCCTTAGGATGCGGCTGCCTTATAGAGCCGGGTATAGGCCCCATTTGCTGCGAGAAGTTCACTATGGGTGCCCATTTCCACAACATCGCCATCTTCCATCACCAAAATGACATCAGCATCGCGAATCGTGGAAAGACGGTGGGCGATCACAAAGGCTGTGCGCCCGTGACGCAGCCGATCCATCGCTTTTTGGACCAGCATTTCAGTACGGGTATCCACCGACGAGGTTGCCTCGTCAAGAATCAACAGATCCGGTTGGGAAATAAAGGCCCGCGCAATGGTCAATAGCTGGCGTTCGCCTGCAGAAATTGAATCCCCTTCGTCTGAGACAATGGTGTCATACCCGCCGGGCAATTGGCGGACAAGGCGGTCGACAGCAGTGGCACGTGCGGCCTCGTAAATTTCTTCGTCGCTGGCGCCTTCGCGGCCAAAAGCAATATTGTCTTTAATACTGCCCTCAAATAGCCACGTATCCTGAAGGACCATTCCCATATGGCGGCGCAGATCATTTCGGGAAATATCCCGAATATCAACCCCGTCAATAGTGATTGACCCGGAATCAATCTCGTAGAAACGCATCAGCAGATTCACTAACGTGGTTTTCCCAGCTCCCGTCGGCCCAATAATGGCCACCATCTGCCCGGGCTCAACTGTCAACGATAGGTCTTTAATGACTGGCACACCCGGCGTGTAACTAAAGTGCACGTGGTCAAAAACGATACGCCCGCCCACATGTTCAGGCAGTTGTGCCGTAACTTTTTCTTCCTCCATATCGGGCGCATCAAGGAACTCGAAAATACGTTCCGCACTGGCGACACCTGATTGCAACTGATTAGCCATTGAGGCAAGCGTCCCCAAAGGATGAGTGAATTGGCGGGAGTACTGGATAAAGGCCTGGACTTGCCCCAATGACATTGCTCCCTGAGACACCATAAAAGCCCCACCAACAGCCACAATCACATAAGACACATTCGAGATCATCGACATTAGCGGCATAATCAAATTCGACACGAATTGCGCCTTAAAAGAGGATTGATACAGGTTCGTATTTGCCCGATTAAAGTCCCCAGTAAAACGATCTTCAATGCCATACAGCAGCGCCACATCATGCCCAGTGAGAGCCTCTTCAACAATATCGGAGACCTCTCCAGTAGATTTCCACTGCGCGCGGAATTGTGGCTGCGCCCTACTCATTAAAGCACCCGCAAGCACCCCACCCATGGGGATAATAATCATTGCGGCAATGGTCAGCTGCCAAGACATCAATAGCATCATGGAAATAATGCCGACGATCGTGAAGATCGCATTGAAGAACTGCGAGAGCGTCTGATTCATGACCTGGGTGACATTATCGACGTCATTCGAGACGCGAGAAATTAAATCGCCGCGAGATCCTTTATCAATATACGACAGCGGCAGGCGTTCGATTTTGTCCTGGACTTGGTCTCGCAGTCGCCAACCAAAACGCTGGACAACAACCCGCAAAATCATCCCCATGACCCAGCCCGCTGCCGCAGATAGGGCGTAGAGCGCACAGGCGATAAGAAGAATCCGCGCCAGAGCCTCAAAATCAATCCCTGCCCCTGGTACCACTCGCGCGGTTTCCACCATGGCTGCTAACTCTTCACTACCTTGGGCGCGCAAGGCAGCAGCAGCTTCTTCTGGCGACCCAGCCTGCCCTAGCATGCGGGAAAGAACCCCAGAAAAAACGAGGTCGGTCCCCATGCCCAGCACCCAGGGCGCCATCACATTGAGCACCACAGCAATTGCAGTGGCCACAATCGTGGCAATTAAGCCCACACGTTCAGGCCGCAATTCGGCAAGTAAACGCTTCAATGAACCCCGGAAATCCGCGGACTTCTGGCCAGGGGCAACACCTGCTCCACGATGACTCATGCTGCCTCCTCGCTACTTGCCTGAGAGTCCACAATCTCTTTATATGTTGGGCAGGTTTGGAGTAGATCCTCATGCCGCCCTCGTCCCACAATCTGCCCATGATCGAGGACGATAATGACATCTGCTGTGCGAATTGACGCCACCCGTTGGGCGACCACCACCACCGCAGCATTCCCAACATATTCGGGTAGGCCCCGGCGCAGAGCCGCATCGGTGGCCTGATCCAATGCAGAGAAAGAGTCGTCGAAAATATACAGATCGGCCTGGCGGTACAGGGCCCGCGCAATACATAGGCGCTGGCGCTGGCCGCCAGAGAAATTCTTCCCCCCAGGTTCTACTGGGGAGTCGATCCCGTCTTCAAGACGATCAACAAACTCGAGGGCTTGGGCTCCTGCTAAAGCCCAGCGGACACGTTCACGTCCAGCCTCATCCAGATCATTGCTGCAGGACACTGCACTAGCGATCGTCCCGGAAAAGAGGTGGGCGCGCTGTGGCACCACGGCGATACGTCCGCGCAAATCCCCCAGATCAATCTGATCAACGGGAATGCCATTTGCCAGGACGTGCCCTCCAGTGGGGTCCATCAGGCGGGGGAGAAGATTGACCAGAGTCGTTTTCCCTGCCCCTGTGGCGCCAATAATGGCGGTCGTCGTTCCCGCTGGCAGCGGTAGGTCAATATTTTCCAGCACTGCACTTTCTGCCCCCGGGTATTGCATCGAGGCATTGTCGAGGGCGAAGGACCACTGGGAGGATAACTCTGGGCTGTCCGCCTTCTTCCCTGTTTCGGGGGAGAAAACCGTGGGCTGGTGGTCGAGAATTTCGTGAATACGCTGGGCGCACACTGAGGCACGGGGCACCATCATAAAGACCATGGAAGAGAGCATCACGGCCATAAAAATCATGCCCACATAGTTGAGGAAGGCGAAAAGAGCGCCAATATTGGCCTGGCCGGAATCAACTAATCCGGCGCCAAACCACACTACTGCCACATTCGCCGCATTAACGACCAAACCCACTAAGGGAAAGAGGACCGCAAAAATCGCGCCTAAAATCATCGACACATCGCGGAGATTGTCATTAGCAGTGCGATAGCGGTCGCTAATAAAGGGGATTCGAGCAAATGCGCGGATTACGCGAATGCCCGTGAGTTCCTCACGTAGGACAGTATTAATTTCATCAGTGCGCACTTGAAGCTGGCCGAAAATCGGGTAGAGCTTAAACGAGAGAATCCCGAAAATTGCAATGAGGAGTGGGATAAGAACAGCCAAAACTCCCGATAACTCTAGGTTCTGCCGGACCGCTTGAATAACGCCGCCGATCCCCATAATGGGTGCGGTGACCATAATCGAAAAGGACATCAGCACAACCATCTGAATATGCTGCACGTCATTAGTGGATCGCGTAATGAGTGAGGGCGCTCCATAATGGTGGACATCCTGAATGGATAGACGCTGCGCGTGAGTAAAAACCCTGTGGCGCAGCCAAGCTCCCAAGCCCATGGAGACTTTCGCGCCAAACCATACAGCCAGCGCAGTGCATACCCCTTGGACCAGAGCGATGGCCAGCATTAATCCACCAAGTGACCAGATCACGCCAGTAGAGCCAGTAGCCACGCCCTCGTCGATGATTCTGGCATTAATGTCAGGTAAGTTCAGGCCAGCCAATGCGGCTGCTACCTGGAGAAACAGGATTAACGCCACGTCACGAAGACGCGTGCGTAGATATTGCCAACAAAGTAATAGAAGCACGCGAAACTCTTTCGTGTCGGTGTGCCCGCGATGCGGCGCTGTGTGAATCACAGACTCGTCATAGTCTAGTATTCCCAAGCATTTTCGACTGTCGATCGACGCGGAAACATGAGAAATTACATGATGCGCGCTTCACAAATCGCCCTCATTGAGATCGCTTTCTGGGGAGCGATACATAAAAACCTTCGCATTATATGTGGATCAGAGAGGCTTTAAGTCCCCTATGATCTGGGATATCCGCTCAGTTGGAGTGGCAGTCCCGTCATCGATTGAAGAGGGCAAGGAGTTCCCCATGTCCGTTCGCAATGCTTTGCTTGCACTTGTTTCACAACAACCCTCAGGCGTCTACCGTCTTCGTCAGATGTTTGAGGAACAGACCTGTGGTGCGTGGCCGCTCAATATTGGGCAGGTCTACCAGACAATGCAGCGGCTTGAACGTGATGGACACGTGATTTCCCACCCGGAAACCCATCAGGGCCGGGACTCTGAGATCTTCGAATTGACCGATTCTGGCCGTCAGATCCTCAAGCAATGGTGGAGTTCTCCAGTGCGTCGCGAACGTCCTGAACGCGATGAGTTGGTGATGAAATTAGCCGTGGCTGCTGCTGATCCAACTGTGGATGTCAGTCAACTTATTCAGGATCAACGTCGCGCTACCGTGCAAGTTTTGCGCGATATTGTGCGTCTGAAGGCTGCTGCCGATGACTCGGAAATCGCCTGGAAACTGATTCTTGAGCGTCGTACTTTTGATCTTGAAGCTGAGCTGAATTGGCTGGATTACGTGGAGGCTGGCGCGATTTCGGAGGCTGCCCGCCGCGCTGCATTTGCTCGGGCGAAGGGTCGCCGCGCCGTGCCCGCTATTGAACGTGAGCTTGTTGCGGCCGAATGATTCCCGTTGCGGAGACCGTCGATATCATCGGCGTTTCCCATGAACGAGGGCGGGGCGCAAATGCGGTGCGAACCCTCAATGGGATTGACCTTTCTGTGTCCGCAGGCGAATTGGTGGCCATTATGGGTCCATCAGGAAGTGGTAAATCGACGCTTATGTCGATTGCGGCCGGTCTGGAAATCCCGACCCATGGGCATGTATATATTCGCGGTGACGATATTACCCGGATGACTCTGGGGCAGCGCGCAGAAATCCGCCGATCTGTGGTGGGGTATGTTCACCAGAATTCCGAGCTGATCCTGGGCTTATCTGCCGTTGAAAATGTGGCTTTACCTGTGGAACTGGGGGGTGGTTCCTACAGGAAGGCGCGGAAGGCTGCGATGAGAGCCTTAGAGGAACTTGAGTTGGAGTCCCTCGCAGATCGTTTTCCTGATGAATTGTCTTCTGGTGAAGTCCAAAGGGTGACGATTGCCCGGGCTTTAGTTGGACGTCGAGCCGTTGTTTTAGCTGATGAACCCACAAGCGCCCTTGATGTTGCTGGGGGAGATGCGGTGATGGCGGTGCTGCGCCGTGCAGCGGATAATGGTGTGGCTGTTCTTTTTATTACCCACGAGGCTCGTTATGCGGCGTGGGCTGATCGCACGATTTTCTTGCGCAGCGGCGCGATAGCAGATCGCACACGCGAGGATCGTATTGAGGATCTTCTTCGGGGCACATTGTGATTGGTCGGCTTCGCCGTTGGGCAGCAAAGTGGCGTATTGCTCTGCGTATCGCGGCCCGTACTGCCCAACGTCGCCATATGTGGACACTGCCCACAGTCTTATTGACCTGCGCTCCTACAGTAATTGCAATTGTGGCGTTGACCGTATGGTCCATGCTGCATTCAGGGCACTATGCGGTGGTGTCCTGGTTGGCTAATAGTGGCAGCCCTCGCGCCATTATCACCCCGATTTCTCCTGGCCCCATTACTCAGGATGCCTTTGGTGGGCTCTTATCCATGGACGAGGGCGGGGCTGCAGGTGGAGGAATTGGCAGCGAAGTTGACTGGGGTCAATCATCCGACGCCCATCTGAGTGGCCCGCAAATACGTGCAGATATTACTGCTCAGCCGGTGGCAACTTTTACTCACGCCAGCGTCTCTGTCCCCGTCGCTGCTGGTCAGGACGGGAGTGAGCGGGATAGTGGAAGCGCTGACCTGCTACCAAGTGCTCCCTTTGGCACACATAGCGGCGCATCAGGGGGAAATGGCGAAGAGGGCGCGGCGGGCGCTGAGAGAGAAAAAGTCGAAATTGACTTGCGGCAAACGGCCAACCCGGAAATAGCAGGCTATAAAAAGGTCAATGGAGCTCCTTCTCCAGCACCCTTTGAGGCGCTTTTCAGTAGCGATCTTTTAGAGAGCCTCAATATAGTCAGTGGCGATACTGTCGATATTGCGGTTGCTTCTGGGAATGACGATAAAAATATGACGCGTAAAGTGCGGGTCATTGGGGAAATATCAGGCCAGCAGACCGTAGTAGTTGGTCCAGGAACATTTACTGTCTACACCTTAGATGTGGATACTTCGCAAGTCTCATGGTATGTCTCGGGTGGCGCTTCTTTAGACTGGAATGATCTCGAATCTCTCAATGCGCAGGGTTATCTGGTGATATCCAGAGATATTGCTTTAGCCTCATTACATTCTTCGTCTATTTCTGCAGAATCCTCCTCGGTAGAATCTGCTCTTTTAGGCCCATTTTCGGGTATTGACCCGGCGAATATGTTTTCTTTTGCTGGCAAGAGTTCGTCAAATACCGCCGAAGCTACTCTGCTGCTGGGGGTCCTCGCTCTGCTGGTCATCACCGAAACAATTTTAGTGGTGTCGCCCGTCTACATGGCTTTTATTCGCACTCATATTCGCACTTTCGGCACGCTCTCAACGATTGGTGCGAATTGCCGTGATGTTCGTCGAGTGGTTCTCTCTTTCGGTATTGGTATTGGCGTAGCCTCCGCAGTTCTTGCTGGATTATTAACTGCCATCATTTCCTTTGTGGCTGCATTGATTCTCGGGATTGGTGGCGAGGCTGTGGATTGGCGTCTACCGCTGATCGCCACCATTGTGCCTTTAGTGGTGGGAATTGCCGCGGCATTTTGGCCGGCTCGAATTGCTGCGCAAACAGATATTCGATTAGTGATTTCTCGGCGCCTTCGTCAACGCTCATCTCTTGTGCGTCGTAACGAAACCTATCCTGCTGCTGCCGCATTATCATTACCTTTCTTAGCGCTTGCAGCCGACTCGGGCTCTATTGTTGTCACTGTGATTCTTGGTGCCATTTTTCTTCTGGCATTAATTGGCTCATTGCCATGGGTGATGACAGGGTGGAGTCATTTGCGTGGAGCGGGAAGTATTGATTGGCGCCTGGCAATGCGTGACGCTGTGCGCCATGGGCACCGTTCTTTCCCTGCATTGGCGTCACTGACTTCTCTTCTTGTGGCAGCTGTGGCCGCCTTAGTCTCTGTTGCTTCAGTTGACGGGTCGATGTGGAATGCGCGCGCGCATGTAGGACCCCTCGGATCGGCCTTTGTCACAGCAGATAATCTTCTCCAAGAACCCGAGCGCCTGAATGCTCTCTTTGATGAGGGGGGCAGTATTGTTCACTCCCAATTGGGGCGTGGAAAATCCACTCCCATATATGGGGTGACATGGGATATGGCGCTGGAATCCTCCAACCACGCGTGGCGCCCCTTTGTTGTCAGCGCCAGCGAAGAAAATGACGCCCGACGCGCCTATGCTGACCGCGCATTAGCTGAAATTCACGCGCTCTATATTGTTGATGATGGCACCTGGCTGCAAAACTCTGGCATTGTTCAGGGAAATGGGCTTCTCCGTGCGGTCTCGACCTTGCGTAAAGGAGGCGTTCTTGTCCCCGGCGCAGACACTATTGATGAGCGAGGACAGGCAAAAATCTCGGTGGTGTCAACAGCAACCCCCCTCGGTGGGGAAGGTGCGCCAATGGGACGAGCTGTAGGCGATGCTTTCCCAGGACAACGTGAGGTGGCCCCGCCCTCGTTAGGGAAAATTTCGCCAACAACGGGAGGACTGATTCCCGCTTCACGCGCACATGAACTCACCGACATTCGCAACTATGCGTCATTTCCTGCCAGCCCAGGCCCACTCACTATTGTGATTCTCTCGCCTCAAGCAGCGCAGCGCCTTACCTTGCCCTATTCCTCATTGGGTACTGTCATCACTCCCCAAGAAGGCGGCGATAGCCTGTCCTTCTTTAGCGCAGGTCAGGGGCCGCGAGCCTCCGGAATAGATATTATTCCCATTATTCCGCCATTAGTGACCTTAGTTCAGCCCTATATGCTTGTCGGCGGCACACTTGTTATTGTTTTTGCCACCGTCATTTTGGCGCTCACAGTGGTGTCGTTAGAAACCCGCCAAGACTTCGAGGTAATGGACCAGATTGGGTCGCCAGGATATATCCGCTACCGCCTAGGAATCGCCCAAGGAACAGTTCTCACCCTACATTGTCTCCCACTGGGACTATTCGGAGGACTTATTTGCGGATGGGCTGTTGTGCGCGCTTTAGATAAAGGCGGACGAATGGGAATGGACTTAAGTTTTATTGTTCCCTGGCCCGCCATTATTGGGCTGCTTATTTTCGTCCCAATTATTACTGCCTGCGTCGCACTACTGATGACTCCGCGTCGCAATTATCAGTAATGCTGGTGCGAATCCCGCCCTCGTAAACGATCAAGTTCACGGCGTTCTTTCTTTGACGGCCGCCCTGCGCCTCGATCACGAATCCCAAAAGCAGCCTGCCGGGTCGGACGTGGCACAGACTGGTCGTCATAGCATTGGCGGGCCTGCGGCGCCCCCACCCGTTTGACCAAGAGCGCACGGACAATAAGGACCCGATCAAAACCGTTAATCCGTAGGCGAACCTCGTCCCCAATACGTACTTTCTGTGCGGCTTTGACAGTGGTGCCATTGACTTTGACGTGGCCTGCGCGAGTAGCCGCAGTCCCGCGAGATCGGGTGGAAACCTGACGGGTTGCCCATAGCCAGGTATCGACTCGAACCCAGTCAGCGTCAGTTAAAGCCCCTGGTGGGGGAGGGGGAATCTCCTCAGAAAGCTGATCCTGTGGCTCTTCGCTGCCACCGGTGGAGCTGGGGCGGTCAGCCATTGGCAGGCAGATCAACAGGAGTCGGCTGCGGGGCCATCTTTGACTCTGGCAACTGGTGGGCGGGCACAGGATCAGGCCGTAGGACCATCACCGGCATCCCCGATCCACATAGAGTCATTAAAGTCGCGCAATTGAGCAACATAAGGGTGGTGGCTACCGCCTCACGAGTAATCTCGCGGGGCAACACTAAAAGACCAGTTTCTGTTGCTCCAGCCTCAGGATCGGCATGTGCCACCAAGAAATCCGCGACATTCCAAAAGGACCAGGGGTCCACAGCAAAAACCTGAGGGTTGCGAGGATCGGGAAGACTTTGCCGTGGATCAGCAATCAGTGATGATTCCGCATCTCGCCAGGCCCCGTCCTCGTTAGCCACAAGAAAACGACCAACCGCCGCCGTATCGACCACCGTTCCAGGGATCAAATTGACGACCACCGCCACCTCGGCGTGACGGCCCTGCATTGACGGCACCGCAGCGGAAGCATGACCTTTGAGAATGCCTGAAATCCCCGACCCACTAGGCACTGTCATGGCATAGCGTGCACAGCGATTCGGCAGGGACGCTGGGAGGTGGCGCGGATCAAAACCCCACTGCTCCAACAATGAAAACAGCGTTGGGTGCGCCTGGCCAATCAGCGCCAAAATCGACCCCAACCGGTCCACCGCGCCACATCCACAGTCACCACCATGACTGCGATCATCCCCATGCGTACCCACAGGAATCCCCTGACGCTGCAACGCCGCACAGGTCAGCGACAACCACGTGGGGGTCAGCGCACGCAATTCATCGGCCTCCACCGCCGAACCCGGGAAGGAACTATGCGGACGAAAAGCCGTCGTCGTCAGCAGGTCAATCACCCAGGTTGCGGCAGTGCCACCAGCCCCGCGTGGAAGTTCCCCACACGGGACTGGAAACTCAACCCCCTGAAGATCAATCTGCTCAACAGTGAATGGGCGCCCATCAATACAGCGCGCAGGGTGCGAATGAAAAGGCACCCTGTGCAGAATTGACGTTGGATCCGATTCAAGAATTGCCATTCGAGAACAGATATGATCGCGAAGATTCTTATCCGGTTGTATCCGTCCCATGGCCCCAATTAAGGGCAGATTTAGAGCGCCGACGGCCACCACTGGATTTCCCTTACACGACACTTTCCATCAGCGGACTCAGCTGGGAACGTGGCTTCCCAGGACTGAGTGGCCCCCGGTTCGGTATCAGGAAGTTCAACGATGGCTTTGCCTGTTTCGTCGTCTTCGCCCGACTGAGCGTACACATCAACCCACAGATGGGCCTTACGCAACGGGCTATCCTCGGCCACACCCTCAGGGCCCGCATAATTCACGGTGCCTTTCATGGTGATCTGGCCATCGCTACTGACCCGGCAGGAAGAAATGACGACGCTTTCACGTAGTTGCTCACGCACTGCGCTGGAGGCATCCACCGCATCCTTCTTATCTTTACAGGTCGCGGCTACCTTGTCTTTACCCCACTGGTTCAGGCTGTCATAGCGGGAAAGATGCTCACCTATCTTCGTGCGTGAATCACGATTAACTGCATCGCACCAGGCTTGGCCAGCATTAGTACCCGTGGATTGGGCTTCAGCTTCCTGAATTTGGCGGGCCTCGGTTAAGGCCTGGGTGCGCTCGCGGGTGGTGGCCGCGTCACTTTGAAGGGTGGCAGCCTGGGTGCGGGCAGCTTCCGCAGAGGCCTCAAGATCAGCAATTTCCTGCGAAGCACGGCCTGTGCCGTTGAGCAACATGACAAGGACAACCAGCCCAACCACAGTAAATGCGGCACCGACAGCAGTGAGGACACGAAGAATATTCGTATTCGTCGGTAAAAATGCGGTGGCTGCAGCAAGGACGCGATTACCCCGCGCAGGTGCTGCCCCAGCGGCAGCGGCGCCTGCCGCCAGTGCGCCCGCGGCGGGGTTGTGATCGTTGGTATCGACGTCTTCAGAGGGGTCAATAGGGGTAACGAGGGCGGTGGCGCTGGGGTCAAATACGCCATCGGGATCCTCAAAGTCCTGAGGGTCATCGCCCCCAAAATCCTGAGGAAAATCGCCAGGCAGAGCAGCAGGGAAGCCGCCAGGGGTGGCATTAAAACCCTCAGGTTCTACGCCAAAAGCGCCGGTTTCTACGCCAAAAGCGCCCGGTTCACTGCCGAGCGGCTGGTCAGCGGCGTGCGCGCCGACGCCAAAGGCGCCTGGAGTACCTGGAGCGTCAAATGGTGCTGTGGCATTGGGGTCAAAACTGTCTGAACCTGCAGTGGCATCAAAATCATCGGCCCCGCCCTCGTACCCTGAGGGGCCCTGACTACCGAAACCCCCGTCACCGGACCCGGAAGAACGGTCGCCATTGTCGGAGTTAAAGGGGATCCACTTATTCACTGTGAGCCTCCACTTTCTTGTTCGGCTTGCGTGAGTTCATTCTGTGCATCCACAACGGATTGTTGAGCCTCATTGAGTTTTGCGCGCGCATCCTCTAGGCGTGGCCCAAGGGTGGCACTATGAATTAGCACCCCAATAATCGCAATGACAACGAGAAGGAGGGCTGCGCTGGTGGCTAGCACCGCCACCTGCCACGGATTCGTTTTTGTTGCTGCTGGTGTAGTGGTTTCTACAGCGGGTGCGCCATGGCGATCATCTGGGTAGGTCAGACCTGGCCGCGACGATGGGAAAGTCTCCTGACCATCCTCTGAGGCAATCCCAGCTGCACTATTGTCATCCTCCAGTGACCGGTCACTTCCGATCCATGGGGTGGCGGCAGCCGAATCGGCAAGGAATTCTGTGTCGGTACTAGGTGCGGCACTGTCAGCGACAGGAATTCCGGGGCCACCTGCTGTGGCACCTGGAGCAACGTCGTCTTCCTGATCCCGTTTACGACCAAAAAGCGGCGTGCGGCCCAGAGCCGAACGTAATCCGCTGGCAGCTTTAAGAGGGTTGCCTGGTAACTCGGGCAACTCAAACTCGCCCTCAGGAGCTTCCACTTCAGTCAGGCCAAGGCCAGAGGCATCAACGCCGGAAGTATCGAATCCGGCTGCCTCCGCCTCAACAGAACCAAAATCGGTGGAATCTAGTCCTTCGCTGCCGCCCAGATCCGCGGCATCAAAGTCTGCGTTGGCGCGGCCAGCACCAAAACCAGACACACCAAAAGTGTCCGAAGTAATGTCACTGGTGCCCAGACTTGCTGTCCCCAGATCGGTGTCACCTAAGGACGGAACCTCGCCAGCATCACCAAATTCTGGGCTCTCAAAGGTGGGAGCCTCGCCCTCGTCGCCCCCAAGCGCATCTCTGGCCCGACCAAATAGGCCAGTTGCGCCAGCGAGCCCGCGGCGAAGAGGTGACTTCTTAGAAAGTTTCGAGGTGGGAAGGGAGAGCCCAAAGGATGGGCCGGATTCCTCTTCAGGTACCTCATCGGCACCTTCGCCTTCCCAAAGGCCACCCTCCAACGAGGGCTCCTCAACCTCAGGCAATAAGGCATCTTGCGGCTCTGTCCGACGCAAAAGTGCAGACCAGGCAGATGTTGAGGTTTCCTGAGGCCAAACTGGCTGGGTCTGCTGAGGAAGTGCGGGAGCAGTGGGCGCCTCAAAAGTGGACTCTTCAGGGACGAAAGCCTCCGCTTGTGGTGCGGCCTGTGCCCCAAAAGCGGGGAAGGTGGGCCGCCCACCAAAAGAAGGAGCCTCAACGGCGGGAATGCTCAGGTTGGTCTCATCCACACCGGGCGCGCCTGGGCCCGCCCCGACGCCAGCATCAAAAACTGCGGTTGCCTGTGGGTCTTCGACGCCAAAAGTTGGGAATCCAGGCGCTTCGGGTGCTTCCGGTGCTTCCGGGAACTCGGGTTCTTCTGGAGCCTGAGCCTCAGAGATCCGTCCCGTAACAGCACCAGCAGCCGCTGCTGCGCCCTTCAGCCACTTTGGCCTCTTCCATACCTCTTGAAGAGCGGCAGCTCCAGGAGCCTGGGAGGCGTCCTCAACTGCGCTCGGAGCAGAGTCAAAGGTAGGAACATCTGGGGAAATGAATGCAGGTTCGTCAACGGTGACGGCCCCGCCCTCGTAAGAAGAGAAGGAAGAGTCTTCTGCCCCGTAGGAGTCCGCTTCAAATGCCATATCGGCATCCTCATAAGCGTCATCGTCGATGATCTCATCCTCATCGGCGTTGACGAACTCCAAGTCGTATCGAATATTTTCGGTCCACGCATCGCCGTCCCAATAGCGATGGCGCGTGCCATTGTCCGGATCCGGGTACCAACCCGGGATCGGGTTGCTCATCTGTCCACCTCTCCCTACGCGTTATTGGCGTAGACAACCCCACCATCGTGCCATGAGAGGGCGATGTGAAGCATCTTGGGTGTGGAGCCTCACGACCTGAGAGGACGCTGAACGAGGGCGGGGCTCAACCCCTTGCCACAAGGGAGAATATGAGGCTCTGATCTGCATAAACAGTGGAAGGAGTGTCCAATAACTAATGCCTAGTTGGCTTTGGAGGAACTAGAGGGACCATGCGACGATAAAAGACGCGTTCGTGCTGGTCATAACCGATTAGGTGCGGACTCATCCCTCAGTACAGTGTAAGGAGAACTCATGAATAGCATGAGCCTCACCCGAAATAGGCGCCCTGTTGCCTGGGCCCTAGCGGCGAGTGCCCTCGCAATCTCGCCGCTAGGTCTCATTGGTGGCGCGAGTATTGCCCATGCCACCCCAGATACCGGTGGATTTGAGCTGGCCGTTCTGGTGAATGTTGATAACGATCACCTCTTCCCCGTGGACCGTGTGTGGGAGGTGTCCTACAAGTGCGGCACCGAAGAAGCCCAAACCGTCCTTTTGGAGGATAACGCTACCCATGTGGTGAGCGATATTCCTGTGGGAACCACCTGCACCATTGACCCCCTTGTTGATAAGGCAGCAATTGAGGGATACTCGCTCGATCAAGAAGTTGCTGTCAATGGCACTCTTACCCGTGATGTCACGATTCTGGCTGGTAGTACCCCTGCGGTTGAAATTGCGAATGCCTACACCTATCAACCCGGTGTCTTCCGCGTGACCACGACAACCAAGGGTGATGGAATGGCCAAAGCCACCGGTCCTTTCACCTATGACTGGAGTTGCACCCACTTGGGGCAGAACGTTGGCGGCGGAACATTTTCTATTGCCGAGGGCGAGGCCAAGAATATTCTGGGCTTGCCTGCTGGCGCTGAGTGCACCGTGACCCGAGTGAACCATGAGGTGGAAGGCACCACCTTGGAAACCATGTGGGACACGGACTACAGCACCCCAGCACCCGGTAATGCCATGAAGTTCACGGTCAATGACTGGTCAGCAGTCAATATTCAGGTGACCAATACCTACACCTTGACTAACCCCGTTCCCGTTGAAAAAGGCACCTTCGAGGTAACCGCGAGCGCGACCACCACAGATGGATCACCTGCTCCTGTGGGTACCTATGACTTTAGTGTGGGCTGTTGGCACAACGGCGAGAATATGTCTGCGGATATGCTGGGTGTTTCCTCTGATGGCACACCGGTTGTTTCGCCACTGGGTCCGCTTCCTATTGGGGCCAGCTGCACACTGAGCGCGAAGATTGAAGGCTCTCACCGCGCTGGATACACCCTGGTTGATCCCATGCCAGTGCCCGAGAACTTCATTATTGACAACCCAGATACGCCTGTGCGCGTCAACATGAAGTACACCTACGCTCAGGAAGTGGGTGCCCTGGAACTGGTGGTCAAGACTGAAGGTCACCCTACCGCTAACGCTGATACTTTCCCCGTGACCTACAACTGCGGCAATGGCGACACCACGGCTGATATGAAGGGTGACGGCACTGTTGGGACCCATGACGGTCTGGCTGCTGGTGCGAATTGCACCGTGACCCCGGATGCTGCGGCTGCCGAACGTGATGGTTACACCGTGGCCACCACTGTGGAAGGTGCACCTGCGGTGATTCCTGCCAATGGGGTTGCTCGTGTCACCGTGACGAATGTTTACACACCGAAGCCTGTGGACCAGCCTCAGTCTGCTGGCGATGCTGGGCAATCTGCGCAGTCTGGCGATGTGACTCAGTCGGCCGATGCTGCTCAGTCTGCCGGTGATGTTGCTCAGTCTGCGGCGCCTGTTGATCCTGCGCAGTCTGCTGGCGATGCCAACCAGTCTGCTGGTAACGGCGCACAATCAGGCGATACGGCTCAGTCAGCTGATGCAACTCAGTCTGTGAAGCCCGTGGATCCTGCCCAGTCTGCAGGTGACACTGCTCAGTCAGCTGGTGATGCTGGTCAATCTGCGCAGTCTGGCGATGTGGCTCAGTCAGGTGACGCTGGCCAGTCCACTGGAGATGACGACCAATCTGCGGATGTTGCTCAGTCACTTCAGGCGGGCGGTGCAGATAAGCCCGAACTGAATCTGCCTCAGTCTGGCGATGCTGCTCAGTCCACTGCTGATGATGATCAGTCCGCTCAATCTGGAGATGCAGGTCAGTCTGCTGGCAATGCACCTCAATCCGGTGATGCTGCTCAGTCAGCGGCTCCTGTGGATCCGGCTCAGTCTGCTGGCGATGCCACCCAGTCCGCTGGTAATGGCGCGCAATCAGGTGATACCGCTCAGTCTGTGAAGCCTGGCGATGCGAATAAGCCTGATCTGAATCTGGGTCAGTCTGGTGATGCTGGTCAGTCGGCAAAGCCTGTCGATCCCGCCCAGTCTGCTGGTAATGGCGCGCAGTCCGGCGATGCATCACAGTCAGCCCAGTCTGGTGACACTGGCCAGTCCACTGATAACGCTGCACAATCTAGTGGCAAGTCCGGTCAGTCTGACGAGAGCCAAAAGAATGACCAGCAAAAAGGTGATGACAAGGACAACCAGGGTGGTTCAACCAATGGAAATGCTCCCCAGGCTGGCGATAAAGGCTCCCTGAACCTGGATCCTTCAGGCAATCAGGGAAATGCTGGCGCCAATGGTGCTACTGGCAGCACTGGTTCTGCTGGCAATGGCTCTAACGCTGGCACGGCTACTCCTTTGACGCCGCTGACCCCCAAGTCGCAAAACAATGGCGCCATCATCGTGCCCGGAGGAAATCAGGGTTCCTCTTCTTCCTCCTCTTCTCAGGCTCCTTCAACTGAGTCCAGCACTGCAACATCCAATAATGCAGTGCCTATGACTGAGGTCGCCAAAGAGAACCCTGTTGGCACTGGTCGCCTCGCGATTACTGGTACCAATGCGCAGTTGCTGCTGATGACCTCGCTGCTGACCCTCCTGGTTGGTGCAGGAGTCATTACCGCAATCCGTCGCGCCTCCTAATGCCATTGTGAGTTAACGACTCGCAGAGCATTACCCCACAGAGCCGCCCGCCAGCCACACGCTGAGCGGGCGGCTTTGTCAACACCGCGGATGGGGGAATGGCCTTCGCAGAGCGCCTCAGGTGCCTATCCATGTTGCGGCGCGCTGACAAAGCACCGCGAGGACGTGTTTTCAAGCAGCAATTGTCGTTGTGGACGCGGTTTATCAATTCGGGCTGTGGGACCGAAATTTCTGATCTGGGCAAATAGGTGCGGGGTTGGGGTCTACCGCGCCCACCCCTGTCACACAGCCGGACAAAGCGCCGCCAGGACGTGTTTTCACGCGGCAATTGTCATCGCGGACGCGGTTTATCAATTGGCGCTGCGGGCCTGGAATTGCCGACCTGCACAAATAGGCGCAGGCTTGGGGCTTCCGGCGCCCACCCCTGTCACACAGCCGGACAAAGCGCCGCGAGGACGCATTTTCACGCAGCAATTGTCGTTGTGGCGGTGGTTTGTCAGTCGGGGGCTGCGGGCCTGTAAATGCCGACCTGGACAGTAGCAGAGCACTACCCTTGTTTTATGGCAACTCCTGACTTCATCCTTGAGCTCCGCAAACACATTGGACATGCACCCCTATGGATTCCAGGAGTCACCGCAATCGTGGTGCGGCCCGCCCCAGGCGCTCCGCCGCTCATACTCCCCCCTGAAAAAGACCTGGACCCCGCCCTCGTCGAAATCCTTGTTGTCCAACGCAGCGACAATGCCCAGTGGACTCCCGTCACCGGAATTGTCGATCCCGGCGAAGAACCCGCCATTGCCGCCCAACGTGAAATTCTCGAAGAGGCGGGAGTACACGCCCGCCCAATCCGCCTTCTCTCGGTGGAAACAGTTGGCCCAATTACTTACGCCAATGGGGATATTGCGGAATATCTCGACCTCACATTCCTCTTCGAATGGGGCAGTGGCGAACCCTGGCCAGCTGACGGCGAAAATACTCAGACCGCATTTATTCGTGGCGACAAATTGCCGCATATGAATCCTCGTTTTACGTCGGCGGTGGCGCGGGCACTCGCGGCTCGCCCAGAAGCGGACTTTATTGCCGAATAAGCAGGTGCGTCACCTGGGAATCCTCATGAGGTGAATCCCAAGGCCCGCCCCAACTCTCGCCCCTTTGCGTAGCCTGTGGAAATGCGCTGGTGGCGAATCGCGGCACCTAGCCCTTGCCCCATCGAAAGACCAATGGTGGGATGAAGGTATGGCAAATACTCCAGAATCCATTGTGTACACCGCTACCGCCCGCACTACCGGTGGCCGCGCGGGAAAAGCCGTGTCCACTGAGCCCGACCTTAATCTTGACCTCCGTCTGCCCACTGCGATGGGTGGCGACGGGAAAGGCACCAACCCCGAACAGCTTTTTGCAATTGGCTACGGCGCTTGCTTCCAAGGCGCGCTTGGCCTGGCCGGACGTGAAGCTGGCGTTGACGTGTCCCAGGCTGAGGTTGCCACCGCTGTGGGCATTGGCCCCGAAGGAGAATCCTTTGGTCTGGCCGTACGCATTGAAGTAGCGATCCCCGGTGTCCCCCTGGACCAGGCCCAGGCTTTGGTGGAGCGCACCCACGAATTGTGCCCCTACTCCAAGGCAACCCGCGGCAATATCCCGGTTGAGGTCGCCGCCGTCGAGTCCCTCTGACACGGGCTGACTTACCACGTGCCCCCGCTGCGATTATGCAGTGGGGGCACTTTCATGGGGGGTATGCACGAGGGCGGGGCGCAATTACAGGCCTACGCTCCAGCCCAGAACGCCCCCAATGCTCGTGACAACCCATCAAGATCCGCAATATGACTCATTTCCCGAGCCGAATGCATTGATAAAAGTGGAATCCCCACATCAACGGTGCGAATACCTAAACGGGTCGCAGTAATCGGCCCAATCGTTGACCCACAGGGCACGGAGTTTTTCGAGACAAAAGTCTGGCCGCTCACTTCCGCCGCCGCGAGTGCCCGCTCCCACACGGCTTGCCCCACGCCGTCAGTGGCATAACGCTGATTTGCATTAATTTTCAGCACCGGCCCGGCTGCCATCACGGGGTATTGCACAGGGTCGTGGCGTTCGGGGTAATTCGGATGGATCGAGTGGGCGGCATCAGCGCTAATACAGGTGGAGGCTGCCAGCATACGAGCCGCCCCGTCCTCGTCACATCCGAGGGCGAAGGCCGTGCGTCGCAAAACCTGCTCTAAAAGCGGGCCAGCCGCACCGGTAGCTGTTTCTGACCCGATTTCTTCATGGTCAAAACAGGTAAAGACAAGGACGTCAGAGAGTTTCGCCTGTTCCCGCGGTGCGCCTGCACAGTCAATGAGCGCCTGAAGCCCTGCAAACACTGAGGAAAGATTGTCTTGGCGGCCAGCAGCAATAAACTCCCCAGTCGCCCCGAAAAGCCCTGTTCCCTGCGAGGGAATGAGGATCAGGTCAGTGCCAACAATAACTGCATCCGCCTCCAGGCCGGCATCTTGGCGAATAATCGCCATGAGTTCTTCTGCAAAGCTCCGTGGGGCGCCGCTTTCAGTGGCACCGGCGGCATCAGCGCCAGCGCTCGCGGATGCAGCGCCACTCCTTCCGGCCCCAACTGTCCACACTGGGTGCATATGGATTTGCGGGTCGAGTACCAGCCCTGTGTTATTGACATCGCGATCCAGGTGAATAGCCAATTGTGGAATCCGGGCCAGCGGTCGGGTGCGCACTAAATGGACCCCGCCATCAGCGGTAATGATCCGCCCGGCCACCGAAAGTTCTCGATCCAGCCAAGAGTTCCGTAGCAATCCGCCATAGGTTTCAACCTCAATCATTCCCCAGCCGCCAGGTCCGCCGCTGGCAGGAACGGGCTTGAGGCGCAGTCCCGGCGAATCGGTATGCGCCCCAACAATCCGGAAACCGGCCTTTGGCCCCGCACCTGGCGTATCCGTCCCCAGTGAATCCGGCACAAACCAGGCAGCCACTGCCCCGTCACGGACCATGACATGCCCGCCTGGGCTTGCATCCCACGCCTCGGCCGCGCTCTGCCGCCGGAAACCGTGGTCAACCAGCGTTTGTGCCACATTTTCTGCCGCATGGTAGGGCGAAGGGCAGTCATCAAGAAAATGCCGATAGCTATTGGTCAGGGCAGAAAGATCATGTGGCGCTGAAAACATGTCTCTATCGTAAATCGGGAATAGGGTGGGGATATGACAATTTCTCCTGCTCCAAAAATAACTCTGAATGATGGTCTTGACCTGCCTCGACTCGGCCTTGGCACCTATGCCCTGCGCGGCGTTGATGGCGCCCGCCAAATGGCAGCTGCGATTGACACTGGTTACCGGCTGCTTGACTCGGCAGTGAATTATGAAAATGAGGCGGCCCTCGGTCAGGCTGTGCGTGCCTCGTCTATTCCCCGCGAAGAGTTAGTGCTCACCACGAAACTTCCGGGCCGCCACCACGGGCATGACAATGTCATCTGGTCAATGCAGGAATCCTTGTGGACAGCTGGCCTGGACTATTGGGATCTGGTGTTGGTTCACTGGCCAAACCCCAATCAGGGACGCTATGTGGAAGCCGTTGCGGCGCTATTGGAACTGCGCGATCAGGGCCTGATTCGCTCAGTTGGCGTGTCGAATTTCCTCCCTGAGCATCTGGACGCCCTGAAGACGGAGCTCGATTTTGTCCCCAGCATTAACCAGATTCAAATGCACCCGTATTGGCCGCAAAATGACCAGCTGGCAGCCAATAAAGAGCGGGGGATTGTGGCCCAGTCATGGTCCCCTTTGGGGCGACGTTTAGCTGCCGTTGACAATCCAGCTGTGCGCGCCATTGCGCAGGAAATTGACGTTACCCCAGCTCAGATTGTGCTTGCATGGCATATTCAGCGCGGAGCGGTGCCCCTGCCGAAGTCGGCAGATCCACAGCGTCAGAAGACAAATCTTGACGTCTTCGGCATCGAGTTGTCCGCCGATCAGGTGGCGCGTATTGATGGATTGGCTCGTCCAGATGGGTCAATGGGTGACTTCGATCCGGCCACTCACGAAGAGTTCTAAAACCTGAAGGCAGTGGTGAGGTATGGACGAGGGCGGGGCTTGCTCCTTCAATAGGGGAGTGGCCCCGCCCTCGTTCATGGAAATGGTGGCGTCAGTCGCCTAAGGCAACGCGGTACACATTGGTTTCCCGCAACTCGAAACCACAACGCTGGTAGAGGCGATTGGCAGCTTCCCGCGAAGGGCGCGACGTGAGATCCACGGTGCGGGCACCCACGGATTTGGCGTGGGTCAGGGCAGCTTCGACGAGGGCCTGGCCGGCTCCCTGTCCGCGAGCAGCTTCGTCAACAACAACATCTTCTACCCATGCGCGCACGCCAGTCGGGATTTCAAAGGTGGCTAGCGACAGCATGCCAAGGATCGGGCCAGCAGGGTCCGCATCAGAGCGGAACACAAAAAGGTAGACGCTGTCTTGGGAGACAAAACGTTCAGTGGCGTCGGTGTCCAGAGGTTTGGCGCTGCGTGACAGTTGCGGAATGAGGCGTTCCATTGCCTCAACGAGGGCAGGGGAGGATTCGGTGACTAACTCGACGCTCATAGATCTCCTTCAGGGAGTGGGGCACTGTGGACTATCAGTGGAAGTGTATCGGGCGGGCGGGAAGTTCACCGTGTGAAGGGGAGCCAGAAAATATACGAGGGCGGGGGTGGCTATTTGTGCAGGTTAGAAATTTTTGTCCGCCTGCTCGGATTGATAAACCGCGTTCACAACGCAGATTCGGCCACCAAAGTTCATCTTCGCGGCGGTTTGTCCGCCTGGCGCGACAAGGATAGGCGTCTGGGGTGCAGGCGGTGTGAAAGAGGCATGTGCTCGATAGTGTGGAACGCGCGAATGGCATATGCAGTGAGCATGCTGCTTGCAGGTTTGGGAATGCTAACAGGTGCTGGCGTGGGGCTATTCGCTTGGGCTTGGTGATAGACCCTCGTGGAAGAGCGCGGGGCTGGAGGGAAGAGTAGTGTGGAGGTGGGAGTACACTCTCACCCCTATTAATCCCACGAATAATCGGGTGACGTCGCTAATGAGAGGCATTTATATGGCTACCGCTCCTCGCCATAACACTCGCGCTATTTCTTTACTCTGTGCCTGCGCATTAGTCCTTACTGCCTGTAGCAGTATTCTTTATGGCGATAATGCGCCACCCCCAGCCCCAATTGTCCCAGGAGCCGCGGAGGCTATTACTCCGGGGGTGTACGAGGTTCCTGCCAATACCTGGCTACAGGAAGGCTACGCTGAAGGCATTGGGGAAAGTTGGACACAGTCAGCTAGTGAGGTGCTGGGTGTCTCTCCTGATGGAACAACTGTTGTTCTGGCGGAGCCTAGGGCCTCAGGTAAGGGGCGGCCTGAATGGGTTGGGCGTGATCTTTATACGGGTGACGAAAAATGGCGCAATAGCAACGAATCGAAAAAGATGTTGGTAGAGGCGATGAGGCCTGCGCAAGGGCCAGTTATTGCTAGTGATCTCGGTGATAAAGAAGATACGCTGTACTCTATTGATCCGGATAATGGAACTACGGCAAAAATAGGCGCTTATGACACGGAGAAATACTACTTCGAGAGTGTTCTAGGGTACCAGCATGGACTAACCTATGTGAAGGTCTCACTTCAAAAAAGTCACGGACTTGATGATGGTACTGGCGTCTTCCATATTATTGCTTTCAAGGGTGGAGAGCAGGCCTGGCTGATTGAAGCGGGACGATCTCCTACCTGCGAATTAGCAGATGGTGCAATTGTCTGTCATGGTAGTGAAAATCGTGGACAAACAGGTCGAATTGATATCTATAACTCAGCAACGGGCGAGCGAGCTGCAGAAATAAAGGGAGACTACAGTGAAGTTGCGATATACCGGGACGCTATTGCTGTGCAGGACAATAGTGGTGGTGACGCCAAAATATGGTCTCTCCAAGGGAAAGAAAAAGGCGCAGGCCCACTAGTGCAACCGGAATATTGGCCTGAAGTGAAATATAACTATGACGTGACAAAAGCTATTGCTGAGGCAGATGCGCCTTTAGTGGATTCTGAAGGAAAACCGTTGGTGGTTCGTAAAGCCCCAACTGATGGTGCGCCCTCGGATTCAGCTGTGTCAACCCCCGTGTATTTTCCTAAAGTGGATAGGCATGTGGAAACGTTTTTCGGTAGCGAATCCGGCTCGGTGATTATTCGGCAGTCTAGAGAATACGGTGACAATACGAATAAGACTGTTTTCATTGATGCTGAAGGAAAAGAAGGTGTGGAAGAACTACCCGGGTTAGTGGGGTCCGGGATTCTTTATGCCCAATCAGGCCACCTACCAAGTGGCTCGTCGTCAGACGTCACAATTCATCCACCCAAGGGACGTTAGGAGAGGCACTGAAATTCAACGCAGCATTATGAAAAAGTGACCCCGCCCTCGTTGCTGGAAATGGTGGCGGGAATGAGTCGAAACCAGCGGTATTTGCCTTCTCAACGGTGATTCGCGCAGGTCATCACGAACCGTCTCATTTTCTGCACCATGCGCCTTTCGCCATTAGAGTTGAATCTGAACCAACACAGAGTAAGGAGTCCTCCGTGAGTGATGATGTCAATTCTCAACCGCCAACTGGCGCTCCTGAGCCGCCAGACCATCAGGGCAATGGCGACGCGGCGCCAACACCATGGACTCCTAGTGGCAATCAACCCGGTATGCCACAGCCGCCAGCATCCTGGTCCCAATCAGGTCCTGGACAGGACAACTCTTTTGCTCCGCCGCCAATGACGCCATCATCCTCCTGGGAGACCCCCAGCGGTCCCGTTCCGCAGGAGGGGCCAACGGAAGTCATTCACCAGGCGCCAACAACTGACCCCTTTGCTCCGCCTAGCGCTGGGGCTCCCGAACCCTATTCCCCGCTCCAGGGCGGCTACCCAGGAGCTGCCACTCCTGGAGGATATGCGCCGCAGGGCGGGCCTGGGGCTCCCGGTGTGCCAGGCGCAGGCAATGGACCCTACGATTCTGGATTTGCTGCCAGTTATGGAGCTCCCGATCCCTTTGCTGGGCCCCAACCTGGCCAGCCAGGACTTCCTGCGCCACAGGGTAGCCCATACCCTGGCCCAGTTAATCCAGGTTCTCCCCAAGGTCCTGGCATTAATCCCTATGGAGGTAGTGCGGGATATACCCCGCCAGGGACCCCAATGGGTGCAGCCGCAAAAAAGAACAACGCCCCCATTTTTCTTGGGCTTGGTGTGGGTGTGGTCGCCATTATTGCGATTATTGCTCTGGTGGTGACTTTCATGCTTCAATCCGCGGGCGGAGCTCCTGGCGGTACGGATGGGGCAGGCGCAGATCCCTCCAGCCCAAAGGGGACCTCAGGCACACCTGATCCTGGGGAACAATCAGCAGGTGAAGACCCTGATGCTGCAAAGGGTAACAACGATCAGAGCGGTTCTGCGACGCCTAAAGGACAAAGTGGAGGAGGTGCCGTTGCTCTGCCGACGGGTGGGTATGAGCCTCCAGCAACTGCTTGGCTCCATGAAGGCTATGGCACCGGCGTTGACACCTGGGAAACCAACGGCGAGTTGATCGGTACCTCAAAAGATAACGCTATTGTTGTTTTCCAGCAGACCGGTGATTCGGGGAGGGGGATTGTCGGTTTCGATGCGAAATCTGGGAAAGAACAATGGCGCAATGACTTTGGTTCGGGATTTGTCACTTGCGCTAAGGCGATAGCAGGGATTGCTTATTGCACTCAGAGAGAAAACCAAGAAAACACTCTGATCGCCATGGATTTGTCCACCGGAAAAACTGCTACCCAACTGAAATTGTCTGATGATCAAAGAATGCGTGATGGGATTGGTGCGCAATTAGGACGTACCTATTGGATTCTGGAGAAGGATGGGGAAGAGGCCCTCACCCTTGTGGCGGCTAAAGATGGCGCCATCGCGTGGGAAGCTCCACTGGAAAAAAATACTCTTTGCGTCCTTGGAGACCAAGCTCTCGGATGTTCTTCTTCCCGTGAAGGAGATGCCTCGCGAATTCAGACTTTTGATGCCAATAATGGGTCTGCCATGCTTGATATGGAAGGCAAACTTATTCCTCAGTGGCACCGCGATGGCGTTGTCATTTTGAATAGCGATGACAAAACGAATACGCACTATTCCTGGAAAGGTGACCAAGTCGCCACTGTTGATTTCCAAACTGGAGATCCCTGGCCAAAAGTCCGTAGTGGTGCCCTTACCCCTGTCGCTTCCCGGGACAGGAAAAATATCGTCGAAATGGTCAGTCCCGAGGGTAAGCCAGTGCTTACTTCGACCTTCACTAAAACCGGAGAGGCTGGAAATCGCGTTTTTGTGCACTCAGGAACGGGGAAAGAAATCGGTACCCCCGCCCTTGCCCAAAAGGTGATGGGAACAGGCACAGGCAAGACCATTGCCGTGGATTATTTTGACGAAGGAAAACTGGTTTTCTATCGCGATGATGGATCGGAAATTGCCCAATTCCCCTATGGCAAGGAGGGGCATGCGATTGTCGATCATGGAATTCTTGTGTCCACTTCCGCAGACGGCAAGACGACAACGGTCTACGCTCCTCAAGGCTGAGCTTGCATTTTAGGGTGCGTCAGAATTCATTTTCTGGCGCACCCTAAATCTATATATGGCGAGAAAAGAGCAGCCTAAACGGTACGCGCAGACAAGTGTTGTCTACAGAGCGCCAGGTGGGGCGGCGCAGACTAAGATAAGTCTGTCCCGCAATACAGGAGGAGCACACCACCGTGAGCGATCAGAATAAGCCGTATCGACCCGACCTCGACACTTCGTGGAAGCCAACACGGTGGACCCCGACCTCCTCGGGACCTAAGGATTCTGCCCCCAATGATGGGGTGCCGGCCACGGAAGTTTTGTCTCACGAGGGCGGGGCGGCGCCTGCCACTGAGGTGCTGGGTGTGCCCGCTTCTGGAGGCGTCCCTGCTACCGAGGTTTTGTCTTACGAGGGCGGGGCGGCGCCTGCTACCGAGGTGCTGGGTGCGCCTGTTCCTGGCGGGGTTCCTGCTACCGAGGTGCTTGATGTCAGTGCTCCTGATACTGCAGACACGGGAATGGCTCCCTCAGCAGCGCCAACTGAAGTTCTCTCTGAAGTGTCCTCCTCCGCCTCCAGTATGAATGTGCCTGCAACAGAGGTTCTTGCGGCTGACAATCCCAATGCAGTGCCCGCAACGCAAGTACTTGGAGCACAGGCGTCCCAGGCCATTCCTGCCACGGAAGTCCTGACAGAAATCCCTGCAGCGTCTACACCGCAAGATGCTGCACCCACCGAGGTTTTCCCTGCTTCGCCCTCGCAAATGACCCCGGTTATTCCTGCAACCTCGGTGCTGCCGGAGGTCCCGGCCCCAACTCCTCAGCCGCAGAATGCACCTGCCGTTCAACAGGTCACCTCATGGACTGTGCCAGCGGCCCCCGCACCGCAACAGGTGACTCCACATACGCCGACCCCTCCGGTGGGCAGTCCAGTGGCGCCAAGCAACCCTTATGCTGCGCCCCCACAGGGCTTTACTGCTGGGGCGCCCACCCCGCAACCTTTCCATGCTTCCCCCTCAGCGCCCACTCCAGCACCCTTTGCGACTAATGCCGGGGGTGGTGCCCCCTATAGCAGCGGGCCAACACCGGGCGCTCCTATGGCAGCGCCTACACCTACTCCATATGGGTCCGCCTTTGGCTCGAATACTGGCCCAGGTGCCCCCTATTCATCCCATGGTGCCTACGCTCCGCCAAGCGTTGGGTCACCTGCCACCGCGCGACGCAGTAAAGCCCCATTGATTATTGGTCTTTTTACTGTGGGTATTGCCGCGCTGCTGGTGGTGATCTTCTTCGTTATTCGTGCTATTGCTGCCATTGGTGGTGCTGAATGGGGTGCGCCAGGGTCACCTGGTTCGGAATCGGATGATACTGAATATGTCCAACCAGGACGCGGCTCCGTGAATCCCTATGCCACCGAGGGGATGGGGCAAGGGAAATATGAGGTGCCCACTGACCCGTGGTTGCATTCAGGCTATGCCGCAGGGGTATCAACATGGAATGCCTCAGGTCAATATATTGGTGTCTCAAAAGATAAAGAGATTATTGCCTTCTATGATTCTGAGGATCGTAGAATTGTCGGCCACGACGTAAAAACTGGCGCAGAAAAATGGCGTATTAGCCTCGATAAGAGCATATATATCGTATGTGATAATGCATGGAATGGTGTTGCGTATTGTTACGACACTATTGTTGACGCTAATAGCTCGACTGTCGTTTTTATTTCCATTGATCTGGCTAAGGGTGAAATGATTCAGGCAGACGATACAGGTGTGGAAGGTGATGGTGGGCGCTTTATTGGGTATTGGCAGGGCTATACCTTCTGGACGGTTTCCTCGTTAGGGTCATACTCTTCTGGAGACGCGTTACCGACACACAATCTTATTGCCCTGAAAGATGGGAAAAAGCAATGGGAAGTTGAAGTGGCTGCAAATGCGAGCTGTCTTGTTGGTGATGGTGGTCTTGGGTGTTACCAGTACCAAAGTGATGGTAATGCAAGGGCAGAGCTTATTAATGCTTCAACTGGTGAAATCGTTGCTGAATATGCCGGTGATATTCATCCCCACTGGCATCGCGACGGGTATATTATTTCGGATCGTGAGTCTGAAAATACGGAATATCGGCGTTATTCATGGGCGGGGGAAGATATGGGAACTATTTCTCCTCTCGGCATTTCGGCTCAGCCGGGTGAACGTGCAGGTAATCTTCTCCCAATAGACGGTGTTACCGAATCAGGTGACTTGGGCTTTGTTGATCCATCAGGGAAATCTTTGCTGTCGAGAGAGTTGGACGGTGGTGAATTCGCCTATACCGATCTGTCTACTAAGAAGGCTCTTTCCACCGATAGCAATATCTTGCAGGTAACGGGGGATCAAAAAGGGACAGTCTATATTTTCAGTGCCCATGACCCTGATAAGTTCTCTATTCTCGATGAGAATGGGAAAGAGATCCTGTCAGAAAAGTATGGGGAGGATGAATCTATTAATAGCGACCACGGTATTCTTTTTAAGAGGGGTCCATCGAATTCAATTACTGTTTACGCGCCTAAAGGGTAGGTCGCCACTCGCACTCGACCTCTAGCCAGGCAGGGCCGCATTGCCTGCTAATGGAGAAGGAGCACTCTCGCGTGAGCAATGACCAAAATGGGCCAGATCATTCTGCTCTGAATACATCGGAGGCGTCAACATCATCAGAACCTGAGCAGTTAACTCCTGCAGGATCTGATGGTTCCTCCTCAGTCGTGCCTGGAGTGGGCGCAGAAAGTGTGTCCGGAGGGCATTATTCAATGAATGCCCCTTACTCGCCACCAAGAGTCGAGTCGGAAACTACCGCACAACGCAGCAGCACCCCGTTGATTATTGGCCTTTTTACTGTGGCTATTGTCGCGCTGCTGGTGATTGCCTTCATCGCTATTCAAGCATTGACGGCCGTTGCTGAGGCTGAGTGGAGTTTGCCTGAGTTGCCTGCCCCAGAAGCGGAGGGACCCGAATATGTGCAACCTGAACGTGGGCCGGCAGATCCCAATGCCACTAAGGGGATGGGTGAAGGAAAATATGAGGTCCCCACAGACCCATGGTTGCATTCTGGATATGCTGCCGGGGCTTCTCAATGGACTGCATCTGGAAGTTATATTGGCGTCTCGAAAGATAAAGCGGTGATCGCCTTCAAGGATCACAGCGCAGACGCGATTATTGGCTACGATGTCAAAACGGGCGCAGAAAAATGGCGCACCTCGATTGAAGTGCGCTCCTTTATATTATGTCTCCACGTCTGGAATGGCATCGCCTACTGCAGTGATGATGCCATTACTGATAGCGAAACGCACCAAGTTTTTACAGCTATTGACCTGGCTACAGGTGAACAGACCCAAATAGGCAATTCTCCTGTAGAAGGTGACAGTGCGGAATTTCTGGGGTATTGGCAGGGGCATACCTACTGGATGACTTCTGTTTCAACAGAGGCTTTTTCTGCAGATGCTAGAGCGCCATACACTCTTATTGCTCTGAAAGATGGGAAGATGCAGTGGCACATTGACGTGGCTGCAAATGCGAGGTGCCGTGTGGGAGATGGCGCTATTGGGTGTCAGCAGACCCAAACAGATGAGAGTAATAGAGTTGAGCTCATTAATGCTTCGACTGGTGAATTCGTTGCTGAATACACGGGTGCTATTAATGTGAACTGGTATCGCGATGGATATGTCATTATGAATGACGAAGCCCATAAAACGGAATATCGGCAGTATTTGTGGACGGGTGAAGATCTCGGAACTATTTCTCCGACAGGCGTTGATGGCGAGCCCAGGGAATCTCAGGGGAATCTAGTCCCAATGTCAAGTGTTGGTGGCGGGGTGGAACTAGGGTTTGTTGATCCCACAGGAAAGTCCTTACTGAAGACCTCTCCTGTAGACGGCGATTACACCTATTTCGATGTGTCCACTAAAAAAGTCATTGCTACTAAAGAAGAGCGCATGGAGGCGGTAGGTGATCAAAAAGGAAAGGTCTATCTCCTTACCGGTGTCACGCCAAAAGCCTTCTTTTTCGTTGATGAAAACGGGACACAGATTTTATCCGGGACCTATGGGGACGAAGAAACAATCACTGTCGAACATGGAATTCTTCTTCAGAAGAACTCTTCAGATGAGGTCACTGTTTTCGCTCCTCAAGGGTAGAGGGTTCGCTATCCGCTGCTAGTTTTGGGAGGAAAGTTTAGGGTGGACCTGTCTGTCATGACAGGAGGGCTGCCCCCGTGAGCGATCAGTACAAGCCGTATCGTCCCAACATTGACAGTTCCTGGACACCGCACCAGTGGACACCGGCCTCATCCTGGTCCGACGAGTCTGCCCCCAGCGGGGATCTTCCTGTCAGTGAGGAAATATCAATTCACGAGGGCGGGGCCGCGCCAGAAGAAGGTGTTGTTGACGCACTGTCACTTGCTGCTGCTCCCAATCAGCTTGAGGATGAGGAAAGTCCTGCGCGCAGCGGTGAGACACCTACCCGCGCCGATGTCGATGGCGCGGCAGAAGAGGAATCCCCGCCCTCGTCAACTGCTGTGTCAACATCTGAGGCAAGTGGTGCGCCCTCTGCAGCGTCGCGCCGAAGCGAAACCCCATCGACTATCACCGTCTTCGCTATTGGAATTGCTGCTGTTGCGGTCGCACTTTTCTTTGCGAGTCAAGCTTTAGGAACCCTAGGCGCGGCGGAGTGGGATTCGCCTAATAAGCCGAATAATAATGCCCAGGATAATGAATACCGTAAACCCGAAAGGGAAGCGGCAAACCCCAATGCAACGCAGGGAATGGGGCGAGGAACATATGAGGTGCCCACCGATGCGTGGCTGCATCCTGGCTACAAGAGTGGGGTGTCTACGTGGAGTGCCGCTGGCGAATATATTGGGGTCTCACGAGATAAATCGACCATTGTCTTCTCTGATCTCAGTAATGAGAGGGTCCTTGTGGGCTATGACGTGAAAACCGGTGCAGAGAAATGGCGTAACTCCACTGGAGAGGCAGCGCATATGTCTTGTGAAGATGTGTGGAATGGCATTGCATATTGCAGCAGTAGTGAGCCTGCTACAGAACAGACCTTTGCTTCTATTGACTTGGCAACCGGTGACATAACGCCAATAGGAAAGGTCAATAAGGAGGGGTATCGCGCCGACTTTGTTGGCTATTGGCAAGGCTACACCTACTGGACGTTTGAGTCCCGAGCGACTCACTCTCAGGAGCGGCCACGAGAGCTAGACAGACTTATTGCCTTGAAGGACCAGAAGCAGCAGTGGGAGATTGATATTGCAGCAGATACAGCGTGCACTGTTGGGGATGGAGCTCTTGGCTGCCATCATCAACCACACGGACGGGTAGGACTCTTTAACGTAACAACAGGGGAATTCGTTGCTGAGGTAACTGACGTTCCTGCCGTGGACTGGTATCGGGATGGATTTATGGTGGCAGGTGCAGGATATGACAAGACAAAAATTCAGCGTTATTCGTGGTTAGGTCAAGATCAGGGAGTCTTTTCCTCAGGATTCCCTCCCAATCTGCCGTACCAGGAACTTCTTGTGCCAATCTCGGTTGTTGAAGACAGAATGGCAATTCCGGATTTTGTTGATCCGCAGGGGAATTCTTTACTTGACTCCACCAGTACTGATGCGGGCAAGGCATTTCAGGATTCATCTACTCAACACGTCGTTGCCCCTGAAGGTGATTCTTTGGGTCTGAATGGCGATGTAAAAGGCACGGTTTATCTGTTTATTGATCGTGAAGCGAAGGTCTTTCGCTTCGTTGATGAGAATGGGAAAGAGGTCCTTTCGAGAACCTATGGGGAGGACGACTTTATCGCCGCTGAACATGGGATTCTTATCCAGGAGCACTCAAGAGGTTCGGTGACCGTTTATGCGCCCCAAGGGTAAGGCTGGTCCCAATAACTGCTGCTGCCTGGGAGTTGAGGGGCTAAGGTGGTTCAGTCTGGCAGGACAGGAGAGGGGGTCTGCTATGAATGAGCAGCGCAATCCGTATCGGCGCGACACTGAGGGCGCACCAATTTCCGAGGGCGAGATTGCCTCGTCACAGAGGGTAAGTGAAGACTCGCTGCCAGCACATGCTGTTGTTGCAGATGGTGAATCCGCCGACGCCCGCACCGCGCCGAGTGCTTCCTACTCCCCGCCCCGTGTACATGCGTCCGGCCAGCCTGTAGTCCGTAATGAAACCCCATTGTTGATCACCGTCTTCACTATTGGAATAGCTGCCATTGCAGTTGTGCTTTTCTTTGTGAGTCAGGCATTAGGAAACCTCAGTACGGTGGAATGGAGTTTGCCAAAACCTCCCACCTCAGAACCTGAAAGGGGCGCGCCAAACCCTAATGCAACGCAGGGAATGGGGGAAGGGACATACGAGGTGCCCACCGATGCGTGGCTGCATCCAGGTTACAAGGCGGGAGTAACTGAGTGGACTGCATCTGGCAGCTATGTGGGGGTTTCGCAGGACAAATCGACCATTGTCCTCGACAAACTCAGTAATGGGACAGAGTTTGTTGGCTACGATGTGAAGACCGGTACAGAGAAATGGCGAAAATCCTTCAAAGGGGCAGCGGATTTATCCTGCTTAGATGTGTGGAATGGTATTGCCTATTGCAGCAGTAACTATGATGCGACCAAAGCGATCTTTGCTTCTATTGATCTGGCAACCGGTGAACTGACGCAGCCAGGAAATATCGATAAGGAGGGATTTCGTTCCCACTTTATTGGCCATTGGCAGGGCTACTCATACTGGACGCTTGAATTCGATTCACGCTCATCTCAAGTGGGGCCATGGCAGCCAGATGGTCTAATTGCCATTAAGGATCAGATGCTGCAATAGGAAGTGGATATTGCGCCGGATACGGAGTGCATTGTTGGGGATGGGGGAATTGGCTGTCACGATCAGTCACATAAAAAGGTGGAACTGTTTAACGCGTCAACAGGGGAATTTGTCGCTGAGGTGGCTGACGTTCCTAGTGTGGACTGGTATCGAGATGGATTTACTATCGTGGATTGGGGGTCCGAAGAGAGAGAAACACGCTATTACTCGTGGACAGGTGAAAGGAAGGAAGAACCTTCGGCAGTACCCTTTCCTCATCTGCCTTACCAAGACCAGGAACTTCTTGTGTCAATCACACCTGCACGAGACCGAGTGCGAAATCCGGTTTTTGTCAATCCACAGGGAGATTCATTGGTGGAGTCCACCTACGCTACCGCTGGTCATGTGTATAAGGATCTGTCCACTAATCAGGTCATTGCGACGAAAAATAATCGTGTAGAAGTCAGTGGTGATGAAAAAGGTACGGTTTATTTGCTCATTGACCGTGCCTTGGGGGCCTTCCGTTTCATCGACGAGAATGGAAAAGAGATCTTCTTCGAAGAATATGGGCAGAAAGAATCCTTAGGTGCTCACCATGGGATTCTTGTTCACCATTCAGTGGAATCAGTGACCGTTTATGCGCCTCAAGGGTAGGGCTGGCTCTCATAGCTGCTGCTATCTGAGAGTTGAGGGGCTAAAGTGGTCTAGTCTGGCATGATAGGAGAGGGTGGTCTGCTATGAGTGAGCAGCGCAATCCGTATCGGCGCGACACTGAGGGCGCACCAATTTCCGAGGGTGAGGCTGCCCCCGCGCATATGTCACGTGATGAAGCTGTTGATAGTCCCACCGTGCCGAGTGCTTCCTACTCCCCGCCTCGTGTACACGCGTCCGACCAGGCTGTAGCCCGCAACGAAACCCCGTTGCTGATCACTTTCCTCACTATTGGAGTTGCCGCCGTTGCGGTCGCTATTTTCTTTGTGACTCAAGTAGTGGGTTCTCTGGGTGAGGTGCAGTGGAGTGTTCCTGATCTGTCTGCCTCAACACCAATGTCAGGACCCTCCGACGAGCCTTCTCGGAAGTATGAATACCGTGAACCTGAACGGGGGCCTGTAAATCCTAATGCGACGCAGGGGATGGGGGAGGGGAAATTTGAGGTTCCCACTGACCTGTGGCTGCATTCGGGCTACGCCGCAGGGGTGTCTACATGGAAGGCAACGGGAGAATATATTGGCGTCTCGCGTGATAAATCGATCATTGCTTTTTATGACGAGGAAACAGGTGACATTACGGGCCGTGATGTGAAGACTGGTACGGAAAAATGGCGCACTCAGGTAGAAAGTTCTTTCTTCATGTCATGTCACGCTGTATGGAATGGCATTTCCTATTGCAGTAATGTCGATAGTAACAAGAGGCTGACATTTATCGTTATTGATCTGGCAACGGGTAAGGTGACACAGGGTGAAAACACTGGGATAGAGGGCCGAGCTCCACTGCTTATTGGCTATTGGCAAGGCTATACCTATTGGAATGTCCCCTCCACGGAGCGCGTGTCTGAAGGAGATCCGTTGCCTCCCCATACTCTTATTTCCCTCAAAGATGAGAAAGTGCAGTGGAAGACCGAGATTATGGCAAATATGAATTGCACTATCGGTGACGGGGCTCTTGGGTGCAGCAATGGCTTTGGTGGCGTCGAAAGTCGAGCAGAAATCATCAATGGCACAACGGGAGAATTGGTTGCTGAGTTTACTGGCGAAGTGATAATGAGAGGCTATCGAGATGGTTTTATTATTGCCGATCGTGGATCTACGCCAACAACATATCGACAATATTCATGGGCAGCTAAAGATATGGGCTCGGTCTCTAAAGGAATAACTTTCACGCATCCGGAAGATTTTCGAGGCAACCTTCTGCCGATATCTTCGGTAGAAGAAGTGGGAGAGAACTGGCGTTTTGTTGATCCTGCCGGCCAGTCCTTGGTAGAACTTAGTCGTGACAATGGTGCCGATGCCTATAAGGATTTGTCTACTCAGAAATTCATTCGCGCTAAAGATTCTATCTCGGTCTTCATCGGCGAGGAAAAAGGCACGGTTTACTTCCTGGACGGTTTTGAGTCTCACGCCTTCTTTATTGTCGATGAGAATGGGACAGAAATCTTCTCAGATGATCGTGGGGCAGATGATCTGGTCAGGGCTGACCATGGGATTGTCATCCGGCAGAATGTGGATAGTTCGGTGACCGTTTATGCGCCCCAAGGGTAAGGTGACGTTTGACTAGGGCCCCGCCCTCGTCAATGTCCTGCGGAAATCCCCCAAGCGAACTACAGTGAGCCACACACCCATCCCATTCGCAAAGGGGCGCCATGAACGCGGCAGATACTCCACAGACAGACAAGCAATCGCCATCTCAGGACAATGCTGAACTCCCCGCTAACAGTTTCGAGCAGGGAGTCTCGCTCGGGATCATTGCAATAGTAGGTATCGTGATTCTGTGCATGATGATTGCCTTCCGGGGGCAACTGTATATGCTGAGGAACCCGCACCCAGTCTCGACTGCGACTGAAGAAGATAGCTCTTGGGATGATGAGCATGACACCCCATGGGATGAGGAACTTGAGGAGTACCTGCAGTCGCGCCCTGACGCGCCGCTCCCTGTTGATGAAAGCGCCAAAGATGAACTAATGAGCGGCGCCTATGAGAGCCCTTCTCCCTGGCTCCACGACGGGTACGCGCAAGGAGTCAGCGAGTGGAAAGTGACGGGCAGATATATGGGGGTTTCTGCCGATAAATCGGTGATAGTTTTCGATGAGTCTGGCGGGAGCGTGACAACTTCCTATGTGGTTGGCCGTGATATTCGGACGGGTAAAGAGAAATGGCGTCTGAATTATGGGGACTCGGCTGAGGAGTGTTCTCCCTCCTTTAATGGTGTTGCTTATTGTGCTCAGGAGAATGATGAGGATCGTTTTAGCCTAGATGCTATTGATTTTGGAAGCGGAAAGGTGAGTGCTCTTGGTGAAATCAATATCCCGTATTCTCGCTCCCCAGAATTTGTCGCCGCGCAGAGCGGGCAAACTCTATGGACTGTGACTTTCCCTGGTCTTGATGGGGATTCTATTTCCGACCTTATCTCCATAAAAGAGGGAGTAATTCAATGGCGCTCGCCTATTGTTGAGGGATCAGAATGTCGGGCAGCTGATGGTGTTGTTGTCTGTGAAACTAAGGGTGATGTGAATAGGCCTTCGCTTGAGGTTTTCTCTACCGTCAGCGGTAGGAAAGTGTCCCAATTTGAGGGTTTAGCAGCATATCAGCTCTTCCGCGATGGGTTAGCTATTCAAACTCCGGAGGGAGGCAGTCATAAATACTCCTGGAGGGGTGAAAAAATAGGCGACCTACCCTTCGAAGTGGCGCGTCTAAATGTATGGACGCTGAAGCAGAATAACGTTCTGCCGCCATTAAGTTCCGTGGATCAGCTTCAGGGTGTCCGGGCAGTTAATAGTGCAGGAGAGCCTCTTGTCCGCGAAGAGAAAGAAGTTTCCAGAAAGCAAATGTATCTAGTGGATATTTCTACGGAAACTACTATTGGTGAGAAAAGAATGTCGTTGGATATCGTCGCAAATGAAAAGGGGTCGCTCTATTTGCTTGAGGATGAGAGAGTCAAGGCGACGATTCTCTATGGTGAGGATGGGAAAGAAATTTTCCGTCGTGCGTACACTGAAAATGCTCTCGCCTATTACCCCGATGGGATTATCTACTCCATAGCAGAAGGAGAAGGTGTGCACGCTGAAATTACTGTCTATGCGCCGAAAGGGAAATAATGTCGTAGCTTAGCTCGGCAGTATGAAGGATTAGGATTGTCTTTGCCCTGCACTACAGGAGGACAGTCCCATCATGAGCGATCAGCACAAGTCACCTGCCGATGACACCTCGCAGCCACCATTGCCTGGGGTATCGGAATCGCCCACACCCATTGAAATTCCCATGAACGAGGGCGGGGCCGCATCGGGTGACGTCGCTGGCGCTGAAAACGCTGACAGTGTGCTCAAACCTGTGGGAAACGATGCTGGTAAAGGTGCAGCGACCTCTGTGCCTTCGCGTTCTCGTCGCAATGAAGCACCCGCGATTATTACCTTCTTTACCGTTGCTATTGCAGTGTTCGTGGTGGCTATTTTCTTTGCCGTACAGGGCTTGAGTACCCTCGGCGGTATTCAATGGAGCGTACCTGAACTGCCTGACCTGGGACGCACGGACCCTGAAAATCTTGAGTCAGAACAGAAAGGCCCTGAATATATCGAGCCAGAACGCGGCCCTGTCAAACCAGATGCAACTGACGGAATAGGGGAGGGGAGATACGAGGTTCCCGCTGATCCATGGTTGCACCCAGGATATGCGGGCGGAGTGACTACATGGAGCGCCTCGGGGACTGTTCTCGGTGTCTCTCGGGATAAAACCACCATTGTCTTTGGCGAAGATGTGCGTGGGGAGAATAAGGATAAAATCACCGGCTATGACGTGAAAACAGGGAAAGAAAAGTGGGCTATTTCAGAAGCTGTCAACTGCAATGCAATGTGGAATGGGATTGCCTACTGTACTGACGCCACCCAAGAAACGGAAGGTCTGGACTTTGTCTCTATCGATCTTGCTACGGGGAATACTACCCGAGTAAATAGTGCTAGCACCGACGCCGATAGTGCCCAGTTTATTGCCCATTGGCAGGGGTATACATACTGGAATGTTCCGAATTCCAGCAATGTTCCTGGGGAGGGGGTACAGGAACCAGAAACTCTCATTGCTATTAAGGATGGAAAGGTGCAATGGGACATTGAGATTGCGGCAAATGCGGATTGTGTTGCTGGTGACGGTGCTATTGGATGTGGATACTATCAAGGCGATAACATGCTGCGGGCTGAAATTTTTAATGGGTCAACAGGTGAGTTCATTGCCGAATTTACTGGTGATTTGGCAGTGGAATGGTATCGAGACGGATTTAGCATTACCGATAAGCGTGGCGAAAATACAGAATCAAAGCAATATACCTGGGCGGCTAAAGAAAAGAGGCTAGAATCCTACGTGCCATTTCAGGCTCAGCCAGACACTCGAGATGGGATTCTTATGCCAATGCCCATTGTGGGACAAAGCGGTGGTCAGGGGTTCGTGGATCCCAGTGGGGCCCCTTTGCTTGTCTCTAGTGAAAATAGTGATGGCGTGTATACATATACCGACTTCTCCACCACCAAAGTTATCGCCGTTGCAACTGAGCGTAAGGATTACGCGGGTGATGCATGGGGGGAAGTTTATGTACTGTGGGGAGGCGATCGCAGTGCACTGGCTTTCTTTGACGAGAATGGCCGAGAAATCTTCTCAGAGGCAGACAACGGAATAGATGCGCTCAATTATTACGGGGGTATTCTCGTGCGCGATTATCGTCTCGAGGAGGACAGTCTAGTGACCGTTTTCGCCCCGCAAGGATAAGCGGCCTTTCTGAACTGTGCCCCGCCCTCGTCAATTTTCTGCGAACGGGCCCTCCTTCCACATGCCAGCAGGAATGCCGCCGATTAACATTGTGGCGTGCCCTATGACAGAAGGACAACCCTTGCCGAGAGCGATAACCACCAGCCTGCCAGTGTGCGCTTCGGGTCCGTGTCACCACTTTTTAAGCTTCTTCTGATTGCTGCTATTGCTGCGCCGCCTGTGAGGCTACTTCTCTCCATCGGGGAGGAACTTATCCAGGCGCACTCCCCAACACCTATTGTCGAGGTAGAACGCGAACCCGCAAATCCTCAGGCAACCCCCGGGATGGGAGAAGGGAAATACGAACTCCCCACTGACCTGTGGCTGCACCCAGGCTATGCAGCTGGAGTGTCCTCGTGGACAACCTCAGGTGACTACATTGGAGTATCCCGCGATAAGTCACTGATTGTCTTTGCTTCTGCTAAGGACGGAAGCCCAAAGAGAATACTGACTGCCTACAATGTGAAAACTGGCGCCACGCAATGGACTCTTGCTCCCACTGATTCGAATTTCACCTGCCATGATGTCCACAATGGAATCGCCTATTGCATTGATGAAACCCCTGCGGACACCTCCACATTCTTATTTATCGATCTCGCAACAGGAGCGCTCACAAAGGCGGAAAATATTCCCGTGGTCAACAATGGGGTTCGCTTTTTCGGACACTGGCAGGGATTTACCTACTGGGCAACCCAATCAACAGAGAATACTCGGCGGCAGACACTGCCGGAAACTCTTCTTGCAATTAAAGACGGGAAACTCCAGTGGCAAACCAAATTAACAGCACATTCGCGCTGTGTTGTTGGAGATGGTGCACTTGGCTGCGGATATGACCGTGATGACCAGACCGGCCGAATCGATATTTTCAATGCGTCAACTGGAGATTTAGTTGCTGACTATGACGGCACGATCAGTGTTGAATGGTATCGCGATGGCTATGTTATTACCGATACTGCTGTGAGTGAGGAAAAAGGTAGACAATATTCGTGGACGGGTAAAGAAATAGGTGAAGTGGCCACTCCCCATACGCTGGTTAATCCAGGGACGGATGAACGATTTCTCCACCCATTGGCTTCGATTGACATCTTAAGGAGTGCATCGGTCACTGATCCAGAGGGGCAGATTTTACTGGAGGTAACCTCCAAAGAGGGGTATGTATATAGAGACACCAGTACAGGTGCGACCCTCGCTCACTCAATCCATTTCCCGCAATTTATGAGTGATGAAAAGGGCGCGGTATATGTTATGAAAGACGAGAAAAGCCGCCGCGTCGCTCTTGTTGATCAACTGGGCAAGGAACTCTTTGCCCATAAATATGGTGAAAGTATCCCGTACTATCAACACGGGATCCTCTATGAAAAGGATATTTCTACAGGTAAGGTCACTGTTTTCGCCCCTCGGGGGTGACTGTTTCTGGAGCAGGCGGCGCCCTTGTTCCCTGCGAAAAACTCGGCTTAGGGAACTATAGTAAATGGCATATCTATTTACAGTATTAAGGGCAGGTATGAGCTCAGGAAATTCTCAACACCCAAATGAGCGGATGGCAGTGGGTAGTGAAGCAGAGTCGCCGAGGCTGTCCCTTGAACGAAAGGCGACTTTCGCACTCATCTCCATAACGCTCGTGGTGATTGTGGGGATGTTGCAGCTCATTTCGTGGCACATTAGAGTTTCGAATCATTCCCAGGCTGGTAACCACGAGCAATCGTATATCCAACTAGAGGGCTCAAGCAGTGGCCGCTCTGCCAGACGTGCCCCTGTGCCTGTTGATCCTTCAGCTTCAAATACACTGATGAGCGGTGTCTATGAGGGACCCTCTCCCTGGCTTCATGAGGGCTACGCTCAAGGAATCACAGAGTGGAATGTGACAGGGACCTATATGGGGGCATCTGCTGACAAATCAGTGGTGGTCTTCCGAGAAGGGGAAGAACGCGATGGAGGTGAATTGGTTGCCCGTGATCTTCATACAGGAGAAGAACAGTGGCGCACTGATGCTCCTCAAGACTGTTTTCGGCCAATTCATGGGATTGCCTACTGTGTTTATAACTTTGGTGACTACTTCAGCCTCGCGACAATTGATTATGCGAATGGGAAAAGCGACGAGCTCGCTGAAGTGAAAAAGGATGTGGGCCTGAGCCCAGAATTTATTGGCGTACACAAAGGACAATCAGTGTGGGCGCTTTCTTTTTCTGCTCCGGGAGGGGAAGAGATTCGCGAATTAGTTGCCATAGACAATCGGGCACTTCAATGGCGAGCTCCGATTGTCCACAATTCCATATGTCACTCAGCTGATGGTGTGATTGTCTGTGAGTCGCAGAGCGGTCATAACGCGGTCTCCCTAGAGGTTTTCTCTGCTGTGAATGGAAAGAAAGTGAGCCAATTTGACGATGCGCAATCGGTGGCACTCTTTCGTGACGGTCTGGTTGTGCGGCAGGGCGCTTCCGGGTATAAAAAATACTCCTGGACTGGTGAAGAAATGGGCGCCCCTCCTCATGTGCCCGACATTTCTGCGCGCTGGCCCGGAAAGGAAGACGGTGTTCTTCTTCCTATCAGCACCCTCGGTCATGCAGATGTGCAGGCGGCGAGTCACACGGGAGCACCCCTCCTGTATGGGCCAAAAGAAACTCCGCAAGAACCCCATCGCTTTGTTGATGCCTCGTCTGGTATAGGAGTAGGAGGCCAAACCGCGGATTCACTGGTTGTAGCCAGCGAATCTGGGCGGCTGTATTTGGTGGAGGATAAAGCCGCAAAGGCAATGATTCTCTATAGTGAAGAGGGGAAAGAAATTTCTCGGATATTCTATTTTGAGAGCCAGCCTCTTCTTTATCAGGATGGTATTCTCTACTCTCAACGGAAGGGTGCCAACAATTTTACTGTCTATGCGCCGAAAGGAAAATAGTGCTGAATTGAGTGTACACATACGGTGAAATAATGCGCAGAGGATCCCGGCCTATAATGCGCGCTGCAATGAGATAATAGGTAGGATCTATATAATGTCTAAGGGTTATTTTTCCCGCAAGAACCGAGTCCACTTAAAAGAGGCTTCTTTTATTTTACGTCTTAGTCTCGTCCTTCTCGTTATTTTCCTTGTCATACCTCTGGGTGTGCAAATACTGGCGGCAATGCGTCAAGAGCACACTGATGGGATGAATTCGCCTGATAATGACCTCAAGCCGCTCACTACTCGCACACAGGACGGCGTTCAATCCGGGGCGAAAGAGGGAATAGGGCAGGGGGAATATCAACCCCCCACAGATCCTTGGCTCCACGAGGGCTATGCCGCTGGAGTGGCGCCATGGAGCGTAGAAGGACATTACGTTGGGGTATCTCAGGACAAATCAGTCATCGTTTTCCAGTCTCTCGATCAGATGCACGTTTCAGGCGATCAGGTCGTTGTTGTTCATGGTTACGATGTGGCTACTGGGAAGCGGCGTTGGAAACGTCACCAGGACCCTCTTAGTGACTGTTCCACAGTGCGGGATGGCATTGCCTACTGTGTGGCTCAGTCACGCGAAGGTATGGTGACTTTGCGCAGTATTGACTTAGCGGCAGGACATGCCACGCATATCGCCTCAATCAACGAAGGTAAGGACCTATCTTACCAATTTTTAGGTGTCCATGCGGGCCGCACCTATTGGATGGTCACTAAGAAGACAACTGACGATGTGAGCGGCTTCCGAAAAGTCCTTGCCATTGCTGGAGGACACATCCAATGGGAGATTACTGTTCAAGGGGAGGATTCTGATAACAATCAGGTCTCCTGCGTTCTTGCTAATGGGGCTATTGGTTGTCAAATAGCCAATATCAATACGCGTACCCTCCGCTTCGATATCTACAATGCGAACACTGGGCAAAAGGCTACCGAATTTACTGACCTTGACGGTGTGCGGTGGCATAGCAATGGATTTGTCATTTCCTCCGCTTCTGACCCCAACTACATTCACTATTCATGGGCAGGAGAGAAAAAAGAGGTCTACGAGACCTATAGGAATGACATATGGCCTGGCGAAGCCGAAAGTGTTCTTTTCCCGGCTGAGGTTGCTCAAAATAATCCCCTAGCGCTCATGGTTAATGCGCAGGGTAAAGCAATTGTGCGCAGATTCGACAGTGATCGGATGCTGCCCTTAACGCATGTCCCTAGCGGAAAAGAGCTTCCACCAGTGGCGCTGAATATGGAGACTCGCGCCTCGGCCTCGGGGTCAGTTTTTTCCATCCGCCACCAACCTGCAGAAAACGAACAGGAACTCCTTTTCTACTCCAAAGACGCCACAGAAATTGCGCGATATACCGTCCCTGCTACAGCGGAAGTGACCGATTCTCACGGAATTATAGTGGTCAAGGGCGGTAAGCCCGGGAAGGAGGGGCAAAGAATCACTACGGTTTACGCACCTAAAGGCTAAAATCTGCGGCTGGCACCCACAGCGCTCCCTACGCGGGCTCCTTCCGCTAAAGTGGCTCCACTGCCACCGTATTGGGAGAGGGGTATGAGTAACGATCGCTACCCAGGAGCTCAGGGCAACGCCCCTGCAGGTCCAAGAAAATCCCCTGCCTCGGCATCGGGTGAATGGTCTTCAGCTGTCAGTATTTCTGTGGGGGTTTTCGGCGTTATTGCTGTGATTGCCCTTATTCTCTTTGTCCTCCACCTGGTTTTGTCTTTTAATGCGGGTGGAGATGCTGCACCAGGTGGTCAATCAGGGAGCACATCAGTTGACCCCAACCCTGGCGCGCGCGGCGAGGCCACAAAGGGTATTGGGATCGGTGCGTATGAACCAGCCACAGATATTTGGCTCTCAGAAAAATATGCTCAGGGTTTTAATACCTGGGAAACGGAGGGTATTTTTGTTGGCCCATCAGCCGACAAAAAAGTTGTTGGCATTATTTCCTCCAGCGGCAATACGCGACATAATGAATTTATTGGCTATGAGGTTGCCACCGGTGTCGAACGTTGGCGTGTGAAGAGGACAGACATTGGTCGGACCTGCCCTTCAGTACATAACGGGATTGCCTATTGCACCGCGATAGACAGTGGGAAAGCCCGTTTCCTTAGTATTGATTTAGGAACTGGGGAAGAAAAAACACTCCTGAATAGCGACTATTACGGTTTGTCAACAGAATTTGTCGGCGTTCAGCGGGATTTGACATTCTGGCAAGGTAATCTGATGGATCGCAGTGAATCATCCAACGTCTCAAAAAGGATGCTTCTCGCTATTAAAGATGAGAAGGTCGTGTGGTCCGCTGAACTGCCAAATACTGCACGCTGCACCCTTTTAGATGGGGTGCTCGGCTGCGAGACTCGGGACGATAACGGTTCCCTTAAAGTAGACATGATTTCAGCACAAACTGGACAGACTGTGTCTCAAATCAGTGGGGACTATACCTCAGCCCAGTATTTCCAAGACGCCGTTGTCGCTGTAAAAGTCAGCGGCAACCCTGATCTCTATGACCTCCATGGGCGCAACATCGGGGAAATAGAAAATCCCCTTACTGGGGTGTGGCCCTCGCAGGCGGAGGGCTATTTATATCCTGTTGCTTTGGTGCGCGATAATCCCAACCCCCCGAAAGGTGTTTTCGATCCAGAAGGGAAAGCCCTGGCTGTTCTTGAATGGGATGGGGCCAGTGGAGAACACAACTATGTTGTGCCCTCAACGAAAGCAATTCTCGGTAAGATGACAGAAACCCGGAATGTTTATGCCTCAGATAAGGGCGATGTATTCCTCTCGGTAAAAAAAGCGGGTGTGGAACAAACCTTTACTTTTATCGATAAGAACGGTCGGAAAATCGGCGAAGTTCAAGGGGATAAATACGCGCTAGAAGGCGGAATCCTGGCTTTAGCCGGTGGGGGCGGCGGGAATGATCGTGTCATGATTGTTGCCCCGAAAAACTAGGCGCCGAGGTGAGCGCTGATAACGCTGCTTCACTTCCGTTCTAAAAGCACAGCAACTTCGCAATGGGCCGTGTGGGGGAACATATCAAAAAGGCGCCCTTCAATAACTGCTAGCTGTGGCATTGCCTCTAAATCCTTGGCTAAAGTGGCAGGATTGCAGGAGGAATACACCACCCGTGGTACAGCGGAGTGAGCGATCACTTCAGCTAACTCGGCGCCAATACCGCGCCGGGGTGGGTTAACAACAATGACATCAGGCAGCGCCACATTTCCCGCAGTCAATCGCTCTCGTGCCCATTCAGTAGCATCAGCGCTCGTGAAATCTGCCCGATCTCGTCTCCATCCGGCCCGCCGGGCAGCCAGACGCGCCGCACTAATCGCCTGTTGCGACACCTCAACACCCGCCACGTGATCGATCCCGCCAGCCAGGGCATGTAAAGCAAAACCACCGACACCGCAATATAGATCCCACAGGAGACGCCCCGGCGCCCCGCCCTCGTGAATGGGGGAGAGTGCCCATGCGGTGACCTGCCGGTATAACTGCCCCGCCACTGCCGTATTCGTCTGAGCAAAGGCCTGCGGACCCAGCTCTAAATCCACATTGCCCACCCGATAGGGCAGTGTTGTCTCGCGGGTCAAAATAATTTCATCCGGGCCTTCCGTGCGTGCCTCGTGGCGAGGATGAATATTCGCGCTCAGTACGGTCAGATTCGGAATGAGATCATAAAAGTCCGGCAGTGCCTCGCGAATGTCCGCCACGCGATCCCTGCTGCGCAGCACTAAACGAATCATGAGTTGGTGGCCCGAACCCACGGAAATATGGATATATTTCAGCTCGCCTGTCCGCTGGTTAATCGAATAGGGCTGCAAACGCAATGCGCGGATGAGGCGTTTGAGCGGTGGGGTTGCCCGATTAATAGCGGGGTGTTGAATACGGCAATCCGGCAGGTCTACCCCACGCCGATCGGCTCCTAAAGCTCCTAATGTCGGCCTGCGGGGCGTCCCCCCAACCACCAATTTCACGTGAGTACGAAAACCCTCATCGGGTGAGGTGGCCGGGTCAAGCCAGCGAATGGAATGCGGTGAAGCGCCCTCGTCAAGGAGTGAGCGGATATGGTCAACTTTGCGCGCAACCTGGTCTGTATAGGGCAGGGGAAGCCAAGAACAGGAGGTGCAGGTTCCGTCATCCCAATGGTGGCAGCGCATTGGCGCATCGTGACATTTCGTAAGGGCTGGGCGCAAACCTGCCTCACCCGCACTCAACTGCCTCGCTCCGTCACCGAATCGAAATGGTGGGGATGGACACTTTAGGGACGAACTTCCTGCCCTGTGTGCCCGTATACCCGTGGACGTAGCCGAGTTGTCATTTATGGCCTGACCTGCAAATAAGTAATTTACTTAGGTCCTTTAGCCCACGTGTATGGGTCCGCATATGGGATGGGTTGAGTGCCCCTTTGGCTATCGTGGCCAGAATTGTCCTCTGACGGGTTCCACGAAGTGAAGTTGCCGGGATACCATGGGACGCCCGAATTGCTTGCCCCAGTGTGGAGGTTACCGTGAGCTCGGATAACCCTTTAGGCGCCGACCCCCGTGAGCACATTGTGCCCTCGTCTGCCGGCCGTAGCATGCCATCGATGGATCGCAGTCGAGGATCCCGCAGCCGCGCAGTGCCGCCACCAGAACAGCCCGATTCTCCTGAAGAAATTACCCTTGCGCGGCGGGTTCCGCGCAAGGATTCTGCAGCAGAAACCCCAGATTATCCTTCCGTTCAGGGGGGTCAGACCCGTCCGCGCGCGCAGGGTCGCGCTCGGGTTATTGAAAAGAAACGAGGGCGGGGTCCGATTCTCGCTCTCGCTGGCCTGCTGGTGTGTGGACTTATTGTTGGTGGAGGTTTTCTCGCCTACCCACATGTCGCCCCATTATTCGCTGGCCAACCCCAATCGGGGACAGCTAGCGGAACTCAACCTGAAACCCTGGCGAGCGGCAATCAGTCCGGTGCGGAAAATATCGGTAAAGGCACCGAAATTAAGCCAAGTGCCAATCTGGCTGATCTGAAGGTTGATGCGAGCGCAGTTGAAGGCGTTGCTGCGGAAACCTACGTGGAATCCTCAACTGCCTGGCTGCATGAGGACTATTCCAAGGGAACTGTTGCCTGGGATACTGAAGGCAGCGTTGTTGGCGTTTCCAATGACAAGTCCATTATCGCTATCCAAAAGCCGCCTGTTGAAGGTGCGCAAACGATGATTATTGGTGCGGATTTGCGCACCGGTGAAGAGCGGTGGCGTTTTATTGGTTCGCAAGATGGGCATACCTGTTTGGGGACTCAAGAGGGCCTGGCCTATTGCACCTCTAATGGGCGTACTGGCAAAACCGTCTTTACTATTGATCTGCTCAATGGCAGCCGCAAAGATTTAGCAGTCATTCAAGGTGACGCCGTGATGTATGACTTCCTTGGGGTGCAGGATCACCAAACGTTCTGGGATGTTGATCTTCCCGATGGTGATGGTGAAGGGGATCGCCATGCTCTGGCCGCAGTTAAAGAAGGCCAGATTGCATGGAGTGTGGAAATCGAATTAGGTACAGAATGCCGCCTTCTTGATGGTGCCATTGGCTGCGTTGTGCGTACGAAAGACGGCCCACCAGTGTCGGAGACAAATACCAATGGTTTCCAGACTGAAGTTATTGCCATTCTTAATGCCAAGACAGGCGCCAAAATCTCTGAAGTGCAGGATATGTATTCCGGCCACCCCATCTGGTTTAGGGATGGATTCCTCCTCAATCGTGCGGTTCCCACAGGGCAAGAAGGTAGCCTGACAGAAATTGTTCCCACTGTGTGGAACCTGTACGGCAAAGAGGTTCGGATTCTCGATATTAAGACCATTATTGAGCCAAAGCGTTTCCCTGAAGAGCTGCTCTTGCCTGTCGATAAAGTCGAGAAACTTAATCGCGTATGGGCAGTGAATTCTGTGGGTGATCCTATTTTGGATGCCAGGGAAAATCGCACGTTCCCCTCTGGCGGTATCTTCGTGTCAGGAACAGAAACAGCATTGGGTCCGATTCCGGAATTCAAGGTGTTAGCGTCCCGCTCTGGTGAAGTCTTGGCATTGGAAACAATGGTCAATGACTGGGATACCGTCATGCTTTTCCGTAAGGATGGCACGCAGATTACTTCGATTGAGGGGTCGCGGATGATTGTCGAGGGCGGGATTATTATTTCCCAAAATCGTAGCCGCGATAACTCCAAGCTCCTCATTTTGGCGCCAGCACAGTAGGGGCTGCCGCTGAGGGTGCCTATGTGAACCCAGGGGCGAAAGTTGAGTCAGTGTGACTCAACTTTCGCCTCTTCGTCTTGCATGCCTGAATCCTCCCCCCTAACATTGAGTCCATCAGACTCAAGTTGGTGCTCCGCCCTCGTCACTGAGGAAAGGACGCCAAAGGATACAGACCACCGCGACCATGCCCCACGGCAATGGTCGCTAGAAAGGAAACCTCTATGGCACGTGCAGTTGGCATTGACCTTGGCACGACAAACTCTGCTATCGCCGTTCTCGAAGGCGGCGAACCCACCATCATCGCTAATGCTGAGGGCCTTCGCACCACCCCGTCAGTTGTTGCCTTCTCAAAGAGCGGTGAAGTCCTCGTTGGTGAAATCGCCAAACGTCAGGCCGTGACCAATGTTGAGCGCACCATTTCCTCGGTGAAGCGCCACATTGGTACCGACTGGACCCAAAGCATTGACGACAAGGCCTACACCCCGCAGGAAATCTCCGCGCGTATCCTCACTAAACTCAAGCGTGACGCCGAAGAATACCTGGGCGACACTGTGACCGACGCCGTCATTACTGTGCCCGCTTACTTCAATGACGCTCAGCGTCAAGCCACCAAGGATGCCGGGCAGATTGCCGGCCTGAACGTCCTGCGCATTATTAACGAGCCCACCGCAGCAGCCCTGGCCTATGGCCTCGAAAAAGGCAAGGAAGATGAACTGATCCTCGTCTTCGACCTTGGCGGCGGTACTTTCGACGTCTCCCTACTGGAAATCGGTAAGGATGACGACGGCTTCTCCACCATTCAGGTGCGTGCTACCGCAGGTGATAACCGCCTCGGTGGCGACGACTGGGATCAGCGCATTGTGGACTGGCTGATCGCCCAGGTGAAGTCTAAGAGCAGCCAGGATCTGTCTAAGGATCCCGTGGCGATGCAGCGCCTCAAGGAAAGCGCTGAGCAGGCCAAGAAGGAACTCTCCTCAACCACCAGCACCAATGTCAATATCCAGTACCTGTCGCTGACCGCTGATGGCCCCATCCACCTTGATGAGACCCTCTCACGCGCCAAATTCGAGGAAATGACGGCGGATCTGCTGGAACGCACAAAGAAGCCTTTCCACGATGTCATTCGTGACGCCGGCATTAAGATGGCCGACATTGACCACGTGGTTCTCGTTGGTGGTTCCACCCGTATGCCCGCCGTCAGCCAGGTCGTCAAGGATCTGACGGGCGGACGCGAACCCAATAAGGGCGTCAACCCCGATGAGGTTGTGGCCGTGGGTGCAGCCCTGCAGGCCGGCGTTCTTCAGGGTGACCGTAAGGACGTTCTCCTCATTGACGTCACGCCACTATCTCTTGGTATTGAAACCAAGGGCGGCATTATGACCAAGCTGATCGACCGTAATACTGCGATCCCCACCAAGGCTTCGGAAATCTTCTCCACCGCTGAAGATGGCCAGCCCTCAGTGCTGATCCAGGTCTACCAGGGCGAGCGTGAGTTTGCCCGCGACAATAAACTGCTGGGCACCTTTGAACTCTCCGGTATCGCCCCGGCTCCCCGCGGCGTCCCTCAGATTGAAGTGACCTTCGATATTGACGCCAACGGCATTGTCCACGTCTCCGCCAAGGACCGCGGCACCGGTAAGGAACAATCCGTCACCATTACTGGCGGCTCGGCCCTGCCTAAGGAAGACATTGACCGTATGGTCCGTGAAGCCGAAGAGCACGCCGCTGAAGATAAGAAGCGCCGTGAAGAAGCCGATCTGCGCAATACCGCCGAGCAGGTTGTCTACGCCACCGAGAAGCTTCTGAAAGACAACGCCGAAACTGTCTCCGAAGAGACTCGCGCCGCTGTCCAAGCTGATGTGGATGCCCTGAAGAAGGCCTTGGAAGATAACGACTCCGATGCCATTAAGGCCGCCATGGATAAGCTCAATGAGTCTGCCATGAAGATTGGCCAGGAAGTCTACGCCAATCAGCAAAATGAGCAGACTGATGGGGCCGGTGCAGGCGCACAGGCTGACGAGGATGAGGTCATTGACGCGGAAATCGTCGATGAGGGTGACAACAAGTGACATCCCCACAGGAATCAGATGCTTTTGACGCATCGGGTGACCAGGGCACGTCTGCTGACGAGGTGAGCGCATCTGCAGGTGCGGGTGCGCCCACCTCGGGCGGGGCCGCTGGGGATAACGCCACTGTCGAAAGCAGTGACGCCAGCGACCTTGATATGAGTGCCTTTGAAGCCCAGGTGGAAGACTCCGAACTTGCGGGTGCACTGACCCGGATTGCTGAGCTTGAGGACCAACTGGCCCGCGCCAATGCCTCCTGGTACAACCTGGATCAGGAATATAAAGGCTATGTGCGCCGCTCGAAAGAGGCTGCCAGTGCCTATCGCGATGGTGGGCACAGTGATGTCATTGAAGCACTACTGCCTGTGCTCGATGATATTTACGCGGCTCGGGCAGCAGGGGATCTCAATGACGGTCCTTTTGCCGCTATTGCCACCAAATTGGAAGAGACCCTGATGGCGCGCTTTTCCTTAGAGCGTTTCGGGCAGGCCGGCGACGATTTTGATCCGACCCTGCATGAAGCGCTCATGGCGCAAACCTCTGCGGAGGTGGATCATCCTGTGGTGGCGCAGGTTCTCCAGCCGGGCTATCGGCGCGGAGAGAAAATTCTGCGGGCTGTGAAAGTCCTGGTGGATAATCCCCAGTGAAACGGCCCAAGATCATGGCGGACGCTACTGTTGTTGAGGCGGGCTTCGCCCTCGTTCATTTTTCGATTGACGAGGGCGGACGCCCCGCCACCCCAGCTGTTTTACGGCAGCAGGGGAACTCATACGGATTAAGGAGGTGACACGACGTGGGTGGACAGGACTGGCTGACAAAAGACTTCTACGCGACCCTAGGCGTGGCCAAAGACGCTGATGACGCAACGATTAAAAAGGCCTATCGCAAACTTGCCCGCAAGTGGCACCCCGATCAAAACCCCGGCGATGCCAAAGCCGAGGAGAAATTCAAGGAAATCGGCGAAGCCTACGCCATTCTTTCTGACCCTACGCAGCGCCAACAATATGACGCTCTGCGGACAATGGCCGGGGGAGGGGCTCGTTTTTCTGCCGGGTCTGGCGGAGCAGGGGCCGGCGGATTTGAAGACCTCTTTGGCTCGATGTTCTCCGGACAAGGCGGCTCCCGCGTGCGCTTTTCTACCCCGGGAGGCGCTGGACAAGCCGACTATGACGACCTCCTTTCCGGACTTTTCGGTGGCGGCTTTGCGGGGGCAGGGCCAGGGGCAGGCGGCCGTCCAGGTGGCCCTGGCTTTGGGGGCGGCGGTTTCGGTGCTGGCTTTAACCCCGCTTTTGGCGATGGCCCTTATGGGGCAGCGCCCTCTCCGGAAAAAGGCCGTGACCTACGCGCCTCCACCACCTTGGATTTCCGTCGCTCTCTCAGTGGCGCCACCGTCAAAATGACAGTGGATGGGCGTTCACTGAAAACCCGCATTCCTGCTGGTGTGAAAGACGGGCAAAAAATCCGCCTGCGAGGTAAAGGCAAACCGGGACTTCATGGAGGCGAGGCCGGAGACCTCGTGATTACCGTCCACGTCACCCCACACCCGGTGTTTACACGCCAGGACGATGACCTGCGTATTACTGTCCCCGTCACTTTCGCTGAAGCGGCCCTCGGCGCAAAAATCGAGGTGCCTCTTTTTAGCGGGGGCACAACCTCCCTGAAAGTGCCAGCCGGAACTACCTCCGGTGAAGTACTGCGCATTCATAAAGAAGGCGTCTCCACACGGGAGCACACAGGTGACCTTCTCGTCGAAATTCAGGTTGATGTTCCAACGCGGCTCAATCGCGAACAAAAACAGGCTGTGGAGGCGCTTGCCGAACTTCTCGGGGATACTGAAGTGAGTAATGCACGCATTGCCCTGAATGAAGAAGCGGAGGCCTAACTATGGCAGCCCGATCCGGAAACGGAGGGAGCCCGCGAGGTGACTCTGGCGAAACCAGAGTCACCTTCGTCATCTCCGTTGCCGCTGAATTGGCTGGAATGCACCCCCAAACTCTGCGTCAATACGACCGTTTAGGACTGGTCATTCCAGAACGCACCAAAGGACGAGGGCGGCGTTACACACGCCGCCACGTCGCACAATTACGCGAAATTCAGCGTCTCAGCCAAGAAGAAGGCATTAATCTCGAAGGCATCCGACGCATTTTAGAGTTGCAAGAGCGTATTGAACGCCTCCAAGACGAACGTGACGCCCTCCATGTGCGCCTCGAAGAAATGCGTCAACGCCAAGATCGCATTTTTGCCGCCACCCCTGACGGCGAAGTCAGGCCCATGAAACGCGGACAACGCCCCTACTCTTTTGACGAGATTCGTCTCGATGCTCGCCAAGGAGCGCAGCGGCGCGATCCAAAAGGTGCCGAACTTGCCCTCTGGCATCCCTGGACACTGATGTCCACAGGGCCAGTACGCAGAGTTCAGGCTGTATTAGAAGCCGGACCCAGCGGCGTGCGCGTCGTTGAAGGAACTGTCCGTCCAGTGTGAGATTCTTACCCCGAGGTGGGTGAGCACCGGCAATTTTGCGCAGTGTCGCGCGGAGGAAGCCAGGTTAGGTTCGGCGTACTAAGCGAGTAATCCTGAAAGTGAGACTGCTCAGGATTAGTTATCGTGGCAGCTCAACTGCTATTTCTTTACCTAATGGTAGGTCTCGCGCAGGGCGGGACCCATAAGGGTGGGCGCAGGCCCAGAGCAGGAGAGCCGCAGGTGCGTGAAGATCGGGTGCTGGTCGCAGGAACAGCCGTAGGAACGGTGGAGCGTCCCGAGTTTCTCCGTGCCGTTGGGGTCCTGCGGGGTAGCACAGGAATTCCCGTCACGAGGACGGGGCGCACACGCACAGGCAGCGCCACCCAAAGAAAGCAGCCTGACATGCCAACACACATTGGACTTCCCATCCACTCCCATCCGCGTCCCGAAGGAGCTGCTGGGCTTGCCATGCAGCTCCTCGAAAAAATGGCCGAGCGTCGCAACCGCCCAACAGTGTTCACCGACTTTATGAGCCAAACTGTGCCCGGTGGCGTCGATGCCGCAGGCAGCGCAGATTATGTAGGCAATGAGGGCACCACTCCAGAAGCTGACCAGATGGAAGAAAGTCTGGCGGGGGGTGTGAGTGTCACTGCGGTCGCCACTGTGGAGTCCAAAGAAATTCCCACACCCGTCTTTGGGTCTAATGCCCAAGGGCAAACCCTCAGTAATCACATTATTGGGGGGACTACTTCGCCCTCGTCAAGCCCAACATCACTCCAAGCCCTCCTGGCCATCCAAGACGATGAGGATGCACGCTATGCGCTGGACTTCCTCTCTAAAGTTCTGCGAATGCGAGAAGTCGCAATTTCTCGCGAGCATTTCCTCCGTAGCGAACTTTCTGCTCGTGGAGTGGAAGAGGCGCAGGTGGATGAAGCTATTGTGAGCACCCCGATTTTTGCTGGAATTCCAAGCGCGTACCTTGATGAAATAGCAAGTGATGCGATTGATGTGGAAAGTCGTGGGCTCTCGTTAGAATTCGTTGCTGACCAGCTCAGCGGCAGTGTTGCGCAGATTCAGGATATTCCCGAAGAGATTATCCGCCACTATTTGCATACCTTCCGTCTGGCTCAAAAACTGTCCTATGTCTATGGCGGTCAGACGCTGCTGGAAGAAACCGACGATATTGATGACCAGACTTTAGCGCGCTTCGTCGGAATGCTCGCCATTATGATGGATTTAAGTGAATCCGGAGCTGGCGTTTCCGCCTTTATTTCCTCCATTGTTGCCGCCGATAGTGACGGCTATGGGGTGCCAACAAAAAGCGCATGGTATTTACCGCTGAAGAACGTCCTTTCCGCAATTGGCGCGAAGGTGCGCAAGGCAGTGTCCGCCGCACAACAATACGAGGGCGGGAATGTTCCTGAAACCTCAGGCGCATTGCCTTTAGTCTCTTTGCGTTCCCAGGCGCGCCGACTCATGGAATATCTCCGGCCACCCGCGGAAACGCTGCATGACGGTGACGCACAATAGGGAAACATAAGACTGCGACTGGGCACACGGTAGGGTACAGATGTGTCTGAGGTGATTACCGTTGCCCTTGTCGCAGGATTGGCTGTGCTCGTTATCGTGGCTGCCATCCTTTCCTATCGCGAATCCCAAAGGGAAATCGTTAAAGGGAACACTGTCACCTCAGATAAAGCACAGTTGAGCCGAGATGCTGTCGCGATTCTTGCCGCAATTCCCGATATTGCCATTGTCATTGACTCCGATGGGTCAGTGTTGCGGGCGGGGGCTGGAGCCTATGCGAAAGGCCTGATTTCTGGCGGGATTTTGATGCAATCGCGTCTGGCTCTACTGGTGGAACAAACCCGCAATGGGGGAACGACAATAAAAGTCGATTTATCCCTGCCTCGGTCGCAAACAGAAGATTCACCTGTTCTGGATTTCCACGTGACCATCTCACCACTGCCGGGGCACCGTTGCTTGGTTCTTATGGAGGATTTGACCCGCCAGCGCCGCATTGAACAAAGCCGCCGCGATTTTACCGATAATGTCTCCCACGAGTTAAAAACGCCGGTGGGAACTGTGCGCTTATTGGCCGAAACCATTGCCGAAAATGCCGATGACTCCGAAGCGATCCGCTACTTTGCGCCAAAGCTGGTGAAAGAATCGGACCGCCTGGCCGCCCTGGTGAAAGACATTATCGACCTCTCGAAATTAGAAGCGCCCGATATTTTGCCCTCGCCTGCGAAAGTCAATATTGACCACGTGATTTCTGGGGCGGTTGACCGCTGTACTGCCGCAGCGAAAAAAGCGCAGATTGACATTAGTGCACCAAGTGAGACCGGCTATACCCTGTGGGGAGACGAAGGCCTTTTACTGACTGCGGTGACAAATCTTCTCGATAATGCCATTCGTTATTCACCCCCTGGACGTACTGTCACGATTTCTGTTGACAGCGACGCAGAAGAATTTTCTCTCCATGTCCAAGACCGTGGCATTGGTATTGGCGAAGAATATCTCGACCGTATTTTCGAGCGTTTCTTCCGAGTAGACCCTGCCCGATCACGAAATACGGGTGGCACTGGCCTGGGCTTATCCATTGTTAAACATATCGTCCTAGGTCATGGCGGCACAGTTAGCGTATCCTCAGCATTAGGGGTGGGATCGGTGTTTACTATTACCCTCCCGCATGGAGACGAAAAAACGCAGTAGAGGCACACCAATGAGTCGCCACATGATGTGGGGAAGGAAAGAGTATGAGCGCCATCCTTATTGTTGAGGACGAAGACGCTTTCCGTGAGCCGCTTGCCTTTAATCTGCGCCGAGAAGGATTCGACGTTTCTGAAGCTGCTGATGGAATCACCGGTTTAGAAATGGCGCGCAGTGGAAACTATGACCTCATGCTTCTTGATCTCATGCTGCCAGGAATGCCGGGGACGCAGGTCTGTAGTGAATTGCGTAAAGACAGTTCTTTACCTGTCATTATGGTGACCGCTAAAGATGATGTGGTTGATCGAATTGTCGGTTTGGAACTAGGGGCGGATGACTATATTTCTAAGCCCTACTCCTTTAGGGAAGTGCTGGCTCGTATTAATGCCGTTCTGCGTCGTACCCGCTCGCAGGTCACTGAATCCGCCGAGGATAGTGACTATCTTGAAGTAGGCGGCATTCGTTTATGGAGCGACAAACACGAAGTCACTGTTGATGGTCGGGAAGTGTCGCTACCACTTCGCGAATTCGAATTGCTTGAGTTCCTTGCAAGTAATCCGGATCGGGTCCTGACTCGCAGCCAATTACTGGATCGCGTGTGGGGCGTGGGTTATATGGGTGATACGAAAACTTTGGACGTCCACGTGAAACGGTTGCGCTCCAAAATTGAACCTGACCCCACCGCGCCGCGTCGCCTCCTGACAGTGCGCGGAGTTGGCTACAAACTCGTCACAGAAGGGTAGTGTGCGCGAGTTAACGGCGGTGAATAGCTGGTTGTCGAGGGGCGGAAATTCGCCTTTTTTTGGTGCGCCCCGCCCTCGTGAAAATGGGGAATCTACCCCCGTGAAGTCGGCTTTGACCTGCCCTTATGTTCCCTTTCCTGTCTGTAATTCACGAGGGCGGGGCATGCACCCACTATTCACTCCTCGTTTACCTCATGTTTACCTTGGCGCAAGAGGAGCGTCATCTTGAGTCATTAGCGTGAGCGGCGGTCGGGGTTCCGGCCAACGGAAATGAGCCGCCATGAGACGGCGGCAGAATGGAATCACACGCATGTCTCTGACCATCACCACAGCTCGCGCTGCAACTGCGCTGGGCACAGGTGTCCTTCTTATGGCACTCACCGCATGCGCCGGCGGCGCAGGACCTGCTTCTGCTGGCAGCGCAAGTGGCGCATCCACATCCGGGACAGCAGTCAGCGGATCACTGGCCGGTGCGGGAGCGTCCTCCCAAGAAGCCGCAATGGAAGCATGGAAAGCAGGCTTCCAAGCTGCCAACCCAGATGCCACCGTCTCCTACGACGCAGTTGGCTCCGGCGCTGGAATCACCCAATTCACCGACGGCCAGGTTGCCTGGGCCGGCTCGGATGCGCCCCTGAAAGACGAAGAAATCGCTGCGGCGAATCAGCGTTGCGGCGGACCCGCATGGGCGCTACCCGTCTACATTTCCCCAGTTGCTGTGGTCTTCAACCTTGAAGGCGTCACCGCGCTGAACCTGGATGCCGCCACCATCGCGAAAATCTTCTCCGGCAAGATTACAAAGTGGAATGACCCAGCGATTGTCGCCGCCAACCCGGGCGTGACCCTGCCTGACCTGGCAATCACCCCCGTGCACCGCTCGGATGAATCCGGCACCACCGAAAACTTCACTGAATACCTGGCTTCTGCAGCTCCCGCGGACTGGACATCCAAGCCCGGCAAAGCATGGCCCCTTGAAGGCGGAGAATCTGCTGACAAAACCGCTGGCGTCATCCAGGCAGTAACCGCTGGTAAGGGCACTATTGGCTACGCTGACGCCTCCCAGGCAGGCAACCTCGGAATCGTTGCCCTGCAGGCAAAGGACGGCACCTTCGTCACCCTGTCCCCTGAAACTGCAGCTGCAGCGGCGGACACCGCTGAGCCCATGTCCGGCCGTGAAAGCAATGATATTGCGGTAGAAGTGAATCGTATTCCTGAAACGAATAACTCCTACCCGCTGGTCATGATTTCCTACTCGATTGTCTGCTCTACCTACTCTGACCCGGCACAGGCCGCCCTGGTCAAGGCCTTTATTGGCTACCAGGTCTCGGAAGAAGGCCAGAATACGGCAGCTCAAAATGCAGGATCGGCGCCGCTGAGTGGTGACATGCGCTCTAAGGTGCAGGCCGCTTTGGATGCCATTAAGTGAGATCCCAAGTAACGGAAACGACACCAACGATAGTGCCAGAGGGCACTTTCAGGGAGAATCTCATGAACACCATGACGCGCGATGAGGAACTGTCAACTGCCGCAGAATCGGCAGATGTGGCAGCGCGCGAAGAAACACTCACGGGCGGGCCTCGCGCAGCGGGGCAGGCCCGTGAGGATGCGGGGGTCATAAGTGGCACCAGTAGTGCTGCGGATAAGCGTTCAGCGACGGGTGGTGCCACCGTTGAAGCTTCTTCGCAGCCCTCTGGTGCTGGTAGTTCGCATACTGATGCGGAGGTGAGCGCAGGAAGTGAGAGGACCCCTGCACTTGCCGATGATGCGGAGGCGGAAGACATTGTCAGCGCTGGGGCGGATGAGGCCAGGGACGGTTATGGCCACACATTCGTCAACGATGGGGCAATGGATGATGCTGTCACTGTCAGTGAGCGAATTGCCAGTGGCGTTGGCTCTGCCAACGCCACGACTGGCGTGACAGCGGATGATGCCAGTGATGGTGACGTAGCGCCTGCGGCCACAAACGAGGTCGAGGCGCGCGCCACCAGTGATAGCAGGCCTGCTGATAGTGCTGTTGCGACCCGCGATAGCGAGCCTGCTGATAGTGCTGTTGCAACCCGCGATGAGAAATGGTCAGGGGGGACTGGCGTTTTCGGAAACTTCCTTTTCCGCCATATCTCCACCAGTGCCGCCCTGATCATCCTTGCCACACTTGCTGCCGTTGCGGTCTTTTTGATTGCGCAGGCCTGGCCAGTACTGTCCGATACTGCGGCGCGTTTTACTGTCCAAGGGTCTAATACCCCAGTCAGCATTTGGGCATTTACTCTGCCGCAGATTTTTGGAACAATCCTGGCGGCCGCCCTCGCAATGGGAATGGCAGTGCCATTATCCATTGGAATTGCTCTGTTCATTAGCCATTATGCGCCAGCGAAACTACGGACCATTTGTGGGTATTTAGTGGATTTGCTGGCAGCTATTCCCTCCGTTGTCTACGGTTTATGGGGCGCCATTTTCCTGATCCCCATGCTGAAGCCCGTATGGGATTGGCTCAATCAAAATATGGGCTGGTTCCCGCTCTTTTCTGGGGAAGCATCACCAACGGGCCGCGTAATTGCCTCATCAGCGGTGATTTTAGCGGTGATGGTTTTGCCGATTATTACTTCAGTGTGCCGCGAAGTCTTCCTGCAAACTCCGCGCCTCTATGAAGAAGCCGCCCTGGCGATGGGGGCTACCCGTTGGGAAATGGTGCGAATGGTGGTCCTGCCTATTGGACGGTCAGGAATTGTCTCGGCCTCCATGTTGGGGCTGGGGCGGGCCCTTGGAGAAACAATGGCAGTGGTCATGGTCTTATCCGTGGGGTCGTCATTCTCCTTCGGGATTTTTGAAGCAGGCCAACATTCAACCATTGCCGCCAATATTGCCCTGCAATTCCCAGAAGCAACAGGAATTAACCGTTCGGCATTGATTGCCACGGGCCTGGCACTATTTGCCATCACCTTGGTTGTTAATGCAATAGCGCGGTGGATTGTGTCGCGTCGAGCTGAGTTCTCAGGAGCAAATTAATGAGTGCGAATACCGAAACCTACCGTCCTGGTGAGCAGATTGGCCAGGCCGCCGCAGAATCCGTTGCGGTCACCACCAACTGGCTGAAATCTTCCGTCGATATTGGCTGGGACCGCGTACGGGCCATTAAAAATGCTATTGCATGGGTTGCTGTTACCGGCGCATTTGCTTTGGCTGTCCTGCCCCTGCTGTCCTTGCTGTGGACGCTGGTATCACGCGGATATCAACGCCTGAATTGGACATTCCTGACCACCGATATGCTCGGTGTCTTTGGCGGAATGACAAAGGGTGGTATTGCCCACGCCATTGTTGGCACAGTATCGATTACTGTGCTGGCCACACTGATTTCCGCACCCATTGGCTTATTTGCCGCCATCTACCTAACGGAATATGGCAATAAGGGACGCCTGGCGCGCGCCACCACATTCTTTGTTGACGTGATGACCGGTATTCCATCGATTGTGGCCGGCCTTTTTGCCGCAGCATTCTTCACCATTATGGTGGGCAGCGGATTCCGCGCAGGAATCGTCGGTGCGGTGGCACTGTCTGTCCTTATGATTCCGACAGTGGTGCGAGCCAGCGAAGAAATGATTCGCCTGGTGCCCAATGAACTTCGCGAAGCCGCCTATGCGCTGGGTGTACCGAAATGGCGTGTCATCCTGAAAGTTGTTTTGCGGACGAGTGCGCCGGGTTTGGCTACCTCCATTATGTTGGCGATTGCCCGCGTGATTGGTGAAACGGCACCTTTGCTGTTGACAGTTGGCTTTATTGAGCGTCTTAATGCCAATGTGATGGATGGTCGTATGACCACCTTGCCGGTGTATGTTTACCGTCAATATTCTCAAGGTGCGGCTACCTGCCGTCCTGGTGTTCTTGATTGCGTCCCGACCATTAATGAAGAGCGTGCCTGGGCAGCGGCACTGGTCCTCATTGGGATTGTCATGCTGCTCAATGTGATTGCCCGCGTCATTGCCAAGATTTTCGCCCCTAAGGGTGCGTGAGGATTGCGGCGGGGGTTATTGGGCCCGGTAGGACAAAAGCCGGGCCCCGCCCTCGTTAATGCGGCCCCTAACTTCATCAGATGGAAATAAGAGGAACGAATGCGTACTTTGCTCGACATTAGTAATGAGAATATCTATTACGGCGACTTCCTTGCCGTTGAAGATGTTAATGTGCAGATTCCTGCGCGCTCAATTACTGCATTAATCGGCCCTTCTGGATGTGGTAAATCTACATTCTTGCGGTCGCTGAATCGCATTCACGAGGTGATCCCCGGTGCGCGCGTTGAGGGTAAAGTTTTGCTCGATGGGCAAGATATCTACGCACGCGATATTGACCCCGTATTGGTGCGCCGCCGTGTTGGAATGGTATTCCAGCGTCCCAATCCATTCCCCACAATGTCTATTCGCGAAAATGTTCTTGCTGGAGTGACCTTGAATTCGCGGAAAATGAAGAAATCCGATGCGGATGACCTTGTTGAGGAATCGCTGCGTGGGGCAAGCCTGTGGAAGGAAGTAAAGGACCGTTTAGGACGGCCAGGTTCTTCTCTTTCCGGTGGGCAGCAACAGCGTTTATGTATTGCCCGAGCGATTGCGATGAAACCTGAGTTGCTTCTCATGGACGAGCCTTGCTCGGCTTTGGACCCGATTTCTACGCTGGCTATTGAAGAGCTCATGAGTAAACTCAAAGAGCGCTATACCATTGTGATTGTCACCCACAATATGCAGCAGGCGGCCCGCGTTTCCGAGCAAATTGGTTTCTTTAATCTCGATGGCGTGGGTAAACCCGGCCATTTGGTGGAGTTTGATACCACGGAAACCATCTTTAATAACCCCTCCAATAAGGAAACCGCGGATTATATTTCAGGCCGCTTTGGGTGAAGTCTAATAATCCCCTTCCTCTCAGATCTGCAGGGCGCCCGGGGTGGTCACAATGAGGTGACGCGCCCCGGGTGCCGGTGGCTTATTGCTTCGCTGCATAGTAGCCAGCGACTTTCCATGTATTGTTTTCCTTGCGCAGAATAATGTGTACAGGGCTTTCCTGTGGGGGAACCGCTAAGGAATTGAATCTGTGATAAATCGAATGGCCAGATGTGTGTAGTGTAAAAGTCACATGCCATTCTTGGGTGCCATTATTCCCTGTGGATTTTCCTTTCCCTACAGCAATATCATCGCCAATTCGATAGGAAACTCTATTGACCTGATGGCCTGCTTGCCTGCCCCGAGTAATATCGCTGATGACTTTCTGGCAGGTTTCGCAACTCTGGCTAGAAACCTCAGCAACTAATTGAGTGTCCCCTTGATTCCATCCCCATGCTAATGCGTTGAGGAAATATTGAGTCTGAGCAACAACTTCAGCCGGGTTTAGGTCAGTAGATGTCTTGGGGCGCTCTGGTGGAATGTCAAAATGGCTGCCAGAGCTTGTCGTTTTCCTTGCTGGCGGAACGTCGTCAATCTTTGTTCCTGATTGAAGCTCTGGCGGATTGGGGTCAAGAGGGTCTGACATTGCGGTATCAGAACCATTGGCAAAAAATGTCGGCGGGCTATCTGATTGAGATGAGTTTGCTGGTCCCTCCTGCGTGGGCGGCGGCACCGGAGAGGGGGCCGTACTTTGCGGCAGAACAGGACTACCGTTCCCACTTGAGGTTGCATCAGACGCCACTTCCTGTTGCTGCTGCGTTGACGGAGAGGGAAGCCTTGTTGTCGTTGGTTCCCTGTAGGAGCCGCTCGCATAAAGCCACGTCAAGATAAATGGTGGGAGAAGTATGGCGGCAATAATGAGCCATGCGCCGCGTGACGCTAGACGCCGGCCATATTTTTCTGTGTCCGCGCGGTAGCGGTCCTCAGCCTCCTGGCAGGCGAATGTGGGCTCTTTGTGTTCCGGCAGGCCGAGGAAGAAGTCGAGGATGAGGGTGTGTATGGTTTCGAGTGTCCTGACGATGATCCACATTTAGTGTCCCATGAGTTCTTCGGCGGTGTCGGTGAGGTGGGTGTGTAGTTTGCGGATTCTGAAGGGGCGGGAGGTTTCGGTGGTGGTGATGGCTTTGTTGATGGTTTCGGTTTTGCCGGTCCAGGGGTTGCGTGTGGTGGCGTTCCATGTGGTGGTCAGGGTGACGTATTCGGTGATGGTGGGGACAGGGTGTTTGTAGTAGTGGATGAGGTCCATATTCGGCCAGGGGTGGCCTGGGCTGGTGGTTTTGATGGGTTGGGTGCCGTCGTTGAAGTTGTAGACGTAGTAGGTGGGGCGGAAGGTGATGGTGATGTCTTTGCCGTACAGGCGCACGGTTTTCGTGATTTCGTGGCGGGTGGTGTAGACGACGGTGTGGATGTTGGTGAATTGGTCGCGTGGGAGGAAGGGGGCGACTTCTAGTCCGGCTCCGTCGAGGGTGATCATGGTGCTTGCGCTGGAGATGAGGGTTTTGGTGTCGGTGCCGGGGTAGGTGTCCCAGTTGAAGGGTTGCATGTCTACATGTGGTTCTGGGTCTGGGCGGATGGGGATGAGGCAGCTCATTCTTGGGTCGTAGGTGATCCATAGTTGGCAGCCGTCGGGGGCAACAGCGGTGAACAGTGACAAGATGGAGGGGTTGAAGGCGGATTTGGGGTCAATCTGGATTGACTCAGCGTTACCACTGGGTTCGGCTTGGGGAACTTCTGCGGGAGCGGGAATGTCTTCTGCGGGTGGTGGATTTTCTGGTGACGAGGGCGGAGGTGGAGGTTCAATGGGCCCACCCGGCTGACCAGGAACAACCGTCTCCTCCCACACCTCAATATGAAAACTGTTGCCGTCAGAACGATGCTCAAAGCCGGAGTGAGAACTGCTGCAGTCACTATTTGTGCACTCGTCTGCTAATGCGATCTGTGCGAGCGATAGAAAGACTACAGACAGAAGAATGGTTGATGAAAAGGTGCGCGACTTCATTTTTGCTCCACGCGGGTGCTGCAGGTTTTCCATTCCTGGCCTGTCCAACAAGTGGCAATTAGTGCCTGAAGCTGTTTCTCATCAAATGAGCCCAGTTCAGAACCTATATAAGAGCGATGTGCTGGGACGCGGACATGAAGAAGAGTGTGCCAACGGCGTAAGGTGCGATCCTCATCTGCAAGTTGCTTGGCCCCGCGGTTCTTTGTGACCTCATGGGATTCACTGTCAATCCATCCATGACCGCCATACTGCTTCTCTATTTCCGAAGCCATATCACGACAGCTAGTGCATTCTGGAGCAGAAGCTGCATGTAACAAGCTTGTATCCCCTGTAAGCCATGCATAGTTGTAGGTGTGGATAAAGTACTCGGCGAAGGCGGCTGCTCCTTCGCGGGACTCTTGGTGAGCGAGGTCGGGGACTTCTGGGGGTGTGATGTCGTGTTTGGGTTGGATTAAAAACCCGTCGGGTCCGACCTGGTAGCCGTTAGACATTATGGTGTCAGCAGATTGTGTCTGTGTCTGTACCAGTCCCGACTGTGGTTGCTGCTGTGTGGGAAGCGAGGGGGGTTGGTCTGGGGCTGCCTGAACTTGTGATTGTGGTGCGTTCAGGAAAGGGAATAGACCGTGATTAGCGAAGTAGTGATAAACCGCTGGCAGGAGCAGAAGGCCAGGGATGACGACGCCAGCTACGAGGAGGTAGTGGCGTAATGTGAAGTGTGGGTAGAACGATTCTGCTGCGTCGAGGAAGGACAGGTCCTTCTCTCTTGGCTGCTTGTGGCTCTCGTCACTGTGAGTCATGAGGTCACTATAAACCCCGAAAGGTCGAAGGGGAAGACCTTCAGAGCAGATCAACCCCAAAAACCTCCAACCCACCCACCCCCAACACCCAACAAACCGCACCCACTAAAAGGCTTTAGCTCCACAAGTTGCGATTCCCTAGCGCGTAGAGGGGAATATTGCGCATCCACTCCTGATCTCGATACCCAGAAAGAGAAAAACGGAGCGCATGGACCTCGGGATTCTTCTCTTTAAAGAAGCGCAGGCTTTTTGCCCGGAGGTTTTCCTCCGCTTTTACCTCGATCGCGTAGATTTTGCCATCTTTTTGAGTGAGGAAGTCAATTTCGCCTGAAGAATTATCTGCCGACCAATAATAGGGATCAACTGAGCAGTCCGATATAAGTTGCTGACAGACATATTGCTCGGTAAGTGCGCCCTTAAACTCGCTAAATAGCCTATTTCCGTCAAGAAGCGACTCAGGGGGCAGATCTGCTAACGCGCCAAGGAGTCCGACGTCTAGTAGGAATGCTTTGAAGGCGCGATGGTCGTTATAGGCAGAAAGGGGTAGAGCGGCTTTAGTAACGCGGGGAACTTGATGAATGAACCCTGCTTGAGTCAGCCAGATTAAGGACTCTTCGTAGTTTTTAGAGCGCGCGCCATGGCGTACTCGACCGAAAATCAGCTTCTTATTTTCCTGCGAGAGATGCGAAGGAATGGAGTCCCAGAGTTCAATCATTCGGGGGAAAACGCGGCCGGGAGCATGTTTGCTGAAATCGCGAGTATAATCCTGGAGGAGCTGTAGTTGTATTTCTCTTGTTTCTTGGAGCGAAGCGCCCTCAATGAAAGCGCTCACTGCTGAAGGCATGCCGCCAACTACGTAATACTCGCGGAGGAGGGAAATGGCTTTCGGTCCGAAGGTATTAATACTCTCCGTCTCTTGCGAGTCAAGAAGCTCTCGAAGCGCGCGGTTATCGTTGGCATCGAGATATTCTCGGAAGGAAAGAGGGTAGAGGTTAATCGTATTGACTTTTCCTACGGGGTATCCCGATCCTTCGTGAATAGAAATCCCTAGAAGCGAACCGGCGGCGCATATCGCATATTCGGGCGCCTCCTCACAAAAGTACTTGAGGGCGGTAATAGCTCGAGGTGCAGCTTGGATTTCGTCAAAAATAATCAGTGTGCTCTCTGCTTTAATCGACCTGCCCGTGAGTATAGATATTTCGCGAATAATGCGGTGTGGGTTTGGGTCGGTATCGAAAATGGCTCGAGCAACAGCACTATTGTCCAGTGAAATATAGGCGACATTCTCGAAATGCTGTGCCCCAAACTCCCGGAGGAGCCATGTCTTGCCAACCTGCCGTGCCCCGTTGAGGATTAAGGGTTTACGGCGGGGGTTCCTCTTCCAATCAATGAGGCGACTCATTGCATGCCTATCCATCGGGCCCTCCTGACAGTGCTCAACTAACGCCTGATTGTAGTCGAAAATGACAGAAATAAGGCCTTATTTCTGTCCAATGTGACATTTTTCAGGCGGAACTTGATAGCGGTCTGCGAAAATATAGCTGACGATCAGTAGGGAGGTTTGGTGTGTATTGATTTTTCTGTGAAGCTAGAGTGGATCTCTCGAATCCTAAGGCTTGCAAGGCTAAAGTCCGCCTTGATAGAAAATCTCATTATGAGTAATGCTGTTACTCATAATGAGGAGGTAGTGTCATTATGGGTAACGCACTTTTAGGCCTTTGACCTGGCGTTATGTGGGGTTATATAGAGGCAGACAGTCGAATGATCCTGCCTGCACCGGGAAGGTCTTGTTGTGGCATGGTGGATGCGTAGGAGGTCTTCCGATCTGCTGAATCTCATCAGATACAGTGCGAATATGATGAAGGCTTCTGTGGACCTTAATGATTATTTCGCCCCGCGCCCATTTCCAATAAAGAAAATGGGGAGCATCCGTTGCGCAGATCCGGCCTATCTGGAATACATCTCCGGTTTTTACGGCAGGGAACTCGGCGGGGATATTGTTCTACTGGGATTCGAGGAGGTCACCGCCTATAACCAGGATAATTCCTTCTCAGATTTCTGGATCATTGCCCATAGCGGTCAGGGGGATGAGTATCTGATTCACACGCCCACTGGAGGCGTGTATTGGTGGGATCACGACAAAGGAGAGTTCCTCCCGCAAGACCTGCTTAACCTGCGTATTGATTTCCTGGCTTTCATACAGGTGGGCGCTATTCTCGGCCGCCAAGAAATGAGCGACGAATGGCTCGAATCCGGATATGACTGGTCCGACATTGCTGCCATCGCCCCACACCTTCGGAAAATATGGCCCTATCAGTAGTGCATCGTGGCAGTCATTCCCATTCGCATTCACGAGGGCGGGGCCCAGATGTGCCCCACCCCGCATGTCCAGCAGATCATTCGAGACAGACCCGCGCGCCGGGAAAGACTACCCTGTACCCATGACTTCGAGCTCCTCTCCGCAGGAAGACCGCCCAGGGCCGATTTCCCTGCGCACTCACATTCCCTTACGTTCCAAGCTGGCCGTCTCAGCGGGTAAAGCGGCAGCGTCCGTATCCCGCTCTCTTGGCCGAGGATCCGGTGGAATGATTGGTGGTGAAGTCGCCCTTTTCCTCAGCCCCGCCGTGCTTGCTGATGTATCGCGCTCAACTCGCAGCGTCATCGTGTCCGGTACTAATGGCAAGTCCACAACCAATCGGATGGTGCGTGCTGCCCTCTCGACTTCCGGGGAAGTGGCGTCGAATATTCGTGGCGACAATATGCCCTCAGGAATCCTCACGGCATTTATGTCCTCGCCAACGGCGCCTTTCGCGGCCCTTGAAGTTGATGAAATGCATGTGCCGATTGTTGCCGCTGACGTGCGTCCTGCGGCCTTTGTCCTCCTGAATCTCTCGCGCGACCAGCTGGATCGTGTAGGCGAGATCGGCGCAGTTGAACAGCGCCTACGTCAGGCTGTCCAGGAAAATCCGCATGCCACGGTAGTGGCGAATTGCGATGATCCGCTGATTGCCTCGGCAGCGTGGGATGCTCCGAATGTCGTGTGGGTGTCGGTGGGTGCCGCCTGGAACCAGGATTCTGTTGCCTTCCCGCGCGGCGGCCGCGTCACATGGAGCGACAAGGGGTGGGAAGTCCACCCAGACAATATTCTTGACGAGGGCGGGGCCAAAACCCCAGAATCCACATCAGATGAGCCAACCTACCGGCGCCCAGAAGCCCAGTGGTGGCTGGAAGATATTGACCTGACTCCCCCGGTGAGTTCCTCAAGTGAAACTGATGCGATTGGCGCTGAGACAGTAGGTGCCTCGGCCTCGACAAAAGTTGCCTCGCGTGCGACTCTGTGTGGTCCGGACGGCTTACGTATTCCTCTCGCACTTGCTTTGCCCGGCCGAGTCAACCTCGGTAATGCCGCCCAAGCAGTAGCAGCCGCTGTCTCCCTAGGGATTCCTGTTGAACGCGCCGTCCAAGCCGTCGGCGAAGTGTCCGAAGTGGCTGGTCGCTATTCGATCCACGATATTAACGGCCGCAAAACTCGCATGATGCTGGCCAAAAACCCTGCTGGCTGGCAAGAAGCCATGACAATGGTGGACCCGAATGCCACCCAGGTTGTCGTAGCTGTCAATGGGCAGATCCCTGATGGTGAAGACCTCTCCTGGCTGTGGGATGTGGATTTCTCAATCCTTCACGCTCCAGGCCGCACAGTGATTGCCTGCGGTGAACGCGGTGCTGATTTGGCGGTGCGCCTCGAATACGCCGGAGTTCATTGCACCTTGGTGGACCTCCCAATGGACGCTGTGCGCGCTTGCGAGGCCGGTCAAGTAGAAATGCTGCTGAATTACACGGCGCTGCGTGATTTTCTGCGAGTTCTCGATAATGAAAAGGCGGGTGCGTAATGTCTGAATCACAATTGCGTATTGGTATTCTTCTTCCCTCTATTTTGGGCACCTATGGCGATAGTGGGAATGCCATTATTCTGCGTGAACGCGCCCGTAGGCGCGGTATTGGCGCCGAAATTATCCCCATCGAAATTGATGACCCAATCCCGGCTGATATCGACATTTTTACTCTCGGTGGGGGAGAAGACACCGCTCAGGCTCTGGCCGCGCGGAAAATGACTGATGACCGTGGCTTGCATCGCGCCGTTGACAAAGGCACCCCCGTTTTAGCGATTTGCGCGGCGCTCCAGATTTTGGGCCAGTGGTACCAGGACGCTACTGGCCGCAAGGTCCCCGGCCTCGAAATCCTTGATGTAACGACCCTGCCTCAGGGCAGCCGCTCTATTGGCGAACTTGTCACTACGCCAATGATTGATGGCCTGACGGAGCCACTGACCGGTTTTGAAAATCACGGGGGCGCAACGATCCTCGGCAAGGATGCTGCCCCACTTGGCCGCGTTGTGCGCGGAGTAGGTAATGGAATTCCCGAGGGCGGGGCTGCGCCAACTGAAGCTTTCGATGGTGTTGTTCAAGGCAGCGTGATCGCTACCTATATGCATGGTCCGGTTTTAGCGCGCAACCCTGAGCTCGCGGATCTTCTGTTGTCACGGGCAGTTGGCGGGGAGCTGGAACCTTTAGAGATCCCCGGTGTTGAGCGCTTAAGGCGTGAAAGATTAGCGGGAATCAAACAGTAATGTGGTGTGTGGTCTACGTTCCACAATGACGCATTATGTGCCATAAACGGGGAACTAAGGCATAGGCTGAGACTGCATAATCTCTCCGCACAGAATTGTTCGCCTAATCGAGACGAGGTCATGATGTCCAATAACCAGCCTTATGGGCAGGGACAACCTGGCGGTGACCAGGGGATGGGGGCATACCCCGGTTCAACCGGTGGATATGGGGGACAGGGCTATCCGCAGCAGGGTGGTTCCTATCCTGGGGCTCACAATGGTGCCTATTCTGGGGGGTCTCAACCTCAATACGGCTCTTATCCCAGCGCCTCCCCACAACCACAGCAGCCAACCTATTCCGGTGGTGAACAAGCGAACTACCCGGGCTCTCAACCAGCGTCCTACGCTCCCTCGCAGGGGCAGTATTCTCAGGGGCAAAATCCGGGCCAGGGCTCTTATGGCGCCTCCTCCCAGTCCTCTCCGTACCCGTCAGGAATTACTGGCCCCTTTGCCACCTCGGGTGCGTATCCAGGAGCGGCAGGGGGATATGCGGGTACTGGGTCCTATCCGGGCAGTGGCCCCGTTTCGGGACAGAATGGCCCCAGTCGGGTTCCTGGGATTGTCCTGACCGCTATTGGTGTCATTGTGATGCTCGGGGTTTCGGTTGCTGTTCTCCTTTTCGGAATGAACGCCAATCAGGCAGCAGCGCGAAATAGCCTGGAATCGGTTTCCGATGGGGATACCGTGACCATTGATAAAGCCGGATTCGTCATGATTGTTGAAGATGGCGGGGATGTTTCTGCGAGTTGCGAATTTTCTGGCGAAAGGGACATCTCCTTCCAGCAGGGTGAAGTTCGCCATGATGAGGTTGACCTTGTTGCGGAGAATGTTCCAGCTGGCGACTACACTCTGAGCTGCAGCAATACTGGTTCGCTGCGGATTGGGCGTTTCGATGCCCCTGTTTCTTCTTCCGCTTTTACTTCTGCTTTGGGAATGTCTGCCATTCCCGGTGTGATTGGCTTGGCCTTGGTGCTCCTTGGCGTTTTCCTCTTGGTCCGGGCCAATAAGGCTCAGCCACGAGCAGTTGGTTACTAAGCGGATCTGCGCTTCCTGCTTGTGGGGCTCACCTTCGGGTGGGCCCCATTTCGCGTCTATAGGCGGGCAATACCAGCAGGATTGGCAGGGACCCTATAGGCTGGCTTTGTCAGATCACCAACTGCCCCGGCAGATAATGAGACGAGGTCCGTAATGTCCACGAATGAACCCAATGCTCAAACCCCTGGAGATGGCGGGCAAACGCCATGGCCACAATACGGGCAAGTTGGCGATACTTCTGCAACTCCTTCCCCCGCCGCGGGTAGTGTGCCAGCTGGCCCGGCCCCTGTTCCTGGTGGTCCGGCTCCTTACGCGGCAACGCAGCCATTGCCTGGCCGTGGCAAGTCCATCGCGATGATTGTTATCGGTCTCCTGATGATACCTGCATCAATCGTCATTTTTATTGGTGGCTCCATTGCCTCAGCCTTCGGTGCCAGTGGTGGCATCCAAGTCAGTGTGGTTGACAATGGGGGAACAGTAACAGTCCCCGACAATGCTGTTGTTTCTGTCAGCGACGGTAGTGGCCAGGCGACCGAATGTGCGCTTTCTGGTCCAGCTGATGTTCCTCTTCCGGAAACCACTGCTGGGGGAAACAGGGCTTTCCAGGCGCAGGGTGTCCCCGCGGGCGATTACACAGTGACCTGCGATGCTGGTCAACAGTTGGGCTACACGGCCATTGCTAATGCCGATCAGATTGATCCAGACGCAGTCAGGGGAGGCCTCGGGACGACCCTGATTATTTCCTCAGTGGTTGGTCTCCTTGGTCTGGTTCTGCTGATTGTTGGCATTGTGCTCCTGGTGAAGACCAATAAGAAGCGCCGCGAAATTCGCGGGTACTGACATCCTTCTTGTCATTGACGAGGGCGGGGCGAAGAATATCGCACCCCGCCCTCGTTCATTTTTGCCCTAGGTCAACGTCCGCCACAGGAACTCCCACACCACTGCGCTCATTCGCGCTCGCTGGATGGCATCTGCGGCACCCGAATGACCACCCTCAATATTTTCCCAGTAGAGGACATCGGCCAGATTCTCGCGCAAAAGCCAAGCAAAAGTACGTGCATGTGCCGGGTGGACACGATCATCCTTCGTTGACGTTGTGACCAAAACCGGTGGGTGAGCCAGCCTGGGATCATAAAGATGGAAGGGGCTAAAGGTGCGGATATGCTCCCACTGCGCTGGGTCATCCGGGTCTCCATATTCACTCACCCACGACGACCCCGCCAAAAGCGTGTGATATCTGCGCATATCCAGTAAAGGCGCCTGGATTACTACCGCTCCGAAAAGCTCAGGGAAACGGGTATACATCACCCCGGTTAATAACCCACCATTAGAACCTCCCTGAATACCTAAGCGAGACGGCGTTGTCACTCCACGCGCCACTAAATCCCGTGCCACCGCAGCAAAATCCTCATAGGCACGCTCACGCAGGGTTGGGCCACGGGCTGCTTCATGCCAATGCGGCCCATATTCCCCGCCGCCACGAATATTCGCCACCACATAGGTGCCACCATGTTCTAATAGCGCCCGGCCAACACTGGGCGTATACCCCGGCGTCAGACTCACCTCAAAACCGCCATAGCCGTAGAGAACGGTCGGTGCTGCCTGATTTCCTCCTGGGCGGCCCACCTGGAAATAGGGCACCCGGGTACCATCAGCAGAAGTGGCAAAATGTTGGGAGACTTCTAGGCCCTCTGCAGCAAAACGCGCAGGGGTGCGGCGGGCAATCTGAGCGGTGAGCAGACTGCCTGTGGTGGGGTCGAGATCCGCATACACCAAGGTGGTGGGCGTCAGATAGCCACTGATAGTCAACCAAAGATGGTCATCATTTTCTGGGTCAACCCCGCGCGCATGGACAGAACAGAAATTGAGAGCGCCGAGGCCATCAATTGCCGATAAATCCAGGGCGCTGCGGCGCCATGGTTGGCGATTGGGGGTGGGATCCTGACTGGAGGCCCCGCCCTCGTGCGTTGTTTCTGGTGGTGTGAGCACCTCAATATGCGTCACCACATCAGTCATCACCATCAGGAGAAGGTGGTGTCGGGTGACGGATAGGGTTTCCAGCGTTGAGTGCTCATCCGGCGCAAAAAGCACCACACCGCCACGCTGCCCCGCAAGAAAATCCTCCAATGCGAAAGCAATGAGGGCGCCGCCTGGGTATGTTGCGTCGCCGGTCTCCCAGTCCTCTCGCGGGACCACTAAAAGCCACTCGCGCCACACCACAGTGTGAGCCGTTGGGGGTGTCTTAACCTGCTGAATGAGAGGCTGTGCGTTTGGATCTCCGCTGAGATCTCCGCTGACCAGGTAGGTTGTTGAGGTCAGAAAATCGTGGGCAACGCGCACAATCGACCGGGAAAACCCGGGAGTGTGGTCGTGGGAAGCGAAAACGCCCAGGTCGGTGGGCTTTCCTTCAATCACTATGGGGGCGCTCGCGGGGTCGCTACCGCGTGCCCATAGCCTGGCCTGCAGTGGATAGCCCGACGCGGACAAGGAGCCCGGCCCCATATCGCTGCGCGCCCACACCACATCTCGACTGACCCAGGCGAGGGAGCCTTTATCTGTTCCGCGGGTGAAAGGCTGCTCGGAGGCGGGGAGGAATTCCTTGGTTTCCAGGTCGAATTCGCGGGTTTCATCAGCGTCACTTCCGCCCTCGGAAATGTCGATGAGCGCCCGCGTGTAGTCGGGTCGCAAGACCTGAGCCCCATGGAAAACCAGCGACTTTCCTTCCGTGTGGGCGAGTGCGTCAATATCGAGCAAGGTCTCCCAGTCCGGCCTGTTGGCCAGGTAGTCTTCAAGTTTTTGTCTACGCCACAGGCCCCGGGGGTTGGCGGCGTCGGTCCAGAAGTTATAGGCCCAGCCGCCGCGGATAGTAACGCCAGGGATTCGATCGGGGGCTTGGAGGACTTCCAGAATGCGGGACTCAAGGTCGCGAAAACGCGGGCATTCCAGGGCAGCGAGGGTTTCCTCATTGAGTTCGCTAGCCCAGGCGAGTGCCTGTTCTCCCTCAATGTCGTCCAGCCACTCGGGGGCTGTGCGCGCCGTGCGTTGCGCCTCATTACTGTCCATTGACGAGGCCGGGGGTTGAGGTGGACGAGGGGAGGAGGCACTGTGGTTATCGGTGCCTGGGGTGAGGAAAACTTCTGGTGACATGACTTAATAGAAACACGAGGCGGGTGCGCAGCGGAATATATTCAGGGACGGAGATGGGTCTGCACAGATACTCAGACGGGCTGGTCACATGTGCACTTAAAGTGCGAGCAAAAATAAACGGCGTAGCATAGAAATATGGGCCGAAACTCAGACAATGGAATTAATAATCAGAACTCGACATCATTTACGGGTGGGGTACGTTATCCCGCTCCCGATGTGGCACGCGGCTTTATGCTCCTTCTTATTGCCCTTGCCAATGTTGCGCTATGGGTGTCTTTCTTTCCGGAAGTGGCGCAGAAGACTGAAGTGGATAAATGGATTCAGCTCCTCTCGACCCAATTTATTAATGGTCGTGCCTATCCTCTTTTCTCGATGCTTTTTGGCTTTGGTTTAGTCGTCATGGCTAATCGGATGATGGATAAACATGTGGCAGCGCGCACGCGGGCATTAGACGAGGGCGGAGTCGTGCTAGATCCGCAAACTCGAGAAAGTTGGGTGGCGGCATTTCGCACTGAAGGGGTTTTAGCGGCGAGGCGTTTGCTGACCCGCCGCGGATGGTGGATGCTGCTCTTTGGTGCTGTCCATTCGCTCTTTTTTGTTGGCGACGTTATTGGTAATTATGCCTTTATTGCCTTAATAATCAGTGTCCTGGTTGTGAAAAAGAAATGGCGTGTTCTCTATGTGATCGCTGGGATCATTCTCGTCCTTGGTTTCCTAGGGGCAATAGCGCAGGAAATGTCAGTCAATATGTCTGCAGCTAATGCGGGAAATGCTGCTTTTGTGCAGCGAGGAATCTTTCTTGGGCCACAATATCCTTTGGTTTCTTTTGGCTACTGGGTAATGACTACACTGCTGAGCCCCCTTCTGTCAGCAATGCTTCCGTCAGTCATTATTGGCGCCAGAATTGCAGATACTGATCTTCTGACTCACCCCGAACGGTATAAGGGTCTCCTGTGGGCCACTGTCTTTGGAGGCCTTGGGCTGGGTGCGCTTTTAGGGACGCCGGGGGGAATGATCGCAGCTTTCGATGTGCGTATTCTTGGCAACATCCCGCTGACTGCTTCACTTCACCTGGTTGGCGGGATTTTTGGTGCCTTGGGCTGGTTAGCCCTACTGACACTCCTTGCTGGGCCTGCTCGTGAGACTATTGCTGGATGGCGCTGGGTGCTATCCGCAGTGGGGCGCCGGTCGATGACGGCGTATCTTTCTCAAACGGCACTATTTATCGTGATTTTCCTGTCCATGGGACTGGCTGGTGTGCCTTCTGTCAGTAATGCTCTGGCCGCCATTATTGCTGCTACCGTTTGGCTAGTGACAGTGGTGATGTGTGTGCTGATGGAAAAGGCTGGGAAAAAGCGGGGCCCATTTGAGGTCCTTCTACGAAATGCCGTCGCGCGTAGTGCAAAACCTGTCAACTATCCCCCTGTACCTGTCGCATATACTCAGCCCACACCATAAAGTCCACATAGGAGTGTCAGGAATGGCTATATCAACCCCCAATAGCTCTGGTGATACTTTCCCCTCGTTTACTGGAGGCCTACGCTATCCGGCACCTGATGTCGCACGTGGCTTTATGCTGCTATTAATCGCTATTGCCAATGTGCCTTTTTGGATCTTAACCTTCCCCGAAAAGGCGGAGGAAACAGTCATCGAGCAATGGATGCTTCTAGTGCGCATAATGTTTATTGATTGGCGTGCTTACCCCTTATTCTCGATGCTCTTTGGCTTTGGCCTGATGACAATGGTCAATCGCTTGAGGGAAAAACATATTGCCACGCGGCAAGCACAGTTTGCCGCCGCCAATGTGACGCCTGCGGACCAGGAGGCACAGGAACAGTGGTATCGGGTTTTCTCTCACGAGGGAGTACGTGAGGGGAGTCGTCTTGTCATTAAACGCGGCTGGTGGATGTTGCTTTTTGGCGCGATTCACGGCCTATTTTTTATCGGTGACATTATCGGTGCCTATGCCGTAGTAGCCTTACTATTAGGTGCACTTATTGCCCACAAAAAATGGGGTATCCTCTATAGTGTTTCTGGCATTATCCTTCTTCTTAGTGCCTTTATGTTCATAGGTAAAGAATGGGCTGTGCAGTTTATGGGGGTGAATTATCAAGATCAGGCACTTCAGAATCAGACACTCTTTAACCCACTTCAGAATATTATCTTATGGGTGCCACTTGTGTTGATTTCCCAACCATTGCTGTCCTTGATTGTCCCCAGTGTGGTGATTGGAGCGCGTCTGGCTGATACCGACATCATCACCCACCCGGAACGTTACCGCAGGCTACTGTGGTCTGTGGGTATTGGCGGTTTAGCTCTCGCAGGACTACTCGCATTGCCGTGGGCACTGTCTAAAGTTGGGTTTTCTCCTTCAGTATTTCTTGGCAGTTTAGAGTTGCGCGTTCTTGGTGGGATTTTCGGAGCTGCAGGATGGCTTGCGCTCCTCACGCTTCTTGCAGGGCCAGCTCGTGAAAGATTGACCGGTTGGCGCTGGGTCATGTCTTCCGTTGGGCGTCGTTCAATGACGGCCTACCTCAGCCAAACCGTCCTCTTCTTGATTATTTGCGCTCTCCTGCAAATCTCAGGGGTAACAAGTCTGTCTGAAGGTGTTGCTGCTGCGATTGCTGTAGGAGTATGGATAGTGACAGTGGTGATGTGCGTGGTCATGGAGAAGGCGGGCTGGAAACGCGGGCCATTTGAGGTGCTTCTTCGCAATCTGGTGGCGCGCAGTATGAAGCCAACTCAGTATCCAGTGCCGCAGTACGCTCCCGCTGCTCAGTAAATAGTCTGCTCTGTGGCGCCCTTGTACATCGCACAAGGGCGCCACTGCTATATTCTGGGCGTGAGGCCCGTCCTGCTAGGTCAGGACAAAGCGCTGCCAGGACGCTTTTTTGGGCGGTAATTGTCGTTGTGGGGGTGGTATATCAATTCGGGCCGTTGGTTTGTCATTGGCACTGCGCAAATGGCGGCCCCGCCCTCGTACGTTAGGACAAATCGCCACCACGACGTATTTCTGAGCAGCCAATCTGCGTTGCGGGCGCGCTTTGTTCTCCCCAATGAACCCCGGCGCGACTCCCGCCCCCACCACCGCATTCTGCCCTATAGTCCCACCTGCCTTGCCTGCCAATCTTGGCAGGAACAGGCCAATCGACATGCCCGCGTAAATACTTACATAGATCCCTGCGGATGGGGCATGATGGGCCAACAGCGCTGCCACTGCCGGCATGATTCCGGAGATGAGGGCGCGTTCATCACTATTGAGGAGGGAAAATGTCTGAAATTGTCACCAAGGTATTGGGGCGTACTGAGGCCTCTAGACGCCGTATTGGCGTGGCCCTTTTAGTCGGCGTGATTGCGGGAGCGTTATCTGCCATTGTGAAATTCGGGTGGGAAGTACCTTTCCCGCCGCGAACCCCAGAACGCAATGCAACGAACCCCCCGCAAACAATGCTGGAATTGTGGTTTGGTATGAGTCCCGAACAAAGCCACACGCTGGTGTACTTTAATGGAAATGGAGGGCCGATCTATTCCTTTATTGTGCACTTTGCCTTTGCTATTATCGTCGCCCTATTCTACTGCGTCGTTGCCGAGTATTTCCCCAGAATTAAAATGTGGCAGGGTGCTGTCTTTGGCTTTATTGCCTGGATTTTCTTCCATGTCGTCCTCATGCCACTTACCGGTCTTGTCCCCACCCCCTTTCCTTGGGTGCCTGGAGGTCAGACCTGGGACGAACACTTCTCAGAATGCTTCGGTCACATTCTCTGGGTCTGGTCCATTGAAATTGTTCGACGCGATCTACGTAACCGCATCACTAAAGAACCTGATGCTGAAGTGCCGCTGAATAGTCGCTAGGCGATATCGCGCGCATTTCTCGTATCTCGAATTGTCTGAACGAGGGCGGGGAATGTGCTTGGAGAAAAAGGTGGGCTCGCTATTTTTAGCGAGCCCACCTTTACGGGCGAGAGGTCAGTGCCTGCTATTTATGGGAGAGGGAGGCGATGATTTTCTTTGAACGTTCATCTACTTCTGCATCGTCGAAACCGAGTAGTGCGATCTCGTAGACTTGTCCTTTTCCGTTGGGTGCATAGAAATCTCTGGTTCTGAATCCGTTGCTTTCTCCTGTTGCTACGAGAATCTTGCCAACGGGAGAGTCAACTTCCTCAATCTTTTCCAACTTGAAGGCAGGGTTTCTCTCATAAGCCTTTCTCGCTTTTTCCTCTGTATTCCAGAGGATCTCTGGAAAGCCTTCTGATGACAGAATCACGCTCTTAGTTATGCCCCCCATCTCCGGTGAGGCGTAGAGAAGATCGGAGTCTGGCCGTAGTTTCAGGGCTTCCTCTGCTGCCTCTGGACTTGGGCTAATTGACTCAACGTTTTTGCGTGATGTCTCCTCGTCAGTATCCTGGCCGAAACCCACCCAATCATTGGGGACGGCGAAAGAAACGCCCGATTTCTTGCCAGTGACTTTCTTCCACCCATCGGGGATCTGTGCACTGGGGGTAGCTGAGGGCTTGTCCTCAGGCTTTTCTTCGGGCTTTTTCTCCTCAACCGATGGAGGGGTATCCGTAGCCTTCTTCTCGGGCTCTGCCGTGGTGTCTTTAGAGGATTGACTTGGCTCTGGGGAGGAGGACGCGGATGCTGAGTTGTCAGTCTCGTCATTGCCATCTGCGACGCTGAGCCCACTTGAAGAAGGGCCTGCGCATCCTGCAGCTAGTAGAGCAATAGCGCAGGAAATCGCGAGGAGACTGTGGCGTAGGTGTTTCATTTCTTGCCCCTGAATGGTGTTAATGCTCGGGATAGGAATTCAGCTTAGAGTGTGCGCGAAGTTTGTGCTCGAAGAAAAGAATGTGAGATCGTCGCAGTGGAGCGAGAACACAGGAATGCGGAGAGACTCCGCTATTCAGTCAAGAGATAGTGACTGAAGGACCTTCTCATAGCGTTGTTTCAAGGCACTTTCATCCTGTGACAGGAGGGCTACCTCAAAGTAGAACCCTTTGCCATTCGGGACGTAGATGTCCTTTCCCTTGACATCTCCAGTGAGTTCAATGTCTGCCATATATCCTTGTCCCAACGGACTTTGGATCTCTTCAACGTGATGCACAGTGAATTCCGGATTGGCTTCAAGTTCTCGCCTCAGGACTGTTGTTGAACTGAGCGTGGCGACAGGGATTTTTTGTCTACCCAGAAGAACCGCCTCAGGGGCCCCGCCACCCGGGTTGGGGTAGATATACGCAATATCGTTAGCTTCACGCTGATTTTCGGCGATTTCCTTGAAGTCGCTATCGCCCTTTGTGACCTTTTCGATATTCGACCTGGCTGTTGTATCGTCAACTTCCTGGCCGATGGGATACCAATTTTCTGGTACCTCCAGTGAGATCCCAGAGGTGGCACCTGTGACTTTCTTCCACTTTTCAGAATGGCCTTCGGTGCTAGCAGTGTTGCCTTCATTGCTGCCACCTCCGACGGTAATTCCACTTGAGGTTGGAGCCGCGCACCCCGCCACTACTAGCGCAATAGCGCAGCAAAAGGTGAAAAAACTGCGTTGTAGGTATTTCATGATGCTGCCCCCGGACGCTCTTCATTGGTGCTATCCAGGATTCAGCTTAGAGTGTGCTCACGATTTCTGCTCGGAAAAAGACTGTGGGCCCGTCGCACTGCGACGGGCCCACAGAAAGAGGCGAAGGAGATTTCCGCTCTGCTTTACTACTTGGTCAGAGTGGAGATCACAGTGCGGGCATTGTCCTTTGCGCGTTGTTGGTCGATACTTGCTGAGTAGAAGGAAATTGCTTTCCCGTCACCGGTTGGGATGATAAGAATAGCTATATGGAATCCTTCCCTCTCTGTTTCAAGAAGCCGGACCTCGCCAACAGGTGATGGCTCCTTTGTGATTGTGCTAATAGAGAGTCCTCCAACTTCTAGTTGCTTTTTGAGAAGATCATCGGAGGCGAAGGCAGCTTCAGGGAGAACGACACTCAGCGTGTAGAAAGAATCCCCAGGGGCCTCAGGATTAAGACTGACAAACATGAGATCCGTCATGCCACGTTTGCTAAGCGAGTCTTGGGCGACTTCTGCTGGCACGCCAGCGCCTTCAAGGGCGGCCTGAGCATCTTCGTCAGAAACACTCGCGCTGAGGTCTACCCAATCGGCGGGAACAGCAAAGGAGAGCGGCGAGTTACCTGTCTTGACCATCTTCCAGCCTTCAGGAGCTGGTTGAGCCTCAACGGTCGTCCCGGCAGAAGAAGTAGAGGAATCTGCAGTACTGGCTGAGGATGACTGGGTCTCACTGGTCGATGTGGAGGAGTCGGAACCAGAAGAAGACTCGGAACTGGTATCGGAATCCGTAGAGGATTCAGCGTTATTAGCGTCAGAAACGGAAGCGGCGCTATCGCTGGAGGTAGAGATATCGCTGCTAGAAGTGGACGAGGCTGGCGCATTACCTGCCCCACCACACGCGGACAAGACGAGGGCAGCAACTGCCGTAACAGCAAATGCGGCATGACGGATTGACAAACGCATAGGAGACCTTTCTGGAATCTCGGAAAGTCACAGGGATCTATAACTTCCTATACCCCTAACCATAGAGCATCAAAGAAAAAAGGGGTTAACGGTGTGAATGTGTGTACAGTTATCGGGTTTTTCGTTGGGGACGCACGGAAAAATTAGGGTTTCTATGCTCTGAGAGCATCATGGACGCCTCCTATGCGTCAACGGCCCTGATGTGTGGTCTTTATCCAGAACAAAGCGCGCCCATGACGACAATCGCCGCGCGGAAATGCGTCGTGGCGGCGGGTTGTCCAGATGTGCGAGGGCGGGGCCGCTATTTGCCCAGGTCGGCAATTACAGTCGAACAGCCCCCGACTGACAAAGCGCGCCCATGATGACAATTGCGGCAGGAAAATGCGTCCTCGCAGCGGTTTGTCCGCCTGGCCCGGTGCGGATAGGCGCCTGGCCACCAAGTCTGCATCTATTTGCTCAGGTCACCAATTCCGGGCCCGCTGCGCCGACTGACAACCCGCCACCACAACAAGAATGTGCCGCCAAAAATGCGTCCTCGCGGCGGTTTGTCCTGAAGACCTACCTCGGGCCAGATGCAGATCGGCTGCGAAAAACATGTCCCAACACTGGCGTGCACTCCAACGGCACCAGCCCGCTATAAGAATCGCGACACCACACGCGCAAACGGCGACAAAAAGCCCAATTTCAGGCAAAAATGTCGCCCAATGACCGTCTGGTGCATCCAACCCACCCACAACACCCCCACCAAAAACACACATTATTGCCGATAACCCGAAAAAAGAGTGGCCTGAAAGAGGTGCTTCACTAGTCTCAAATGCCTCTGGGCCCGCCGCACTGCGACGGGCCCAGAGGCAAATAGGGGCCTTTCTTCAAGGAAAGGCGTCAGAAGAGTCCGCTTACTTCACTCTACAGAGATTGACTTGAGGACCTTCTCGTAGCGTTCATTCAGTGTCTCTTCCTCAAAGGCCAAGATTGCAACTTCATAGTAGTTCCCCTTGCCATTTGAGATATAGAGATCCTTTCCCTTCACTCCATTGGACTCAATGTCAGCTAGAAAGCCCTTGCCCGTGGGTGTTTGAATCTCTTCAACATTGTGCACTGTGAGCTGTCCACGAGATTGGATTCCCTGTTTGAGCGTGTCTGGCGATGTGAGTGCCGCTTCAGGTATTGCCTGCTGTCCAACAAGAATCAGTTCAAGTGTGCCCTCACCTTGCCCTGCGGTGAAGTAGGCAATGTCGTTTGTAGGACGCTGAGCGCTGAGCGCTTGTGCCTGCTGCTCGTTCCCCTGAGTGGCCTGCTCGATAGTGGACTTAGCTGTTTCCTCGTCAATGTCCTGGCCGACGCCCTGCCAATCTTCAGGGACTGCCAGCGAGATACCAGAGGTTTTAGCTGTGACTTTCTTCCAGCCCTCAGGAATTTCGCCACCGGGGATTGAGCCGGCAGTAGAGGCACTTGACGCTGAGTCCGATGACTGTGCGTTGGTGGAGACCGAAGGCGCACTATCGCTTGAGGTGCTCGCTGCTGAAGTAGAGGAATCTGCAGAACTAGTCGAGGCGTCAAGGGAACTGGCTGCCGAGTCAACTGGGTCGCTGGGTGCCGAGTTGGCGCTACCGGACTGGCTGGCGGTGCCACCTGCGCATGCTGACAGGAGGAGAGCGAAAGCAGCTGCGCTAGCAGCAAGGGCGGCACGGTGTTGTCGAAGGTACATAAAACGGCCTTTCTGTCGTCACCTCCAATTGCGAGGCTATATCAGCACCCTAAAGGGAAAATTTCATATGTGCTGCGTGAAAGAGGTGAAGGAGATAGGGAGGAGTAGATGGTTAATCGAGACAACTCTGTGCGCCGGTGGGGCGACCTTCAATAAAGCTACCTGCATGTTTATCTCTCGGTGCCAGAGAACTTTTTGCGATGGGCTCAAGCGGTGTGAGGCAGATTTTTTGCCGATATGTAGTGTGTATCACTGGAGGGTGACTTGCTGCCAGGACGCATATCGGAGCAATACTGTGGGCTCGCCGCGGTGCGGCGAGCCCACAGAAAACAGGGTGAGTGTCTTCAAGGAAAGGCCTTAAGAGGAGTCCTCTTGCCTTACTCAACAGAGAGGGTCTTGAGGACAGCCTCGTAACGCTGCGTCACAGTGTCCTCATCGAGAGCAAGGAAAAGAACCTCGACGAACTGCCCCTTATTATTCGGCACATATAGGTCCTTGAATTTCAGCCCCTCGATCTCAGCATCAAAAACATATCCTTTGCCAAGAGGGGTGTCGATTTCTTCGATATTGCGTGCGAGCTCTCGCGAAGTAGATGGAAGGGTTTCTTTGAGGGTCTCTATTGAGGTGATTTTCTCCGCTGATTCGAGATCAGATGAGACCTCTATCATCTCAAAAGAAGAGGTAGCAGGTCCGGGTGTTATATAGAGAATATCGCTACCCGTGCGCTGTTCACTGACAATCTTACTCAGTGCCTCTTCATTAGCAATCTGCTCAAGGTTAGCAGTAGCGGTCTCTTCATCAACGTCATCACCTAAGCCAGCCCAGTCTTCAGGTACTGCCAGTGAAATGCCAGCGGTTTTTGCTGTGACTTTCTTCCAGCCTGCGGGGATTTCGCCCCCTTGAGTTGCTGAATGTGAATTTCCCGTTGACGCTGATTTAGCGGAAGAAGCTGAGTCAGAGGTGAGTCCAATGGAGCAGGCAGAGAGGGAAAGCGCAAGGGTAATTGCGCCCACGGGCAGAGCGATACGGCGTTGGTGACGATACATTGAAGCCTCTTTCATTACGCATTTCCCCTGGATATGGACATCAGCACCCTAAAGGAAAGTCCCTGTCGTGCTGCGTAAAAGAGGTGTAAAAAGCGATAAAAATACGGTTGCCTACGCTGGGGGCTCTGCGTCGATGCTGGCACCGATAACAGGATTGACCAGCATTGATATTTGTTAGTGCCAGTTGGCCTCTCCCTCGAGACAGTGTGTAAGTGGTCTCGATAAGAGTATTTTGGTGTAGCGGATGTCACTGCAAAGAGGTGGCTGTGGGTGGGGTGCAGAAAGAATCCGCTCCCATACAGCTGTGTCCGCCAGAAATTTCTGGCGGACACAGCTGAGCTTCACAAGGCGACGCTTCACTTACTCAGTCAGAGTTGAGATGAGTGTCTTGGCGTTCTGGAGCGCGCGTCCTTCGTCAAGGCTGCTGGAATAGGCTGTGAGCATTCGCTTGTCTTTGGTGGGAATGAGCATGATCGTGACGTACATCCCCTCATAAATGACGTTGATAAAATAGACGTCACCGAGTGGGGATGGTTCGGTGGATCTAGAAAGAACGGTTCGTCCCGAATCTTCTAGTTGCTTTTTGAAGCTGTCTGCGAAAGGCCCCTTATTCATGTCAAAGTGCGGAAGCAGGAGGTCCAGTGTGTGGACAGAATCGCCAAGATAATTCGGATTAGGACTGGCATAGACCAGGTCCATACCTTCGCGCATAGATAGGAAGCCTTGGGCGAGGTTCTCGTCATTTTGTCCAGCTTGATAGGCGTTATTTCTGGCTTCTTCTTCTGTGACGTCAGCGCCGATGGCTAGCCAGTCACCAGGAACAGCGAATGATACCGACGAGTTGGTAGCTTTCACCATTTTCCACCCCTCAGGTGCAGGCTGAGCGGTGGGGTTATTAGATGAGGGTTTGCTTGAGCTCCCGCCCGAAGAAGCTGGTGAATCTGGCTTCGGTGCAGGCTCGGACTTCGCCTCCGTTTTCGGTTCTTTTTGTGAATCAGAGGAGTCTGCGTTGCCTGCGTTTGACCGCGAATTAGACTGCGCTGATGACGAGTCATTTTTCCCAGCGGTAGTGGAAATGCTAATCCCAGAGGAGGCTGGACCTGCGCAGGCAGTAATGGTAAGTGAGGCGATTGCTGCGAAGGCAAGTACCCTGCGGTGATAAGTGTGCGTCATAAGAGGTTTTCCTGAAGGTGACATGGGGCTGAAGAAAGAAAGAGAAGCTACTTAGTGACAGTAGGCAGAATGGTCCGAGCAGTTTCGTGTGCCCGCGCCTTATCGATGCTCACGCAGAAAATCGTAAGAAGCTTGGTCTCTTCAGCGGGGACGGCGAGAACCGTCATATATCCACCCTGATCAGATTCAATATCGATTACATGCGCTTCGCCCAGAGGGGACTGCTCTTTACTAATCGAGACAACCGTAATTCCTTCAACCTCAAATTGCTTCTTGATCAGCTCGTCGGTGAGGAAGAAGAGGCTATAGGTCAATTCATTGAGGGTATAGATTGTGTCGCCAAGATGGGCATTATTTGTGGAGGCGTAGATCAGATCAGCCGTGTCACGATGACTAAAAAGACTATCTGCCGCTTCGGGGACATCAGGATTCGCCTTCTCTGCATTAGCTCGCGCCTCGTCCTCGGAAACATTTAAGCCAACGGGGACAGTGTCGTTGGGGACAGCAAAAGAAACCGGTGCCAGGGTGGCCGTCACCATCTTCCAACCCTCAGGTGCAGGTTGGGCATTTACGGGTGGCTTTGAGGACTGTGCCTGGTCAGGCTTCTTGGGTGAAGTGCCACTACTGTCTTTAGGGGCGGACGGGGCATCAGGATGAGGAGCGTCGCGCTGCGTTTCCGGTAATGAAGGCGGAGGGCTTGTCGGCTTTTCCGGCTTCGCGATCGAGATGCCTGAGGAGACTGGTCCCCCTGCGCATGCGGTAATAGCCAATGCTGCACTTGCTATGAGTGCCAAAACTGCGCCGTGTCGAGAGAGTCGCATGGGAGGCCTTTCGCGAGAAGAGCACGGTATAGGGATATAGCTCCTCGTACTCTATCGCACTTTACTCAAAGCAAGTAAGGGATATGGGTGGTCAAATCGGATCTATTTCGTCAGCGTTGACACGATGGTGCGGACATTCTTCGACAGACGGTCTTTATCGAGACTCAGCGAAAGAAAAAGGAGAGATTCGCGCTCATTTGCAGGGACAACGAAGAGGGTCATTGGCGCCCCGGAGGTATCTACCTCCACAATCGTCACCTCACCAAGGGCAGATTGTTCTTTCCGCGTGGAAGTGATTGTCGCGCCTTGGCGAATCTGGTCAGCAAGTAATCTCTCGGGGTTAACCTCATCTGGAGGGAAAGCCTCCTTGAAGACCTGGATGTTGTCCCCAAAATGATCAGGATTTGAGGTGGCGTAGATAATGTCAGAGTTGATGCGCTGCTTCATCAGACTCTCGATCTGGTCGGGCATATCCAGACTTGCGCGCGCGGCATTGGCCCGGGCCTCTTCTTCGGAGACATTCGCCCCGATAGGCAGCCAGTCATCTGGCACGGCAAAAGACACCGGAGTAATGGTGGTAGTGACCATCATCCATCCATCAGGGGCAGGCTGTGCTGTGGTGGATGGCTGTGGTGCAGGGGCTGAATCTGGTTTCTTTTCGGAATCGTCTTTCTTGTCAGATTCCGTATTTGTGGACGAGGACGGAGCGCTGGCCGTCTCTTTTGGCTTCGATACGGTGATTCCAGAAGATGTTAACCCCGATGAACAGGCGGAAAGTGCCAGACTGGAACAGAGGGTAATGGTCGCTACTGCGCTATAGCGAGGGAGTTGCATTCGAGACCTTTCGCCAGTTGGGAAGGGTTAAAGGGATGATCTTTGTGCGCTGCTGCACTTTACGTAAAGCGAGTACGGAGGGTCTATGGTGAAAAAGAGGCTACTTCGTCAATGTCGAGACGATTGTGCGAAGTGCTTCCCGTGGGCGAGCGGCATCAAGACCGGTCGCATATAAAACCATGAGCTGATTTTCTTTTGCGGGAATAAGGGCAATGGTCATGACGATTCCCTCCCGTTCTGTAGCAATCACGGTGACCTCACCCAGAGAAGATTGCTCTTTAGAGATTGACGTGACTGATATATCCTCAGATTCAAACTCCTGCTTGATTCTTTCCTCAGAGCGGATCAATGCTGTGGGAAGCAAAGTCTTCAGAGTGTAGATGTGATCACCTGCGTGGTCAGGATTTGTGCTGGCATAGAGCAAATCGGCATGTTCCCGCATGGTCATCAAGTTTTCTGCCGGTTCGGGTAAATCGAGACTTGCCTTCAATGCATTGGCCCGGGCCTCTTCTTCCGAAACATTAGCGCCAATAGGTGCCCAATCCTCCGGCACTGCAAAAGACACTGGGCTAACTGTCGAAGTGACCATCTTCCAACCCGCAGGTGCTGGTTGGGCACTCACATTCGGCTGTGATGACTGCGCCTGATCGGGAGTGCGCTTTGAGCTGTCATTTCCGCCCTCAGGGGTGGTTGGTGCATCAGGGTGAGGGGTATCGCGCTGCGTTTCCGGTAACGAGGGCGGGGCACTGGTCGTCTCTTTTGGCTTCGATATGGTGATTCCAGAAGACGTGAGGCCCGTCGAGCAGGCGGAGAGCACCAGGCTTGCAGCGGTGACAATGGCGAATGCTGCACTGTAGCGAAAAAATCGCATCGACAGGCCTTTCATCAGTGAACACGGTCAATGGGGTATGTAACTTCTAGCACTCTACCCGACTTGTTGTAGATCGTGAATGGCAATGGAAAAGGGGACGCCCCGCCCTCGTTATGGGTTTAGGACGCGCATCTCAAAGTTGAGTGGAATAGACTCAACTCTGGAAGCGTTGAGGAAGTAGTTCGCGATGGCCCAGGCCACCGCACCACTATTCCCGTCCACTTCGGAGGAAACTATGACCGAACAATTCACGACAAAGGCTCAGGAAGCCATCGGCAATGCGGTGACTACTGCCCGCGCGGCCAACAATCCTGAAATTCACACGTGGCATCTCCTTGACGCCCTTCTGACTCAAGAAGAAGGTATTGCCCTTGCACTGATTCAAGCAGTTGGGGCACAGCGTCAGAGTCTTGGTGCACGTACTCGCAAAGCACTGGTTGCTCTGCCTCGCATCACCGGTGGTAACGAACCGCAATCATCCAGCGCCCTTCTTGAAGTGCTGAACGCAGCCGGACAATTGGCTCATGATGCAGGTGACTCCTATGTCTCCACTGAACACCTTCTTATCGCGCTAGCCTCCTCCAGTGATGAGGTCGGCCAAACTCTGCGGGAAGGTGGCGCAACCCCACAGGCTCTGCACGCAGCACTGACCCAATTACGGCCCGACCCCATTACGAGCGACAATCCGGAAGGCACTTTTGAAGCCCTCAGTAAATACGGTCGGGATCTGACCGAAGTCGCCCGTGAAGGAAAACTCGACCCGGTTATTGGGCGTGATACCGAAATTCGTCGAGTTATTCAGGTGCTCTCACGGCGCACAAAAAATAACCCGGTTCTTATTGGTGAGCCAGGCGTCGGTAAAACTGCTGTTGTCGAAGGGCTCGCCCAGCGGATTGTGGCAGGGGACGTTCCCGAATCCCTGAAAGACAAAAAGCTCATCGCATTAGATCTCACGGGAATGGTTGCCGGGGCGAAATATCGCGGCGAATTTGAAGAGCGATTGAAGGCTGTTCTGGCGGAAATTGAACGCTCCGACGGGCGTATCATTACCTTTATTGATGAACTCCATACCGTTGTTGGTGCTGGCGCGGGCGAAGGCGCAATGGATGCGGGCAATATGCTCAAACCCATGCTGGCCCGCGGCGAACTGCGGATGGTGGGCGCAACAACGCTGGATGAATACCGCGAGAATATCGAAAAAGACCCCGCATTGGAGCGCCGATTCCAGCAGGTTTTTGTGGGTGAACCCTCTGTAGAGGACACGGTCGCTATTTTGCGTGGCATTGCCCCGAAATACGAAGCGCACCATAAAGTCACTATTTCTGATGGGGCCCTCGTTGCTGCTGCCAGCCTTTCTGATCGGTATATTCCTGGCCGTCAACTTCCCGATAAGGCCATTGATCTTATAGATGAAGCGGCCTCGCGCCTGCGAATGGAATTGGACTCCAGCCCAGTAGAAATTGACGAATTGCGTCGCGTGGTTGATCGCCTCCGAATGGAAGAATCCTATTTAGATGAATCCGATCCAAATGGTGAAGACCCCGCTACTGCAGAACGCCTGGAGCGTCTACGCGCTGATCTTGCTGACCGCCAGGAAGAACTTTCTGCATTGACTGCCAGATGGGAGGCAGAAAAGGCTGGACACAACCGAATTGGTGACCTACGCGTCCAACTCGACGAATTACGGACCTCCTTGGACTTGGCAATCCGTGAAAATCGGTGGGATGAAGCTGGGCGCCTCCAAAATGGCGAAATCCCCGCAGTTGAACGGGCTATCGCTGAAGCAGAAGCCCAGGAAAATGCGGCGAAAATGGGTGTGTCACGTGGTGCGCCCGAACCCATGATTGCCGACAAAGTTGGTCCCGCAGAGATCGCTGAAGTCGTGGAAGCATGGACCGGTATTCCGACTGGTAAGCTCCTCCAAACCGAAACAGAAAAATTGCTGTCCATGGAGGAAGTCCTAGGAAAGCGCCTGATAGGGCAGGTTCAGGCGGTCTCTGCGGTGTCAAATGCGGTGCGCCGATCGCGAGCCGGAATCGCCGATCCTGACCGACCGACAGGATCATTTTTATTCCTCGGCCCAACAGGCGTCGGTAAAACCGAATTAGCGAAGTCTTTAGCCGAATTCCTCTTTGATGATGAGCGGGCCATGGTGCGTATTGATATGAGTGAGTACTCAGAGAAACACTCTGTGGCCCGCCTCGTTGGTGCGCCCCCAGGCTATGTGGGTTATGACCAGGGCGGACAGCTGACAGAAGCTGTGCGCCGCCGCCCCTACTGCGTTGTTCTTCTCGACGAAGTTGAAAAGGCTGATCCGGAAGTTTTCGACATTCTGCTGCAGGTACTCGATGATGGTCGCCTGACCGACGGGCAGGGCAGGACCGTTGACTTCCGCAATGTCATCCTCGTGTTGACCTCGAATCTTGGCTCACAATTCCTTGCCGATCCGCTGATTGGTGAGGAAGAAAAGCGCAACTCGGTAATGTCGGTTGTGCGCAGTGCCTTTAAGCCCGAGTTCCTTAATCGCTTGGATGAGACAGTCTTCTTTGAACCGCTGTCTGGTAGCGAGCTGGCCCGAATTGTTGACCTAATGGTCGCAGATCTTGCACGGCGTTTGGAGGCGCGTCGGATCGACCTTCGCATTGACGATGCGGCCCGCGATTATCTGGCGCGGATAGGGCACGATCCGGCCTATGGAGCGCGCCCACTACGTCGTCTCATTCAGCGTGAAATTGGTGATCCGCTGGCACAATTGCTCCTCAGCGGAGACCTTGTGGATGGCGGTGTGGCCGAGGTTCAGTTGGCAGAAGGGGGAGCTTCTTTGCGTGTGAGTGCAGCTTCACTTGTCTAAATTGTGACGAGGGCGGGGTTCGATCTGGTTATCGGCCCCGCCCTCGTCATGTGACAATGGGGGAAGCGAATTCGACCGATCTGTAAAAGGAGGGGACGTGACAGTTGATCGTCGCTCCCGGGGAGCCTACGCTGCCGGTCTTGCCACTCGTGAAGCAATCCTTGACGCCGCAATGCGTCTGGTCGCACGCTCCGGTTATCGGGGCTTTTCTTTACGTGACCTTGGACGTGAAGTGGGTTTATCTCACCCGGCAGTTATTTACCATTTCCCGTCAAAAGAGATTCTCCTGACCAATGTCGTGAAACGATATGAGGATATGCTCGGGATTTTCTCCATTGACATCGATGACGATGGGCACATTGTAGAAAATGGACTCGCCGTATCATCCATATTTGAATGGGCAGTGCAGCTCATGCGATTGGAAATCCATCCGCAAACAGCATTACTCCAAGATTTAGGGTGTGTTGTCACTGTAGAAGCCGCATCATTAGACCACCCAGCACATGACCATGTGGTCTACCGGTATGGGGTGACCAGGGAATTTCTCACCGCTGAGCTGACACAAATTCAAAATGATGGGCTCATGACTTTCCCTGTTGCACCATCAGCAATGGTGGAATCAATGCTGCGTGATTGGAATGGAATGGCTATTCATGCCCGTTTCCATAACCAAGGAACTGACGAAGAAGAGGTTCCCACCGGAACCGTATCTGACTATTTAGCGGTGACTGCCCAGTCAATGGAATTACCGGCCCAGTACATTCTTGATCTTGGTGCCTTAGTTCCAGAAGACGTTGCTGAGGTCTTTTCTTCCGCCTTACGTCGCTATCGAGAAATCCGATCCTAAACGGCAGGACATTCCCTTTATATGGATATTCCTTTTGCGCATTCCTACGCTCTTTTTCATCGCGGTAAAATTGTGGCCAGCGGTGGCGATCAGCGCCGAATCTACTCCTTAGCGTCGGTCACCAAATTGTTGACCGCTAGGTCGGCACTTATTGCTGTTGAGCGAGGATTCACTTCTCTTGACGCTCCGGTGGGCCCCCAAGGTGCGACTTTGGCGCATGTGCTCTCCCACGCCTCCGGTATGCATCCTGAGGCAATCGTTGCCCAGGTGGCACCTGAAAAACGGCGGATCTATTCCAATGCTGGCTATGAGCTGATTGGCGTTCATCTTGAGGACGCGACGGGTACCCCCTTTTCCCGGTGGGTTGAAGAGGCCCTTATTGAGCCCCTAGGAATGTCCTTAACAGAAGTACCTGGCTCGCCGGCGCACTCTGGGCGCAGCTGTATTGAGGATTTACTGATTCTCGCCCAGGAATATCTGGCACCCACATTGATCAGTCCTGAATTGGCGGCGGCTGAAGCACAACCACAATTTCCTGAATTGGCAGGGGTTGTTCCTGGATATGGCCGGCAAACCCCATGCCTGTGGGGCTTGGGGCCAGAAATCCGCGGAGAAAAATCGCCACATTGGACAGCGCCCGGCGCCTCCCCAGAAACCTTTGGCCATTTTGGAGTAGCCGGATCATTCCTATGGATTGATCGCGGGCGCGACGTGGCTGCCGCCTTTTTAGGTGAGGAGCCTTTCGGCCCATGGCACCAAGAACACTGGGCGCAATTCAATCAGGAACTACTGGAGCAAATCCCTGAAATAGGGTGAGGTCAAAAGGAAGCCCGAAAGTGTAGCTGGCCCCGGCCTCGTTAATGACGAGGACGGGGCCAACTACGCAATGTCGAGAATAACGGGCACATGATCGGATGCGCCTTTACCTTTGCGTTCATCCCGATCAATATGTGCTGCCGTAATTTGCGAATCAAGGTGCGCACTGACATAGGCAAAATCAATACGCATTCCCTCATTCCGAGGGAAACGCAATTTCTGATAATCCCAATACGTGTAGTTATCGACGCGGGGACGTGTTGCTTCAATCCACCCGTCAGCAGCAAAAGCGGCAAAAGCCTCGCGTTCAGCGGCAGACACATGAGTGGCACCATCAAAGGCGGAAATATCCCACACATCAGTATCGAGCGGGGCAATATTCCAGTCGCCAACCAATGCAATAGACGAGGCCGGGGCTGATTCTAACCAGGAATGTGCAGCCGCTCGAAGAGCTGAAAGCCACTCTAATTTATAGGTGTAATGCGGGTGGTCTAATTCGCGGCCATTAGGAATATAGAGACTCCATAAAGTTAAGGGATCGCCGGATTCTGGAGTGATTCTTGCACCTAAAGCACGGGCTTCAATAACCCCAGGATCGCCCCATGCGGGCTGGCCAGGAAAAGAGGTCTGAGTATCGTCAATGGGAAGACGAGAAGCAATAGCCACCCCATTCCACTGATCCAGGCCATGGGCGACCACACTATATCCCGCTTCTTCAAAAGCAGCAGAAGGAAATTGGTCGGGGCGGCATTTGATTTCCTGCATGGCCAGGGCATCAATATCCCAGCGCTGCAAAAAAGCAATAATGCGATCAACGCGAGTACGCGCAGAATTCACATTCCACGTAGCAATCCTCATGAAGGTGACTCTCCTGGGGAACTCGGGGTGCCCGTCGAATAGTAGGGCGTGTGGGCCTGTGCATCCGGGCGGAATTGCGCATCCGGATCTGGACGGAATTGTACGGTAGTCGTTTCGGTGGCCACATGAGGCTGGGTGGCATGTGCCCCCAATGAGGGTGTGGTGGGGGTCCGGTTAGTTTTTTCTGAGGAAGTGAGTCGGCTATACAGTACGGACAAAGCAAGGCAAATAAGGCCAGCAAAGGCGAATGCCGCAATACGTTCTAGCGAATTCTGTGAACCAATATCAACGGCAGCGAATTTCAGGACCATGAGGATGACGAGGATTAACCCGTATAGGCGTAGGGCTGTCGATTTGGCATAGAACCCGACAAGAATGCTGCCAGCCCCAGCAAGAAGAGCCGCCACCGTCCAAGGCCATGAACTATCTGCTCCAGAAATAATGGCAACAGGAACAGTCAGGCAGATTGTCATAACGATGCCAGTAAGAATGCCCCACAGTTGATTACGAACAAGCGGCCAATTCATCCAGGTCAGGGCAGCTCCCACAGCAAGAATAAAGGGAGAGACAAAGAAACTGGGGAGGTCATAGGAGCGCCATGCCAGGGTAATGAGGCAGGCAAATACTTGGATGAGTCCAATGACTGTAAACATCGTGGGCAGCCACAGCGTTGTTGAGGTATCTGGAGTGAATTGTTGTTGAGGCGACGGCAAAGTGGGGCGGTGAAGCCATTGGCGGCCAGTTAATAGCGGTAATGGAGAAATAATGGAGGCAGAAAGCCCAAGGACAATCATCACAATAAGCATGGTGATTGAGGTGCTAATAGCTGCTGTCCACCCCCAATGACTCGATGCCGTGTAATCACTGGTCACAATGCCAATAAAATAGGGCAGGCGCAGCAGAACAATAGCGATAACGACCCATGTTAAATGGACAAATGAGGGGTGCGGATCGACGAGTTTCTCAATGAGCACCGCAAAGCCAATAGCAAGAAGAGATACCAGGGCCATAACAATCGCGGCAACGCCCCCGCCCGCAAAAGTGGGCATAAAAAGCGCCGCCACTGGAATTACCCACGCATAATAATGAGTGCGGGCCATAATCGACGCTGTCGCACTTAAGCACATGAGCGCGAAAGTAAAAAGCGGAAGGAAAGGTCCGACAATATCCCCGCTACCCAAAATCAAATACATGAGGGTCACGGTGCTAAAAAGGGAAGCGCTGACCCAATGGTGATTTCCTAAAGGTGAACCTTTGACTGCGCCAGCAGCCCCTGCCAACATCATGACAATAAAGAAGGAAAAGGCAATAGCCGCTGGATTTCTGGCATGTTCCTCAGCTGCCAAAGTCAGCATCATTGTGGCAAAAGTGCCCGTAATAGGGGCAAAAACCCAAATGGAACTCCACATCTGCGGATAGAAGTCAGTCAACCCACCCTGGTAGGCAATAAATGCGCAGAGCAAGAGGATTAACCCGAAAAGGACGGCAAGAGCAATTGCTGTTCCCGCATGTTGACTACGCCATGAATCATTAACCGGAGCAAAGAAAAGAGCAGGGATAGCCACAGCAAGGGCACTCATGGGATACCACGGGCGAGAGGAGGGGGTGGTAATAAAACGTCCGGTCATTCCTGTTGTCGCGGTCAGTGCTGCGACATATCCTGTGGTCATGATCAGGCCAATAAAAGCCTGATTGGGATTTTGGAAACCGTTAACGTGAGTCAAAATAACAGTAGCGATGCCGCCAATGGCCGCAACAACCGCCATAAAAAGAAGTCGTGTGCGTACCGCTAAAGCAATAAGAATAATGGTCCAGGCGGCCAAGAATAAGAAGGCAGGCAGCAGGCTAAGGACTTTTAAGAGCGCCGCGCCAGTAAGAGCAATAAATACGAGCCCGCCACCGATTCCCATAATAGTGGCAGCCAGAGCCCTATTTTTAGTGGGCCGTTGCGTCATTAAGAAACCGACAACAGTCAGAGCTACGCCAATCAGCCCAACGCTAGCGACCTTTACCCAGTCAGGAATCTGATTCCACAATAAAGCGATTAGGCTACCCGCTGCGAGGAAGACAAGAAGTGCGGCAGCACCGGACAGTAAATAGGTTCCAATCTTCCCTTCGCCCACCTTCTTGACCAGGGAAGAGACGAAACCGTCGGGCACCTGTAGAGGCACATAACCATTGTTCCCAGATGCAACCTGTGCTGGGTCCTGAGAAGGAGGAATGTAGCCTCCACCTGGCGCCTCAGGGTAAGCAGCCGCCCCTTGCGCCGCATAGGAAGGAGCGGGATTTGCTGGCGGAAACTGCGTGCTGTCGTGATGTGCCATGGGCACGGCAGTTACTGGAGCCCCAGCAACTGCCCCACCATGCTCTGCAGAAATAGTCTGGGCAGGCACTGGCTGAGAGGCAAAGGCAGCCGAGGTGAATTGTGGCGGAGTTGCTGGCGCCACAGGGATGGCATAGGGATCAAAAGTCTGCGTTGGCTGCGGCTGCGCAACCTCCTCAACCTGCGGCACTGGGGAATAGTTCTGACCGTATTCGCCCTGATCCGCAGGAGAGTAGGCACCTTGAGCGGTATCGCTGGGCTGAGGTGAGGCCTGTGGCACCACCTGTACTGGCTGCTCATACTCCACAGGTATCTGCGCCTGGGCATAACGCGTATCAATCTGGCCAGGTTCCTGGTGCGGGTAATGTTCAGGAGAAAGAGGTGCCTGAATAGCTGCTGGCGCAGCATAATCCGCCTGCGGAGCAACGTCTACAGGTCCAGCCCCGCCCTCGTACATGGGAGAAGACGACGGAAGGACAGGGTCAGGTAGCACTCCACTATCGGGTGGAGGCACCACAGGAGTAGGTGACGTTGGTGCATTCGCATCATCCATCGACACCCCATGGGAGCGCGCATAGTCCAAAACGACGCCACGCATTTGTGCATGAAGGTCGTCAATCTTCGACAGAAGATCATCCATCTGTGCTCGGGACTGGTCCGCCTGGGACGCTTCGTCGCTCACGGGTCCTCCTGCTGGTGTTGTTGGAACCACTGCTCATCGTAGGCGAAAAGAGGAGGTGAATCCTAGTGAAAGTAATACTGACTCAGCAAGCATCTGGCCTGAGAAACCTCTAGGCTCGAAGTATGGGAACGGCACTAGTAACAGGCGCAACCTCCGGGTTGGGCGAAGAATTCTGTTGGCAACTCGCCTCCGCAGGGCACAATCTTGTTCTTGTCGCCCGGCGAGAAGAGCTCCTTCACGCCCTGGCTCAACGACTTACTACGTTGACAGGGGTGCGCGCAGAAGTCCTGCCCGCTGACCTCTCCGTTCCTGAAGACCTGGACCGTGTGGCCGCGTGCCTCGATGCCGATGGCTCAGATGGTGGCCCGGCACCCGTTGGATTGCTGGTCAATAATGCGGGCTACGGCCTGAAACAGCGTTTCATCGGCGGGGATCTTGCCGCTGAAGAACAAGCCCTCGACGTGATGGTGCGCGCAGTCATGGTGTTGTCCCATCATGCTGCGAATGCCATGAAAGCACGAGGCCGGGGCGCCATCCTCAATGTTGCTTCTGTGGCCGCAGAAACCGGTGGCGGCACCTACTCCGCGCATAAAGCCTGGGTGCGTGCCTTTACCGAGGGCCTGGCGATCCAATTGCGCGGCACAGGTGTGCGGGCCACCTGTGTAATGCCAGGGATGACAAAAACACCCTTCTTTGAAGCCGCAGGATTCCCCACGCCTGAACTCCCTGAATGGGCCTGGTCTACTTCCGAACAGGTGGTGGAGGCAGCGCTCGCGGCTGTGCGCGATGGGCGGGTACTGGTGGTGCCCCACCCGACTTACAAGGTGGCTATGGGCGCCATGCGTCTTGCTCCGCGGTGGCTCACCCGAAAAGTCGTGGCAGCGGCGAAATTTAACTGAGATGGGGTCGGCCTAATGTTGGCCATTCAATACCTATGAACGAGGGCGAGGCTCGGATTTTTACCCGGCCCCGCCCTCGTCAATAGGAAAAATCTGCGCTCGCCTACGCTAGATGTAAATCCTTGAGGCCAAGCGCCGCAAAGTAGGGGAATCCTTCGGCTTCAATGCGTTCTTTGGCGCCGGTGGCTCGATCAACGATGACAGCAACAGCCACAACTGTCGCCCCCGCTTCGACCGCGGCATGTGCTGCCTCCAAGGGGGAACCACCCGTAGTGGAGGTGTCTTCAAGAATGACGACCTTCCGCCCCGCAATATCGGGCCCTTCAATACGGCGTTTCATCCCGTGGTCTTTTGCGGCCTTACGCACCACAAAGGCGTCAAGGTCGAGTCCGCGTGAAGCGGCAGCGTGCAGCATTGACGTGGCTACCGGGTCAGCTCCCATAGTGAGCCCACCCACTGCCTGATATTCCTCTCCCACAGCAAAGCCAGCCTCTTCAAGAAGATCCAGCATGACGTGGCCAATCAGAGGAGCCGCTTCGTGATGCAATGTCGCCCGACGCATATCCACATAAAAGTCGGACTCACGTCCAGACGCTAAGGTGACTTTTTCGTGGATAAGCGCCAATTCGGTGACTAATTCGGAAAGGCGCGCTTTATGGGAGTCATGAGTCATGGAATCAGCCTATATTTCCTCAGACGCCTTCCTCAACGAACTCGAGGAGTTCGCCAATGCCTTCGTGAATGCCGAAAGGCCGGAAAGGGAAGGCTTCGACTTGTTCAATAGAGGTGGAGCCGGATAGGACCAGGTGGGTACGCAGGCCAGCTTCAACGCCCGCTTGAATATCGGTATCCATTCGGTCACCAACCATTGCGGCGCTTTCCGAATGGGCGCCAATACGATTGAGGCCAGCGCGAATCATGACCGGATTGGGTTTGCCAACAAAATAGGGGGAGCGTCCTGTGGCTGCCTGAATCATTGAGGCAATTGAGCCGGTGGCAGGTAGTGTGCCTTCGTCAGAAGGGCCGGTGACATCGGGATTAGTGGCAATAAATTTTGCGCCGCGTTCAATCAGGCGAATAGCGCGGGTCAGGGCGTTGAAATCGTAATTCCGAGTTTCGCCGAGAACCACATATTCCGGGTCGTGTTCGGTCATAATGTAGCCCGCAGAATGCAGGGCTGTTGTCAGACCAGCTTCGCCAATGACAAAGGCTGTTGACGCGGGGGATTGTTGGGTGAGGAATGCTGCGGTGGCATTTGCTGAGGTCCAAATGCGATCTTCAGGAACGTGCAGCCCGGAGCGTTCCAAACGTGCGGACAGGTCCCGATTGGTAAAAATTGAGTTATTTGTCAGGACGAGGAAAGGTAGGCCTTTGCGTTCGAGGGTGTCAAGGAATTGCTGGGCGCCAGGTAGGGCGCGATTTTCTTTGACGAGAACGCCATCCATATCGGAGAGCCAGGCGGTCACAGGAGGTAGGTCGCGGAGGGAAGCTGGGTTTTCTGGAGTGTGCGTCATGGAACAGAATTTATCCTGAGTGGGCGGTGTGGTGGGGCAGATTTGGGCGAGGTGCGCAAGTGTGCGGCGGAAATCGGCGAGGGCGGGGCGCTGGGGGTGAGGTAAGTCCCTGTCGAGAGGTGCCTCATAGATGGACGGTAAATCTGCTGATCGCGTAGGATATTTCGATAGTGGGGGCAGATGGCCGCAATCTTTTCGTTACCATTTCTTTCGATGGGTCAGCAGCGTAAATGCCCCGGCATGTGCTAGCTGACAATCCAACCGAAGGAGGACGCCGTGGGGAACCCACGACACGACGAACTGAGGGACAAAGACTCCCAGAACTGGGAGAGCGCCATGGAGGGGACTGGCGCAGAAAAGGCAGGTCGCCCTGCACGAACTCCACAGGCTCCGCATCACGCGGCAAAAAAACCAGGCGGGCTGTGGCGCCTATCAGTTGCCGCTAGCGCATCGCTAGCGCTTTTTGTTGGCGGGGCTATTGTTGTGCCCGTCCTGACCGATTCCGGTCCGGCCGCTGTTGCCGCGCCAACAGTGTCGAGTCCTAGTGACTCACTCAGTGACTTTTTCTCTGGCCGCATTGATTTTTGGACGGCTGTACGCAATATCCTCACCTATTGGGAACAGGAACGCGCAGCGTCTCGGCAAAATACGGCGAGCAAACCAGCTTCGTCCGAACAGACGAATGCGGTCAATAGCAGCGCTCCAGTGCCTTTGGCGGATGCCTCTGCGAACTCTCCACAACCTTCAGCGGGGCATGCACCCAGCGCACCTGAGCCACATGAGAATGGGACTGCTCCTGCCTCGGGTGGGCAGGCTGTGCCAGCTCAAAGCGGCGCAACCAGCGGTGCCCAAAGTGGCGCGCAAAGCGGTGCTGACTCTGTAAGCGCAGCCCCGTCCTCGTCACAATCAGGACAGCACGCACAATCAGCAGCTCTCAGCGCTAAATCTGCCGATGAAGAGACCATTCAGCCGCGTTCCGGTTTCTTTGCGCGTCCTGTCCCGAAGAAGGTCGGACAGTACCCGAAGAAGGTGGCAGCCCAGCCAGCGGCCAATAATGCGCAGGCTCAAAAACCCGCAGCAACTCCTTCGCAAGCTGATGCGAAACCTCGCGCAGCGGCTCCGCCTAAGGCAGCGGCTCCTACGCCGAAACCGGCGACTCCAGCTAAGCCTGCCACGCCAGCACAACCAGCTGCTCCGGCAAAACCTGCCACACCTGCGCCTAAACCGGCTCCGGCTCCTAAACCAGCTCCGGCTCCGGCAAAGCCTGCAACTCCTGCGCCGAAGCCAGCTACCCCGGCCAAGCCTGCTCCAGCGAAACAGGCTCCAAAGCCAGCGCCTGTGGTGAATCAGAATGTCAATCCCACCCAGGTTCCTGCCAACCCCAAACCCGTTGGTGAAGCAGCTGATGACGCGAATTGGAAACTCGTCTTTTCTGACGAATTTAACGGTTCGGAATTAGATGCCTCGGTGTGGCAGCCCGGTTGGTATGGCACAGGAATTACTCAGCCCGTTAATGACTTTGAAATCCAGTGCTATGACTCGGATAATGTGGCCATTAACGGTGGCACGGTGAAGCTGACATTCCAGAAAGAGCGTGCTCAATGCGGTAATAAGACCCGCGAATACACCTCCGGCATTATTCAGACACGCAATCGCAAGACCTTTACGGAAGGCTATTTCGAGTCGCGAATTAAATTGCCTGCTGGTCCCAATGGGCAGCTCGCGAATTGGCCAGCATTCTGGATTAGTGGTGGCCCCTGGCCAAAGGGCGGCGAGATTGACATTCTCGAAGCTGATTCTGGCCGCGCCAGCTACAACTTCCACTACCAAAATGGCGCAGGAAAACACTCCAAGTTGGGCCCCACCGTTATTAAGGGCGACTACACCGGGTGGCACACCTACGCAGTGGACTGGAATGGCTCGACTATGACCTTCTACTTTGATGGTGTTTTCGTGGGCCGCTATGAACGCCATGGCACGAAGACTGCGAAGGCTATGACCTTCAATATGGCAGCGTCCGACGCGAAAGTGCCGAATTTCAGCCCATCGAATGTGATGGAGGTGGATTACATTCGTCAATGGGCACGCTGATAGGCGCGCCGTTGCTGAAAAGTAATCACTGATACGCAAACCGCCAGAACCTCCTGAGGTCCTGGCGGTTTGCTATTGCTGTGCAGAAGGAACGCGACTTAGCCCTGCGGCCACCCTGCTGTGGGCGGCGCCAATCCACATATGTAGGCGTTGGGAAGTGATGTTAGTGCAGGGGGACGTCCCAACGCTGACATATGTTCCCAACGCCTACTTATGTGCCCGGCACCTACTTATGGTGTTTACCAGGATGGAGAACTATCGACGAGAGCGGGGCCGAATTAGGCGAGAGCCTGGCGGATAACCTGGGCTGCTGCGTGGGCCCCGTCCTCGTGGGCAAATGCCTGGCGGACTGTGCTGGCTGCCTCTCTGAAACGCCTCCGTGATAGGACTGTCTGAAGTGCCTGTTGAAGTGCGGATGTACCTACGTGGCGCGGCGATAGTGCCAGGGCATTTCCGCGTTTGACGCAGACCTGGACATTCCACCGCTGTTCTATTTGCAATCCCATTCCAACAAAAGGAATCCCCGTGGTGCACGCCGTTTGAATAGTGCCCTGTCCACCATGAAGAACCGCGGCATCAACAAGTCCGCCCAATTGATGAGCGGGAAGAATATCGGTGACGTGGACATTCGGAGGAAGCTGGGCGGCAGCGGCATAATCGTCACCGAAATAATGGCGTATTGGGGCGATCACCTCGATATTCATTTCTGCGATATTTGCGGCCGCCCGCAGGGCAAAATCTTTATTTGCTGACGAGCCTAAACCTAAATACACCACCGGCCGTGAAGAATCAGCTAAATCGTGGATAAAGTCCGGTAGGGGAGTGTCAATATGGGCAAAAATTGGGCCAATGCGCGTGAAATTCTCTGGCAAAGAATAGCCTTCTAGTTCATCAGGCATGACCGCCAACATATTGACATCTGCAGTCAGGAGCGCTGGAAGGGTGAGCGCTGGCTCGACCTCATGGCGGCGCGCGATAGTAGAAAACGACCGTGGTGCTAAAGGTGCATGGACATAGGCGGCGCGCAGCAGCGAACTTAAGGCTCGATCAGCAAAGCGCTGCGCATAACCCCGGCCAGGAACAATCCCCAAATGGCGACTTTGCCGCATATGAGGGCCCGTCATTGCAAAGGGGACAGCAAAAAATAAGGGCACCCCTTCAGCTCGGGCAGAAATAGCGGAGGTAATATTCATCCCCATAATGACTGCCCGCGCATTCAGATCCGCAATAATGTCACGTTCACGGCGAACACGGGCATCAACGAGGGCGGGGGAAAAAGGATGACGAAGACTGCGCAATTGATCCAGCGCCAGTGCTTGGCGTTTTTGCTCTGCACTCCACGAAGGCTCGCAGGCACGGTATTCAAAACCCGCCTGTGAAATCAGATGAGCCCAATCATCTTCATAGCCCATAAACACACAGCGGTAATCAGGCAAGGCACGGGCTACTTCAATCATGCGGGTCGTTTCCGCAAGATTCATCGTTATCGGAGTAAAAAGAAGAGTATCCATACCCCTACCTCATCCTGTGCCCCTACGTCACACGCAAATGTGTGGCCATTCGATCGACAACACCCTGAATAATGGCAGCGGTGACCTGATCATAAGAAGCACGGCCGATTTCTTCCCTGGCCACATCAATAAGTTGCCAGCCACCTTCGCGAATAAGAGAATCCATCCCCTTTTGGGACATGATCAGATCACAACAATCATCACGTAGATGACAGATTCGAGTGGAGGGAATTGTGCCTGTGGCGGCTGTCGCGCGAAGTTTCCTCCAGCGCCGCAGAATACGGAAACCTTGGGCAATATCGCGCCCGCGAGGGCGCCACGAATGGAGGAAAACTGATAGGCGGCTGCCCCTATTCAATAAGACCTCCAGAAGGCGCCGGTCCAAAGAAATCATACTCCGCATAGTGGAGGTATTTTCATAGCGCATAAGGTCACGGTAAATACGAGTAATAACTGGGGGAATAGCGTCTTCTAAAGGGGCCCCAGAATTTACGCGCTCACGTAAAAGCTTCAGGCGCCCTTCCTGCGCCTCTAACTGCTTTTTCTTTGCCTCGATATCCCGCAGTGCCTGATCAATTTCTGCCGCAAATTCGGCGGAATATCCGCCCTCGTTCATATTCCCTGAGATGCTTCCAGGAAGGAGTTGCGAAATCCGCCCTAAAGGGATTCCTGCCAACGCTAAGTTGCGAATCCGTAGAAAAAGCGTCAGTGACTCTAAAGAGTAATCGCGCCATCCATCACTACCTGTGGGAGGAATCGGCAATAAACCCAGCGAATGGTAATGCCGAATTGTGCGCACAGTAGTGCCCGCAAGGCGGGCAAAAACGGAAATATGCATAGGCGCGGATCGCTCAATTACTCAGTGGGATCGGCGTCAATAGCTCCCTGAACGTCATTAAAGAGCAGATTTGATACCTCTAATTGCACCATTGCCACCTTCGGCACGTCATGTAAGTGCAAGGGGTCATCAGAAGATGTCTGCAGGGTCAATGTGCCACAGCCAAAAATCCGGTCTAATAACGACGACTCCTGGGTGACATCAGAAATGCGAGATAAGGGCAAATCGTGTCCGGTTCGGGTAATAATCCCTTTACGGGTAATCACTCGCTTGGTGGTCAATGTGTAGGTCGTTGTTGACCACTGAATAAAGGGGATAAAAAACACCGGGATTGTCACAACCAGCACCACAAGCCACACCCCAAGGTGAGCCCACGGCGACCACGCAGGTGGCATAAAAATCGATGCAACAATGGCCGTGATCAGCAGAAGAAGGAAGACGAGAATATTTGGCAGGATCTTCTTAATGTGGGTACGCATATGGCGGACGATGACTTCGTCCTTGCTGAGCAGATTATGTGAGACAGACATGGAGTCAATGGTGCCACTTGTGGGCGCTGGCGGCATTAGGGTGGATGCCCGTGGATGAAGAATTGGCCCCGCCCTCGCAGACGAATACTTCTATTGGCGTTGGCCCCTGGGAAGGGCAGTGGCCTATCGGAGACCACTGGGACCACGATCTTTTAGCTAATGGTGATACGCGCAATGTGGAAGACCGCTATCGCTATTGGACTATGGAGGCAATTCGCGCCGATATTGCCCAGCGGACTTTGCCTTTCGAGATCGCTATTGAGAATCTCGACCACGACTTCAATATTGGCTCTATTGTGCGCACGGCAAATGCACTGGGGGCCGCTCGGGTTCATATTGTCGGGAAAAAACGCTGGAATCGGCGCGGAGCAATGGTGACTGATCGCTATATGGACGTGCATCATTATGAGGGCGTGTCCGCCCTCGTTGATCATTGTGAAAAGGAAAAACTCACCCTTATTGGTGTTGATAATGTGCCAGGTTCTCTTGCCCTAGAAACCGCAGAACTTCCCACGCGAGCCTGCCTTGTTTTTGGGGCAGAATCCACCGGTCTTTCCGAAGATATACGCAATGCCTGCGCTTTCGTAACGCATATCACTCAACGTGGGTCAACGCGATCAATGAATGTGGGTCACGCTGCCGCAATCGCCATGTGGGCGTGGGTTCTGTCCCATAATAAGAACGGGGACGCAGCTGATCTGTGACATATCCTGCAGGGATTTTTTGCCTCCGCCTGCACTTTCTGAGCAACGCCGCCGAAAAAGCAGCACATTTCAGGACCTCTTTCCTCGAATGTCACGGCTCACATGTGGGACAATCTCCCTCAAGAGTTCCTTAGACGAGCAGGAGGAAGAATGCCCATCGCAACCCCTGAGACCTATGCCGTGATGCTGGATCGCGCCAAGGAAGGCAAATTCGCCTACCCCGCAATCAACATCACCTCTTCTCAGACTATTACCGCCGCCATTCAGGGCTTCGCTGAGGCAGGCTCCGACGGCATTATCCAGGTCTCTGTTGGTGGCGCGGAATACGCCTCCGGCTCGACCATTAAGGATCGCGTTGCAGGCTCACTGGCCCTGGCTGCCTACGCCCGCGAGGTCGCCAAGAACTACGACGTGACCATTGCCCTGCACACCGACCACTGCGCCAAGCAGAACATTGACTCCTGGCTGCGCCCCCTCCTGCTGCTCTCCGCAGAAGAGGTCAAGGCTGGACGTCTGCCCATCTTCCAGTCCCACATGTGGGACGGCTCCGCTGTGCCGCTGGAAGAAAACCTTGAGATCGCCAAGGAAATGCTGGCCCTGGCAGTTGCCTCCAACACCATCCTTGAGGTCGAAATCGGCGTTGTTGGTGGCGAAGAAGACGGCGTCGTTGGCGAAATCAACGAGAAGCTGTACACCACCACTGAAGATGCCCTCAAGACTGTTGAGGCCCTCGGCCTTGGTGAAAATGGCCGTTACCTGACCGCTCTGACCTTCGGCAATGTGCACGGCGTGTACAAGCCCGGCCACGTCAAGCTGCGTCCCGAAATCCTCGGCACCATTCAGGAAGAAGTGGCCGCCAAGGTGGGTCACCCCCACAACCGCCCCTTCGACCTGGTGATGCACGGAGGCTCCGGCTCCACCGCCGAAGAAATCGCGCTGGCCGTGGCCAATGGCGTCATCAAGATGAATGTGGACACCGACACTCAGTACGCCTTCACCCGCCCCGTCGTGGAGCACATGTTCCGCAACTACGACGGCGTGCTGAAGATTGACGGCGAGGTTGGCAACAAGAAGATGTACGACCCGCGTTCCTGGGGCAAGTCCGCTGAAGCCGGTATGGCCGCCCGCGTCGTTGAGGCCTGCGAGCGCCTCGGCTCCGCTGGCACCAAGATGTCCTGACCCGGACACTGTTTGCGCTGAACCCGTGCCTTTAGCCGGGTAAGGCCAGCTTTACACAGTGGGTCCGCTGCCATGAGGTAGCGGGCCCACTGGCGTTTTCGTGGGTCTGTTTTCGCCTGACGAGGCCGGGGCGCGGAGTGTATAGGGGCCAGTCCTGCGAGGTTCGGATATGCCTACATATCTTCTCGCCTCTGATAACTCCATGGGACAAATGTGCGCAATCGGCTCAGACGCAGGACAATAGGAGCTAGCTCCTGACACAATGGGGCTAAGCCCGTCTTATCGGTGGGTACCAACGATGGAAGGACGATGATGAGCACCCCCCAGTGGACCCGCGTTGAAGGAATGATCATCGGACACCGCCTCGACCCAGCTGAGGTGGCGCAAGAACTTGCTGGGCGCAATGTGCTTGCCCAACTCGAATGGTTCACCTCCTCGCCTCATTTGATTGGCGTTTCTGTGGCTGTTTCTGAAGGGACAGTTGCACTCCTTCCACAAGGTGCCACCACACCCACCGCAGGTCCAACGCTGAGTGACCTCGCTGAAGAGCTCGCCGTTCTTTTTGAGGCGGAAGTTCGCCTGGGCAGCGCTGTCTCGGATTATCTGACTCAAGATGACGCCAGCGCTCTGGCTACCGACGATGACGATGCCATGACGGGCACCTCTCGCGTTGTCGAAATTGGCCGCACCCCGGCCTCGTCAGTGCCGCTGCTGGCAGCCATGGAAGGTGTTGATCTGGCCGACCGGGAAATGCCCGAAGGCCGCCGCGCATTATTGGCTGAACTTCCCCCCACCAAAGTGGGCTGGAATTTCGGTGAACTTCCTCTGGTCACTCTGTCAATGACCGATGGGGATTTCCAAGCATTCCTGGTTCAAGATGACCATATTGAAAATGTCCTCACCCATAACTGGGGAATGGAAACTCTGCTTGTTCCTGGCGGTGTGGACTCCGCTGACGCCCTACCGGTTGACGTATCTGACCTTGTGGGCAACCGCCCTGATCTGGCGGCGATCGCTGGCGCCGTCCCCGGAGCTGACGTTGAGGCATTCCTCGCTGCTGGCTATGCCAGCGGAGATAATGCCGTCCATGCTGCTGTTGCTGCCCTGGGCTTGCCTGATGACGTGGCAGCATTCCTCCTGGGACGTATAGAAATTGACGAGGCCGAAGGCTTTAATACCCATCTTGCCCGCGGAATTTCCACCGCCATTGGGCGCAGCGTGGATATTATGCTCACCGATTCTGACACGGCCGTTCATCCCGTTTTTGACGCCTACCAGGCACTGTCAATTGACCGCCCGTGGATTGTGCGTTCCGCTGCTGCTGTAGAAGCGGCTGTTGGCGCAGGACTGATGGTATTGGCGCTGCGTTCGCGTAAACCCAGCCCCTGGTGGGTCAAAGCTGGCGGTGTCCTGGGCGGACTCATGGTGGTGGACTCAGTCGCTGAAGTTGTTTTAGCCAAATACGTGTCCTCACGCCGAGAGCGCCGCGAATTCCTTGAAGGGAACGGCACTCTGTAGAAGAGCGCGCACACCGCACAGACACCGCGCCCATAGAAAACCGCCAGAGCCAATAAGACTCTGGCGGTTTAGGCACAAACTGGTCAATCGCAGATTCTGCTGGGGCGCCGGGCCCCGCCCTCGTTTATTGTGCGAGGGCTGCGGGCGGGAAATCCTGAATACGGTCACTAAAAACTCCTGTGACACCCCAGGACGCCAACTCGCGGGCCTGTTCGACGTCATTGACAGTCCAGACATTGACCTCGAAACCAGCGTTGCGCATCTCTTCAACTTCCGTTTGGGTCAAGCCCTCCAGGGGAGGGTGAACCGCTCGGCAACCAAGGGCGGCCGCGCCTTCTTGCCAGGAGGGCCCTGGCTGACCTTCCCGAACAAAAAGCCACCCCAGGTCCAGATCGGGGCGCTCGCGGCGGACATTAGCCAGCATAAGGTGATCGAAAGAAGAGACCAATAACTGCGGGCCATTGAGTGCCTCAAGAGCGACCAAAAGATTCTCTAATAGGGTGGCGCGCAATTTTTCTCCGCCATAGCAGGGTTTAATTTCCAGATTCAGATTCACCTGGTGAGCGTTGGCAAAAGCAATAACGTCAGCAGCTTCGGGAATACGCTCAAAACGATAGGTCGGCGAGAACCAGGCACCTGCATCAAGGCGACGCAAATCCGAATATCCCAGCGAATAATACGAGCCGGAACCGTTAGTCGTCCGATCTAAAGTGTCGTCGTGGATGACCAGCAGGGTCCCATCACCCATCACATCCACATCGAATTCAATCCATCGGGCGCCCAATTCCAACGCTTTAGAAAAAGCAGCAATCGTATTTTCAGGGGCAAGAGTGCACGCTCCACGGTGAGCGTAAATTCTGGGGAGGTCGGACATTAAGTCTCCTGGTGAGATGGGCAAGGGATTGCGAATAAGGCAGGAAGTGAGAGTCTACTCTTGGACAGGGATCAGCCCAAGCCCGGGAACAAAGCGCATCTGAATAGAAGGGGCAGAGTCCGTCCAGGTTGCAGCGTCCTGAGGGGCATCCGGGTCAGGAATAGGATCAGCATCACCGAGCATGCCATCAATATCATCCTGATCTTCCATTTGACCCATGCCAAAACCGCTGGGCGGACCGGGGTCAAGAAGAAGAGCCTCATCCCTTTTTGTGGGCAAAACGGAAGCCACATAGGAGGTAATGACTTCTTCTAGGGGAAGGTCATAGCCGGCTTCTTGTGCGCGGTACCACCGGTGGTCGAGGAACTCGTGGAAGATCTGCCCTGGGGAGAGCTTCGCGGCAAGGTCAGCAGGGACCGCACTAATGACCGGTTCAAAAACGTCACGCATCCATTCATGGGCGACGATTTCCACCGACCGGTTACTGCGGCCTGAAAGCGTCCGGAAGGTCTCTAAGTCGTTGAGCATTCGCTGAGCTTGGCCTTCTTCCACATCCAGACCAGTCAGGCGCATAAGACGGCGGTGATGGTGACCAGCGTCCACGACTTTCGGTTGGATAATAATGTGACTGCCGCTGTCATCAGTGCTCATGACTAACTCATCAACATCAAAGCCCAAATGGTTGAGGCGTTCAATACGGGCCTGAACTTTCCAGCGTTCCCCAGTTTCAATGGATTCTTCCCCGGTCAATTCGCCCCAGAGCCTCTCATATCGGCTCCGAATACGATCTCCCACTTCGATCGGGTCATCATCAACGGGTAAAAGGGAGCCAGCCTGGAGGTCCATTAACTCGCCAATAATATTGGTGCGCGCTAAATCAACGTCATAGGCACGTTGGCCATCGGTGAGACCTGTTGGGTGGAATTCTCCCGTTTCAGCATCGACTAAATAGGCGGAAAATGATCCGGCATCACGCCGAAAAAGCGTATTTGAAAGGGAAACGTCGCCCCAATAGAAACCGAGAAGATGAAGCCGCACTAAAAGGACCGCTAATGCGTCAATGAGGCGACGCGCAGTATCTGGGGTCATTTGTTGGGAAAAGACCGCGCGGTAGGGGAGGGAAAAACGTAAGTGTTCCGTAACGAGGGCGGCCGCGAGTTCTTCACCATTGGCGTCCTTACGCCCAGTAATGACTGCCGTCGGGGTGACCGAGGGGGCGTCAATACGTTTCAGGTCGCGCAAAAGCGCATATTCGCGGTGAGCCACTGACTCGCCGATTTCTTTCACAGCAATAACGCGATCAGAAAGGTGGACAAAGCGCACAACGTGGCGCGACAGGCCGCGTGGAAGAGCGGCGAGAATATCGGATGGCCAATCTTGGAGGGGAAGTTCCCAGGGGAGGTCAAGCAAAGCCGGGTCAACGGTTGCTGCGGTGATCTCCAAGGTAGCCATAGATTCTATTGTTTCATGCTGCCCTCACACTTCCTTCAGGGGGAGGGTGTGCGTCGCTGTGGGGCTGGGAACATGACATTACGAGGCCGGGGCCCCGCCCTCGTGAAAGGACAAGACCCCGGCTCGTGGTGTGAACTGTGGAAAACAGACTCACTCTGGCAAGCGATTACCTGTCGAGGCACTGAAGTTGTGCTGCTGACCTTCGCGAATCCGAGTGTGGATAATGCCGCCACGGTCGGGGGCAGTACGCGGAGGAACGCGAACAATCATCTGCTTTGTTGTGCCTTCAGCTCCCGAACCGAGCCCTTCAGAGGCAGCGCCTGCGAGGTGTCCGTAGACATAGGCGTCAGAACCCAGCTCCTCAACGAAATCAACTTCGATCGGAATGGTGTTCTCGGTGCCTTCAGGAACAACTTCGAGACCTTCGGGACGGAAACCGATTGTGATCTTTCCCTCATCCTCGTCAGTCATTGCTGCGCGAGTGGCAGCAGACAGGGGGATACGGGCAGGACCCAGTTTGGCTACGCCATTTTCCACCTCGAATTTGCCGATATTCATGGCCGGGGAGCCAATGAAGCCAGCGACAAACTCATTAGCGGGACGCTCATACATTTCCTGCGGGGTGCCCACCTGCTGGAGGAGGCCACCTGCAAGAACAGCAATGCGATCGCCCATGGTCAGTGCTTCAGTCTGGTCGTGGGTGACGTACACGGTGGTAACGCCAAGCTCACGCTGGAGAGAAGCAATCTGAGTACGGGTTTGCACACGCAGTTTCGCGTCAAGGTTCGACAAAGGCTCATCCATAAGGAAGACCTGAGGCTTACGAACAATGGCGCGACCCATTGCCACACGCTGACGCTGACCACCGGAAAGAGCCTTGGGCTTGCGATCAAGATAGGGCTCAAGGTCAAGAATCTTGGCGGCTTCATCAACGCGCTTGCGAATCTCGTCCTTCGGAGTGCCAGCGATTTTCAGGGCAAAGCCCATATTCTCGCGAACAGTCATGTGAGGGTAAAGAGCGTAATTCTGGAAAACCATCGCGATATCGCGATTCTTGGGTTGAACGTCAGTAACGTCCTTATCGCCAATGAGGATGCGACCAGAATTCACATCTTCAAGGCCAGCAAGCATGCGCAAAGAGGTGGATTTACCGCAACCAGATGGGCCGACGAGGACGAGGAATTCGCCATCGGCGATCTCCAGATCCAGGCTGTCCACTGCGGGCTTGTCAGAGCCCGGGTAGATGCGGGTTGCCTTCTCAAAGGTAACTGTTGCCATGATATTTATCTCCTCCACCGGCAGGTACGTGCCGGACGATCCGAGTGGGGATTGGTTGTGACAGGTGCGGCTTCGCTCCTGCCATGGCAGAGGACCCTGTTGTCCACATGCACACGGAGGTAAACCTACCATCTTGACGTGTTCTTGACCAGGCCTAGTTTCGGCAAAGTTGTTGTGGCCTGCGTGGATTTCAGAATACGGCCCTGATCTTCGGGAGAATGGGGTTGTCTCCGTTACGCTGAGGTGGTGACAAAAGAGGAGCAGATAGGCGGGTACCGTCTGGTCAGACGCCTCGGCACTGGTGGTGCCGGGACAGTCTGGTTAGCCAGCGACGACCTGGGCTCCTTTGTTGCTATCAAGTTGCTGCACCCGATTCTGGCTTCAACCCCGGCTGCCCGCGAACGCCTCATGCGTGAGGCGCGCACCGTGAACTCTGTAAAAGGTGCAGCTGTAGCCCGCGTGGTCGATATTGAAGTCGATACCGACCAGCCTTTCGTGGTCTCCGAATATGTTGACGGGCCAAATCTGTCGCGGGTGATTGCTCAGGGGCCGCTTGGCGGGGAGACTCTCGCTGCACTGACGCGTTCCCTCTATATGACAATGCAGGCCGTTCACGACGCCAAAGTTGTCCACCGTGACGTTAAGCCGTCGAATATTATTTGTGCTGCTCAGGGGCCGATCCTCATTGACTTTGGCATTGCCATGTCTGAAGGGGATTCACAATTGACCTCCACCGGGCTGGTTTCGGGAACCGCTGGATATGCAGCTCCTGAGCTTTTACGCGGGGAACATGCGAATCCTGGTACTGACTGGTGGGCGCTGGCAGCAACCCTCTTATCAGCAGCAACAGGGCGGCCGCCCTACGGTAAAGGCGCGACATCATCGATTCTGATGAATGTCATCGAAGGTAAAGCCGATTTAAGTGGTCTTTCCCCACACTTGGCACAAGTTTTAGGTGCGGCTTTAGATCCTCTTCCTGAGTGTCGTCCAAGCCCTCAAGAAGTCGTCGAAGGCATTGAGCTGGCCTGCGGTTTTGCTCCCGGTACTGCCCAATGGCGAGGGATTCCTCATACTCCCGCCGCCACGCCTGCTCCAGCGCCCGCGGGTGCGGCCGGCCCGCAAATGCCGCCCGTTGTCCCCCCGGGCACTCCTCAGGAGGGGCGCCCCGCCCTCGACAATTACGGTGAGGAACGCACCCACCTGCGTGGACACCCGATTTCTGGGGAACAACAGCAGATGGGGGCATCCGCTCCGCACGGCACGCCTGCCGTGGCGCACGGCGCAGCTGCACCGGTGGCAAATGAGCCACCTATGGATACTGCGCGGCGAGTAGTCTCTTCTCACCCTCAAGACGGGGCAGGCACTTCCGCCGAGGACGGTGCCCAGAAGGTTTCTCACACTGACGGGTCTCGGCCTACGCCAGATGCAACCAATGTGCTGCCTCGGCGACGCTCCGGCGACCTACCTACCACCGCGAAAACAACGCATTTAGACCAACCCCCTGCAGCGCCAACGTCACCTTTGCCGCATGGAGACGAATCCGCGCCGGGCGCACAGTACCCAAGTGCCGGGAATAATCCAACTGCTCCACCTGCAGCGCTGGGCGGTGGCCACGGGGTCGGACCTGGAGGGCAACCATCTGGCCAGCCCTATGTTTCCCCCCAGTATCAGGGTCCGCAGCCGGGGCATGGGGGAAACCCCGCTGGCCCTCAAAATGCGCATCCGCAGACCTATCAAGGGCCACCACAGGGCCCCTACCCGCCAGGTGGCCCCTATCCGGGACACAATTATCCGCCTCAGCAACAGCCGCAGGCGTACTATCTCGGCCCTGGAGGCAATGGCGCGCATCATGCGAATGGCGCGCACGGCGCAGGCGTTCCTGCCAGTGGCGGCCCATATATGGGCGCTCCGCAGCCACCCCATAATGGCCCGCATGGTCCCTACCAACCGGGCAGTCACCCCGCCCCGCAACGCCCTGACCAGGGGCAACAACAGGGTCCGCCTCAAAATGCGCAAACAGGGCAAGCCCCTGCCGCTATTCAGTGGCCATCAGGACAGGCCCCGACCTCGTCACCAAATCGCTCGAATTCACCGGGCGGTAACAGCGGCCAGGTTCCCACAGTCTCGTCTCAGGGGGCGGGACGGAGCTGGCAGGTGGCAACTCCTCCATCGCGGCCCGTCTCCCTAGTCCGGCCCAGCGGATCACCAGCAGCAACCGGGCAAAGTAACGACCCCTACCTGATTCCCACCGCTGCCTCGCGCTACGCCAATGCCCAATATCCTCCGCAATTCGCCCCAGTGAATTGGCTAGTTGCCACGAGCTTAATGGGCCCCCTTGCAGCAGTCCCAGTTCTCACCGGGCAAAGCGGAACCCTCGCTGTTATGGGCATCCTTATGCTGCTCGGCACTGTGGGCGCCGCTCAACGCTGGCGGGAAATGCGCCGTTATCGGGCAGGCGGAGTGCGCAGCTCAGACACTGTGGCTGCCGCCGCAATGTCGCCAGTCCTGGTTCTTCGGACTTTTGCCGCGACCCTCCTAGGTGTCGTTGTTGGGGTGATTGCCGCAGCCATTGCCTGGGCTCTCTACTACTTCATTGCACTGCGTGCTATTGAAGGAGCTAGCCCCTTAAGTGACTCATTCTCAACAATCCCTCCATGGGGATGGCCCTGGGAGTTGGTCACCAGCAACCTGCGTAGCCTTGGCCTGGAGGATCTCTATGTCCAAGACCTTCATTGGTGCATTGTCGCTACAGCGCTGGCCTGGATTGTGCTGCTGGTTAACCTCGCAACCCCAACATCAACCGATTTACGCTCTGGCCTGGGCGTATTAACAGAATTGGTGGCGCCAACCTGGTGGATGCGCCTTCTTGTTGCTGGACTGAGCCTCGTTGTGGTACTTGCCACGTGGATGGTTGTCACATTGCCTTGACCTTATGCGACAACGTCCTGCGGAGATCGCTAGTGTTGGGTGTGAATCGACATGAGAGGTGGCTCCGTTATGGCCAAAACCCCTAAAGCCTCAGATGCAGCGCGCGTTAAAGCCCGTGAAATGCGTGAGGCGCAGGCTCGCAAAGATAAACAGGTCAAACTTGTCATTATTGGTGTAGTGACTGCCCTGGTGCTGGCCATTGTTGTCTCTGTATCGGTGGTCGTATGGAATCAAGTGCGTGAGGATCAGGCAGCAAATTCTGTGAACCCAACTGAGGTTTTCGGCGAACACGCTGAGGGTGGACCGATTGTGTTCTCCCACCTGGGAGTTGGTAAAGCTGACCCCGCACTGCCCACGCTGGTGGAGTACTTCGACTACTCCTGCCACGTCTGCGCTGATGTGGATGTGATCGCTGGGGAGCAACTGACTAAGGGCGCCACAGATGGCAAATACAATATTGAATTCCGCCCCGTGGTAACAGTGAATATGCCCTTCCATCAGGTCGGCACATCAGCAAGTTTCATTATCGCCCGCGAATCGCCTGAAAACTGGACAAAGTTCCATCACTCGATGATGTCCTACTTCCAGTCTGAGTACAACGCTGGCAAGGGCGACGTGACACAGAATCCGCGGAACTCGCGCAACAAGATCAAGGAAATCGCCATCCAAGCGGGAGTCCCCGCCAATGTGGCTGACAAGATTCCTGGCGCAACAGTGGCCGAGAACTACCTCAAGAAAGCCACAGATGCATGGGGTAAGGCTCCGGTACAGGGCCGTCAGATTGGGCAAGATGGGCAGCCACGTGTTGGTACCCCTGAGTTCGTGGTTAATGGGCAGGTCAGGCCCTTGCCGGACTATCGTTCTGCCACTCCTGAACAGGTCTACACCGCCATTGTTGGCGATCTCGCCGCAAAGAAGTAGACGCTAGCGGGCGCTTCATGCGCCTAGCCACAGGGCCGCGAGCGTAAGGGCTGGATACAGTCTTTGCGCTCGCGGTTTTCGTGTCCACGAGGGCGGGGTGCGGCTAGCTGTGTGAGGGGCCACGATTGGATCACCCCGATATGACGTGAATTACGTGGACGGATTCGGGTTTCTGAGCCTGAACATGGCACACTATCTTGCGTGCCTTTTGGCGCAGCGGTAAAAACCGCGCCACCTTAGCTCAGTTGGTAGAGCACCCGCCTTGTAAGCGGACGGTCGCGAGTTCGAGTCTCGCAGGTGGCTCAAGAAAACGCCTCACCCAGTCCGGGTGGGGCGCTTTGTTTTTCTGGGGTGGATGCTGAAAATTCTGACCTGGGCAAATTGTGGCCCCGCCCTCGTAGTTGTATTGACGAGGGCGGGGCCGCGGCAAAAAAGAACCATTGGATCTGGCGCGCCTCAGGTGAGCGGCGGGAACTCCTCCAATGAGAAGACGGATTCGACAGCCACACCAAAATAGGCAGCGATTCGCAGTGCGAGGGCCAGCGAAGGCGAGTACTCGCCGCGCTCGAGGTAGCCAATGGTTTGGTAGTGGACCCCAAGGGCATCGGCGAGCTGGCGGCGCGAGACTTTCCGATCTGCACGCAGCACGGCGATGCGATTGTGGACGATATCTGACTCAGCCATTGATATATAGACCTGACTCCGATTTGAAGGCGCGGCGCATTTTCTCAAGGGTACTCAAGGATTCCGTGCGGAAGGAATGACGCACCACAACTGACGCAACTGCGAAACCGACGATCAGCCAGGCAAGCAGAATGGCAATGGCAATGAGTGGCTGGGATGAGCCGCCAAATTCATATTGCGGCGCAGGGGAATCAAGGAGGACCCAGCGTGCCAAATGACCTGCCCAATAAAAGGGGAAAACAAGATGGATGATCTGGACAAACAAGGAGAGGGTTGTAATAGGGAAGAAACCCCCGGAGGTGACAAAGAGAGTAAGTAGAACAATGCTAAAGAATGCCAGCGAATACATTCCCCGTACTTGACTGCCGAGAATAAAACCGAGAGGAGCGCAGGCCGCTGCGGAAAATACTGCGACAAGTATCAGTCCAGCGATTTTCCCGGGAGATGAGAGGGATGTGGGAAAAAATAGGGCGCCCACAATAAGGACAAGAAGTTGCGGAAGGCAAAATAATACGAATTGGCTGATTGTCTTCCCAATGCTCCATGACAATGTGCCGTGGGGGAGAATTCTTAGGCGGAAAAGTGCTCCTGTGACCCTGTCTGTATAAAACTCGGAGGTTAATTGCATGGGGAGCATTGTGGCCATTGTGGCAGCGGCGCCCACAAACATAATTGGCCCCCACCCATCTATCTGCACTTCATTAATGCCAATAAAAAAGACGACAAGCGAGAGCGAGATGGGCATTGCGACCAGAGCGATAAGAGAAGGTCCAGTAAAATAGGGGCGAAGCTCCACTTTGGCTTGGATTAATGCTGCACGCAACACTGCGGAAGAGGGTTTCATCAGGAGTTCTCCTTATTCATTATTGCGATGTAGGCGTCCTCGAGTGTCGGGCGTGTCACGGAAAGATGGTGGATATCGCGCTGGAGGAGAGTGCGTAAATAGGCTTCCGGAGTTTCAGTGGAATGGACAAAAGAGCGGCCATCCTCTACCCAGGTTATTTCTACTGACTGAGAATGCTGCGCGAGGATTTCATCAGCAGTGCCAGAAATAGCAAATACGCCATCTTTCATAATGGTGATGCGAGAGGAAATCTTGTGGGCCTCGGCCAGGTCGTGCGTGGTATATAAAACGGCGGCCCCATGGTCGAGACAATCCGACACAAGATCGTGAATTTGTGCTTTAGAGATAGGGTCCAGGCCCGTGGTGGGCTCGTCGAGAATCAACACTTTTGGCTGAGAAAGAATGGCGGCGGCAAAATCCATCCGGCGACGCTGTCCTCCGGACAGAGAACTAATCCTCTCTTTCGCTTTTTCTGGCAGGCCCACTGCTTCGAGGACTTCCATAACCGTGCGTGTGCTGGTAACCGATGCAAGGTGAGTGCGGATCCATTCCAAATGCTCATGCACGCGCCATTTTGGGTGGTCAGACCAGCTTTGTTGGACCAGACCGATCTGAGGCCAGAACGATGGTGGTGCAGAAGTGGGGTTGTGGCCGAGGACTGCGACTGTGCCGCGGTCGGGCCTGACAGATCCGAGAAGATTTTCTACCAGGGTGGTTTTGCCGGCGCCATTGGGGCCAAGAAGGCAGGTGAGTTGGCCTGATTCCATAGTCATGGACAGGCCCCGGAGGACTTCCTCTTTGTCCCACCGAAAATGCAGATCCGTAACTTCGACGAGGGGAGGCATTGGCGTTTCCTTTGGTCGAGAATGTGGAGCGAGTGCTGCGACCTAATGTAGTAGGAGTGCTACATGCCGTCAAGGGGGTGCGGCGGTTTGTCCGCGTGTGTGGTGGGGATGGGCGTCTGAGGCGCCGAGGCTGTACCTATTTGTACAGGTCAGAATTTTGGCGTGCGGCCTATAAAACACAAACCGCTCCCACAACGTAGATTCGTTGCCAAAAATACGTCGTGGTGGCGGTTTGCATACCTGGCGGCATCAGTTGGTTTATCTTGACCCTGATATTTTAAGGATACTGGGCAGGCGTTCTGTGGCTACTCCCGCATGTTCTGTGCTGAAAAGCGGTCATGGGTACAGTGATAGGCACTCACGGGAGCTGCCAATTCACAGGTTCGGTTCCCTGGGCAACCAACATGTCATTGGCTTGAGAGAAAGGCCGTGACCCGAAGAATCCGCGCCGCGCTGACAGGGGAGAGGGGTGCGGAGACTTAATGCTGGGGGTGCCACCGAGGAGCGGCGCAAGGTTTTGCGCATCGCGACCCCAAAGGATGGCAACTAAAGGTGTATTTCGTGCAACGAGGGCGCGGATTGCCTGTTCAGTGACTTCTTCCCATCCGCGGCCACGATGAGATCCGGCAGCTCCAGGGCGAACAGTGAGGACCCTGTTCAGGAGACAGACTCCTTCATTCGCCCATGGAGTGAGGTCTCCACTGGTGGGACGAGGCAGTCCGAGGTCTGATTCCAGTTCAGTGAAGATATTGACCAGGGAACGGGGGATTTCTACTCCCGGTGCGACGGAGAAACTGAGTCCCATCGCGTGGCCTGGGGTGGGGTAGGGGTCTTGCCCAACAATCAGAACCTTGACCTGATCAAAGGGGTAGGTGAAGGCGCGTAAAACATCTGTACCGGCAGGTAAATAGCCATCGCCTGCAGCAACTTCCTCGCGCAGCATTTCACCTAAAGCGTGGACACGATCTTCAACAGGGGCAAGAGCATCAGCCCATCCTGGATCAACGAGTTCGGATAAAGGGCGCGAGGTAGATTCAGTCATGGCATCTAGTGTGCCTGGAGCCACCCACATCTGCGCGCGCAACATCGCCTCAAACTTGCGACAGGACACTTCCAGTCTGAAAAAACAGGAAGCCGCAGTTCATATCTCGATGAAATGCAGTCTGTAGCTATAGAAGGTCGCGGGTTTCGAGATTTTTCAGCGGCACGCCATCGACTGTTTTCCACGCAATGCGACCATTGATACTTGTCCCAATAATAAATGCAGCTGCGGAAGACGGACTGTTGAATAGTACGTCCGTGCTGAGTCTCATCGCGGAGTCGATATCTGCAGCATGTTGAACTCGTGCTTTCGACGCGGTAACTGGGCAGGACTTGCTGACCCTTGATCGCAACCTGCTGCCAGCCAAGACAACGAAGCCGTCGCTCGTTTGTCGGCCGATTCCTGATGAATCGCCCAGGTTTAAGTACAAGAGCGGTTCCCGATTTTCCGTTGATGACTTTGAATGGGGTTGGCCGATTGGGTCGAAAAGTTTGTAGCCAAGTGTGGCAATGACTAACCGAGAATATTCCGCAAACTCTAAAAGCTCTGCTTCTTTTTCCTCCGTTATATTTCCTGGCGAGGGTTCATTTCCGTTGGTCACCTGGAATCGCCCTGCACTTATTGCCCATGAATAGAATAGATTTTCCAGGTAACTAATTTCCGTAGCGCCAAATGAGTCATTTGATGTGATGAGGACAATGGCATGAGTCCAGTAATTGAGGTTCTCTTCCCCAATGTGTTCCTTGATGCGACCCAAGACGCCCTTACCATTCTTTCTTGTCCGCGCCTGGCCGATGTAAACAGAGTCGTTGCCGGTACTGTCGTCTTTCCCTAGTAGCAGGTAAATGCCAGTCTGTGTGAGCTCTAAACGATCTTTGCAGGCAGCTAGATCAGTGCGCGGGATTAGATAGGTAACTCCCGTCCAATTGGGAAGGGTGCATTTGATGCGACCATTCCCTGTGCCGTCAATAAGAAACAGATTGATGGAACGCGGGGTGCTCATCCCTTAATTGAAGCAGTCATGATATTAGGGATCGTGGGACCGTAAGTGGACTTCTGGGTGAGGGCGTATCTGCTTGAACCCTTCCCGTATCTACCCTTATCAGCTAATATCACTCTTTAGATAGTCTAAGTGGAAACTTGGAGTGGGAAGAGGCCTCGCTGTTCGCGCTGGTCATTACCTCTTTGGATACTCTGCTCGAGGGGGTGTAGTGAACCGTTTTCTCATGCGGCTGCATGATGGGCCCGTGCCAGCGCTGGTGCGTGCAAAAATAGAGCGTTACTTTGCTTCCTCGTGGTTGAAACAGACTTGGATTTCGCCGCGTGCGGTTACTCGTCGTTCCCTAGTGGTTAGGGTGTTTTTCTCTGCGATGTTGGTTGTCGCAGGGGTTATCGGTGCTCAGCTGTTCCGTGCGCCACTCTTCCCGCTGACCATGCGAAACGTTGGCGCGATCGCTGTTATTTCGCTGCTTGCTATTGCAAGTGCTACTTATGAGGTATGGCGAGAAAAGAAAAATGAGCAGATAGAGAGGAATCGGTCGAGGCACATAGTGAAGTTCAATGACGAGCTAAATGGGATAATTGATGCCCTCATTAAATTGGCTCGTTCTGAGCGTAATGAATTTGCTGCTCGTCAATTTATTCAGACTGTGCTGACGGCAGCAGTGCGTTTGTTTCCTGAGGATGGTCTGCGGATCTGCTTATATTCTCTCGAGGTGCCGCTTACGGATATGGAATCTGAGGATGGGCAGGAAAGGGAGTCAAGTTTTTTGCCCGATGGACAGGAGAACTGTTTTCTTCATCTTGTCGCGTGCGGTGGTAGGCCAGATAGGCCACGTTCTGATTTCACGCAGAAGACCTCCTGGGGCAGGCATGCAATTGAGATTGCGCGTGGCCACATCTCGCGCCCCTTTACCGATGTTCCAGTAGTTGACGGTGATGGTAGTGAATTTCAGATCGATAGGCGGGCTGGAGCTGTATGGAAGTCATATATGCAGTTTCCTGTCGTGGGGCAAAATCAGCAATGTCTAGGAACCTTAATGATCGATTCGCGAGATCGTATTGTGTGGACGATAGAACACCAAGCAATTGGAAGTACTGTTGCTAGGGTCCTGGCTCAAGGCCTGGAGGACCTTAGCTTAGGCGCCGATGATCCCATACCTGAATCCGCACATCTCAAGGATTCGCTTGCAGGGCTTGACGCAAATGTGGGAGACGCGAGTTAGAATACTGTCACATTAGAGAAAGGGGTGATTGTAATGGTTGCCCAGGCAACAATCGTTGATGTTGCCCGCTATATTCTCCGTCACTTCAAAGATGCTATTCCAACGCGCAAACTGCAGAAACTTGCTTACTTCTCGCAAGGTTGGTCCCTTGGGTTGAGGGGGTGTCCCATTTTCGCCGATGACTTCGAAGCCTGGCGATATGGGCCGGTGTCGCGGCGCCTTTTTGAGTTGCATCGAGGGATGTACACCATTAGTGAGCGGGAATTAAGTGGTGGGGATATTGCCGCGCTATCCAAAGCTGATCGACTTGTTATTGATGCCGTGATTCAGAATTACGGTGCCCTATCGGGAAATCAGCTAAGTGACCTCAGTCATGTACCTGGCGGGCCCTGGGCCATGGTTCGAGCTGCAAGGAATCTTGATGCGGCTGCTCCGAGTGCCCAAATCATCCCGCAAGAGAGTATTCAGACTTACTTCGCTGATTTGTTGGAGGTGGATTCGGAGCCAGTTCGTAAGCGCGCCTAGTTATGTGGAGCACCTTTCGTCAATTCGCGCCCCGGCCTCGTGAATGAGGAAAAGTGGTGGAGGGTAAAGAATTGTGGCAGGGCGCGCCGTGGGCGTGTACGCGCTCCCTTATTTCCTTCGTTAGGCTGGCCTAGTGAGCACCCAGTATCCCAAGGATGAATTCGACGTTGCTGGCGAAGATATGCCCGTGGGCATGCATCGTCCCCAGCCCTCCCGCTGGCGGCACGTCATTCCTTTTCTTCTTGTTCTGGTTATTGCCCCGCTGCTTGGCTGGGGGGCAAGTCACCTGCTGACCTCGCGCGGTACAGCCCCTGACCAGTCAAGTGCCTTTAGTTCCCAAAGTGGTGCAGCTAAAGACGGTCAGTCGGGTGCGCAAGCTAATGCGTCCGCCCAAGAAGCTCCTTCGGCTGCTTCGGAGGGTGGGCAATCTGATCCTGCGGCAGCCAATCCTGACCAATCAGCCTCTGCGTCTGGCGGCGAAAGGCTCGATGCAAAAGTCTCCGTTCTTAATGGCACCGGCCAAGACGGGTGGGCAGCGGAAAACTCCTCGAAACTGACCAATGCAGGATTTACCAATGTCAGTGCAGCTAATGCTGACGCTTGGGAAGCGGAAACCTCCACTGTTTACTACCGTGACGCCTCCCTGGAGGCTTCGGCCCGCAAAGCCGCTGAAGCCGTTGGCATCACTGAGGTTGTCGAAAGTAGCGAGGTTGGTGACGCTGACATTGTCATCCTGCTCAAATAGGGGCTGTCTGGTGGCGGTGAAGTGGCTGGATCGCTCCCTTCCTATTGACGAGGGCGGGGCCGTGAATACGTCATCAGGCATCACCTGAAGTACGCCCCAAGCGAAGTGGCACCACGCGTACTCCACTAGTGCACCGCACGAAACACTGTTTAGGCGGGGGATATTCACATGCGAATATCCCCCGCTTCGTCTTGCACTCTCCACCCGAGAGTGCCAAACTTGGCGTTGGCACTCTCCCCGTGAGAGTGACAGGACAACCGGGTCCGGTGAGGTCATTGCACTGATCGTGAAGAGCACGCTCAGCCAGCAAAACCGTCCGTCGCGGGCACCGACCCCAATCCGCATCGCGGAAGGAACACGAAAAACACATGGCCAAGCTCATCCATTTTGACGAGGAAGCGCGCCGCAGCATGGAGCGCGGCCTTAACCTCCTGGCCGACACCGTGAAGGTGACCCTCGGCCCCAAGGGCCGCAATGTCGTCCTCGACAAGAAGTGGGGCGCCCCCACCATCACCAAGGACGGCGTTTCTGTCGCCAAGGAAATCGACCTGGAAGACCCCTTCGAGCGTATTGGCGCCGAACTGGTCAAGGAAGTCGCCAAGAAGACCGACGATGTCGCAGGTGACGGCACCACCACCGCAACTGTCCTCGCCCAGGCCCTGGTTCACGAAGGCCTGCGCAATGTTGCCGCTGGCTCAAACCCCATTGCTCTGAAGCGCGGTATTGACGCCGCTGTGGACGCCATTGTTGCTCAGCTCCACAAGGACTCCAAGGCTGTTGAGACCTCCGAGCAGATCGCCGCTACCGCTTCGATCTCCGCTAATGACCCTGAAATCGGCCGCCTGATCGCCGAAGCTTTCGAAAAGGTCGGCTCTGAAGGTGTTGTCACCGTCGAAGAGACCAACTCTTTCGAGACCACCCTGGAAACCACTGAGGGTATGCGTTTCGACAAGGGCTACATTTCCGCCTACTTCGTGACCGACCCGGAGCGTCAGGAAGCCATCCTCGAAGATCCCTACATTCTGTTGGTGGACTCCAAGGTTTCGGCCCTGAAGGACCTGCTGCCCCTGCTTGAAAAGGTCATGCAGACCCAGAAGCCGCTGCTCGTCATTGCTGAAAATGTCGAGGGCGACGCCCTGACCGGCCTGGTGCTCAATAAGATCCGCGGCAGCTTCAAGTCCGTGGCTGTCAAGGCCCCCGGCTTTGGTGACCGCCGCAAGGCTATGCTGCAGGATATGGCTATCCTCACCGGTGGCCAGGTCATCTCTGAAACTGTTGGCCTGACCCTCGAAAACGCTGACCTCGACATGCTGGGCCGCGCCCGCTCCGTCGTGGTGTCCAAGGACGAAACCACCATCGTTGAGGGTGTTGGCAACCGCGAAGATATTGACGCTCGCGTTAACCAGATCCGCAAGGAAATCGAAACCACCGATTCCGACTACGACCGCGAGAAGCTCCAGGAGCGCCTGGCCAAGCTCGCCGGTGGCGTTGCCGTCATCAAGTCCGGTGCGGCAACCGAGGTCGAACTCAAGGAGCGCAAGCACCGCATCGAAGACGCCGTGCGTAACGCCCGCGCCGCAACTGAAGAAGGCCTCGTCGCTGGTGGTGGCGTTGCTCTGATCCAGGCTGCTGCCGCTGCCCTGCCCACCCTGAACCTCGAAGGTGACGAAGGCACCGGCGTTAACATTGTGCGCCTGGCCGTGACCTCACCTCTGAAGCAGATCGCCGAAAATGCTGGCCTTGAAGGTGGCGTGGTTGCTGACCGCGTTGCTGGCATGGAAGCAGGCTTCGGCCTGAACGCCGCCACTGGCGAATACGGTGACCTCATGTCCCAGGGTATTTCCGACCCGGTGAAGGTGACCCGTTCTGCCCTGCAGAATGCCGCCTCCATTGCTGGCATGTTCCTCACCACCGAGGCCGTTGTCGCGGATAAGCCGGAACCCCCGGCACCCGCAGGCCACGACGGTGGCGACATGGGCGGCATGTACTGAGCTGACCATATGCGTCGCTAGACATTCAGGGCGGGGTTGGGCCATTGGGCCTGGCCCCGCCCTCGTCTATGCGGATGACTATCGTGACGGACACGGGCAGTCCTTCACAAAAGCTGTCACCCCGCAAAGAAGGAGGCCGATTGAGTTTCAGCGGAAGTGTAGGCCTCGGAGGCAGAAGATAGGGCCATACCGATACTGTCCAAGGCTGCATCCATTTGCACTTGGCTAGCCTGCCATTGAGCAAAACACTCAGCAAAGGATATCTGCGCCCCACCTGTCCACGTATCTTGCATTTCCAAAAGGTCGCTGGTCATTGTGGCAACTTCAGCGCGAATCCTCTCAGCAGTGGCAGCAATTTGGCCTGCGGATTGAGAGAGCCGCTCGGAATCAACGGTAAAGATAGGCATTGTCTTCCCCTTTCAGTGTGGGTCGCGTCTGCGACAAGTGCCTTCACAGTAAAGAGGAGAGACAGGCGAATTCTTCTCGGCAGAGTTCGCCTGTGGATAGAGGGTTTTTGGCGAATTGCCAATTGTGGATAGAGAGTCGTGGGGTTGCGAGCCTGTGGATAAACGAGGGCGGGGCCCAACTCAGCGGCCCAACCTGGCACACCAACCCGGTGCACCAGTCCAGCCGCCTCAGGCCGCCCCAACCCAGGGCCTCGGTGCCCGGCGCTTCACACAGCTGGCGTCGAAGGCAAGTCCATGGCATCAATAGCGGTTTCTAAAGACGACGCCCCGTCCTCGTCATCATGAGAACGCGAAATGGGCGCCTCGCTGCGGACAGGAGGCAAGACCCCAGTGGAGGATAAATCGTCCACGGGAGTGGAATTTTTCCGCAATTGGCGGCGCTTAATAATCAGCGTTCCAGATTCGGAAATATCAGCCTCGGGACTCGGTAAATCAACCGGATCTTCATCATCAAGTAATGCGGGATCGACCTCAGCAATTTTTGCTTCCAAACGGCACAATTCCATTTCGAGATTCGAGCGTGCCGCCTCTTCCCACATTTGCCCTAAAGGCGACTGGAATAGTGCGTCTTTGCTGAGGAATTTCCTTACCACTCGGCGACGTGCCCGCCAATAAGTCAGATCATCAAGGTCAGTGAATTCTTCGCGAAGAGCCTCGCGGTATTTCTTGTAGACCTGCGGGCTTTCCGCCAACATTGCCAGGTCCGCATCAAGAAGAACCTGGGCATCAAGATCAGAACGCGGCGCATGGTGAATCACCAGAGCCTTCAATAATTCCGCCACACGTACGACAACATCATCACTCACACCAAGAGCAGTTAAACGCGAATTAGTGTGCTCAATACACGGCGCACACATTGCCTCGGGATCCATTCCTAAAACCCGCACTTCTAATGCGCGATTGAGAAATGCTCCGTGGTACCAACACGACACCCGCAAAACATCCGCATCGTGAGTAATAGAAGCGAGTTCATCAATACGCGCCAGCACATTAATGAGGTGGTGAATAGTGTGGTGATGCCGCCCCGGCTCATTCCAGCGTGAGACAAGATCACGCGCTTCGGCTTGAAGAATCGGCGTCGAAGCGGTTGCGCCGATCTCCATCATGGCATCAACAAATGAAGTGAAAAGCCATTGAGGTGCGTTTGCACCCATGGGTCAAACTCCTGTCCGGGGACTGTTACCGCCCTACTCTAACCAGTTATATTTCCCTGGTCATTTCGGGTGGTGGGTGTCACCATCCAATGGGGCGCGGCGGGATTTGCCGTAGCCATCAGTGGCGCTGTGTTGGCCGTATCCATCCCCTGTGGGAGTGCCCGTGTGCGGGGTGCCCAGGGGAGGGGTGGTGGGAATACCTGCATGTGGCGTACCGGGTTGCGGCGTGCCTGTTCCGTAACCATCATACGAGCGCACACCTGGCGATGCGCGGTGACGGGGAGACGGGGGCGTATACGGCTCGGGCAGGGCGCGAGGGGTGCCTGACGGCGGTGGAGAAGTACGCGACGGGGAAGAGGACGCTCGGCGAGAGCGTAGAGGTGGCTGCCCTGCGGCCGGAGTGATTCGTTGAATCGTTGTGGAGGAGGGTTCCGAAGTGGCACTTGACCTGCGATGGACTGCAGAACGCGAGGGAATCCCATGACTGTGCTCCGCAGGCTCGGCGGGAGACTGGGGGGCAGATGGTTGAACGGGAGGAGCCGGTGCTGGCCGCGTTTTTGAAGTGCGCCGAGAAGGCGGGCCAGTGGGTGAAGGCTGGTCTGTCCGTCGCGGCGGCGTGGACGGGCGCGCAGGCGGAGCAGGTTGTTGCGGTGATGGTCGTGAGGTCGGTGCAGCGCTTGGAGTAGATGGTGGCGTTGCTGGCGCATTTCCAGGTACGAGGGCGGGGCTCGGCGCTGGATAAGGAACGGCAGTCCCCGGTGTGGGGGGAGCCGGTGTTGGCGCTGCGGGTGGGCGAGGTGCTGACTCCGATGGGGGAGGGGCTGCAGCAGGCCTGCCTGAAGGTGGCGCTCCAGCAGCCGGGGCTGCGGCAGGTGTAGGCGCGGAGGTGGTGGAAGCCCCGCCCTCGTTAATTGTTGCAGGAGTGCTGGCCGAGTCAGTCCCCTTCATCGCGGCAATATGCGCTTCACTTCGGCACAGCGGCAACTCAATACGGACTGTGAGGCCACCACCGTGGGTGCGCGTGAGTTGGGCGCCGCCCTGGTGGACCGACAAAATACTGGCGACAATTGCTAAGCCCAGCCCCGATCCACCAAGGGAACGATTCCGCGAATTTTCTGTGCGATAGAAACGTTCAAAAACGCGTTCGCGGTCTTGGGTGGCAATACCCGGACCGTGGTCGCGGAATTCGACAATAGCCATCGTGTCTGACGACCCAATAGCTAATTCCACAGGCGACCCTGCAGGCGTATAGCGCACAATATTGCCCACGAGATTCGTAAACACCTGCTGAATACGATCTTTATCTGCCTGCACAACTAATGACTTAGGGGGAATGCGCCCTTGCAGAGCAATAAGTGCCACCGAACGTGTTGGATCTAATGCTTGCAAATCGAAAAGCGCATTATCTGCCATCTTCACTAAATCGACAGCAGCCAACTCTAATGGGCGACCCTCGTCAAGGCGTGCCAAGGTCAAAAGGTCTTCAACGAGATTTCCCATTCGAGTTGACTCTGACTGAATACGACCCATGACTTCACTTGTGCGCTCTTCAGGCACACCGCCCATGGCGAACAGTTCACAATAGCCGCGAATAGCTGCTAAAGGCGTGCGTAATTCGTGGGAGGCATCAGAAACGAATCGCCGGATTTTTCGCTCCGATTCTTCGCGGGCAGCAAAAGAGGTTTCCACCTGGCTCAACATAATATTCAGAGATGTGGCCAATGAACCCACCTCAGTTGTCGGAGGCTGGGGAATAATGCGCTGAGTTAAGTCGCCAGCAGCAATTTTTCCGGCAGTGTATTCAATAGCTCGCAAGGGCAGCAGGGCGCGGCGAACAAAATACAGACCAAGAGAACCACCCAAAACAATAATGGCCAGCCCCGTGGTGGTGACATAAAAAGCGGTGGTTCTTAGAGTTGCCTGAACGTCTGCAAGGGGAAGGGCAATAGTGATGACACCCACTGGAACATGTTCTTGGTTCTTTTTGAGCACAACCAGGGGAATAGAAACAACCCGCCAATTCGACCCTTCTTGAGAAGAGGTGACAGTAATTGGGGTGGTGGCGGTATTGGTATTCTGAGGCGTTTCAGAAATGGCCAGCAATTCCGGGATTTGGGGCGTTCCGTATTTTGCTGTGGTGCGGGAATCGACCAAAACAAGAGGCTCAGAATCGGTCATCACCCGATGCACATAATACTGCGAGGGCAGTAATGAGGATGCGGTGGTCTTATTGAAATCCTGGGTTCTTTTGACCATAGCGTCTGCCGCATTCACCAGCTGGTCATCAATCTGGCTAATAAGGTGCCGTTGAAGAAGACCAATCATGACAGTGCCAGACATGACCAGACCAAAGGTCAAGAGGACAACGACAACGGCCACAAGGCGTGACGCCAGTGGGCGGGAATCCCACAGGTATCGCAACACCTCAACTGAAGCCACGGGTTAACTCTCTTCGCGAAGGATATATCCTACTCCGCGTTTGGTGTGGATTAATTCGCCGCTGGCTCCTTCAACGGCAAGTTTGCGTCGGAGATAAGAAATATAGGATTCGACAATAGCGACTTCTCCATCCCAGTCATATTCCCACACGTGGTCGAGAATCTGCATTTTCGAGACCACGCGACCCTCATTAAGAACGAGGTAACGCAGGAGCTTAAATTCGGTGGGGGAGAGTTCAATATCAATGCCAGCGCGAGAAACTTCATGTGCGTCCTCGTCAATGACAAGATCGCCAATCCGCAGTTTTCCGTCTTCTTCGGAGGTGCCCATTGTGCGGCGCAAAATGGCGCGAATTCGGGCGACGACCTCTTCCAAACCAAAAGGCTTGGTGACATAGTCATCCCCGCCTACGGTCAGGCCCTGAATTTTGTCGCGCATATCGTCGCGGGCGGTGAGGAAAAGAACAGGGGTAGTCACGCCCGCTTCGCGCAGGCGGCGAGTGACTGTAAAGCCATCCATATCAGGCAACATGACGTCAAGAACAATGAGATCAGGATTTGATTCCATTGCTGCGTGGTGGGCGCCGGCCCCGTCCTCGGCCGTAATGACGTCAAAGCCCGCAAAACGCAAAGAGGACGCGAGGAGGTCGCGGATATTTGGTTCATCATCAACGACAAGGAGGCGTGCCTCGCTGGTGGGGTCATTGTCATTGGCGCTCATAATGCGATTCTCTCGTTGGTTCCTGAATCTTTCCTGAATACATAATAGGCGTGGTGGACAGGCCAAGCCGGATATGTGGGACGATAGAGACACCAATCAGCTCAGGAGAACAGTGTCATGGCCGATCCAACTCGCCCTGAAGGTATTATCTTTCACCCAGTATCCCCGTCCCTATTAACTGTGCGACTGATCGGGATAGTCGTGTGGATGGGTATACCTGCAATTGGTTTGACGATAGCCGCTATTGTTGCCCACCCCGCATTTTGGGCAGCGGCTATTCCGCTATGGATTCTGATTATTGTCAGTTTGGTCCTGGTCTCCCGTCAAGTAAAAGCGCTTGGCTGGGCAGAAGGCCCCTCAGAGTTTCTTATTAGAAAAGGCGTGATGTTCCGGCGCCTCACGGTAATCCCTTATGGGCGCATTCAATATGTGGATGTCAAAGAAGGGCCTATTGCGCGCATGTTCGGGATTACCTCGATTACCTTACATACGGCCTCGTCAGAAACCGCCGGTTCGCTGGACGGATTGCCTGCACAGCAGGCAGCGAATCTGCGCGATATGTTGGCTCAGCGTGGCAGTGCTGATTTGGCGGGGTTGTGATCATGGCAGAGAAAGGATCGGCGCCACTGCGGGCGGTTGACGCTGGGATTAACGAAGAATACTGGCGTAAAGTGCACCCCATTTCGCCTGTTTTGAATACCTGGCAGGTTTTTGCTGCACTCTCCGCCTTTCTTGTCTATCAATACGGGCAGATTCTGAGTTCCCTGTCGGTGGGAATAGAAGCCCTGCATTTGAGCGCGGCGCAGATTTCCTTGGGGGTTCTTGGCATTGTCATTATTGTGGTGGCAATTTCTGCCCTCTATTCCTGGTTAGCGTGGAGAGCGACGTCGTGGGCGATTACTGACGAGGCTGTCTGGTATCGCTCGGGCATTCTTTTCCGCACTCAACGTCATGCGCGCCTGGAAAGAATCCAGGAAGTGGAAGTCTCCCATCCGCTTTTAGGACGGATGTTTGGGCTAGGCAGGTTAAAAATCGAAGTTGCGGGTGGGGCGGATTCGAATTTGGTTTTCGGTTATCTGCGCACCGCTGATCTTGATAATGCGCGCAGAGAAATTCTGGCTTTAGCTGCCGGATTACGACTGGAAAGAACGGTGTGCGTACCCGGGGTTAACCCGTTGATGCCAGATAGCAGCGAGGGCGGGGTTTCCTCTGGAAGGCAGGGGGATGCGTATATCAACGCAGCTGCTGAGGCTGGCGTGGCCGGGAGTGGGGTTGGCGCTCCTGGAACACCTGGTGCGGACCGCGCTGCCTCATTGCGGGGGGCTGCCCTTCCTGACGCACCGGAACGTCCCCTTTATGAGGTTCCTGTTGGGCGCCTCCTTGTGTCGCTTTTACTTTCCGGGGTCACTCTGACGATTTTGCTGAGCACAGTGGCGCTTATTGTTTTTTTCGTGATCGCCTTTAGTCACGTGGGCTGGGCGTCACTGAATGCACTATGGGGTATGTTTGGCGGCTTTGCTGGTGCGCTCACATTTATGTGGTCGCGATTTGCCGGGGAGTTCGGCTTTAAAGCGGCCGTTTCTCCTGACGGCATTCGCGTGCGTAGAGGGCTTACCGACACGCGTGCACAAACTATTCCCCCTCGCCGCGTACACGCTATTCGGATTTCCCGGCCCCTATTATGGCGACGTTTAGGGTGGTATCGAGTCACCATTTTAAAAGCCGGTGCCACTGTGGATCACAATGAAGAAAACAGCCAAATGCTCGAGCAAGTGCTCCTCCCTGTTGGTACACGTGAAGAAGCAGAACTCGCTTTGTGGCTGGTAGTGCGCGATTTAGGTGTTCCTGATCCGCACTCATTCTTAGAGGAGGCATTTAATGGGAAGAATTCCGGCCAGTGGTTTAGAGCTGCCCCGCCCTCGGCAAAAATTATTGACCCCATTGTGCAGGGGCGTCGCGCATTTGCTTTAACGGATACTGTTTTGGCTATTCGTAATGGGCGCATTTATCAAACCCTGGTTCTGGCTCCCGTTGAACGCCTTCAATCCGCCACCATTGATCAAGGGCCGATATTGCGGCAACTAGGTTTAGCGAATGTGCGAATGGACCTTGTTGCGGGGCTTGTTAAAGCGAAAGTGCTGCATATTGATGTGGCGAGCGCGAGCGTGTTAAGTGCGCGCCTTGTGGAAATGTCCAGGCAGCGCCGTGCAGCCGAGCCGCCAGAACATTGGATGGCACGGGTAGTCCAGGCAATCGGTCCCGAACAGGGACACGATAGCGACAGCACACCACAACCAGGCGGTTTCTAGAATGCAACAACGCAGCGGGCGGCTCAGTATTGGCGTGATCGGAATGGGACATGTGGGCCCGGTTATTGCCTCCGCTTTACGCTCGGTTGGCCACGAGATTATTGGCGTATCCGCCTCGTCGCCGGAGTCTCGTGAACGTGCTGACGCCATGCTGCCCGGCGTTCCAATCACAGAGGTTCCCGCCCTCGTCAATGAATCCGAATTGGTCATCCTTGCTGTGCCTGACGACCAAATTGGCCCCCTGGTCTCGGGACTGGCTGATTTGGGCGCGTGGAAAGTGGGACAGTTGGTTGCGCATTTGTCGGGAGCGCATGGGATTGCTTTACTCGATCCGGCCACGCGAGCAGGGGCGATTCCATTAGCTATCCACCCGGCAATGACGTTTACCGGTTGGTCTGCGGATGTAGCGCGCCTGGTGGGGACGCCTTTTGCGGTGACCGCCCCTGCTCCTTTCCTGCCGATTGCGCATGCCCTTGTGGTCGAACTTGGCGGCGAACCCGTCGATATCGCCGAAAATGATCGGGTTGCCTACCATGCGGCGCTCACTCACGGGGCCAACCATCTGGCCACACTCGTGTTGCAATCCCTCGACACCTTGCGCGCTGCAGGAGTTGACGAGCCGGGCCATTTTGCGGCGCCCCTCTTTTCTGCTGCCCTCGACCGGGCTTTGCGAGAAGGGGATAACGCCATTTCAGGGCCGATCCCCCGTGGTGACGCTGGCACTGTGGCTGAACATATACGTGCCTTGGGTGACCTTGCTGCGGGTGGCGAAGGGGCCGACGAGATCCTCGATACTTACGCCTATATGACTCGCCGCACGACGATGCGTTTACACGCTGCGGGACGGCTCAGCGACACGGCAGCGGAGGCGATTTTGGCGGCGCTGAATACCCTTTAAATGCTCTCGGGTGGGACAATGGGCTCTATGACACTGCGTCCTGCTCTGGTTCATACCCGCTCTGATTTTCTTGAGGCTCGTAGCGCCCTTATTGGAACGACTGCTTTAGTCATGACAATGGGCGCATTACATGAGGGACATTTATCCTTAGTTCGACGAGTCGCAGAAATGGCTGACAATGTGATTGTCACGATTTTCGTCAACCCCACTCAATTTGCGCCGGGTGAAGATTTTGATGCGTACCCGCGGACATTGGATGCAGATATAGAGGCCCTTTCCGGCACGGGAGCAACGCTTGTATGGGCGCCGTCAAATGAGGATATTTATGGCGGCGGTACGGAAGTGACAATTGATGCTGGGGCTGTTGCGCGGATTTTAGAAGGAGCCACGCGGCCCACCCATTTTGCTGGAGTGGCCTTAGTGGTGACGAAAGTGCTGAATATTATTCGCCCAGATATTGCGATTTTCGGCCAGAAAGATGCGCAGCAATTGGCTGTATTGCGGCAAGTGGTGGCGGATTTAGATATTCCTGTGCGCATTATTGCGGGCCCGATTATGCGTGATAGTGATGGGGTCGCATTATCCAGTAGAAATCAGTATTTAACTGCGGATCAGCGGGTGAGTGCGCGTGCTTTAGTGCGCAGTTTACGGGCCGGATCGCAGGTGGCCAGCAGCGGTGGCAGCGCCATTGATTGTGTGCGGACCGCTCGCGACATTCTGATCAGCGAGGGCGGGGTGGATATTGACTATGTTGCCCTTGTTGAGGATGCGACTTTTACGCCAATCCTGGTGGCGAAAGGAAATGCGGTTGATATTGAAGAGGCCGTGGTGGCCAATGAGCCAGGCGATGCGGGACTGGCTAATATTCTCGCTGATAGCAATCCATTGGAGGATACGCAGGTGAGGCTTTTAGTGGCTGCCCGAGTAGGTGCCACCCGACTGATTGATAATGACGGTTTTACCCTGCACGGCCAGGGATAGGGCTGCGGCGTGACACCACTCGTGCAGAGGGCGACAAAAAAGCCGATTTTCAGGCAAAAATGTCGCCCTTTGCCCGTTTGGTGCACAGTGCTTGGGCCCCGCCCTCGTTCATGAAGAAAAAACTAGCCAAGCAAATGCGAAGAACGCACTGGGATTCTCTCATGGAGGAACTCGTCGAATAAAGCGCTTAAGCACCAGGAGAAACGACTGTAATCCCCGATTTAGTTGCCGCTTGAATCATCTCCTTGTCGTAGGTGACTAGAGCATCTGAATCGATATAACGTGCAACGCTGAGATGGATTGCGTCAGCACTACGTAGACCATAAGAATTTGCGGCGGCATCAATGAGTTGTGTATCAGACAGGGTGATCAGACTAATTCCTGATAGGAGCTGTTCAATGGAAGACGGGACAGAATTGGTTCGCCGACGTGCGGCGCAGTGCATCTCAACATAAAGGAGAAATGAAGAACAGATCGAAGCGCCGGAATTGGCGGTTGCGTTAAGCCAATGAGCAAGAAACTGAGACTCTGCCTCCTGGAAAACAAGTTTGAGGGCGGCGGAGGTATCCAAGTAAATGACTTGTGTCATCGATCTGCCCGGAGGTCCGCGAGGAGTTCTTGAGTATTAACTCCGGGAGTTCTCTTGAGGTTGGTGAAATCCAGAGGCTGTGCTTCTCGTACCCTGCCGCTTTGTCGAAGCTGCTCAAGGCGTGAGGGCTTGGGAGGCTGCAATACAGCGATAGTTTTGCCTTGATCGGTGATCTCAAAGGACTCGCCAGTCTGAACGCGGGTGAGGATTTCTGCGGGGTGATGTATGAGATCAGAGTGAGCAATGGTTTCCATGGGGCACCTCCACAGGCTTTAGTGCGTGTGACTAAGAGTCTACCGTGGGCCTCATAAACGTGATAAGTGTCCGTATTGGCTCGGGCTCCGCCCTCGTTCATGAAGAAAAAACTAGCCAAGCAAATGCGAGGAACGTGCCGGAATCCTCTCATGGAGGAACTCGTCGAATAAAGCGCTCAACTGATCGGATTCAATAAGGAAACCATCATGGCCGTGATCGGAATGAATTTCCCGATAAAAAGCGCCACCCACCCCATGCGCAATTTGTGCCACTTGCTCGGGGAAAAAGAGGCGATCAGAATCGACAGCAACCACTAAAGTGCGGGCTGTTACCCCGCGCAGCGCTTCACGAACTCCACCACGATCACGCCCCACATCAAAGGAAATCATGGAGCGGGAAATGGTCACATAACTGCCCGCATCAAAACGGCGAACAATCTTATCGCCATGGTGATCCAAATAGGATTGAACAGCGAGGCGACCCCCATGTAAAGGATCTTCTTCATGCTGCGGCAGGCGCCCAAAACGCGTATCTAATTCCTCAGGAGAACGATACGTCGTATGTGCAATTTGGCGTGCTAAAGAAAAACCAGAAATCGGCCCAACGCCCTGATCGTAATAATCTCCACCATGCCACGCCGGATCAATTTCAATCGCACGAATCTGTGTATGCGCCCATGCGGCCTGCTCAGCCGTAGTTTGTGCGCCAGAGGCCACGACGATCAGCCGCTCGACCCGGTGCGGATGGGCCACCGCCCACTCAATGGCGCGATGCCCCCCAAGGGAGGCTCCAATCACCAAAGACCAGGCATTAATCCCCAATAAATCGGCCAGACGAACCTCAGCTTCTACCTGATCGCGCGTAGAAACAATCGGGAAACGCGACCCCCACGCGCGGCCATCAGGCCCCAGCGAAGACGGTCCAGTTGACCCCTGACAACCGCCCAGCACATTCGCCGCGACAACAAAATACTGATCAGTATCGATAATCTTGCCCGGCCCAACAATGTCACACCACCAGCCCGGAGTGGACTGCCCCGGCGCCGCAGGGCCAGTGACGTGCGCATCCCCCGTCAGCGCATGCTCAATAAGAACCGCATTGCCCCCGTCCTTGGCCAGCGTTCCCCACGTTTCATAGGCCAAACGCACTGACGGCAAGGTGCTGCCATTTTCCAAACGCAGCGGACCGAGATCCGCAAAACGCCGGAACGCGGCAGGCTGCCCTTCATGCCAGCCACCAGAAACCGGGGCAGGGGGAAGGTCGCGTCGCGATGTCATCGTGGCCTCCAAAACATGGTCGGAAAAATGGGCGAGGGCGGGGGCGGGTAGGTTTACAGCAGGGGGTGTGGTTGGCGTCAGTGGCGCGGCTTTACTCTGCCTGCCCTGAGACCGCTCTAGCAGCCTCAAAACCCAACTCAAGATCGGCAATCATGTCGTCAATATATTCGATGCCAATAGACAGGCGCACAGTTCCACCTTCGATTCCAGCAGCGCGTAATTCTTCTTCACTGAGCTGTGAGTGAGTGGTTGATGCTGGGTGAATCACCAGGGACTTTACGTCACCAATATTGGCAACCGTTGGCAAGAGTTCGAGGCCGGAGGCAAAAGCTTTTCCTGCCTCAGATCCGCCTTTAATGACAAAGGAGAGCAAGCCACCAACTCCCTTCGGAGCGTATTTCTTTCCTCGCTCATAGTAGGGAGAAGAGGGCAGACCCGCATAGGACACGGACTCAACTTGAGGATGTTCACTAAGGAACTCGGCCACAGCTTGCGCATTAGACACATGCCGTTCCACGCGCAAAGACAGGGTTTGGATTCCCTGCTCAATAAGGAAAGAGTTGAAGGGTGAGGCAGCAAAACCAAGGTCGCGTTGGCCGAGGGTGCGGGCGCGCAAAATATAGGAGAGGTTGGCGCCAAAAGGCGAGTTTGTCCCAAGATCCCGGCCAAAAACCAGGCCATTGTAGGAAGGATCTGGGGTATTGAAATAGGGGAAACGCTGCGGGTCAGCGGTGTAATCAAATGTGCCAGCATCGACAATAACGCCAGCAATAGCTGTTCCATGGCCGCCAAGATATTTCGTCGCTGAATGGACGACAATATCTGCCCCCCACTCAAAGGGACGAATCAGATACGGGGTGGCGACCGTATTGTCGACAATCAGAGGGACCCCGACCTCGTGAGCGGCGGCAGCAATAGGCTCAATATCGAGAATATCGCCTTTCGGATTAGGAATAGATTCGCCATAGAAAGCAACGGTGCGCTGATCGGCCAGGGATTTCCATTCCTGCGGATCGTCTGGATTAGTCACGAAACGGGTCTCAATTCCCAGCCGGCCCAACGTATTTTTCAAGAGAGTAATCGAGCCGCCATAAAGCGAAGGAGAAGCAATAATATTGTCTCCCGCGGAGCCAATATTAATAATGGCTAGTGCCGAAGCTGACTGCCCTGAGGACACGATCAGGGCGCCAACGCCCCCTTCGAGGGCAGCAATGCGCGCTTCAACCGCGTCATTAGTGGGGTTGGTAATGCGCGTGTAAATAGGGCCAAGTTCTTCCAGAGCAAAACGTGCGGCGGCTTGCTCGGCGGAGTCGAATGCGTAGGAAGTGGTCTGGTGGATGGGGAGTGAGGTGGCTCCCGTAGCCGGGTCACGGTCCCATCCGGCGTGAATCTGCTTTGTTTCAAAGGACCAATTGTCGGCGTTGCGGAAGGTGGTCATCTCAGCTCCTTGAAGTGGTGTTTCTGGCGGAGCGGGAGTGACGCGACTGCGGCGGCGCAAATCGGCAAAAAGATAGGCGCGATGGTGGCCGTGTGTACTCCCGCAAATGGGGGTGACTGCACGGCAGCCCTGATATTTCACGAGGTGTGGGTGATGAGGTGCCTGGGTGGCTGATTGCTTGGGCAACGGTGTGCCTGGGCGATTTTCACCTACGGGACGTGGCGGCTGACGGGCAGTCAGCGGGGCATTCGGCGCAACATGGGCTCCACGGTATTCGGCGTGTCGAGACTGAGTGAGTAACTGTCCAACAAGTGGGACAGGGTGACGGCTGAGCAGCGAAATAAGTGGCAAATGAGTCTGTTGGGGTGTGTGTGACTTCTGAGAACGAAGTAAAACGGTGTTGCACGTGTTGCTGATGTTGACCTAGGGTCGAAGGCGGTGCGCTACAGGACAGCGCTCCCTAGTGACGACAGCGACAGGTGGCACAACAGTGACCTACGTATCGAGGAAACGGACCCATAGGGTGCGGCGCAGTGCAGTAGCGGCTGTGCTTGCGACGTTTGCACTCGCCATTCCCTCGATGGCGAATGCGGCAACGCCCAGTGAGGCAATCGACCGGGGCAAGGTGACGCAAGACGCCGCCAAGATGTCCATTGCGCAGATCGAAGTTGAACTCGCTAACGCAAAGTCTTCTGCGGAGAATGCCGTTGTCCAGGCCAAGAAAGCTGCCGAGGAATACAACGGCGCCCGCGTTGCGCTGAAGGAAGCGACCAAGAAGGCTGAGGCTGCGCAGTCTGAAGCTCAGGCAGCGAAGGAAGAGTTTGAGGCAGCGAAGAAGGAAATCGCTGCCATTGCGCAGACGGCTTACCGTGAAGGTTCTAGTGGCCTAGATGCGTTGAGTCCATATTTAAAGGCTGATGGCCTGCGTGAGGTGGAAACCCGCGCGAATACCTTGGACTCATTCTCTGCGAATGCTGACGCGAAAATGCAGCGCTTGACTGCTCTTGAGCAGGTCAAGAATGCGATGGCAGAGTCCGCGCAGAAGGCTAAGGAAGACCAGGCTGCCCACACCGCTAAGGTGGAGGAACGCTACAAAGCCGCCAAGGCTACTGCTGATAAGGCTGTGGCTCAGCGCGAAGATACCTCTGTGCGCCGTGAAGTTCTGATTGCAGAGTTGGCGCGCAAGGAAAATACGACGGTTGCGTCGATTAATGAGCGTGAAACCGCGGCTGAAGCGGAACGCGAGAAGGCGGCTGCTGAAGAGGCCCTGAAGAATGCTGCCGAAGAGCGGGCACGTATTGAGGCTGCCGAGCGTGAGGCTGCTGAACGGGAGGCTGCGGAGAATGCTGCCCGTGCGGAGGAAGGCGCCGGAGCAAGTGGGGCTGCCCAGTCTGATGCTGCGCCTTCCGATCCGGCACAAAGTGACGTTGCCGCTGCTGACGAAGCGCCGTCTGCTGGCGTTGATTCAGACGATGCCGCACAGTCCGCTGCTCCGCAATCAGGTGACGAGGGCGGGGCCCAGTCTGCCAGCGACGCTGCGGCTCAATCAGCCGACCAGGCTCCCCAGTCTGCGGCTGAGGAAACGCCGGCTCCGGCGCCTGCGCCAACACCCGAGCCGGCTCCTGCGCCAGCACCGGAACCCGCTCCTGCGCCAGCACCCGAGCCAGCCCCGGCTCCTGCACCTGAACAGCCAGCACCTGACCAACCTCAGGCTGAAGACGTTCCTGTAGAGCCTGCTCCCGAACCTGAGCCGGCCCCAGAACCGGAACCTGAACCCGAAGAGCCCGCTCACAACCCTGATAAGGCTCAAGGCGCCATTGCCCACGCCCGTTCTCTGCTTGGCGCAGAGTATGTGTGGGGCGGTGAAGGCCCCGGATACGACTGCTCTGGTCTGGTCACCGTTGCTTACCGCAGCCAAGGTATTGAGCTGACCCACTGGTCTGTTGCTCAGTACGAAGAAGGTACCCATGTCCCCGTTGAAGAAGCGATCCCAGGTGACCTGATCTTCTGGGGCGAGGGTGGAGTTGGCACCGTCTACCACGTGGCCATCTACTTAGGTGACGGTCAGATTATCGAGGCTCCCACCTTTGGAGTTCCCGTTCGCGAAACCGCAATCTACGACTGGGATAACGTCATGCCTTACGCAGTGCGTGTGGTCTGATCCCAGCAGGGCAGGGTTAGGCGGCTGAGGTTCCCTGAGACCGATGATGCCGCTCTAACCGCCAAGACTCTGGCCCTGCCGCCGGGGAAGCAGCAGGGCCAGCATGGGCGCCGATGGTGAAAGCCATCGGCGCCTGTGTGCGTTTGTGGCAGTGATTGGCGAGCGCGGGGTGCGAGTGGAAGGAGCGGGGGTGAGCAGAGGGCTTGGGTTTGGGTGGGTTGGTGCCTTCTATTTGCCCTGGGTGGTGAAGAAGAGTGGGTCGTCGGTGAAGAATGGGTCTTCGGTGAATTTGAGTCCGAGTGCGTAGATTTCGGGTTCTTTTGCCAGGAGACAGCTGATGGTGAGTTTTTCTAGGGGCGTGGTGAGGCCAAGGAATGAGTAGATGTGTGCGGCTTTTTCTACTCGTTGGGCGTATTCGCCAGGGCAATTAGTCAGCCAGTCGCTGAGGACCTTTGTGGTCGGGTTATACATATGCGAAAAAGGCGTGTAAGCCAGAACGTGCAGCGCGCGCTCGGAATGTTCATCATTGAGTGCGAGAGGTGCTAAAAGTTTCGCGTATGGCCCGAGAGTGTATTGTCCTCCAGTAATAAGTAGGTGGCAGGCCATGGCGACCTTCTCCGAGTCGTATCTGCCATGAATGGGGGTGAGCCACCTAAGAATAGTTTCCCGCGTTTTGGCCTCCTTCCGGACCTTTGCGAGTGGAATAAAAGTCGACTGGATCAGTGTGTAGGCGTGTTCGAGGGCAGTGATGATGTCCCTGTGGGTGTCTTTATCGATTGTATCGAAACTGGGTAGTTTTTCTTCGTCGTGCGGGGAGTAGGAAATGGGTTTTACGCGTATAGGATCGTCTGACATGTGGAATTCAACAATGAATTCCCCGTCCTCGTAGATCTGCTTATCGGAGGACTTTAGGGCATCAATTGCTAATCCGGGAATGTAGTTATAGGCGCCAACTACATCCAGGATCTCCGCGGCAAAAATAGGAAGACTGGGTCGTTTTGAAGTGGATTCACTTGTGGCGTACTGAAGGATGGCTTCTAGACGAGAATAGGCCCCGATTCGAGCAAGGAGAGGCAGGACTTGAGCGCTTACCGAAAGCGACCAGGCTAGTTGCATGAGCGTAAAACGTATAGGATGCAGTGCCTCGGCTGGGAGGAGAGGGCCACAATGTGTTACCACTGCTTCCGCATCGAATGGAAGCGATTCGCATTCGTTTTTATCGCAGGTTAATAGGTGCTGCAAGGACGCGGCATAGGCGGCGTTATCTGCCGCCCCGCGGAGAATTTCCTGTGCCTCGCCATATTTCTTCGCGCATTCTCTTAGTGCTTCTTCCACCATGGTCTGTTCTTCTTCCTGAGTTTATATAGGTATCGGCGTTCCAATAGTGTGTCTAGCGTAATTACGTGGCTCATCCTGGACAATGCTTTTCTTCACCTGGAAGCAGGTTCCCAGATGTTGTTCCGCCAGTTGTGGAGTCTGGCGTTGTACGAAAGAATAGTGGGTCGTTTGTGAAGAAGGGGTTTTCGGTCAAACGTAATCCGAGTGCGCGAATGGTGGGGTCTTTTGAGCAAAGCGCCTGGATGGTGACTTTTTCTAAGTCCGCGGTTAAACCGAGGAATGAGTAGATATGCGCGATTTTCTCTAAGCGGTGTGCATATTTCCCAGGGCCTCCTTTTAGCCAGTTATCTAAAGGCTCGCGTGTAACGATATCCGTTTCTAGGTAGCCCATGTATGCCAGTAGCTGCAATGCGTGTTCTGAATGCTCGTCATGGACAGTTAGCGGTGCTAAAAGGCGGGCGAAAGGGATAATTCCTCCAGGGCCTTCATTGTCGAGAAGGTGCAGCGCTCTTGTGACAGATTGGGACTCATAAACTCCATTATTTGGGGTAAGGCAATTGCGAATAATCCGCCGAAACTGTGGGAACTTAGTGCTATTTCTCAACTCTGGTGAGATGGAGAATATGCGTTTGGAGGCCTGCTCGGCGGCAGTAATAATTTCCCTATAGGTATCTTTTTCGACTGTCTCGAATTGGGGGATATCCCGTTTATTGTAAGGAGATGGGGTAATGGGTTTTATATGTATGTCTTCATCGGTCATGAGGTATTCGGTGATAAATTCCCCGTCCTCGCGCATTTGCTTATATGGGGAACGTAGAGCCTGGATAACGATCCCCGGAAGATAGCTATCGGCGCCTATATACGATAAATCTTCCGCGTCAGACAAATAGTCGGCCAGGTGATGCTCTTTTTGACCGTGCCGTGTTGCGATGTATTGCAATACAGCTTCTAAACGAGAATAGGCGTCGAGATTGGCGAGTGTGCGTCGGGAGTAGCCCTTGTGCACTATCGGCCAACCTGCCGCTACTAGCGTGTATGCCAGTGGTTGCAGTGCTTCGGGAACGACTAGTTCAGCGCAACTCCACGTCACGGCCCACAGATTTGAGTGAAATGGTAAGTGCTCCAGTGTCTCGCTGTTGCTGGTCAGCCAATAATGCAAGACTGCCGTATATGAGACGCTATCAGCAGCGCCGCGCAAAATCTTCTTCGCCTTAATAAGCTTCTCAGCATCCACGATAAACGTCTCCTCAAGCATGACCTTCCTCCCGCATTTGCTGTGTTTCTAACCAGAGCTCACTTAAAGACAGCACCGGTGCCTGTTATGAGGTCGCATTCATTGCTTCGTGGATGGGGATCCACATTTCGTCAGGATAGGATTTGAGGCGATGGCGGAATGCTTGGTGCTGTCCTGACACGTAGTGTTCTCGAATTCGTTCGAGCAGGAACATAGCGTCTTCTTGTGGCTCGCCTTCTGGTAGTTGTGGCAGGATCTGGTGGCCCCTGTCTAGGGCTGCGGGTATGTTTTCGATGTAGAGGTAGTTCGGCCCGGTGGGGAGTTTCTGCCGGGTTAAATCCACTCCTGCGCGGAATTCAACGTCGCAAATCTTGGCCTGAGAAAAGTCATTTCCATGGATGTCATTAGTCCATATTCGGGCCGGGAAGCTTCCAAAGGCGGGTTCGTTAATGGAGCCCCAGATTTGTACGTTGCGTAGGGACGCCCCCTCGAATGTGCAGTCGATAAAGTCCACCGATTTGCAGGTCCAGTTTGTCAGGCGTGCGTTGTGAAAAGAGCAATTCATAAAACGAGTTCGCCCTCCTGTGATTAAATGCCTTAGTGTTGCCTGGTTAAAGGTGCAGTTAATGAATTCAGTGGTTTTCCCTCCGGCGGCAGGAGCAAATACGCGTGTCTTTACACGGTCGAAATTGCACTCTTCTAATGTGGAGTCCCAAATATCGAGATTATCGAATTTCAGGCCACTAAAATCCTCGCCTCGCAACTGCTCGTGAGCAAGCGAGCCGTGAGGTTCGTCCGCCCTCGCGGCAGCACCACTGCTTGGTCGCGTTTGTAATGGCATTTCCTTCCCCTCTTGGTTGTGGCGACATTGCATTTAGATTGTGTCACAAGAATTCCCGTGAGGCAGGAGTATTGCCGCGTCCTACCGTTGCCTCAGGAAGTCGTCGTTGGTGTAGAGGGGGATAAACGAGGGTGGGGGATCAAAACAGAACAGGGAGACCATTTCTGTTTTGAGGGTGCCGCTGAGGAGCTGGTAGAGAAACTCTGTGAAGGTGAGGTGGTGGATTTCCCAGGGGATTTCTTCTGTCCGGTTGTGGACGACGATGGCATATTCGCCTGCCGCTTCATCGGTCCACATCCAATAGAACCTATCTCGATTTGCGGATCGTGCCCAAATGCGTAGCTCGTGTGGGGATTGGGCGATAGATAGGGGAGGGACGTCATTAGAATTGCTGTTGAGCTCATCCAGCCTGATGTCATTCAGTGCAAAGTAATTCCTACGCGTCACCGGGCAGTATGGTGAATACATCGTGATGAGGTCATTAAAAGCTCCATCACCGTAGGTGGCTGCTAGTTCTAAATAATCGGCTGGAATAGGTTCAGAGAGGATTTCGCTGAAACGGATCCGGTTCTCATAAAGAACAGGAGAGGGCGGTGGTGGGCATAATGCTTGAAGGTGGGTTAAAGACTCAGTCCCAGAGTTTACTTGTCCAGAGATCGTGTCCACTGTGCCGCTATATGAAGGAATATCATCAGGAGGGCCAAGCCTTGCAGTGGAGACGAAGTAGTCGTCACCTCCTAAACGGCCGGGGTGGTATTCTTTTGAATCTAAGGTTCCGCTCCACAGTTGGAAAAGGAATTCGGTGGTAGTCAGGTCGTGGATTTCCCAGACATATACTTTAGGGTTGTGGAGCACTACGACATATTCGCCGGCTTCTTTATTGGTCCACATCCAAAAGAATGTGTCCACAACATCGGATTGAGCCCACGGGTAAAGATCGGCATAGGATTTAATACGCTCTGGCATTCCTTTCGTCACGCCGTCGTATTCTCTGGCAATCTCAATCCCTTCAGCGCGCTGAAGAAAATTATTCGTATACCAGCTCGGGTAAAACGGGGACAGTGGGGTGATGTAATCCCAAATTCTTCCATCCCCATATGCCTTTAAAAAGGCGAGGTAGTCCGACGGAAAATCCCACTCGCCCAGTTCTCCGAAATAGGTTGGTCCCTCACTATAAATAGGAGGATCTGCTGGCGGGAAGTGTTCTAAAAGCTTCGCTAAAGACGATCTAGTCAATATGGTGCCCACGATGCTCCTTTATTTCGTGGAGGCTTTCCTTAACTGGAAGACAATGCAGTCGGATGAGTTGCTGAATGGCACAGCGCTTCTAAGGTGTGTCGTTTAAGGCTTCGCGTAGGGGAACCCACATTTCGTCGGGGTAGGTTTTGAGGCGGTGGCGGAATGCTTGGTGTTGTCCTAGTTGGTAGTGGGTTTCGATCCTTTCGAGAAGGAATGCTGCGGCTTCTTGCGGTCTGCCTTCTGGTAGCTGTGGCAGGAGTTGATGGCCTTTTTCGAGGGCTTTGGGTATGTCTTCGATGTAGATGTAGTCCGGGCCGGCGGGGAGTTGTTGCTGTGTTAAATCGACTCCTGCGCGGAATTCAACGTTGAGAATCTTAGCTTGGGAGAAGTCGTTCCCGCGGATGTCGTTGGTCCATTTTTTCTCGGGGATACTGCCGAAAGCGGGTTCATCTAGGGAGCCCCAGATTTGTATGCTGCGTAGGGATGTCCCCTCGAATGTGCAGTCGATAAAGTCCACCGACTCGCAAGACCAGTCTGTGAGTCGCGCATTGGTAAATGAGCAATTGATAAAACGGACCCGGCCGCCGGCTATCAGCAGATTTAATGCTGCTCGATGGAAAGTACAGTCAATAAATTCGGTGACCTTTCCTCCGGCAGCAGCAGCAAATACGCGTGTTTTTATGCGGTCGAATTTGCACTCTTCTAACGTGGAATCCCAAATGTTGAAGTTATCGAACTTCAGGCCACTAAAATCCTCACCGCGCAACTGCTCGTGAGCAAGCGAGCCGTGAGGCTCGTCCGCCCTCGCGTAAGCACCACTGCTTGGACGTGTTTCTAGTCCCATTTTTCTCACCTGCCAATGTGATCGAAGGTATTTATTCTTGTGTTTCCGTGGGTGCGTGTAGTGCGTTGTAGGTGGCGCCGTCCCAGAGAAGGTCGTCTGGGAAGAAGTCGGTGGGGAGTTGGTCGGTGAGGAGGTGGTAGAGGACTTCGGTAATGGTCATGTCATACACTTCCCACTGGCTGCCTTTCCCAGCGTGCAGGATGGTTTGATAGGTGCCTTTGTCCTTGTTGATCCATCGCCAGTAATACATCACTCCAATATCTGATTGCCCCCAGGGGTAAAGATCGGCGTATGACGCAATATCCTCGGGCATATTGCTATTCCAGAAAAAGTTCTCTCTTGACAGTTCCGTGAAATTCCTCTTCTGGACGTGGCAGTTCCATGCGGGGTAGCGGATGTAGGGGCTGTAGATGTTCATGTAGTCGCAGAATCGGCCGATACCGTAGCGGGATAGTAGAGCGAGGTAGTCCGCGGGGAAGTCCCAGTTGCCGTCGTAGTTGAACCAGAACCTGTTATCGCCACTGTAGGGAGAGGCCGGTGGTGGGCAGAGTGCAGTTAAGGCGTCGAGAGCTTTGTCGGGTGTGGGTACGGTGTCTTGGGTGTAGTCCGGCTGGTACGGCTCGTATGCCTGTCTGTCATGTTCAAGGGTGAGGTGGGCGTCGTTTTTGGTGGGTGCTTCGAATCTGGCGGGTTGGCTTATTCGTTTGAAGTGGGACATGTGCGTGTTCAGCGTGCGGGTGGTCACGCGTGCGAGGAATTCTGCGAAGGTCAGGTGGTGGAATTCCCATTGGCGTTTCTCAATATTGTGTACCACGATGACGTAGTCTCCGCCGGGTTGGTCGGTCCACATCCACATGAAGTTGTCCCGATACCCCGATTTTGCCCACACATACAGATCCGCATAGTCGCCTATTTCAGGTGGCGTGTTTTCCAGCCAAAGAGGATGCTCCCGGTATTCTTCCTGCAGGTACTTTTGCTTATGGAAAACGTTGCTTCCCAGAAATACTGAGAACGGGGTGGACAATGAGAATGAGTCGTTGAAGCGGCCCTCTCCATAGGTACGGGCGACCTCAATATAGTCCTCTGGCAGCACTAGATCACTAAACTCATTGAAACGCATCAACTCCCCGTACGTCACTGGGGTGTTTGGGGGTGGGCACACAGCAATAAGTGCGTCGAGTGGTGAGCGCGTTAATAGGAAGTAGTCGATGCCATAGCGTGGGGTGAAGGAGGGTTTCCCGTCAATGCAGACAAGGGAAACCATTTCTGTTTCGAGGGTGCCGCTTAGGAGTTGGTGCAGGAACTCAGCGAAAGCCAGGTGGTAGGCCTCCCAAGGATGCTCCTCAGTTGGGTTATAGACCACGATGGCGTATTCACCCGCCGCTTCATTAGTCCATGTCCAGTAGAAAAAATCGTCATTATCTGACTCTGCCCACAAGTGTAAGTCAGTCAACTTGTACGGCGCAGCAGCGGAGTCTGTTTCGTCCTCTGTAGTGTCTACTCTCAGGTGATTAACGGCAAAGTAATTCCGTTCTCCGGTTAAACAGTAGGGTGAATGTAAAGAGATGACCTTATTAAAGCTACCGTCACCATAGGTATTAACCAGTTCCATATAATCCGCTGGCACAATATGAGGACAGAACTCGCTGAACCGGATTCTCTGGTCATAAAGAATAGGGGTGGGCGGAGGCGGACATAATGCTGTTAGTTGAGGCAAAAAGTCAGAAGCAGAATCTGACTGTTGGGATCGAGTCTCAACACTACCGTCATAGGGAGGAGTATTTTCCACGGTGTCATAGGTGCGTGCGGAAATAAAATAGTTAGGTCCGCTTAAAAAGCCGGGGTAGTATTCTTTTGATTCCAGGGTTCCGCCCCATAGGTGGTAAAGGAACTCAGTGATTGTCAGGTCATGAATCTCCCATGTGGAGGTCTTCGGGTTGTGGAGTACAACAACGTATTCCCCTGCCTCTTTATTCGTCCACATCCAAAAGAAGGTATCCGCATCGTCGGAATCGGCCCACGGGTAAAGATCCCCATAGGAAGCAATGCGTTCAGGCATGCCTCTCGTCCATGAATCAGATTGGCGCCCAAGTTCTAGATTAAACTCTCTGCGCGTAAAACTATTCCGGTAAGGGCTCGGACTAAATGGCGACAGCAAGGTAATGTAATCCCAAATCCGCCCCTCACCATAGGATCGAAGCAGCGCCAAGTAATCCGCAGGAAAATCCCACTCGCCCAACTCCCCAAAATATGTCGGGCCCTCACCATAAATAGGCTCATCTTTCGGCGGGAAACGCTGCACTAGCGTTAACAAATGTGCATTCGTTAGGTTGCTCATGGCGATCCTTATTTGTGTCACGTGGGCTACGGGAAATTGCCTATTGTCGCTGCCTGTGTGCATTTGTGGCTGTGATTGGCGAGGGCGGAGTGCGGATGGAGGGAGTGGGGCTGAGTAGAGGGCTTGGGTGGGCTGGTGTCTTCTATTTGCCCTGCGTGGTGAAGAAGAGGGGGTCGTTTGTGAAGAAGGGGTCTTTGGTTAAACGTAGCCCGATGGCGCGAATGTTGGGTTCTTTTGACAGGAGGCAGCTGATGGTGAGTTTCTGTAGGGGCGTGGTTAGGCCAAGGAAGGAGTAGATGTGTGCGGCTTTTTCTACGCGCGGGGCATATTCACCGGGGCAATTAGTGAGCCATTCGCTGAGGACCTTAGTGGTCGGGTTATACATATGCATAAAAGGCGTGTACGCGAGGAGGTGCAGTGCTCGTTCAGTATGTTCGTCGTCGAGCGCGAGAGGGGCTAAAAGTTTAGTGAATGGCCAGAGACCTCCAGGGCCCTCGTGAATGAGTAGGTGGCAGGCCATAGTGACGGTTTCCGCATCGTATCTACCGTGGATAGGGGTGAGCCATTTGCTCACGATCTTTCGCCCCTCAGAGCCGCGGTAATTTTTAGCGAATGGGATAAAAGTGGAAGAGATGAGTGTGTAGGCGTGTTCGAGGGCAGTAATGATGTCCCTGTAAGTGTCTTTATCGACTGTATCGAAACTGGGTAGTGTGTTTTCGTCGTGCGGGGAATAGGAGATGGGCTTAACTCGGTACGGGCTGTCTGACATGTGGAATTCAACAATGAACTCCCCATCCTCATATATGTACTTATCAGATGACTTTAGGGCATCAATTGCTAATCCGGGCACATAGCTATAGGCGCCGACAATATCCAGTAATTCTGTGGCAAAAAAAGGAATGCTAGGCCGTTTTGAATTGAAATGACTTGCGGTGTACTGAAGAATTGCTTCTAGGCGAGAATAGGCGCCAATTCGAGCGAGAAGAGGGAGGATTTGAACGCTTACTGAAAGCGACCAAGATAGCTGCATGAGTGTAAAACGTATAGGAAGCAGTGCCTCGGCTGGGAGAAGAGGGCCGCAATGCACTACTGTTGCTTTCGCATCGAAAGGAAGATGCTCGCGTTCATTTTTATCGCAGGTCAATAGATATTGCAAGGTCGCGGCATAGGCAGCATTGTCCGCTGCGCTGCGGAGAATCTCCTGCGCCTTGCCATATTTCTTCGCGCATGCTTTCAGTGTTTCTTCCACCATGGCCTGTTCTTCTTCCTGAGTTTATGTAGGTATCGGCATTCCAATAATGTGTCTAGCATGGTTGTGCGAATCGTTCATGCCATTGTCCGTTTTCCTTATTTTGCGTTGCTTGGGCGTCGAGCGGGAAGTGTGGGTTACAGCGCTTCGTTCATGGCTTCGTGCAGGGGGATCCACATTTCGTCGGGGTAGGTTTTCAGGCGGGGGTGAAATGCGTGGAGTTGGCCGTCCTGATATTGCGTGTCGATCCATTCGAGCAGGAACTCTACAGTGTCGTGGGCCAATCCTGGTGGAAGGGAAGCAAGGACTTGATGGCCCCTGTCCAGGGCGGCGGGGACGTTTTCTGTGTAGAGGTAGTCCGGGCCGGTGGGGAGTTTTTGCTGGGTTAAATCCACTCCTGTGCGGAAGTCGATATCGCAGATTTTTGCCTGGGAGAAGTCGTTCCCGGAGATGTCGTTTGTCCAGTGTTTGGCGGGGGATTTTCCAATGGCCGGTTCGTTAATGGAACCCCAGATTTGCATGCTACGGAGTGAAGCCCCATCGAAAGTGCAATCGATAAAGTCCACTGATTCGCAGATCCAGTTTGTCAGGCGCGCGTTGTCGAAAGAGCAAATAATAAAACGTGCCCGGCCACCAAGAGCCAATTTGCTTAACATGGCCCTACGAAAAGTGCAGTCAATAAATTCGCTGACTTTCCCACCTGCAGCCGCGCCAAATACGCGCGCTTTGATCCGGTCGAAACAGCAGTCCTCAAATGTGGAATCCCAAATATCGAGATTATCGAATTTCAGACCACTAAAATCCTCACCTCGCAACTGCTCATGGGATAAAGTCCCGTCTGGGTCAAGAGCTTTACCCAGGGTATTAGTGTTCGGTCGAATTTGAAGTGCCATGGTTTTCTCTCACTGCGTGGGGTTGAGCGCGAGGTAGTGGCGGGGGTGAAGGAATGGGTCTTTGGCGAGTTCTAGTCCTATGGTGCGAATGGTGGGGTCTGTGGAGGCGAGGGCGGAAATTGTGAGTTTTTCTAGGTCTGTGACAAGGCCAAGGAAGGAGTAGGCGTGTCCTACTTTTGCGACGCGCTGTGGAGAGTCTTCGTCACCGTTGTTGAGCCAGTTACCAAGGAACGTTGAACTGGCCTGGCGTATGCGGCCGTAATGTGCGTAGGCGAGTAACTGTAGGGCGTGTGGTGAGTGGGTGTCATCTACTGCCAGTGGAAGGAGTTGCTCAATAAAGCGCGCAACATAGCCCGGACCTGTGCGACTCAGTATTTCGAGTGCCATTGTCACTTTTCGCTGATCTCCATGAGCGGAGAGAGTGAGCCAGTCGCGGATGGTATCGTCCGTACGGGGGTCGTTGTAGATCTTCCCGAATGGAATAAAGGTTGCGTGAATCGAGTCGTAAATGTCGTTGGCGCGACTTATGACTTTCTGGTATGTGTCTGGATCAGGTAGTGGAGGGTGCGACGGGTCAAATTTCGCCAGAGTGGTGTCGATGTGTGGAAGTGCTGGTGGGTAGGTCGTTTCAGGAAGGAAAAACTCGATGATCTCGTGACCATCTTCTTGTATTTTCTTATCGGGGTGACTCAGTGCGTGGAGTGTGATTGTTGGTATGTAGGAGTATGCGCCAATTGCGTTGAGGCTCTCGGCGACATCCCAGTGCTCTCCTGGGCTGCGTTTCGTATCTGCAAGAGTCTTCTCGATGTGCTGGATAAGAAGTGTTGCTCGTTCATAGGCGCCAAAACACGCTAATGGGCGGGCGGATCGGGATTTATAAACGAGTGGCCACCCTTTTTCTGTGAGTAGAGAGCCGAGTGGGTGGATTGCCTTAAAGTTCACGAGGTGGGCAGTTTTCCATACGAAATATTCAGGAGAGAAAGGGAGCGAGTCTATTTCATTGCTACTTAACCAGTAATGACAAACACTTTCCCAGGTTGAGGGGGGTATATCGTCATTAAGGACTTGCCGCGCATGCATGTATGTTTCTGCTGTTTCAGTGAGAATGGTTTCGTGCATAAAAGTCCTTAAGTGTCCGGCCTGAGCTTATCTATGGGGGAGGCGGTGCGGGCTGGTTCTTAACGCTGCCTCAGGAAGTCGTCGTTGGTGTAGATGGGGGTGAACGAGGCTGGAGGGTCGATGCAAATGAGGGAGACCATTTCTGTTTTTAGGGTGCCGCTGAGTAGCTGGTAGAGAAACTCTGTGAAGGTGAGGTGGTGGATTTCCCAGGGGATTTCTTCTGTCTGATTATGGACGACGATGGCATATTCGCCCGCTGATTCGTCGGTCCACATCCAGTAGAAGGAGTCTTGGTTATCGGATCGCGCCCACTGGTGCAAGTCGTTTAATGCGCATGGAAAAGGTGGGGGAGTAGGCTCATCTCGCTTATTTTCGAGTCTGAGTAATCTTAGCTGGTTAAGGGTGAAGTAGTTTCGTTCTCTGATTAGGCAATAGGGGGAATATAACGTGATGAGATCGTTAAATGCGCCATCGCCATAAGTGGATGCTAGTTCCAAATAATCGGCTGACAAAGCGTGAGGGAGAAATTCGCTGAAGCGGATCTTATTATCCCAAAGAACGGGAGTGGCTGGTGGTGGGCACAGGCTTTGAAGGTGAGTCATAAAGCTGCCGGAGGAACCTGCGTTGTGTAAGACAGTCTGCTTTATGCTGTTATAAGGGAGAATATCAGTGGGCATACTATAGTCTCGTGCGGAGACGAAATAATCGTCTCCATATAAACGGCCCGGATAGTATTCTTTTGAATTCAGGGTTCCATCCCATAGTCGGTAGAGGAACTCGGTAATGGTCAGGTTGTGGACTTCCCAAATAATATTTTTGGGGTTGTGGAGTACGACGACGTATTCCCCTTCTTCCTTATTTGTCCACATCCAAAAGAACGTGTCTGCTACATCAGAATCGGCCCAAGGGTAGAGATTGGCATAGGAATCGATGCAGTCTGGCATGTCTTCTGTCCATAAATGCCCTTGTAATGCGTAGTTAAGATTTTCTCCCCTATAGGCAAAAGAGTTCCTGTGAGGGGCGGGGGTGAAAGGTGACAGAAGGGTGATGTAATCCCAAATCCGCCCCTCACCATAAGCTTTGAGGAATGCCAAGTAATCCGCAGGAAAATCCCACTCACCCAGATCGCCAAAATACGTCGGTCCTTCACCATAAATCGGCTCATCTACCGCTGGGAAACGCTGTATAAGCGTTGATAAATATGAATCAGTCGTGCCGCTCATGGAAGTCCCGTATGTTTCATTGATCGGGAATCCTTATGAGAAAGAGGCGTGGGTCGGAATGGCTCGGTATAGATGCCACTATTAAGCACTCTGCTTGGTTTGTTCAGTGCAAGACCAGAAATGGCAGAGCCATTAAGAGTCAAATGTGTCATGAGCATTCCTTAGGCTGTGAGTGTTGCAGTTAGAAACTGAGGGGTTAACTCTTAACGCCGTGTCAGATAACTGTAGTCACTGTAAATCGGGGTGAACGAGGGTGGTGTATCAATACATGCGAGTGAGACCATCTCCGTTTCCAATGTCCCGCTCAGGAGTTGATGCAGGAAACTGGCAAAGGTTAGATGGTGGATTTCCCATGCCTGTTCCTCACTAGGGTTGCGAACCACAATGGTGTACTCGCCTTTCGCTTGATCGCTCCAGGCCCAATAGAAGAAATCGTCGTTGTCTGATTCTGCCCACAGGCGCAATTCGATGAGTGTGTAAGGAAAAGAGGGGGGAGCAGTATAACTGGGTTCGGCCTCCAAATCCTCCAATCTCTGCTGGTTAATCAGAAAATAGCTTCTCTCGCTGAGAAGGCAGTAGGGTGAAAATAGGGTGATCAGATCGTTAAATGTTCCATCCCCGTAAGCGTCTACTAGCTCTAAATAATCAGCCGGTAAAGCATGGGGAAGTAGTTCGCTGAATCGAATCCGGTGATCGTAAAGGACAGGCCTAGATGGCGGCAGGCATAGGGAATTGAGTTGAGTGAGTCCGGTGTCGTCGGAGTGTTCTTTTGAGGGAATGATCTGAATTGCATCGCTATATGGCGGAGTCTCATCACCGGAGTCACTGTAAGTTTGTGCGGAAATAAAATAGTCAGGCCCGCTTAAAAAGCCGGGGTAGTATTCTTTTGATTCCAGGGTTCCACTCCATAGGCGGTAGAGGAATTCAGTAATTGTCAGGTCGTGAATCTCCCACGTGTAGGTCTTTGGGTTGTGGAGTACAACAATGTATTCTCCCGCCTCCTTATTTGTCCACATCCAAAAGAATGTGTCAGCATCGTCAGAACCAGCCCATGGATAAAGATTGGCATAGGAATCAATGTGGTTAGGCATTCCTCTCGTCCACGAGCTGTACTGTAAAGCATAGTTTAGGTGGTCATCTCGACATATAAAGCTGTTCCTATAAAAGGAAGGAGTGAATGGAGAAAATAGCGTTATGTAATCCCAGATTCTTCCTTCGCCATAAGCCTTGAGAAGCGTCAAATAGTCCGCAGGAAAATCCCACTCGCTCAGGTCGCCAAAATACGTCGGCCCCTCACCATAAATAGGCTCATTTAGTGGCGGGAAACTATCAAGTACCTGTTGTAGAGTATTCATCTAGTCCTCCTCCTCGGTGGTCCGCTGTTGTCTATAACATCGCGTATGTGTATTCCATCTTCGGTGATTGCCTCCAATTCAATGAGAATTGGTTTTCCGGTGTCATCATATATTGGCGTGGCAGTGTAGAGAACTTCCCCTTTTTCTTCCACGAGTTGCCGAACCCGTTCTTCGAAGACACGCATCTGCCCCCTATTTTTTCCGGGGAGCATTGTGACTAAGTTACGTGGGTCATCACCCGTTCCTCCTAGAACGTTGGCCAGGAGATGTCCTCTATCAAATAGATTTGGCCCGTCCCAACCAGGAGGTTCGATACTTGAATTCGCTTTCGTGCCGTGGGTCAGCATGTCACCATTGATAATCGCGCTCATCCCAGTGGCTTGGCCATGTTCATTGAGCTCTCCGAAAGTAACTCTTCCATTCCAGTCGGGGAACTCTCCACCGTCAGGATTATTGCTCCCGCCAGGTGGTGTCCCGTGCCCTCCACTGCCTCCACCAGACCCTGGCGTGTCCGCTCCGCCGGTACCGCACTCATTGTGCACCAGTACTGCCACCCCGTTTTCGGTGTGGACGTGGTAGGTGTGGGTTGTGGTGGTGAGGTTGTAGACGGTGTGGGTTTGGCCGGTGGCTTCAATGGCCACCACGGTGATTTCTTGCCCGTCGGAGCTGCGTAGGCGGTCGCCTTCACGCAGATCCTCAGCAGGAGTAAATCCATACCCTTGCACATAGAAGGGGTGGGTGGCCGTGGTTTCAATCGTGCCATCACTGGTGGTGACCACCATGGTGGGCACGTCCTCGTGGATGAGGACATTTTCCACCATCGCGGGCACAGTTTCGCCCGTAGCGGGGTCAACGCTGGACACTTCATCACCAACAGCGACGTCGCTAATGGGCTTACTTGTCCCGTCCGCCATAAGCACGGGAGTATCGGCGGTGAAGCAGCCAATCCGTGAGGCTCCAGTGAATTTGTCTAATGCGCCGCCACCTGCGCCAAGCAGAGCATCCATCCCAAGGCTGGAGGTGGTGGCCTGGAATAAGCCGCTTGCGGTGTGTGGGCCCGGGCCTGTCACGTAGTTCAGCGCGTTGGAGACGCCGCCTTCAACGATACTTTCTCCAGTACCAACCAAAATGTTGCGCCCGAGGCAGTTGGTCATTTGGGTGGTGCCATTGCGGAGCAGAGTGCCTGCCCCACCGCCAGCCAGTCCAGATACGGTGCCGATGACGGTATCGACACCGACTTTGCCCCAGTCAACTTTCCCGGTGGTCCATTTCTGTACACCGATCGAGCCGCCACCTCCGAAGAGCCCACCAGCAATCATTGCAGCGCCAACGGGCCCGCCAACTCCGGTGCACATGACAGCGATTCCGCCGATAATCATGGCGCCCGCGGCAATGTATTCCCAGTTGTCGCCCACCCATTGGGCAGTGTTGTGTAGGACCCCGTTGTTGCTGTCGGCGTAAGCGCGCAGTTCTGCTTCCGTCACAGGCGACAATCCCAGTGGGTCACTCATGGTGACGGGGTTGTTTCCCGCGTAGGAATAGGGGTTGCCGACCCACGCCGAACCCAGCACTGGCCGGAGCGGGTCAGGGGATAAGAATGCGTGAGTGGCGGGGTCAAGGACACGCCGGCCCATCCATTCAGCCCCATCCAAGGTGGGTGTGGCCCCTGCGGTGATCCCTAGTGGCAGCGCATCATGGACGAGGGCGGGGCGCGAAACCCCAGAACCCGCTACCTCGGAGAGGCCAGCAACGCTGGCACCTGCCACGCCAGGAACCCCATCTACGCTTGGCACCGCACCACCTGCCACTGCGTGGGCAGCGGCAGGCTGTGGGGTGAGGTCCAGGTCTGGGTCGATTCCAGGGATGAGCCAGGTGCCTTCAGCGGCTGTGGCGTGCACACTGGTGGCAGCAAAGGCATCCACGACAATATTGGCGCCATAAGCCGCCAAGGTAGGCAGACCCGCAGCGCTATCCCAATACACGTCCTGCGTGCCAACAGTGGCAAGTTCTCCGCCAGCGTCCACCGTGATCGGGGTGCGCCGCACGGCAGGAGTATCCCCATCATGGTCAATGTCAGTAATCGCAGTCAGGTAACTGCGGTGGTCCCACGAATACCGCCGTTCGGTGCTACCAGCACGCTGCGCGGTGCGGCGCCCTTGGGCGTCATAGGTGTAGTGAACTGACCCGGCAGGGCCCTTTGAGGACAGTAACTGTCCAGCTGCGTCATAGTGATAAGTGGTGGAATGCCCATTGGTGAGTTCTTCTGCCAGACGGCCCGCAGCATCCCACGAATAGTGGGTGGTGTGGCCCTCACTGGACGTCGCGCTGGCCAGCTGTCCGGCCTCGTCAAATGAGTAGGAGACGGTAATGCCATCCACAGTGTGGGCCACGACCCGGTCATCATCATCGCGGGTGCTGGACGTGCGTTGAATAAACCCACCCCGATTAATGACACTACTTTCTAGGCCCGCACCGGTGTAGCTAAAGGATGCTGTTAGCCCTTCGCCCTCGATACTGGTGACCCTGCCGAGTGCGTCCCGCTCTAAGGCGATGGTGCCAGTGCGCGGGTCGTGAACCTGGGTAATATGCCCATTTGTATTGTGTTCATAGGTGGTGACGCTCCCATCAGGGCGACGCATAAAGGTCCGGTGACCAGAAGCGTTATACCCATAGGAGACACCAACCCCATCGCGGGTGCGCGACGCGAGCCGCCCAACAGGGTCCAGCACAGTTTCCAGGACTTCACCCGTGGCTGCCATGGTGGTGCGGGTGGTGCGTGTCGCCGGATCATGCGTACTACTGCTGTGCAGCCGCCCATCTACCGTAGTGAAGGTCAGTCGCCCCTTGTCCCACGTGTAGGCAACACTAGTGCCAGTGGGACTGGTCCGACTGGTCAGGTGCCCCAGGCCATCCCACGTGAAGGTTGTGGTCCGCCCTATAGCGTCCGTGAGGGAGGTGACCCTGCCTGCGGCATCAAAAGTGCGGGTCAGTGTGCCACCAAGAGGGTCTGTGACCGTACTTTGACGGCCCGACTGGTCATAACCAAAACGCGTGACACCACCAAGAGCATTGGTGGCACTGGTCATGCGTCCAGCTGCGTCGTAGGTGAAACGGCGGGGACCGTTAAACGGGTCGCGCATCCTGATGATCCGCCCGCACTTGTCATAGGCAATAGTGACCAGACCTCGGCCAGGCTCCCGCCTGGACGTGATGCGTGCGCACTCATCAAAAGTCGTCGTCACGCGATCCCCGGTGGGCCAGGTTTCCCCAACCAGATTCGAGTCCACGTCATAGTGGAACTCATACCTATCCCCACCAGTAGAAATCGTCGCACACCACCGGCCAGCCAAGTCGTACTCATAACGGTGCACCCGCCCATCAGGGTGAGTGACCGCCACAATACGGCCGGCAGCATCTCGCTTGATACGCCGCGCCGCCCCACAGGCGTCCACAGTTTCAACAATGCGGCCTAAACGGTCATACTGCACCACCTGAGTAGTGCCATCACTACCCGTAATGGACAGGAGACGGCCAAGAGTGTCGTACTGCCCGCGGATCGTCTCATCGCCATCAAACACAGCAGTGGGTTGGCCCTGGCCGTTACGCTCGACCACGCGGTGCTGCCCAAGCGGGTCGCACACACTTAACACCGTGCCGGTCGGCCCATAGGTCATGGACCACTGCGCACCCGTTGGATCAGTAATCTCCGTCAGACGCGAGTTCGCATCGCTGGTCAGCTGCCACGTGCTCCCATCAGGCAGAGAGACGCTAGCAAGATTACCCAGGTCATCCCACGTTTTTTCGAGTCTGCCACCCAGGGGGTCAATAGTGGCGCTCTCCTGGCCAGATTCGTCATGCTCAACGAGGGTGCGGCCCCCTTCCGCGTCCACCTCCGCCGCAAGGCGGCCCCCAGCTGTGTACTCCCACCGGGTGATTCCACCATCAGGGGCGCGGCGCGCCACCAGATTCCCCGCCCCGTCGTAGGTGAAGGTAGTGCGGTGGCCCATCGGGGTCATCGCAGCGACAATACGGCCTGCCTCATCGCGTTCCAAGCGAGCGGTCGCCCCATAAGCATCCGTTGTGCTGATCAGATCCCCAAAGGCGTCATACGCAAAGCGCACCTCAACACCAGTCGGATCCACCACCCGCGCTAAAAGGGGCCCGTCCCACTCCATGCGCGTAACGCCGCCCTCAGCATCAACAACGACGGATGGGTTGGTAGCCTCGCCCTCGTACTCGAAATGCGTCACCGCTGGGGTGGCATCTGGGGCTGACAAAACCCGCAACTCGGTCAGGCGATCCAAACTGTCCCAAGTCCAGGCAAGCCGGGCACCCGTGGTGAGTTTGCGTTGGGTGGGCCTGCCCCGATCGTCATACTCACTGGCTTCCAGACGGCCGTCCCGCCCTCGTACCAGCACAGTATTGCCCCACCGGTCATAGGACATGGATTGGCGGCGTCCATCAGCATCAATAATGCCCAGTAGGCGGCCGCGCCCATCATGAATCCACGTATTAGCCCGCGTAGCGTCCTCGTCACTAGTGACAGTAATCCCACCAGGGATATACGCATACTTTGTGCGCCGCCCAAGCGGCGAAGTCTGAAAGGCAACCCGCCCACTATCGTCGAAAGTGTTATCCACTTCCACAACGCCATCGCCATCAACAACGCGTTCAATCAGACCAGAAGCCCCATAGTGGTATTCGCGGCGCCCGCCAGGGCCATCCACCCTGGTCAGGCGACCACCCTCGTCATAGGAATACTTGGCGCGCCGCCCATCAGAGGCCACCACTTCGGTGATACGGCCCGAGTTCCAGACCAGGCGCACCCCACGCCCAGCCTCGGTGGTCACCCCCTCCAAAGAGCCGTCGTCGCCGTAGGAAAAACGCAGCGTCGTGCCATTCTCACACCAGGACACCACGCGCCCAGATGCGTCAAAATGCCCGCGCAAACCCCACGGAGAAGACACCACAAAACCCGCACCAAGCTGGGCGTCAGCGTCCGTAGTGGCGTCGGTGGCAGCGTCCGCCTGGCCTGCACCGCCAGCAGTGTGCAGCCACAGACTTTCCCCAGTTGCCCTGCCCCAACCAGTGCCGTCACGAGGGAAAGAAATGACCCGGCCATCCATGAGGCGCAGGCGCGCCCCGCCCTCGTTCATAGATAGTCCCGCATCAGCCCAGGAAGACCACCCAACCCCAAAAGCCCCAACATCAGGGTTCAAAGACGAATAGGCGCGCTTCCAGGAGGCCACCTGAGCCCGCCCAGCAAAAGACACATCAACCTCGAACTCGACAAACCCGCCCGAGGCAGTATTGACCGGATCATCGGCATAACCCGTGGTTGGAGGAGAGCCAAAAGCACTCGGCGGGTCCACCTGCAAATCTGCGCGCGCCTGACTTACACCCGCATTACGAAGTGAGGCATCAATGGTCGCATCAGGCAACGTCATTACGCCTTCACTGCCAGCTGCCTCAAAAGCGTCGGCAACAACATCAGCCCACCTAGCGTCCTGCTCATTTTGCGCAACCCACGCACGCAGCGCTGAAATCACACTGGACGCATCCAAAGTGGCCCACCGGCACGAAGCAGCAAAATCTTCCGTATGTCCCTGCAACTTCCCTGGCAGGTCCCTGACCGCCCCGTCCATACCCCGCGTGGAGGAGGCAAAAGAACGCAGATTTGCCGCAATAGCGGAGGTTGTCCCATCCCCACCACTACCAGACAGGGGCTGACGCTCATGAGGTTGGCGAGCGGGCACCGTCGTTGCCGGACCACGAGAAGCAGTGTCAATGGACTGGAAAGGCGGATCCTCACCCCCGGTGAAAATCCCGACGATATGGTCAGCCAGGTTGCGATTCGCCTGGCGCTGTGCCCACTCCCGAGCCTGCCGCCGCCGCGCATTCTCCTCACGCGCCGCCTGATCCACCCGCTCTATCTGGCGCGAGACACTCATTAAGAAGTCGCCAATCTCGCCCATATCTTGGATCTGCACACTTCCATTGGCAATATACAGATCCGCATAAAAACCGCGGAACTCCTCGCGGCCTTTATCCCGAGCAGAAGTGCGCCCACCGCGCTGTTCGCGTAACGTCAGTGACGCTGCTTTAAATGCGCCCGCTACCGCCGCAGACACGCCAAAGTCATACTCCACATCAGCGAGCCCGCGCAGCGCGCCCGCATTCTCAGCGGTCATTTCCATGAGGTAACGCCTTCCCTGCTTCGCATAAGAATTTACTTCGGAAACAAAAGAACTATTGCATAGGGCGCCCACAACAAGTGGAACTTGAAAAAGCAAAGAAATGGCAAAATCGCGGAAAGTCGCGGAAGATGGGCAAAAAATATGATGCAGATCATATATTTTGGTGGGGTGATGTCTAGAAAATGAGACCGGGTGAAAGGGTGGGGGAGTGGGGCTGGGCGTGGCGTGGCTGGACAAACCGCCGCCAAGATGAACTTTTGCTGCCGCAGGCACGTTGTCGTGGCGCTTTGTCAGTGCGCGCTGGCTGGCAGTGCGCGCACCAACCACATCCCACGCACAGAAAACAACGAGGGCGGGGCCCGCCCTCGTAAGGCAACCCGGAAGTTACCTCATCAAAAACGCGCCCCGCCCTCGTAAAAAGTGGCAGAAGTAAGCCCGGCGGAACTCGCCTGGGCCAACTCGCCACAAAACTCAGTGATGCTCGCCCGATGCCTGAGCATCCTTCAAACGCTGATAGGAACGACGAATTTCTTCCTCGGCGGCTTCCCGACCCACCCAGTGGGCGCCCTCCACCGACTTCCCAGGCTCCAAATCCTTGTACACCTCGAAAAAGTGCTGGATTTCGAGACGGTGGAACTCGGAGACATCCTCGATTTCCGTCCTCCATGACGCCCGCTGATCAGACGCAGGCACACACAGCACCTTGTCATCCCCGCCTTTTTCATCCCGCATTCGGAACATACCCAGCGCGCGACAGCGAATCACGCACCCCGGGAAAGTGGGCTCCTCCAGCAACACCAATGCATCCAAAGGATCCCCATCTTCCCCAAGGGTGTCATCAATAAACCCATAGTCATCGGGGTAACGGGTGGAGGTGAAGAGCATTCGATCCAGGCGAATCCGCCCAGTAACATGATCAATCTCGTATTTATTGCGGTTACCTTTGGGAATCTCAATGGTCACATCGAATTCCATCATGGGTCTACTCCTCTCGCGGTCACCTCCGCGCAGCGAAGGCTCTATTGGCCAGACGTAACCCGCGCCAGACGCTAATGTGAGAGCCGATCAACACTCGGGAGGACCCACTATGCGACGCAGGACTGTTGGAGCGATTCTAGGCGCAACCGCACTGGTCGCCACTGCCGGCATCTACGTGGCGGCAGATGCGGCCGACGCTGTCCCTGGGATTTTCACGCGGACTGCCCACCCCACTCCGGCGGCTCCGCCGGCACTTACCCCACAATCCGCGCCGCTACTGCCCACTCCCACCACCCCAGAAGTGAAGCCCGTCACGTCTGGCGCGGTTGAAGGACTATGGGCCCCCGTCATGCAGGCCGCAGCTGAGGGTAAATACCAATCCTGGGGGATAGTGGTCGATGCGGAAACTGGCGATGTTCTGTTGGATTCTGGGGCCACAGCGCCGCGTACCCCAGCCTCAATTACCAAAATCGTCACGGCATTTACTGCCCTGACGCACCTGGACCCATCTGCGCGCCTGAACACCGGTACCTCCTTGGCGGGTAGCGATCTTTACCTGTGGGGCGAGGGAGATCTACTCCTAGCTGCCAATGAAGGCAATGAGAATGCGGTCAATGGCCGGGCTGGCCTGAAAGATTTAGCGACCTCTACCGCTGCGCGCCTCAAAGAGGCGGGCGTGGCCTCGGTGACCCTCCATGGAGCGCCGCAACCTTTTGAAGGGGATGCCCATTTGCCTGCGTGGCAAGGCCAGGAAGTGACCGAGTATGAGGGCCGCGTGGCGGCAATGGCGATTGCTTCAGGCCGCCTTGATCCCACTGTGGCTGAGGGGTTCCAGCCCGATCCCGCCGGCGTGGCAACGCAAACTTTCGCCCAGCACCTACGCGACCAAGGTGTGAATGTCGAGGTTGGTTCCCCTGCTGCTGCACCCACGGAAGGGGCACAGCAATTGGGACGTGTGGAATCGGCGACGGTAGCCCAACAGGTCCGCTATTTCCTGGCAACCTCAGACAATACGATGGCCGACCAATATTGCCGTCTTGCTGCCCGCGCCGCAGGGGCGCCAACCTCCTACCAGGGTTCCGCAGGATTGGTGAAAAAGACGTTGTCGGATGCGGGGATTTCCGTGGAAGGAATGAGCTTAGAAGATTGTTCGGGGCTGTCCACAGGAAATCGTCTTTCGGGTCAAACACTTGTCCAGACAATGCAGGTGTCTTTGTCTTCCGATAATGCAGCATTGGGTGATTTGATGCGGTCGTTGCCGTGGGGTGGCTGGCAAGGGACCCTAAAAAATCGGCTGAATGAGGGGTCTGTTAAGGCGAATGTGCAGGCAAAAACGGGGTCTTTAGCATCCGTTTCGACATTAGCGGGAGTAGTGACAACCTCTGGCGGGCAGACATTAATTTTCGTCGTCGGAAATGACGGGATTCCAGAAAATGGATGGGCGACGCGAGGGGCAATAGATACCTTTATTCAGGGCCTCGCTGATGCGTAATTTACGAGGGCGGGGCTGCGCCATATAAATACGCGCAGCACCTGTGTGGCTTTTGGCAGTGCGCCCCGCCCTCGTCGAAGAATTTCTCCCCATGCCGCACGCGCCTACACTGGTGCCATGACCTTGACGGTGACTGAGGGCCTTACTCGTCTTTCTGCGGCTACTCTCGTGCCGGGCCCGCGCGTGTCAGTAACTCAAGCTGGCGGCGTCGTTGCCCGTCTCCGCCGAGCCCTGTCCTGGTCTCATGAGCAATTACCTCGCTTTATTGACGAACCTGGCGTCTATGAACAGGTGGCATTGACTCGAGCGGAAATCCTTGACCGGCGCTCTGCGCTGCACGTATGGACCGATGCTGTGGTCGATCTCACTGATCTTGCTGAGGTCTCTTTGACTCTGCGTCAACGCGCCCATGCGGCCTTCGTTGTGCGCCGTCTGGCCCAGTTGGTGGCAGGAGGATGGGATCTCAATAGGGGAGTGAGGGTCCTCGTTGCGCCCAATGTGTTGACCCAAACGCGTCTGCTTGACCTCGACCAAAATGATTGGTGCAGGTGGGTGGCTCTGCGGACCAGTATTGTCGCTGCCCATCACCTCCGCGCCCCCCATATCTGTCAGCGCATTGTTGATCTGCTCCCAGGATTGCCTGCGACCACCACAGAAATTGTTGAGTTGGTGATTTTGCCCCATCTTGTCGCCACCGCGCAGATGAAAGACTTAACAACAGTAGATCTGCCATCAGCAGGCTGGATTCAAGCCCATCATGGCAGTTTGGAGCAAGCGGAATATCAACTCATCGCCTCAGGGCTCACCCAATCCGATTCGCGCCTTCTCCACGCTTTCGCCCAGGCCCGCGCCTTCGCAGACGAGGCGGTAGCCGAAGGGGCGGTTGGCCACCTTTTCTCCTCACCTGACACACTGCCCACTGCCGCCGAATACGCTGACCCCGCTGCCTGGCTGGCACGAGTGACCTCCCGTGTCTAACCTGCCGCCTGCCAGCGCACTTTTCGGCCCCAACCCGCGCGGGGCTGCCCGGGACGTGTCCCTCGCGGTGCGCACAGCCCTACAGCCAGTAATGCACGAGGGCGGGGACCTCCTTATTGGCCTATCTGGCGGCGCCGACTCCACTGCCCTGGCCTTAGCAGCCATTGACTGCGCTGGGCGCGCCGGAATGCGCGTCCATACCCTGACCGTGGATCATGGGCTGCGCGCCGAATCTCAGGAGGAAGCAGCCCGCGTGCGTGCCCGCGCCACGTCCTGGGGGGCTGTGGCCAGCAGTGTGCGCGTCGATATTTCGCGAGATGCTGGGCCCGAGGGCGGGGCGCGCCTGGCCCGGCGCGAAGCGTTAAAAGCAGCCTCTCGGGACCTCGGTGGCTGCCCGATTTTGCTGGGTCACACCCTGGATGACCAGGCAGAAACAGTGCTTTTACGGCTCGCTCGCGGATCTGGAGCCCATTCACTACGGGCAATGAGCCCGCAAGTACATGACGATGATGGCACCCTATGGTTGCGCCCGCTTCTGAGTGTGCGCCGTGCAACCCTTCGCCAGGCTCTGGTTGACCTCGGTGTTGAATGGGAAGACGATCCCTCAAATGCTGTTGACGGGCCGTGGCATAGCGCTGATGGCTCACCTCTGCGCCGGGCTGCAGTGCGCGAGTGGGCACTACCTGCATTAGAGCGGGCATTGGGTATGGATCCGGCCCCCGCCCTCGTGCGTAGTGCTGCCCTTCTTGCTGAGGATGATGATGCCCTGGAGGAGGTGGCGCGCACAGCTCTTGGGGAAATCGAAACTTGTGATGGAGCCCTCTCTTTCCTCGTGGGACCCCTCACGTTGCTCCCGAAAGGAGTGCTTCGACGGAGTGTCCGCCAGGCACTCTTGCATGGTGGCGCGCGCCCCGGAGATCTGACTTTTGCGCATATTGAAGCCGTATGTGGCCTGATTACCCACTGGAGGGGGCAGGGTCCGATTCATATCCCCGGCCTCCATATTGCGCGCAAGTCCAGTGAGGCAGGCCCCGTCATGGTCATGACCACACCGTGAAGGGGCGAATCGGCTATGCGCCAGAGGGTGGAAGTGTGGCACCCTTGAATGGGTCGCTTTCCACTCCCGGACTGCGGCAAACCTTGTGTGAAGAGGAGACGGTGTGGACGCCACCGACATGGGGGACGATCTCAAAAACATCCTGGTAGATTCGGATGAGATCGACCATCGTTTAACAGAGATGGCTGCCCAAATCGACAAAGATTACGTGGGCAAAGAAATTCTTCTCGTTGGCGTACTGCGCGGCGCCGTCATGGTGATGGCGGATCTGTCACGCAAACTCCACACCCCGCTACGGATGGACTGGATGGCAGTCTCCTCCTACGGTTCGGGCACAAAATCTTCCGGTGTGGTGCGCATCCTTAAGGACCTCGACACTGATGTGCATGACCGTCACGTCCTGATTGTCGAAGACATTATTGACTCCGGTCTGACGCTGTCGTGGCTGCGGATGAATCTGGAATCCCGGGGTGCGGCCTCGGTGCGTATTGCCACGCTGCTACGTAAACCGGAAGCCGCAAAAGTAGATGTTGACGTGACCTATGTGGGATTTGAAATCCCCAATGAGTTTGTTGTGGGCTACGGCCTCGACTATGCGGAGAATTACCGCAACCTGCCTTTTGTAGGCACCCTAGCGCCGCACGTTTACGGCGGCTGAACAAAGGATATCTGTGGCTGATACCTCGAAGAAAAAGGCTGTCAATTGGGCATGGGTGACAGTGCCTTTTACGGTACTTCTCATTGCCATGTGGATGCTGTGGGGCTATTTCCAACCAGCGCGAGTAGACACCTCAGAAGGTTTGGAAATCCTCAAGGGCACCACTGTTGAGAAAGTCGTCGTCAATGACGCTATTCAACAGGTCAATCTGACACTCAATGCGGATTGGGTCCATAAGAGTACAGGCGCGGATGATCCTGAAAAGAATCTTGGCCGGGAAATCTCTTTCACCTACGCGCGTATCCAGTCGCAAAATGTGCTGGATACGGTAGCCAAATTAGATCCAGCCCGCGGATGGAATGCGCATTACCCGCAATCCTCCTTAGTCTCTTTCCTTGTCCAGCTTCTCCTGCCTATTCTGATTTTGCTGGCGGCATTTTGGTTCATTATGTCCCGAATGTCTGGTGGCCGAATGATGGGCGCCTTCGGGCAATCCCGGGCGAAAGAGTTTAACCAGGAGAACCCGGAAATTACTTTCGCCGACGTGGCTGGCGAAGATGAGGCCGTGGAAGAACTCGAAGAGATCCGAGAATTCCTCGCTGCCCCCGACAAGTTCCGGAAAGTCGGCGCAAAAATCCCTCGCGGCGTTTTGCTCTACGGCCCTCCAGGAACCGGTAAAACCCTGCTAGCTAAAGCCGTTGCTGGTGAAGCAGGCGTTCCTTTCTTCTCTATTTCCGGCTCTGATTTCCTCGAAATGTATGTCGGCGTGGGCGCCTCCCGTGTGCGCGACCTTTTTGCGCGTGCCAAAAAGACAGCCCCCGCCATTATTTTCGTCGATGAAATCGATGCGGTTGGTCGCCACCGTGGCTCCGGTATTGGCGGCGGAAATGACGAACGCGAACAGACCCTCAATCAGATGCTCGTCGAAATGGACGGCTTTGATGACCGGGAAAATGTCATTTTGATTGCGGCCACCAACCGTCCAGATATTTTGGACCCCGCCCTCTTACGTCCAGGGCGTTTTGACCGACAAATTGCCGTTGAAGCCCCCGACTTAAAGGGCCGCGAAGCCATTTTGAAAGTCCATTCTTCTGGCAAGCCACTGACCTCGGATGTCGATTTGCGTCAGGTCGCGAAACGCACCCCCGGATTTACTGGTGCAGACCTGGCTAATGTCCTCAATGAAGCCGCCCTGCTTACTGCCCGGTCAAATGCGGATCTGATTGATAACCGCGCGATTGACGAGGCCATTGACCGTGTGATTGCTGGCCCGCAAAAACGCACTCGCGTGATGAATGACCACGATAAGGCCGTCACTGCCTATCACGAGGCCGGTCACGCGCTGTGTGCGGCTGCCCTGAACCACTCAGATCCGGTCACCAAGGTGACCATTCTTCCGCGTGGCCGCGCCCTGGGTTACACCATGGTGATGCCCACTGAGGACCGCTATTCCAAGACACGGAACCAGCTGCTCGACAATCTGGTGTACGCCATGGGTGGGCGCGTCGCTGAGGAACTCATTTTCCGTGACCCGTCTACGGGCGCGTCCAATGACATCCAAAAAGCCACCGAAACGGCGCGCGCTATGGTCACTGACTACGGCATGTCCTCCCTGGTGGGGAATGTGAAGCTGGGTCAAGCTGACACTGACCCCTTCCTTGGGCGCGATATGGGCCGTGGCTCCTCGCGCAGCTACTCTGACGCTGTCGCGGCCGTCGTTGATGGCCAGGTCCGCGAGCTCTTGGATAATGCGACCCGCGAAGCCTGGGAAATCCTTACCCGCAATCGCGACGTTTTGGACACCCTTGCCCAGCGGCTGCTGGAAGAGGAGACCCTGGACGAGTCTGCTTTGGCGGAAATCTTTGCTCCCGTACGCAAACAGCCTGACCGTCCACTGTGGAATTACCTGTCTGAAGCAGCCATTCCCGGTGCCGTTTTTGGCAACCCGAAAGGGATCAACGAGGGCGGGGCACAAAGTCCAGCAGCGGCCCCCGCATCTACAAAGTTGCCTGAATCTACAGAGTTGCCTGAATCTGCCGAGGTGCAGGGCGCACGCGAATCCGCCCCCACGCCGCAGAGCCCCGAATCCCAGGATGCCCCGCACCGTGATGGATCGGAGCCTCAGTAATGTATGACGAGGACGGCGTTGTCGAGGCCACCCGTGCCTTACTGGCCGCCATTGGGGAAGACCCTTCTCGTGACGGCCTACGTGACACTCCTAGTCGCGTAGGCCGGGCCTGGAAAGAACTCCTTTCTGGCCTTGAGGAAGACCCCCGCGAGCATTTACGCACCGTTTTTGAGGCGGGCACCGACGAATTGGTGCTTGTGCGCGATATTGACTTCCACTCAGTGTGCGAACACCACCTGCTGCCTTTCTATGGCCATGCCCATGTTGGTTATATTCCGCGAGGCGGTCGGGTGACAGGCCTATCCAAACTGGCCCGCGTGGTCGAAGGCTATGCCCGCCGCCCCCAGGTTCAAGAACGTCTCACTGCACAAATTGCTGATGCTCTACACGAAGTCCTCAACCCGCAGGGCGTGATTGTCGTGATTGAAGCCGAACATATGTGCATGTCAATGCGGGGAATCTCGAAGCCGGGCGCCTCAACAGTGACCTCCGCATTGCGGGGGATTATGAATGACGGAACAACCCGCGCTGAAATGATGGCCCTGGTCCTGGGAGGTCCCCGATGAGCACCTCGGAGCCTGATATACCCACCCCGCCCTCGCCTCGGTTACCGGAAGGTGCCGCCCTACCTGTAGGGCGGTCCCTGGTAATGGGCATCCTTAATGTGACTCCCGACTCTTTTTCAGATGGGGGTCGTTTTACTGCGCTGGACTCTGCCCTGACCCGCGCTCATCACATGATTGACCAGGGCGCAGACATTATTGATATTGGCGGCGAATCCACCCGGCCCAACTCCACGCGTATTAGCGCCGAGGAAGAGTGGCGTCGCGTTGGCGAGGTCATCCGCCACCTGGCTGCAGACCTTAACCGTGACCCAGCTGGCGCGGGCGTTGCCCTCAGTATTGACACCCTTCACGCCTCAACTGCCCGCAAAGCCTGTGAGGCAGGGGTAGCGATCGTCAATGACGTTTCTGGTGGGCGGTGGGATCCTGACATGATCGCCACCGTTGCCGCTGGTGGTGCAGCCTTCGTTGTCCAGCATTACCGTGCCCTGCCAGGCAGTAAAGGCGAACACTTCGACTACGGCACAAACTTAGTCGGAGAACTAATATTGCGGATCGGCGCGCAATGCGATGACGCCATTGCGGGCGGCCTGGATGAAGATCAACTCATTATTGACCCTGGTCTCGGCTTTTCTTTGACGAATGAACAGTGCGTTGAGGTAGTGAATTCTCTCGATGCCTTTACCGAAATTGGTCGTCCGGTTCTTCTGGGCGCCTCGCGCAAGCGATTCCTAACGAACTATTCTGAGTCCCACCCGGATATCGCCACAGTGGAAATCACTGACCTAGCGGTCCGAGCCGGGGTGTGGGCGCTACGCGTCCATGAGGTCGCAGCTAATGCCGCGGTCGTGAGAGGAAGCGTAAACTCCCACAAAAAGGAAGGCAGGTAAGGGCGTGACTACCCACCTCGACGTCATCACCCTCAAGGGGTTGCGTGCAGAGGGGATCCACGGGGTCCTCGACCATGAGAAGGACACCCCACAGCCCTTTATTGTGGACCTGTGCCTGTGGGTTGACGCCTCCGCAGCACATTCCAGCGACGATATTTCAGACACCGTGTCCTATGCGCGGGTCGCTGACGATGTGGTCGCAGTTATTACAGGCCCGTCAGTACGCCTGATTGAAACCCTCGCCGCCAGGATTGCTGACAGCATCCACGCCATTGATGGCGTTGTGGGTGTTGAGGTCACCGTCCATAAACCGCAGGCGCCGCTCGGCCATGAATTCGGCGACGTTTCCGTTTCAACAGCGCGCGGCGCCGTACCGCACCGCGTGGTTCTCGCCGCCCACGAACTGACCCCCATTTCCACCCAATTGGTGGATGCAGACGCCGCCCAGGACGGCCCCACAATGGGCGCGACCTCCCTTCCTGCGGCTGGCCGTAAGAGTAACCAGGGGTGGGCTGACCTCGGAATTGGCGTGGATGAGGACGGTGACAGTGCCGCCGCTGCCGACGCACCTGCCGCCGAGGCGCCCAGCATCACTGACAGTGCAGTAGCGCCGGCTGGTGAAGATGAGGCCGCAGGCGCCCCCGCCCTCGTTGATAGTGCGCGCCCACGCTCACGCGCCCAAGAACAAGCCGAACGCCGAGCCGCCGAAAACTCTGCGGCAGCGCCACGCGGAATTAGCCGCGTTGTCCTGTCCCTTGGCGGAAATGTGGGCGACGTGCCCTCAACGCTGCGTGATGTCATCGAGTCGCTGATTGACACCCCAGAAGTGTCGATCCTCGATATTTCGCCGATTCTGCGCACCAAGCCAGTACTGGATTCCAACCAGGCCCCCCAGGATGACTACTGGAATGCCGTCGTCATTATTAATACGACTTTCACCCCCCAAGAGTTGCTGTCGTTGACGGCGTTCCTGGAGGGCACACATGGGCGGGCACGGACCGAAAAGTGGGCGCCACGCACCGTCGATATTGACATTATTGAATACGAAGGCGTCATTCTGAATACGCCTGAACTGACTCTGCCGCACCCGCGCGCCCATGAACGTGCCTTCGTCCTCGTCCCGTGGGGGCTCATTGACGAGGACGCAGTCCTGCCTGGTCACGGGCGCATCGCTGACCTCTTTATGGACGCGCCTGACCTTGAAGGCATTGTTGATGGCGCCGAAGAATGGCTGATTGACCCGGCCTCGGTGATGGGGATTTCCGATGCGCGCCTGAACGCTGAGTACCGTCATGCGGCAGCCACACCGCGCAGTGATACTCCAGTTGCTGCAGATAAGACACCTGGTGACGCGGGTATTGCGGAAAATAGTGGCGTAGGTGCTGCCCCTGAGGAAGGCGCCGCCCAGGACATCGACCAGGGCGGCCTCGCACCTGAAGACACCGCTCCTGAAGCGGAAGCACCCGCGGCGCCCCCACAGCCTGCCCCTGCTCCTACCCGCGAGTCAGTACGCCGTTCACGCCGCCGCCAGGGCGCAGCAGAACGCGCAGCGCACAACCTCGATCAGCTGCCCGGTAGTGAAGGCGGAGCCCCGGCCTCGTCAATGAACCCTTCAGGGCACGGCGCTGCCGCCCCGATTACCGCCAACCCCCCGGTTGATACTTCTGTGCGTGGCGGCTATCACGCCGATTCGGTGACGGATACGCAGATCCGGCCACCGATCCTCCCCCAAGAAATGGCCGCCAGCCAGGGGCAATGGGGGCACGCTGAAGGCAGCGGCGAATCTGCAGATGGCTACTCGTCACGGGCTGAGTCCTGGCCCAGGCAGTGGGGTAAGTCGTCTTATGAAACCGACGAGGGCGGGCGCCCCTCCGCCACCTACGCGGCACTAACCGGAGCCATCCCGACTCTTGCTCGGCCCGTCACTGGAGGGCAGGCGACACCCGGCGCCTACGACCCGACCTATGACCAACCAACCGAGCCTGAACCCGCTCAAGGACGCGCGCCTACCCCCGCTGAGCAAATCCGTTTTGGCCAGTCCGGGCCTGCTCCGACATGGCACGTTCAGCGTGACCCCGCCCAAGGGGCCCAGGGAGCTCAAGGGGCACCCGCACAGGAACACGCAGGTCACGGCGATCAGCCTTATAACGCACGCCAATATGACCAACACGGTGTATCCGCGAATTACCAGGGCAGCCACTACGTTGGAGGCCAGCAAGGACCTGGATCCCCCAGCGGACAGGGGAGGACCTTCCCGCAACAAGCCATGGGCGGCCCCACCCAGGGCGCTGCTTCGCCCTCAGGACATGACGCTGGCGGCGGGCATAACGCCAGCCAATGGCATGCTGGGGACAGTGAGGAACCCGCCCAGGGCGAGGGGCCGTGGTATGACTCCTCTGCTGCTCAAGGCAACCACCATTCCCGCCACCCCTTGCCGGATTGGCGATTCTCCACCGGTGAAGTGCGGATTCTTGACACCGTTGTGGTCCAAACCCCTCCGCGCACCGCAATTGTTGATTCCAGCCGCACCGTTTTAGAGCCCAACCTGCCAGAAGGCACTCCTGTTGGTGCATTGGACCCAACTGAAGACTCGGCCACTACCGTGCTGCGTAATATGACGGTGCGTCCCACCGTGACCGGCCAGGTGCCCGTGCCTCGCCGGGGGAATGAACGCCGGTGAAACCTATTCCGGTGCTGAGCCTTGCGCTCGCGGCCACCGTTGCCGCCGGCGTAGGAGCTGCACTGGTTGCCGTCCTCATGGCAATGGGGCATACCCCGCCTGCGTATACGCCTTTTATGGGCCTACTCTCCGTGGGACTGGCTATTGCCCTGTGGTGGTGCGGAATTCATGTGCGGAAAATGCGTCGGCGTGAAGACACATGGATGCACCCGCTGGTGGCGGTGCGTGTGGCGGCAATGTCCCGGGCGAGCACGATTGTTGGCTCGATGATGACCGGGTTCCTGATTGGGACAGGGTTAGTATTTTTTGTGCGGGCCGAAGCCGAATACCTGCTGCATGCTGCACTGACATCAATGGGGTTGGCGCTGTGTTCCTTGGCGTGGACTGTGGCGGGGGCTGTGGTTGAACGCTGGTGCGTGCGTGACGCCGATGATGACGACCCACGTGAAGGCCCTATTGCCGATGACACGAGTCCCACCCCCGCTTAAGGCAGCGCGTCCATTTCGCACAGATACGCAAGGCAGGTAGCGTCACATCTATGTCGAGTTCACGGCGGCGGCCCACAAAGAAAAACAGTGCATCAGCCACTGGTGCTTCTGCGTCCCGGCGGGCGGGCGCGTCGTCTGCGGGCAGTGCAACTGCGCCTAGTGGGGCCACTGCGCAAGGTCGTGGCGGTGGACGCGGCGGAAATGGGCGAGGCAAGAAAAAACGGCCTGTGAATTTGTGGCCCAGGCGCATTATTACCGGTGGTGGTGCGCTGCTTATTCTTAGCCTCCTCATATGGGGAATATGGGCGGGAATTTCTGCATTATTGGCGCCGCGTGACACGACGGCAAGTCAATCTGCTGGGCCCGTAGAAGAGCGTTCAAAAGACGGCATTGTTATTGATGATGGGCCCGTGCAGATTCCCGAATGCAGTGGAGATCATCTCGACATTAAAGTTGAGGTCGGGGATGTTGCCGCAGGTAAACCATTGACGACGCCAGTGGTATTAACGAATAGCTCTGATATTGCCTGTTCGACGACTTTCGGCGGATATGCATTAGTCGTGAAATCGGGGGAGGACACGATTTATGACGGTCGGAAATGCGAAGGAATAGACCCTGCCGCAACGCCGTTATTACTTTCCCCTAAAACACAGTGGACAGGGAATCTGACATGGAATGGAACGCGCCATAATGGGTGTGCTCCGGTTGATTCCGATGGAAATGGAGCTGCTGATCCGGCCCTGCCCGGCACCTACCGCTTGCAGATTTTTTCTGGCGAAAACGCGGTGGGTGATGAGGTGAGTTTTAACGTTAAGTAGGTTCGGGCAATACGCGAGGTGTCCCGCCTCAGGCACCAATTTGCGAGGCCGGGGTGTGGGTTGTACGAGGGCGGGGTGTGGCCAGGTAACCGTGGAATTCACTGTGCCTCCTGTGTGTAGGTGGCGTGGCCAAGAAACCGTGAGGATTGAGTGCGCGGCGGGAGTTCATTAACGCGCATTGTGTTCAAGGCATACTTTGCGGCTCAAGGCATAGTTTTCTTCTCAGGGCACAGTTTGGTGCTCAGGGCATACTTTGCCCCTCAAGGCACCGTTAAATGACGATTTAACGCTGCCTTGAGCCTAGAACTATGCCTTGAGAAAGAAACGCTGCCTTGAGCGCCCGCCGCCCACACACAGCGCGCCCAGAACGAGCCTTCCGGCTGTGAAAATCGGGGTTAACGGCAGAATTGTGGGTTTTTGGTGGTTGGATGCACCAGACGGTCATTGGGCGACATTTTTGCCTGAAATCGGGCTTTTTTGTCGCCGTTTGCACGTGTGGTGTCGCGATTCTTGTCGCGGGCTAGTGCTGTTGGAGTGCGAACCGGTGTTGGGACATGTTTTTTGCAGCTGATTTGCATCTGGCCCGAGGGTGCTCTTCAGGACAAAGCGCCGCGAGGACGTGTTTTTAGCGGCACAATCTTGTTGTGGTGGCGGGTTGTCAGTCGGGGCTGCGGGTCTGGAATTAGTGACCTGCACAAATAGGTACAGACTTGGTAGCCAGGCGCCTATCCGCACCGGGCCAGGCGGACAAAGCGCCGCGAGGACGCATTTTCCAGCCGCAATTGTCGTCATGAGCGCGCTTTGTCAGTCAAGGCTGTGGGACCGAAAATTCGGACCTGCACAAATCGCGCCCCGCCCTCGTCGAAAAGAAAAAGACCCCCGCGCCCCACCTGCCGGCCGCACTCAGATGTGGGTGGCCCCCGCTACTGTGGTTCCATGGCTAAAGATCGGGCAACCTACCACTGCAGCGAATGCGGGTGGACCTCAGCAAAATGGCTGGGCCAATGCCGCCAATGCCAGGCGTGGGGCTCTCTTGAAGAAATCGGCGCCAGTGAGGCTGCCCTCCCTTCCACACGCACACCGGCGCGTGCAGCTGTCCCAATCAGCACCATTAAAGGCGGTATTGCTCAGCACCAGCCCACTGGCGCCGGTGAGTTTGACCGGGTTCTCGGCGGCGGATTGGTAGCGGGCGCGGTGGTGCTCCTCGCTGGGGAACCCGGGGTAGGAAAATCGACTCTTCTGCTTGACATTGCCGCGCGAATGGCTGCTGACACCACGCCGGATGCCCCGGTTTTGTATATCACCGGGGAAGAATCCTCTTCGCAGGTACAGATGCGTGCTGCTCGTATTGGGGCACTGCACGACAATCTCTACCTCACTGACGAAAATGATTTAGCGACAATTCTGGGCCATATTGAAGCCACCTCTCCCTCATTCCTCCTAGTGGATTCGGTGCAAACTATCCAGTCTTCGTCAGTAGAGGGCGGCGCGGGTGGGACTACTCAGGTGCGGGCGGTGGCCTCGGCGCTGATTCGTGTGGCGAAAACCCGGAATCTGCCGGTGATTCTGGTTGGCCATGTGACTAAAGATGGGGGAATTGCAGGGCCGAGGGTTTTAGAACACCTGGTGGATGTGGTCTGCCAATTTGAAGGGGACCGGCATTCTCGGCTGCGCCTATTGCGGGCAGTAAAAAATCGCTATGGCCCGACCGACGAGGTCGGCTGTTTTGAACTTGATGACGCCGGTATTCACGGACTTCCCGACCCTTCTGGCCTCTTCCTATCCCACACAAGTAAGGACACCTCTGGGTCCTGTGTGACAGTCACATTAGAGGGCCGCCGCCCGATGCCTACCGAAATCCAGGCGTTGACTTCTCATGGCAGCGGCGGATCTCCCCGGCGCACCACTTCCGGCGTGGATCATTCGCGGGTCGCCATGATTTTGGCGGTTTTAGAGGCACGCGCCGGAACGCAAACCGCGAATCTTGACGTGTATGTGTCTACCGTTGGTGGGGCACGAACCCAGGAACCTGCAGTGGATCTGGCCACAGCTATTGCGGTGAAATCAGCGGCAGCAATCCGACCCGTCAGGCCTGGTTGTGTCGTTATTGGCGAATTGGGACTTTCAGGTGATGTGCGTGCCTGTACTGGCCTTCAGCGGCGCCTCCAAGAAGCGGCGCGTTTAGGCTTTACTATGGCTGTTATCCCAGCTCAAGGTTCCGAAGAGCTCCGTGCGATCCCTGGAATCGATATTATGCCGGTGTCTGATCTGTCAACGGCAATTCGGGTCACGCTTGGGTTAGGCTGACCTGTAGTGTTCTTTCTCGTGAGCTCAAAAGGAGTGCTGGCATGACATCTGCCCAAGCGGTGTTGCGCAGGGCCCTCCAGGCCGTTGCGCCAGGAACAGCCCTCCGCGAAGGGCTCCAGCGTATCCAGCGTTCCCACACGGGGGCATTGATTGTTTTGGGGTATGGCCCAGAAGTTGAGGCCATCTGCTCTGGCGGTTTCGACCTTGATGTGGAGTTCACTGCTTCCCGTCTGCGTGAACTGTGCAAAATGGATGGCGCGGTGATTCTCGATATGGAGAATCTGCGGATCCGTAAAGCAAATGTGCAGCTCCTGCCAGACTCGGATATTCCCACCGATGAATCCGGGATGCGTCACCGCACCGCCCAGCGCACTGCCCGCCAAACGGGCTTGCCGGTCCTGTCCGTGTCGGCCTCAATGCGGATGATTTCGGTGTATGTGGGCAATGAGCATCACTTCGTAGAAGAGCCTGAGGCTTTGCTGTCCCGCGCGAATCTGGCTGTGGATACCTTGGATCGTTATAGCCAGCGCCTTGATGAGGTCCTTCAGACTCTCACCGTTTTGGAAATGCGTGACGCCGCCACTGTGCGTGATGTGGCCACCGTTTTGCAGCGCATGGAAATGATCCGCCGGATTACCACGGAAATCAATGGGTATTTAGAGGAACTGGGCTCCTCTGGGCGCCTCTTGGCCCTTCAGGTTGATGACCTGGTGCGCGGTTCGGCCTCCGAGCGGGCCCTGGTATTGCGCGATTACACGCGTGACGCTAGCGCGGTGGGCGCCGTTGAAGCACACCTATCGGAGCTGCCCAGCGAGAATCTGGTGGATCTGTCGGCGATTGCCAATGTTTTGGGCCTGGGGATTTTAGACCCGGCTGATTTGGATCGGACGATTCTGCCTCGAGGGATTCGCGCCCTGTCGCTGGTGCCGCGCCTTCCGTGGAGCGTCATTAAAGAAATCTCTACCCATTGGGCGACCCTGGCAGAGTTACGCGATGCGTCCCCAGAAGAATTGCAGGCCATTGAAGGGATTGGCCCCTATCGGGCAAAGCTCATTCAGGAAAGCCTGGAACACCAGTATGCAATGGCATCCTCAGGTTTAGTGGGCTGGTAGGTCCGCATTCATTAACGAGGGCGGGGCGCAGTTTTCACAGGCGAAGCACCATCGCTGGCGCGCCACCTGCGCATAGTAGGCGCTGTGAATTCTTCCCGCGGTGGTATCAGTGCGCCCCGCCCTCGTGAATAGGAAAAGAATTATGGGCGATGCGCGAAATACTCTAAAAGGCTCGCATCTCCAGACACAATAATAATGTCATCCTTCTGAATACGAGTATGCGGAGCAGAATACTCAAAAGGCTCGCCGGGACGTAAAACGCCCAACATATTGACCCCATATCGGCCCGGCAAATCGAGCTCTTCTAAAGTAAAGCCAATGACTTCTTTAGGCGGACGCAATTTCATAATCGCGAAACCGCCTTTTTCCATTTCGATATAGTCCATCATTCGCCCACCCACCAGGTGAGCCGTGCGATGTCCCGCATCGAATTCCGGATACACCACATGGTGGGCGCCAATCCGCCGCAAAATACGACCATGTTCCCGGCTGGTGGCTTTCGCCCAAATATTCGGCATCCCAATATCCACCAAATTTGCGGTGATTAGTACTGACGCCTCCAGTGACGAGCCAATGCCCACAACCACTGACTGGAATTCGCGCGCCCCCACCTGTTCCAATGCTTCCATAGAGGAGGCGTCCGCTTCGACCAGCGGAAAACGGCCCGCGAATTGTTGGACGCGGCGGGGCGAACGCTCGACAGCGAGGATGTCATACCCCAACTTTTCGAGGGTCACCGCAACGGCAGAACCAAAACGGCCCAGCCCAATGACGAGTGTGCCCGACGACAGATCCTTTTCCTCAGCCATAGGCCTATTCTCGCACTGGTTGAGGCGAGGAGGGGAGCGGCGGGCGCGGCGTAAGAGTCTTGTTTGACCTGTCAGTGGGCACTAGCCAATAATCGGGCGCTCTTCAGGCATACGGATAACCCGCGTGCCTTCCCGTAGGGCCAGGGCTGCTGCTACTGTCATTGTTCCCGTTCGCCCCGCAAACATCAGGGCAATAAGGACATACTTTGCTGGATCTGGTAGGGCAGGGGTGACACCTGTGGACAGGCCAACGGTGGCAAAAGCAGAAATCGTCTCAAAGAGAACAATGTCTAGGGACAGGTCTGTCAGCGTTAGCAGGAGGGTGACAGAAACAGATACGAGGGCGATGCCCATCAGTGTGACGGCCACAGCCAGGCGCACAACCGTTGGCGGAATACGCCGGTGGAAGACCTCAATATCGCGGTCACCTCGGGCTTCAGCCCACACGGCCAGCAGGAGCACCGCAAAAGTCGTCACCTTAATGCCGCCAGCGGTGGAGGCCGACCCGCCCCCAATCATCATGAGAATGTCCTGAACAAAGTGCGTTTGCGTGCGCATCGCGCCAACGTCTAATGCAGACAGTCCAGAAGAACGGGTATTTACCCCGGCAAGAAGCACATTTAATGTGCGTGAGGGAATATCAAGAGCACCCAAAGTATGCGGATTTGACCATTCTGTTAGGCCCAACATCACGGCGCCAATAAATGTCAGCGTTAAATAGACAGCCAGAGTTAATTTCGTGTGGAGCGCCCAGGTTTGGGGGCGGCGCCACCGTTTAGCGAGATCCTGAATGACAGGGAAACCGACAGCGCCTACAGCCGACCCGATAATAATCGGGAAAAGCATCCACCAGTCGTTAACAAAAGGCGCCAGGCCTCCGCGCATAATCGTAAAACCGGCATTATTAAACACCGAAATCGACATAAAAGTGGCTTCCCAAGCGGCCTGCCCCCAGGTATATCCCCCTAGCGATAAAAAGCGCGGGAAGAAGAAGCAAAAGAGGAGACCCTGGGCGGTTAAAGAGGTGACAAGAACAGCGACAAGCAGCCCAGAAAGGCGACTCATATCGTCCTGTTTGGTTTCTTGGGCGGCCAGCATTCGCTGGGTCAGACCTAAATGCCGTGACACAGCCATACCCAAAATGGAGGCTAATGTCATGACTCCCAGACCGCCAATAAGCACCCCAATAGCAATCACCGCATGTCCAAAAGTGGACCATTGGGTGGCAGTGTCAACAGTGGTCAACCCAGTGACGCACACGGTAGACACGGCAGTAAAAAGAATATCCACGAAATTGGGTGGCTGGCCATTTGCCGAAGAAATGGGCAGCGCCAAAAGCGCTGTTTCAATGGCAATAATCCCGGCAAAAATGCCAACCGCAAGACGGGACGGAGAATTTCGGGCAGCCTGCGTAAACCACACGCGGAAGGTTTCAGAACTGGTGCGCCGCATATGTGCCCTGGCGTCATGGCCAACGGGGCGGACCTGGGCGCCAGTCGCCGAGGGCAAATCCTCGGGAGTTACTATCCGCGAGGAACGTGGGCGAGAAGGTGCCCCCGAAGAAGGACGCCCCGCCCTCGTGTGATGAGACACACCTGAACTACTGGTACCTGCGTGGCGCGACGACGACCCCGCATTCTGAGCGCCCGCACCCCTGTGCCACCGCGATGCAGACGGGGCAGACGCTGACGAAGGTGTGACGGGAGGAGAAGGCGCAGAAGGCTGTGAGGAAGCTCGTGGATCCTGATCATCGTGTTGCGCCACTGTCTCCTCCTTCCTCCATATTGGCAATGACTGTGCAGAGCGACAATAGCCGCGGGTTGCTGCACTGTCCGCACAACCCACCGCCATCTTAAATCGTGGGCAGGATTATGTGAGATACCTGAGTCTTTTGGGCGTAATGTGGCCGATGAGACCAATGTGAGTAACGAGGCTTGGACGACACATCTCTCTAGGAGTTGCCCCAGCCGTATCAATTGCTTCATTATTAGAGGGCGAGAGATCGCAGGAGCGGACGCAGGGTCCCGCCGTCTCTAAACTCACAGGAGTCATCCATGGAACAGAAGTCCGCCCCACGTTTCATGACAGTGTCGGAAGTGGCGGACCTCATGCGCGTTTCTCGGATGACGGTTTACCGGCTAATTCACTCTGGAGAGATGCCCGCAATTCGGGTCGGGAAGAGCTTCCGCGTCCCCGAAGCTGCGGTTGGTCAACTTATTGCTGCCGGTCTCACTGAACACACTGAGGAACAAGCCTTCGGCCTGGGCGGGTAATATAGAGCCACTGTGCCTTCAGGCATGCCAGACAGATACTAGCGGTGGGGACCTCTGCCGCGAGGTGAACACAAACTAGAGGGAGGAACCCCGTGGGCTCCGTTATTAAGAAGCGTCGCAAGCGCATGGCAAAGAAGAAGCACCGCAAGTTGCTGCGGAAAACACGCCACCAGCGTCGCAATAAGAAGTGAGCTGCCGCATACGGTACATTCATGGCTGAGCATAAGGGTCCAACTGCACAGTTGGGCCCTTACGCTTTGCCTGCGGGGTGTGCAGATCATTAACGAGGGCGGGGCGTGAAACTGCGGTTGCCGCCCATAGAGTGAGCTCCCAGCCCCGACCTCGTGCCACAATTCACCTATGACGACGACGATTCACATTGTCCGCCACGGCGAAGTCGATAACCCTGAGGGTGTCCTTTATGGGCGCCTCCCGGCTTTTGGACTGACGCGGCGCGGACACTATATGGCCCGGGAAGTGGCCGAATCTTTCCATGAGCGCGGCAACGACGTGGTTGCTGTTATCGCTTCACCTCTGCTGCGCGCCCAACAAACGGCGGCGCCCATTGCTCGCGCCTACGGCTTAGAGGTCGAATGCGACCCGCGCCTCATTGAATCCGCCAATGTTTTTGAAGGACAGCGTATTAATAGCGACCCGAAAATCATGGCGCACCCGAAAAATTGGCGGCATTTCCTGCGGCCGCTTCAACCCTCTTGGGGTGAGTCCTATACCGAGGTTGCCTCACGGATGCGTGCGGCTGTCTCGGCTGCTTTGCGCCAAGCTGCTGGACATGAAGCCGTTTTAGTGTCCCACCAAATGCCGATTGTGACGCTGACGCGTTTCGCCCAGAAAAAGGCCCTGCCGCATTCGCCTTTTACGCGGCACTGTTCGCTTGCGTCGGTGACATCGCTGATCTTCCAGGACTCCACCCTGGTGGGGATGACCTATGAAGAGCCCGCGGCTCATCTACTGGAGGGCGCTTTAGATATGACGCCCGGGGATTCCGCGGCCGGGGTGCGGCGTTAGTCGCTGCCTTGCGCTTCGCCCTCATGAACGAGGGCGGGGCGCCTGCCAACCTTGAGGGGCGCGCGGGTGCGCAGACTGCGGGCCAGTGCCTTTACTGCCCCGCCTTTACTGCCCGTTGTCCAGCGTGTCAGAGCCCTGATCAGGATCTGTGGACTGGTCGCGGCTATGTGGCTCTGCGTCTGAGTCAGCAGGGGCGCTAGTTGGGGAGGCGCTATCCGCACCTGGATGAGTGCTCGCGGCACTAGTTGGTGAGGAGACGGCAGATTCGCCGGGCGCTGTAGCCTCGCTAGAGGCCCCGCCCTCGTTCATAGGAGAAGAAGCTCCCGAGCGCTCTGCTTTCTTGGCTTCTTTTGTGCGCTTACGGTGGATTTCACGCTGAAGCTGGAAAAGGAAATCTGGATCGTCGTCAGGTGCGCCGCTCTTCGCCTGAGACGATTTCCGGCCACCCCCAGCCCCAGGGAAAAGATCTGTCAACGAAGGCAATGGGCTAGCTGACCCACCGCCAGAACGGGGCGAGGAGCCAGTGGAGGAATTTCCAGCTTCTGCCGCAGCAACCAGCCTCAAAACAATCCACACAATGGCGCCAATGGAAAAGGTTGGCGCGGTAAAGATAATAATGGCCAGCCACATGGGCTTAGGGATACGACCCGGGATCTCGTTTTCGGGCGTGCGCGCCCAATCCGCCACTGCGTAAATAGTCAGGGCGATCCAGATAACGAACAGAAGTATTCGGGCCACCCCATGATGGTATTCGGAAGTTGCCGAGAATGCAGGTGAAAGCGCAAAAGTGGTCTGGTGTTTTCGTTAGGCAAGGGTAGGGGTGACCAGGAGAAGACAAATAGCCACTGCCCACCACACCATTGATAAACCCGTCCACTTTAATGCGGCAATAAGGTCGCGCCCTATGGCGCCACCAGCAACAATGCCAATTGGTTGCCACGCAATAATCGCCGTAATTGCCACTAAAAGAGCAACAATGAGAGGCGTTATTGGCATATGTAATCCCAAAATAGCCAGTACTGGGGTGGGGATTATCATAAGGATCGCATAAAACCAGCGGGTGCGATTATCTCCCATTCGCACAGCTAAAGTCCGTTTCCCGGCGATCGTATCGGTGGGAATATCACGAAGATTATTCACCACCAGCATTGCGACAGAATTCGCCCCTAAAGCACTCGCCAGCATCCACAGCCACCAGGGTGCCTGCTGAATCTGTGTCCACGTGGTGCCCGCACAGGCCATCAGTCCAAAAAAGACAAAAACCAGGGCTTCAGAAAGCCCAATGCCCATATAACCGTAGGGAGTGCGTCCGCCGGTATAAAACCAGGCAGCAATTACCGCAGCAATGCCAGCAATGAGCATCCACCACTGGCCTGACAGCCACAGCAATACCAGTCCCGCTAGGCCCGCTAGGGCAAAACACCCCAGTGCCGCTGCAAGAACGGTGCGGGGTTTTGCCATTCCGCCGCCCGTCAGGCGCGGTGGGCCAGTGCGATGGTCATCAGTTCCACGAATCCCATCGGAATAGTCATTGGAGTAGTTGACGCCCACCTGCAAAGCCAGCGCCACAATCAATGCCAGGGCTGCCCGCCCCGGAGCCCACTGGCCCAGCTGTACCGCGGCTGCAGTGCCCACGGCCACGGGAGCCGCCGCCGCAGGAAGGGTACGCAGGCGAGCCCCTTCAATCCAGGCTTTGACAGCTGAAGGCGGCGTGGAGTGCGGTGAGCCTGAAGAAGTATTTACCGTCGCCACTCGGTGCCCTCACTAGGGATTTCCGCAATTGCGCGCACGCTGAGCCGATCGACTTTCCCTGAGGGCAGGTGCGGCAAAGAATCCACCACAATGAGGCGGCGAGGCGCCTGCGGGCGTCCCAAAACCGACCCCACATGGTCACGCAGACGCGGCCCGAACTCAGCCAGAGGCGGGTGCGCACTACCCGCAGAGGGCACAACAACAGCAGTGACCACCTGCCCCCATTTCGTATCCTCAGTGCCCAGCACCCACGAATCCGACACATCCGGGTGAGAATTCAAGGCAATACGGACAGGAGCTGGCGCAATATTGAGCCCACCCGACACAATCACATCGTCAGCTCGCCCAAAAACCTCAACCTGACCCGACGCACTAATCCGCCCCAAATCACCCGTTAATAACCAGCGGATCCCGCCCTCGTCAATCGTGGGGGTATCACCATCAAGGTAGCGGGTCAGGAGAGTGCGCCCTGAAATGGCCAGGCGCGGTTGGCCATCAATATCCATAGCGCGCACAGTGACCCCAGCTAGGGGATGCCCATCGTAGACGCAGCCTCCGGAGGTTTCTGTCATCCCATAGGACTCGACAATGGTCAGGCCAGCGTCACGGGCGCGCGCCAAAAGATCCGGGTCTGATGCTGACCCGCCGACCAGGATTGCTTTGAGGTGTCGCAGGCCGTCAAGGACGTCCTCATCTGCATCGAGGCAGGACCGTAGTTGCAGGGGAACGAGGGAGAGATATGTTGGATACTCGGTGGTATCGCGGGCGGCGCGCAAGGCTGGGAGCAAATCGGCGGGCGTAAACCCATTGCTGGTATCAACAATGAGTGGGCTCCGTCCAGCAATGACATTGCGGGCAAGGACCATTGCCCCACCAATGTGGTGGGCGGGTAGGGCTAAAATCCAGCGTCCGTGGCCACCAAGGGCATGGGCGGTGGCTTCAGCGGAGGCAATCAGTGCCTGCGTGGACAGGCCCACCAAACGAGGCTTGCCCGCTGACGATCCGGAGGTCGCCAGGATCAGATCAATACCGTCAAAAAAGTCGGGGTTGTCAACGTGAGCAGCAAACTCAGGGAAGACATCTGCGGGGAAGGCTTCAGTGGGGGAGGTGGCTGCGCCACGAAGGGACGAGGGCGGGACGCTTCGCGGATCTCGAATAGCCACGACCATCCGGGCAGGCGCAGTATCTGGGTCGCGCTGGCGGGCTTCGTGGATTTCGATGAGTTTATGGATTGCCGCATGTGCGAGGGCGACGCCGCCAACGGAGGTACCACCGGGCACAACAAGAACACGTGTCATTGACATGCTGGGTCCTTCCAGGTTGGGGAGGTCACATCGGCAGAAATAATAATAGGGCCTAAGGCCCTAGGGGCAACCTTACTCTTGTTGAAGGTTGTATTGCTTGGGTTTGAGCTGCGTGAAGTGTTCGGGGGTGAAAAGGAGGGGGTCTCAACCTTCAGAATCTGGGTCTCAAGTCCTGAACAATTGACGGAATACTCATGACAATACGTCTTCTTGCCGTTAGCATGGGAAATGATGGATGGCAAGAAAAAATTACGTGCGCCCCTCATTGCTTCAGGGGTGGCGCTAACGCTGGTATTACTTGCTGGCGGAGGTGGAGCCGCATATGCGGTCCACTACGCTGAGCATGCCCTGCCTGGTACTACGGTATCCGGTCAGGATGTCGGAGGGAAAACGCGCGACGAAATTGTCGCCCTGATTAATGACCTTGGGGCTCAAGCAACAGTGACCACTGATGTGGCGGGCACATCCACCACATCAACACTGGCGGATTTTGGCGTGACCATTGACGCTGAGGCCACCGCTGATGCTGTTTTGGCACCGAACTCCTCAGTGGTGAGTCGCTTCCAAGCATTGGTGGGTTCAACCCAGGTGCCGCTGGTGGTTGATCGGGACCAGTCCGCCCTCGAAAAAACAGTGAAGACACTGTCTTCTTCTGCGGGGCCCGTGGTCACTGACGCAACGATCACCGTTAAGCCCGATGGGTCTTTTGCTGTGACTGAGTCAGTTGCGGGCAAGAGTGCCGATATTTCTGAGGTTGAGGCCGCAGTTGATAAGGCTGTGACGACCTTGTCGCCAGTCAATGCGACCATTCAATTGACTGAGAAGGAGCCAACGGTCACTACCGCCCAGGCTAAGGCTTTTGCTGATAAAGCCTCCGCTATTGTCTCCCAAGACGTTGAAATCTCCGATGGGATTGACACCTTCTCACCGGAGCCTGCTGATAAAGCGTCATGGATTGCTCTGCCCGCTGAAGGGGAGAAACTTGGCGAACCCGTTGTTGACAAAGCAAAAGTCAGTGCGTGGGTAGAAAAACTCGCGGAATCGACAAATGTTGCTCCGCAGTCTGGCATTAATAATGTTGATGCCAGCGGTAAAGTCGTCGCTGAATCTCGCCCCGGCAAAAAAGGCATGGTGGTCAATAATGCGCCTGCCGTGACTGCCCAGGTTGTTGCTTCATTGGCAAAGGGAGAGGCTGTGAATACCTCTTTCAATTACGACGATGTGGCGCAGTCATTTGAGACGCGGCCAGTCCTGCCCGGGTCAGAAAAATTCCCCTATCGCGCCCATGAAGGCGAAAAGTGGATTGACGTTGACCTGACGAAAAATACGATGACCGCCTATGAAGGGCTGAAAGTCGTCCACGGGCCGATTGCCATGAATCACGGTAAGCCCGGGCATGAAACTGTCACCGGTGTTTTCCACACCTACCTGCAATACGAGGCTCAGGATATGGGATGTACACCTGAATGGGACTACTGCGCGAAAGACGTTCCCTGGGTGACCTACTTTGAGGGCTCCTACGCCTTACACGGTGCGCCCTGGGTGGATGAGTTCGGCCGTGGATCCGTGAATGGGTCGCATGGGTGTGTGAATCTACCGCCAGGTGACGCTGAGTGGATCTTCCACTGGGCAGGTATTGGAACTGCGGTGACCTCGCACTACTAAGTGCCGTGCCAGTCTGCACCTGCCACTTTCTGGCCATCCATAGTGGCGGTGCGCCAAAGACGAAGGAGCGCCCTGCAGAGTTTGCTTCTGCAGGGCGCTTTCTTTTATTCACGGCAAATGGCGGCCCCGCCCTCGTACACCGTTCTTCTCATGACACCCACGTATCCTGGTCTCATGAGCGCACTGGATTTCGTGTCTGACACCTTTGACCCTTCCCGCTGGCGTGAGGTGCCCGGGTTCGACTTTTCCGACATTACCTATCACCGTGGAATTTCACGAGGCCCCGATCTGGACGGGCGTCCTGCTGGCGCGGACCTGCCGTGGGTGCGCATTGCCTTTGACCGCCCTGAAATCCGTAATGCTTTCCGGCCGCTCACCGTTGACGAACTGTATCGCGCGCTTGATCACGCCCGGCAAAGCGGAGATGTGGGCGCTGTCATCCTCACTGGTAATGGGCCATCGCCCAAGGACGGCGGCTACTCTTTCTGTTCTGGTGGTGACCAGCGGGTCCGCGGCTCAGACGGCTATCGCTATGAGGTTGAGGGCGCCGACCCGCAGGCCGGGACCGACCAGCGCCGCGAGCAAATGGACCCAGCCCGGGCGGGGCGTCTTCACATTCTGGAGGTCCAGCGCCTGATTCGCACAATGCCTAAAGTGGTGATTGCCGCGGTGCCCGGGTGGGCTGCCGGAGGAGGGCATTCCCTCAATGTGGTTGCGGATTTGTCAGTGGCATCGCGCCAGCACGCGGCATTTATGCAAACCGACGCCAATGTTGGCTCTTTCGATGCGGGCTATGGGTCTGCGCTTTTGGCGCGTCAAGTAGGCGATCGCCGTGCCCGCGAAATCTTCTTCCTTGCTGAGCGTTATGACGCTGACACGGCCGAGCGTTGGGGCGTGGTGAATCGCTCGGTCGATCATGAACAGCTCGAAGAAGTGGCGGTGGAGTGGGCGCGAACTGTGTGCTCGAAGTCGCCGCAGGCGATTCGGATGCTGAAGTTTGCCTTTAACTTGGCTGATGATGGGATTGCCGGTCAGCAGGTTTTCGCCGGTGAAGCGACGCGAATGGCGTATATGACGGCGGAAGCCCAAGAAGGCCGGGATGCGTTTTTGCAGCGGCGCGACCCAGATTGGTCCGATTATCCCTACTACTTCTAGGGATTGACGAGGGCGGGGCAGACCCTCACGCATTACTCTGAAGGAGTGACTGACGCCCCGCCCTCGTCCCTTCCTTTGCAGCACCTGACCTTCACTGGAACCCTGCGTTCTTACCAACGCACCGTCCTGGATGAAGTCACTGACGAGGAGCTGCATGGCGGCGAGGACGGCAACCAGGCTATCCATCTGGTTGCTCCACCTGGGAGCGGAAAAACACTCCTCGGTCTGTTGCTTGCCGTCAGAGCGGGGTCGCGTGCGCTGGTCCTGGCGCCCACCACAGTAATCAGGGATCAATGGGCTGCCCAGGCCCGCGAATACTTTTCTCCCACCTCAGGTGACGACCCCCAGGGCAGCGGGGTAGCTCCCCTTATTAGTACTGACCCGGATAATCTTGGCGATATTACGATCATTACCTACCAGCGCCTTAGCGTGGTTGACAAAAATAACCCTTTTCTTGACCTCGCCCGTGCCGAATGGCTCCGCGAAGTGGGAGTAGCCCGGTCCAGTGAGAAAATCGCCGAAGAATGGTTGGTCACCCTCGAAAAGAATAATCCTGACGCCTATAACGAGGGCCTGAGGAAAAGGGCGGCCGCTTTACGGAAAACAATGCGAAGCCTGGACCCGGATATTCTGAAAATGACCTTGCACCCAGGCGCACGTGAATGTATTTCCGCCCTCGTTGCCCATGGTGTCCGCACTATTGTTTTGGATGAATGCCACCATTTACTTGATCATTGGGCGCTGGTAGTCACTCTTTTACGCAGTGAAATTTTGCAGTCGGGGCTAACTCCGTTACTGATTGGCTTGACTGCCACCCACCCGGAGCCTTCCACCCCAGGTCAGGTCGCGAATTATGAGGGACTATTGGGCGATATTGACCATGAAGTGCCCACACCTGCTGTGATTCGCGCAGGCGATCTTGCGCCGTATCGGACCTGGGCTTGGTTTACGAAACCCACCCGTGAGGAGATGACATTCCTCAATAAACATGCCGGGCAGCTCACTGGGCATATTGAGCGGATTTTTGATTCTGAGGTGGGGAGGGATTTTCTTCTCTGCGCCGTTCTTGGCTCCGAAGGTGGGGAAGGTGACGCCCCGCCCTCGTCGAAAGAAATTGACGCCAGGATTGCTGGCGCAATGGAAACTGACCCCTATCTGACCTTGGCGGCATCACGATTCCTTGCCCGCCAATCCCCACAAACACTGACCACCTTCGAAAGAGCCGTTGTTGAGCGTCTGCCTGACGACGGACGTCCCACAGTTGATGATCGACTCCTTCTCCTTGCCCGCTATGCGCTCACGCGCCTACTGACCGACCCGCAAAAGCGTGGCCAGTGGGAGGAGATCCGCTCGCTGCTGCGCCCCTACGGCTACCACCTCACCGATCGGGGACTGCGCAAAGGTCGTAATCCAATGGAGGTCACACTGTCACGTTCGCGGGCAAAAGAAGACGCTGTCATTGAGATTCTTTCACTGGAACAGCGCTATTTTGGGGCTGGCCTGAAAGCTGCCGTTGTCGCTGACTTAGCGGAATATAACGAACGTACAGTCCTAGCTGAGCAGGAAAAACGTGACAATGATCTGAATCGTGGCGGCGCCCTGCGCTGTTTCCGAGTGATTACTGCCGCACCTGAAGTGCGCGGAATGCATCCGGTGCTGATCACCGCGAAACACTGCCGCCTTCTGGCCGACGATCAGCATCTTCTTGAGGATCTGCGCGCAGTGGTAGGCGCGGAACTGCCCGTGACAAATCCTGGAGAAGAGATTCTTCATGTCGATACTCGAGGCGCGAGTTCAGCGGCAATGGTGGCGGCGCTCGCGGACTTAATGGAAGCAGGCAAGGTCCACCTGCTGGTGGGGACGCGCGGTTTGCTCGGCGAGGGCTGGGACTGCCCAAGCCTGAACACCGTGATTGACCTGACGTCGGTGACAACCCGCACCGCGGTGGAACAATTACATGGGCGTGCGCTGCGTCTAGATCCTGCCGCACCGAATAAAGCTGCTCATAATTGGATTGTTGTCACGGTGGCTGGCCACAATTCGGGGATTGATAATACGCCCGAACTGCGTCGATTATCGCAAAAAGTCGAGCATTTATGGGGGCCAAGCCGTGTTGATTTCGATAAGAAGAGCCTTAACGCCGATCAGGGCGCTGTTTTTGACAATGGCGTGATTGTTTCTGGGCGGGATGCCGTTTTAGATTATCGCCAGCAATTAGTAGTAGATCACCTTGCGGGCGGATACGCTGAGATTACCCCACATGAACAACGTGATCCTATTGGGAGGTTGAATACAGCCACTATTGCGGGTTTAGTGCCGCGAGAATCGGTGAAAAGAATGTGGGGAACTGGGCCTGTGGGCTCGCAGCCGCATGAAGAAACTGTCCTGTCGAAGAAACCGCGTTTTGCTTTTATGTCAGCGCATACCCCTCTAGTGGTGTTGTTCGGAATAGTCACGGCTGTGACTTTTGTGGTGATGATGGGGGTCTATATTTTTGCGCGCAATCCACGCCTATTAGTGGTTTTGCCCCTGCGGGTTATTCTTTTGCTATTCCTTGGAGGAATACTCCTTGGTGCCCTACTTGTGGGTATGAATACGTGGCGTATGCTTATTCTTTCGTGGAAGAGTAGGGCCTTTCCTGCTGCTGTTTATCGGCAAGCCGCACATGCGCTTTTAGCCGCAATGCAGGAAGCGGGAGTGATCTCTGCGGTAATTGATCCCAGCTCTATTTCCGTCACCGAATCGGCGTATATTCACGTGAGTCTCAATGCGGGTTCAGAAAAAGAACGCCGCCTATTTCAGGAAGCATTAACGGAGCTTTTTACCCCCATTAGCGTGGGTCGGCCTCGGCATATTCTAGAAATCGGTCATGTGCCGGAGTTTTCCTCGAAAATGCTGGAAATGGTCGATCCGTTGACAAATATGACAGCAGAAGTAGTGAATTGGGTAGTGCAAGGCCGACACCACTATTTAGCGGTGCCTGTAGTGGTAGGGAATAAAAAAGTATGCGCGGCGGCTTTCCAAAAAGCGTGGAATAGGGCGGTTGGCCCAGCAACGGTCATTGATACGCGCTCGCACCCGCGCGCAATGGAGGTTCTTCATGCAGCCCGCACCCAAAATCGTGGGGGATCGCGGACCAGTGCGCGCCAGCGAAGTCACTGGGTATAGGCACAATGCCCTAGGGACGAGGGCGGGGCCCGCGCCTCGTGTGCCCCGGCCCCTACTTAGCGGCCCTGTGACTTTCGCGCGAAATACTGGCGGGCAAATAGTGCTGCTGCGGCAACTACAGTGAGCGCGGCAGCGCCAAGAATCACGCTGGTAATGGGCTCACCAGTACGTGCAATACGAGAGGCGATAATCGGCTCAGCGGACTGGGCTTTGGCCAAGGCCTCTTCTGAGCGTGCAATCCGAGTAGCTTCACGCGGAACGGACGCTGGCCCTACGCCTTCCTCAGGCGTAGCAGACTCAAGAGGGGAAGTGGGATTTGCTGAATTTTCCGCCGAACGCTGAGGGTCACCAGAGCCATTGGTGCCAGAGGAATTATTTGCCAGGGTTCCCGGCGGCGTACTCGACTGAGTCTGGCCAGAATGTGATGCCGATGAGCCCGCTGATGGCGCTGTATTTCCTGGCGATGCTGCCTGCGATTGGCCACTATCAGCAACACCACTGTCATCCGCCTGACCAGTATCCGTATCCGACTGCCCAGTATTGCCATCAGAAAGAGGGGTATCAGGATCTTCGCTGGGCGGCGCTGACTGCGGCGCATCGTCGCCTGCGGGAGCGCGCTCCTGATCCGCCGATTGTGGTGACGTCAGGTCCTCGTCCTCGTCAATGGGGGAAGGAACTGAAGCGTCAGAAGAAGGAAGCGCCCACTGACCTTGTGCTGCGGGCAAAGCGGCTGCCGTGGGGGATTGAGTGCCAAATACAATCCCCACACCGGCAATAACCAACGCCGCAACACCACTTCTCCGCAATGTATTAACCATCTGCTATCGAACTCCGTCCAGGTGGCGTACCCATTGGGTGCGAGGTATTGGTGGGCGCAGTCCACATCACTAGGTGATCCGGACGTAATACTCTGCAGACTAGCAAAGAAGCGGCACCACGCCCAGATGTCACTGTAGTTATACGCAAATATGTGAGCAATACTGCCCGCCACGCCGACGTTCAATCCTCGCCATAGGGGACAATAGTCCCCATGACATCCCCCGCTGCAAGCGCAGCCCTGATACGCGAGTGGCACGACAGTGAACTTCCTACAGCCATCCGGAGAATTCTCGACGGAATTGACCGGGTTCTGGTCTATCAGGTGCCTATGCGTATGCGTTTCCGCGGAGTGACCGCCCGGGAAGGTCTTCTCCTTCATGGTGAAAATGGGTGGGGTGAGGCTGCGCCTTTTTGGGAATATGGGCCAGCCGAATCCTCCTGGTGGTTGCGTAGCGCCCTGGATGGCGCCCGCCGCCCACGAATGACGCCCCCACGTGATTTCGTCGCCATTAATGCCACCATTCCCGTGTGTTCGCCAGAAAAGGCGGTGGCGATTGTGGCAGCAAGTGGAGCGTCCACAGCGAAAATTAAAGTCGCTGATCCAAATAGCTCGCTGCATGAGGACTGTGAGCGGATCGAAGCCGTCGCTGGTTTTTTTGCCGCTCGCGAGGACGCGGACTCAGGGGCGCGCGCCGCTGTGCCCGGAAAAATCCGTGTGGATGCCAATGCCGCCTGGGATGAGGACGCTGCACTGCAGGCGATTCGCGAACTTAACCACGCTGCCCACGCAATAGGTGGCCTGGAATATGTTGAACAGCCCTGCCCCAGTATTGAACAGCTCGCCGCAGTCCGCCAGAAAAGCGGGGTACGTATTGCCGCTGACGAGTCCATTCGCCGTGCGGAAGACCCCCTGAAAGTTGCCCGTAGTCAGGCTGCGGATGTGGCCATTATTAAAGTGGCCCCCCTTGGTGGGGTGATGCGGGCTGTGTCCATTGCGCGTGAAACTGGGCTTGACGTCGTGCTGTCTTCCGCATTGGAGTCCTCAGTAGGATTGCAGGCCGGGGCATTGGCCGCCAGCCTCGCAACCGATGCGGAAACGGCCTGCGGTTTGGGTACTGCCTCCCTTTTAGCTGCTGATGTCACAACCCAGCCTCTGATTGCCGAGAATGGGCGCCTAGCGTTGCGTGATATTTCCCCAGATGAAGACCGTATTGTGGCGGCCTCCACCGACCCCGCTACTCGCGACCTTGAGCAACGCTGGCTCAGGCGCCTCGAAGAGATCTGCACCTATTTGAGTGATGTGCAAGAAAAGGTAGGCGCCTGATATGAAAGGGGTGATGAGGATCCACGGTAGGGGAGAAGAGACAATGATGACGATGAATAACGAGGCCGGGGCCGGAAATCCTCACGCGCCAACCAGTGATTCAGCGTCAATAGAATGCGCCCGAGCACTGACCGCAGCACTGATTGAAGGCGGAGTACATGATGTGGTCTATTGCCCAGGTTCGCGCAGCGCCCCTATGGCCTATGCGCTGCACGAGGCTGTTTCTGCCGGTCAGATCCGTGCACATATTCGCCTTGATGAACGCTCAGCAGCCTTTTTAGCCCTCGGATTATCCAGGGGCAGCACTGGGCCCGCGGACGCCCACGAACTGACCACACCCACTCCTGTTGCGATTGTCACCACCTCAGGTGGGGCAGTGGCTGAACTTCACGCAGGAGTAGCTGAAGCGAGCCACAGCCGGGTTCCACTGATTGTCATTAGCGCTGACCGGCCCTTTGAAATGCGTGGAGTAGGCGCCTCACAAACCACTAATCAGGTCGGGATTTTTGCTTCTCATGTGCGCGCACACTGGGATATTCCAGCAGGTCAACGTGGTCACGATGTGCGCTCAACGCTGACTCGGGCTATTGCTCTTGCCTGCGGTTACCCCACAGGGGAACCCGGCCCAGTCCAGATCAATGTCGCTTTCCGTGACCCCTTAGGGCCGCCCGCGAGCGCCCGCCAGCCAGACCCAGCCGATGACCACGCGCCTCAAAGGCCTGGCCCCGCCCTCGTCGATTGGGCGCGCTCTACGACGGTTGTGCCTGCTGCCCCATGTGCTACTGCGTGGATTGGGGCAGTTGACCCCGCATTGCGCACTATTATTCTTGCAGGTGAGGGGGCAGATCCTGTGGCTCCCCAGTGGGCGGAGGCTGCGCAGATCCCTCTTATGGGCGAACCAACGTCGGGTGTGGCGGGGGCGGCGAATTTCTTGCCTTTCGAGCAAAGCCTGCTTTCGTCGTCGTTGGCAGATGAGGTGCAGCAGGTGGTTGTTACGGGGCGACCGACCTTGTCGCGAACGGTATCTGCGCTGCTTGCGCGTGAGGATCTGCGGATTGTCGTCCAGTGTCCGTATTCAACGTGGACCGATGTTGCGGGACGTGCTGCCTTGGTTGTGGCAGCTTTGGAACCTGCGGAGGCGCCGCATGACGAGCATTTTGCGTCGCCTTCAGGAACTGCCGTGCCTCCTGTGTCGTGGCTTCAGCGGTGGATCAGTGAATGCGAGCGGATTCGCGTGGCGATGAGTGGGCTTCTTGAAAGCGGCGTGCCGGGTGCGGCTCATAGTGCGCGGCATGTGTGGAATGCCTGCGGCGGGGGGCCGTTGATTGTCGGGGCGTCGTCAATTATTCGGGCCCTCGACCTCGTTGCTGATGGACCTGGCCCGCGAAAGGCAATTGCTAACCGCGGGTTGGCCGGGATTGACGGGACGGTGGCCACAGCTATTGGGGTGGCGTTGGCTTCAGGGGAGGCGACCCATGCGCTGATGGGGGACCTGACCTTTTTCCACGATGCGGCAGCGCTGGCTATTCCCGCTGATGAAACCATTCCTGACCTGCGTATTATTGTGGTGGATGATGGGGGTGGGTCGATTTTTTCGACCTTGGAACATGGCCGGGCCACCCCTGAGGTTTATCAGCGATGGTTTCAAACGCCACAAAATATATCGCTATTAGACCTGTGCAGCGCCTACAAGGTGCGCTACCGTCAATGTGAGGTGGGGGAGTTGCCTGCTGTGCTTGCGCAGCGGCCCCGCGGGATCGAGGTCGTGCACCTGCGTGTTGCCCCTGATCCTGAGCTTTTCGTGGCTCTGCGGCGGGCCGGGCAGTGAGAGCGGTTTCTCCACAGTCCGCCCACAGCTTGCATCCAGGCTCTCCACTTATCGAGCCAACACACTATGACTCTATAAAAGAACCCTCCTGAGAAGGATAAGGATATGACTGACCGCCCTGAAGATACCGTCCCCCGATGGCCAGCGCAGACTTTCGACAACCCATTCGAGGATGGGCACTCCGGCGGCGATCGTGCGGATGCGGGCGGAACCATGTACGAGGGCGGGGCCGAAAACGCTACTGACTCTCCTGCTGACAGTTCAGGCGCTAACGCTGCGACGCCTGACGCTGATGCGGGAGCCACAGTCGCTGCTGATGCCACAGAGACTGCATCCGCTGCATCCGCACCCGTTGACGAAAATACGCAGATTCGCAGGATTCACCGGACCTATCCTCATGACGCACGTCTTGACGGGGATTCTCAGGACGAGACAACGACTGTGCTGTCGGTATCGTCATCATCGGCATCCGCTGCAAGTACACCCCCTGCACCTTCTCACTCTGCGGCCTCAGCGTGGGAGTCACTGACTCCCGGGACCGGCACCTATAGTCCTGATGCCGCTGCTCAACCAGTGACGTGGGATAACCGCCCAGTTTCTGCCTATGGTGAGACCTCGCAGAGCTATACCGCCACTACCCCTGCCGCTTCTGAGGCTGCACAGCCCACAACTGACCTGCCAGCGCCAGATGCTGCGTCAGTTGCGGGCCCCGCCCTCGACAATTCTGCTGCGGGGGGTGCGCCCACGCAGACTCCGCCGGTGGCAGCAAATGCGGCCCCGTTGCCTGCGCCGTCACCTAATAGCGCGCCAACACCGTTGCCTGCGCCGCAGGGGCAGCCCTATGGGCAGTGGGAAAATTGGCAGGCCACTGACCGTAATGGCCGCCCGGGCGTGTCAGGTGATCAGGGCGTGCAGGGCTCCTCGGCTTTTGCGGCTGCAGGCGCCTCTTCAGGCTCTGGCGCTGCGCCCTCGCAAGGAAATTCTGAACGAAAAGGCCCCGGTTGGCTGGCTCTCGGTACTGCCATGGTGGTGACCGCGCTGGTCACGGTAGGGACGACGCTGGCTGTTGTTGGCGGCGGTGGAGTTGGTGAGGGCGCTCGCGGCGGCGGAGCGTCCCCAGCTGAGGCGACCTCACATACGGTGCCTAAGGTTGACGCTACCGGTAAAACTGCGGACTGGCAGGCAGTTGCTGCTGCAGTATCCCCCGCGGTGGTGACAATTAATGTGGCAACGGATTCTGCTGCGGGTGTTGGCTCTGGCGTGATTTATGACGCGGAGGGCAATATTGTCACCAATTATCACGTGATTGCTTCAGCGATTGGCGCGAAAGAAGCGATTTCCGTGACGCTGGCTGATGGGCGGATTTATAAAGCCGATATTGTGGGCCATGATAAAACCACGGACCTTGCAGTTATTCGCCTGGTTGATGCGCCAAATGATCTCACGGTGGGGACTTTCGGTACTTCCGCAGAACTGAAAGTCGGCCAGCAGGTGATGGCCATTGGTTCGCCCTTAGGCTTGTCGAATACCGTGACTACGGGCATTATTTCGGCGCTGGACCGCCCAGTGGAAGTTGCCACTGAAGGTGGGGAAGAGCCCTCTCCGAATCAGCAATCTCCGAATAATCCGGAGGATCCTTTTGGGCAACTCCCGGAAGGTGGGAATTCTCAGAAAGCTCCTGCAATGAGTGATTCTGTGATTACCAATGCTATTCAGGTTGACGCCTCAATTAACCCAGGGAACTCTGGTGGCCCGCTTTTTGATGCGAGCGGTTCTGTGATTGGCATTAATTCGTCGATTGCCTCGTTGAATGATCGTGTGTCTGCGTCGCAAGTTTCCGGGTCGATTGGTCTTGGTTTTGCGATTCCCGCTGATTTAGTGGTGTCAGTGGTCAAGGATCTGATTGCTGATGGCACTGTGGATCACGCAGCGCTGGGTGTGACTATTGCGACCGACGCGGTGACCGCTAATGGTGTGACCAAAGCCGGTGCGCGAGTGGAAACTGTGTCCCCAGGTGGAGCAGCAGATACCGCAGGCCTGAAAGCAGGTGACGTGATTGTTGCCGTTGATGGCAATGAGGTGTCTTCGTCTAAGGCGCTGTCAGGCTTTATCCGTCGCTACACCGTGGGTTCGGAAGTGACAGTGACCTTTATTCGTGACGGTAAGTCTCAAGAGGTCAAAGCTAAGTTGCAGGCAGCTGCCCAGTAAGTGGGGCAGGCATTGTGGGTGGGCCCGCTCTCGTCATTGACGAGGGCGGGCTTTCCACTGTTGTCAATGTGATAGGTGTTGGTGTGCCTGCGCTGGCGCTCAAGGCAGAGTTTTTATCTCAGGGCATACTTTGTGCCTCAAGGCAGCGTTAAAAGGCGAATTTACGGTGCCTTGAGCGCGCAACTATGCC
>JAUNHH010000001.1:109837-172055 GCA_030524055.1 Actinomycetaceae bacterium | reverse complement strand
GGTGCCTTGAGCGCGCAACTATGCCCTGAGCGCGCCAGCGGCTGCCGGCGCCCCGCCCTCGTTATTTGAGCCCTAAGGCTTCCAAAACGGGCTGCATTTTTGCCCGAGTTTCTGCCAACTCCGCCTCAGGAACAGAATCCGGCATAATGCCTCCACCAGCGAAGACGCGCAGACTTGATCCGTCACCTTCCACCTGAGCGCAGCGCAGCGCCACAGCAATCTCACCCTCACCATTGCCATCAATCCACCCCACCGGCCCGGAATAGCGGCCTCGGCGGGTCTGCTCAAAAGCAAGGAGCAGATCAAAAGCCAGCGGCGTCGGAGTCCCACACACCGCAGCTGTCGGGTGCAAGGCTGCCGCCACATCCAACACATTGGCATCGCGCAAAACCGCCGTCACATCCGTGGCTAAATGTGTCACATTGGGTAGCCGCAGCAGACTCGGCGTCTCCGGAACCTCAACAGTTTCCGCCAATGGCGCCAGGGAACGCGCCACCGACTCAACCGCCAAGTGATGCTCCGTGCGCTCCTTCATATTCGCCAGCAGCGCATCACCATCAGTCTCTGCCCCCACAGACGGGGCTGTCCCCGCCAAAACCCGTGAAGTGAGCCGCCCACCACTGGTAGAGGCCAACATTTCCGGTGTCGCCCCAATCAAACCATCCACTGCATAAGCCCAGGTTGTGGGGTAGAGCTCGTGGAGGCGCTGCAGAAGGAAACGCTCATCAAAAGGCGAAGCAGCAGACACGACCATATCCCGCGCCATCACTACTTTCGACGCAGCCCCACTACGCAGCCGCGAAATAAGGCGCCGCACGGACTCGCGCCATTGTGTCTGCGACATTCGGCCTGGCGCAGTCCACAAACCCTGAGCCTCAGTGATTGGCGAGCGGGCCGCCATTGCCTGGTTAATCGCGTCAATTGGGTCTGGCGCGTCCTCAGTGGTAGAGGCCGTCACCACGTGGCGTCCGCCCTCGTCATCGACAATGAGAACCTCGGGGACAACCAACACCCCCGGTGTTGCCCAGGCAAAGCCAAAGGAGGAAAAGGCGATGGGCACGCTCAAAGGGGAATGCGTTGACGAGGGCGGCGCCTCAGCGGATCTACCCGCTGAATGCCCGCTCACCTGCGCGCGGCTGCGCAAGTCATCCCAGATACGTGCGGCTTCGCGGATCGCGTGCCGGCCTTCAACCGTCACCCGATGCGCGGCGCCCCACCCGATCATCGACTGGCGCCACCCCAGCCATGCCAAAACGTGACCAGGCTCAGGCGCAATCTCAAGTAGCGGTAACGACGCGGCAGGATGGTCGCTCGGAAGCAGGGCCGAACGCACATGCAGCGTCGGGACATCAGATGTGACAGAAGTGGTGTCCATGCCGCCATGGTAGTGGGATAGGAGCGCGCGCGGAGTCATGGGAGGATTGACCTATGAGTTCTGATGCTTCCATGCCAGTGTCATCCGCGGCCCCTCAGCCAGAATCCGCACCTGCTCACGATGCGCCCCACGCGCCTACGGATATCCGCCGAGCTGACCTGGATAAAGCCCCCGCCGAGGTTGCCGCAATGTTTGATCACGTAGCCAGGCGTTATGACCTCATGAACACGCTGCTCACCGGCGGAATGGACCATGTGTGGTTGGCAGCATTACGTAAAGCAGTGGCACCTGTAGCAGGGGAGAAAATCCTCGATCTTGCAGCTGGAACGGGTGCGTCATCGGCGGCGCTCAAAGGCGACGGGATTCATATTGTCGCCTGTGATCTCTCCGAAGGAATGATTGAGGTGGGGCGCTCGCGGCACCCCGATATTGAATTTGTTTACGGGAATGCGCTGGATTTGCCTTTTACGGATGGTGAATTTGATGCGGTCACTATTTCTTATGGGCTGCGCAATATTCCCGATACAGATCGGGCCTTACGAGAAATGCTCCGGGTGGTGCGCCCGGGTGGACGAGTGGTGATTTCTGAGTTTTCCCGGCCGACAAATACGGCTTTTCGTGGGCTGTATCGTGTGCATTTAGGGACCGTAATGCCGGGGCTTGCGCGTTTATTATCCTCCGATGATGTGGCCTATGACTATTTAGCTGAGTCGATTCTTGCCTGGCATGACCAGGAAACATTGGCGCGTGTCATGATTTCCGCCGGGTGGCGAGATGTCGAATATCGCAATCTCACAGGCGGCATTGTGGCGCTGCATCGGGGCTATAAAAAGTAGGGGAGGGCGCAGTGTGGGCCCGCGGGCCTGCGCGCTCTTTTCTTTCCATTCACGAGGCCGGGGCCTGGTGAATCTGAGTCTCTGTGGTGCGGGACCTGTTGATGACCGCCACACCATACATAAGTAGGCGTTGGGAAGATATGTCAGTGTTGGGGGCGCCCCCGGCGCCTACCTATGTTCCCAACGCTGACATATCTTCTAATTCGTGGGTCTCACGCGAGTGCCGCGGGCTGGTGGTTGACACCAGACGGGCAGAGCGCGACATTTTTGCCTGAAAATCGCCTTTTTTGTCGCCCATTGCACGTTTGGTGTCAAGGGTCATTCATTGCGCTGCGCCGTGCACACCGTCATTGCTCGTTACCTGCAGCCGTTGGCAGTAAAAAATAGGGGAGTGGCGTCACAATTGCGCCCCGCCCTCGTGCGGGAAAACCCTGATTTTCCGAGACCTGTGCCACTAAAGCGAAATTAGGGAAACCTATGCTTCCCGAAATACTCCACCCACCCCTACCTACCCCTTGCGCAAAGTGGCGAAATAACAAGGTAAAGTAGCCGAAGATTGGCACCACTGGCGTGGACGCTAGTGTTGCCTCGCAATGCGCGGAAATCCCCCCGGTCTCCGTGCGCAAAAACCGCCCAGCATTCGGCCTTTCCCGAATGTGCCCATGAACCAGAGGAGTCCCGTGGACGAGGCCCGCAGCCGCGATCTCACCGCCGACGTTGTTGTCGTAGGTGCAGGCCCATCGGGCGCCTCTACCGCCTACCACCTCGCCACCCTCGGAATCGACGTTCTCCTCCTCGACAAATCCACCTTCCCTCGCGACAAAATCTGCGGCGACGGCCTCACCCCAGCTGCCGTCCACGAACTTCTTCTCATGGGTGTCGATACCACGGGCTGGGCACGCAACCGCGGACTGACAGTCATTGGTGGCGGCCACACCGTCACCATGGAATGGCCTGACTCGAAATCCCTACCCGGCTATGGCATGTGCCGGGCCCGAATGGACCTGGACCACGCCCTCGTCCTTCGCGCTCAAAGTGCAGGCGCCCGCCTCATGGAAGGCATCACGGTCACCGGCGCCCTCCAAAACTCAGCGGGCCGCGTTATTGGCGTCACCGCCCGCCAAGGCTCAGGCAAAAACCGCAGCGAACTTAACGTCCACGCCAAACTCGTGGTGGATGCTGGGGGAGTGGCAGCCCGGCTTGCCACCTCGCTGGGAATCGAAAAGAACCCAGAAAAACCCATTGGCGTTGCCGCCCGCACCTACTACCGGTCCCCACGTGGAGATGAAGACTGGATGGAATCCCACCTGGAACTGTGGGCGGGTAAACCAGGCGAATCGGATCTTCTTCCCGGCTACGGCTGGATTTTCCCGATGGGCGACGGCATCGTCAATGTTGGCCTCGGGTCGGTGGCCTCCAACGCGCGCGCCACTACGCTGCCCTATCGGGAAGTTTTCGCCCAATGGACTGCGCACCTACCAGAAGAATGGGGATTCACCCCAGAAAACCAGATTGGTCAATTACGCAGCGCGGCCCTACCAATGTCTTTTAATCGCACCCCGCATTACACCAATGGGCTTCTCCTTGTGGGTGATGCTGGCGGAATGGTCTCCCCTTATAACGGCGAAGGAATCGCGCCTGGAATGAAAGCGGGCCGTCTAGCTGCCCAGGCCATTGCGCAGGGCCTTGGCCGGACCAGCCGCGCAGGAATCGACCGGGCACTAAGCGCCTACCCAGAAGCAATGCGCGAAGAATACGGTGGCTATTACAGCCTGGGCCGCGTTTTTGTGCGCCTCATTGAGAACCCGAAAATTATGCGGGCGTGCACGCATTATGGGCTTCCTATTCCACGCCTGATGACTCTCGTTCATAAACTCCTTTCCGACGGTTATGAACGTAAAGGCGGAGATATTGACGACCGCCTGATTACTGCTTTAACGAAGGTGGTGCCTTCAGCATGAGCTTCCTCAGCGCGACGACACCACTTCACCGCGTACACGCTGGCTGCCAGTTATCTGGCCGCCTGCCTGCCAGCCCCCGGATCACCACCCGAAATTGGGAGGAACGATGAACCCATATGTGCCGCTGCTCATTATGCTGGCGGTTGCCCTTGTCCTTGCTTTAGGAGGATTAGGCGCCTCAGCAGTGTTGGGCCCCAAAAAAAAGAGCCGCACAAAGGGCGACAACTATGAATGCGGGATTGACCCGACCATGGAAAAACTCGATTCCGGGCGTTTCCCTGTGCGCTATTACCTGGTCGCAATGACCTTCATTATCTTCGATATTGAAGTCGTCTTTATGTACCCATGGGCTGTCTCATTTAACCAACTCGGCCTTTTTGGTCTGGTCACAATGCTGACATTTATTGCCCTGATTACTGTCCCGTACATTTACGAGTGGCGCCGCGGCGGCCTCGATTACTGATGTGAGGTAGAAAAATATGGGACTCGAAGAAAGTTTGCCCGCTGGCATTGCGCTGACCAGTATTGAAAAGGTCCTGGGCCTGGCAAGGAAACACAGCCAATGGCCAGTGACAATGGGTCTAGCGTGCTGCGCTATTGAAATGATGGCGGCAGGAACTCCCCGTTTTGATATGGCACGTTTCGGCCTGGAAGTTTTCCGCGCCTCGCCCCGCCACTCTGATGTGATGATTGTGTCGGGCCGCGTCGCTCACAAAATGGCACCAATTATTCGCCGCGTTTATGACTCTATGCCCGAACCTAAATGGGTGATTTCGATGGGGGCCTGCGCCTCCAGTGGCGGCATGTTTAATAACTACGCCATTGTCCAGGGCTGCGATCACATTGTCCCCGTTGACGTCTACCTTCCCGGCTGCCCCCCGCGCCCTGAAGCCCTGATCCACGCCATTTTGACCCTGCGTGAACAGATCGGCAAGGAACCGCTGGGCGTCCACCGCCGCGAGATCGCCAAGAAAGCCGAAGCAGCAGCATTGGCGGCCACCCCGACCCATCAGATGAAGGGACTTCTCGCATGAGTGAGTCAATAAAGAACGAGGGCGGGGCCGAACTCACGTCGGCGACCCCAGAATCAGCAACCACCGACCTCGCCACGCAAGCCCCCCGTGGTTTTGCAGCAGCTGAACCCATCGCCCAGCGTCAGGGTATGTTCGGCGTAAAAGACCACGGCGACACCACCGGCTTTGGTGGGCTGGTGACCTCCCACTACCTTCCCGGGGAAAGTGCCCGCCCTTATGGCGGCTACTTTGACGAGATTGTCGATATCCTCGAAGAACTCATCCGCGAGGCCGACCTTCCCGTAGAAGAGGTCATCGAAAAGGTCGTTGTTGACCGCGATGAACTCACTATTTTTATTGCCCGCGACCACCTTCTCCAGGTGTGCCAGTGGATGCGCGACGACCAGGACCTGCGTTTCGAATTGTGCCTGGGTACCAATGGCGTGCACTACCCGGCAGATAAAGGCCGTGAACTCCACGCCGTCCTACCCCTGCAGTCCATTACGCACAACCGCGATGTGCGTCTAGAAACCACCTGCCCTGACGAGGACCCGCATATTCCGTCAGTAGTGTCGGTGTACCCGGCTAATGACTGGCAGGAAAGAGAAACCTGGGACCTGATGGGCATTGTTTTTGACGGGCATCCCTCCCTGACCCGTACAGCCCTGCCCGATGACTGGGTGGGCCACCCTCAGCGGAAGGACTACCCGCTGGGTGGTATTCCCGTTGAATTCCATGGAGCTACCGTCCCACCCGCCGATACGCGGAGGTCGTACAACTAATGAGCACCCCTAATCCTTTCCACGCCACAGCTGGCGCGGCCGGCCTGGATATGGAGGACCTGCCCGAGGTCCTCGCCCAAGGCGGCGACTGGGAAGATGTCCTCGCTGAAATCGAAAAGATTACGAATGAGCGCATCGTCCTCAATATGGGCCCAGTCCACCCTTCAACTCACGGGGTGCTTCGCCTCATTCTGGAACTCGACGGCGAAACCGTCCGTGAAACCCGCGTCGATACCGGATACCTTCACACGGGCATTGAGAAGAATATGGAGTACCGCACCTGGACTCAGGGCGTGACCTTCTGTACCCGTATGGACTATGTGGCCCCCTTCTTCCAGGAAGTTGGCTACTGCCTGGCTGTGGAAAAACTTCTCGGCATTACCGACCAGGTGCCCGAGCGTGCCACCCTGATCCGCGTTCTCCTGATGGAACTCAACCGTATTGCCTCCCATATGGTGGCTATCGGTACAGGTGGCAACGAACTTGGTGCCACCACCATGATGACGGTCGCTTTCCGAGGCCGCGAAGAAATCCTGCGCATTTTTGAACGCATTACTGGCCTGCGTATGAACCACGCCTATATCCGTCCCGGCGGTGTCGCTCAGGATCTGCCCGCAGATATGGTGAGCTACATTAAAGAAAAGCTGCCCCTGGTGCGCCGTGACATTGGGGAAATGCAGGACCTCGTCCTCGCCAATCCTATTTTTAAACGCCGCTTCGTTGACGTTGGCTACCTGCCATTGTCGGGCCTCCTTGCCCTGGGCGTTACCGGCCCGATGCTGCGCGCTGCTGGCCTTCCCCGGGACTTGCGCAAAGACAAGCCCTACTGCGGTTACGAGGAATTCGACTTTGACATTCCCACCACCGACGTTTCCGACTGCTATAACCGCGTCGTCGTCCGTTTCGACGAATGCTACGAATCCTTCCGCATTATTGCCCAGGTCCTCAAACGCCTCGAAGCCACAGAAGGCGCCCCCACCATGGTCGAAGATGCCCGCATTGCCTGGCCAGCACGCCTCTCGGTGGCCACAGACGGCCAAGGCAACTCCCTGGACCACATTCGCGAAATCATGGGCGAATCCATGGAATCCCTCATCCACCACTTCAAATTGGTCACCGAAGGCTTCCGCGTCCCAGCCGGCCAGGTCTACCAAACAGTGGAACACGCGAAAGGTATCCTCGGGGTCCACCTGGTCTCTGACGGAGGAACGCGCCCCTACCGCGCCCACTTCCGCGACCCATCTTTCGCGAATTTGCAGTCTTTGGCCATGATGACCGAAGGCGGCCAGCTGGCCGACGTTGTTGTCTCCCTGGCCAGCGTTGACCCTGTGCTTGGAGGCGTTGACCGATGACCTACGACCCGCATGTTGAAACTCGCCTCCGCGAGGAAGCCGCGCAGATTATTGCCCGCTATCCCACGGGCCACTCGCGCTCAGCTCTGCTACCAATGCTGCACCTGGTCCAATCAGAAGACGGCTATGTCAGCGCCGATGGCATTACTCTGTGCGCTGATGTCCTGGGATTGACCCGCGCGGAAGTCAGCGCAGTCGCCACCTTCTACACCCAGTACAAGCGCCACCCCACAGGCGAATACCTGGTGGGTGTCTGCACCAACTCCCTATGCGCCGTCATGGGCGGGGACGCGATTTGGGATGCGGTCAGCGACCACGTCGGCGTGGGCTCCGATGAAACCAATGAATCAGGCCGGATTACCCTCGAACGCATTGAATGCAATGCGGCCTGCGACTACGCGCCCGTCGTCATGGTGAACTGGGAATTCTTCGACAATCAGACTGTCGAGTCCGCCCTCGCCCTCGTTGATGACCTAGAAGAAGGCCGCCCCGTGGCGCCCACGCGCGGCCCCGACACTGTGCCCACCTTTAAGGAAGTCGAACACGTCCTCGCGGGATTCCCCGATGGGCGCGTCCACGAAGGCCCCAGCGCTGGCGCCCCGTCACTGCTAGGCCTAGGCATTGCACAGAGCCGCGGATGGACCGCTCCTACCGCTACCGGCGAGACCACCACAACCCCAGTTCAGGAGGGCGAAAAGGCATGAGCGCCTATACACAACCCTCAACCCTGACCCCGATTGTGACCCGGGGCTGGGGCCAGGATCGTTCGTGGACGATTGAGTCCTACCGCGCTCGCGGCGGATATGAGGGACTCAAAAAAGCCATGACAATGGAGCCTGCCGACATTATTGAGGCAGTTAAGGCCTCAGGTTTACGAGGGCGGGGCGGCGCCGGATTCCCCACCGGACTGAAATGGTCCTTCCTGCCCCCCGACGACGGCAAACCCCGCTACTTGGTGGTGAATGCCGATGAATCCGAGCCAGGCACCTGTAAAGACATTCCCACCATTATGGCTAACCCCCATATTCTGGTGGAAGGAATGGCAATTACTTCCCGCGCTATTGGCTGCACCCACGCCTTTGTGTATTTACGTGGCGAAGTTGTCCACGTGTATCGCCGCCTGCTTAATGCGATTGCGGAAGCCACCGAATCCGGCGTTTTAGGGGACCTGAAAATCACGGCTCATGCGGGCGCTGGCGCCTATATTTGCGGTGAAGAAACGGCCCTGTTGGATTCTTTAGAAGGCTACCGCGGACATCCGCGTCTGAAGCCTCCATTCCCCGCAGTGGAAGGCCTCTATGCGCGGCCAACCGTCATTAATAATGTCGAATCCATTTGCCAAGTCACCGGGATTTTCGCCAATTCCGTTGACTGGTATACGGCAATGGGCACAGAAAAGTCTAAAGGCCACGGTATTTTCTCCCTGTCAGGGCATGTGGCTCATCCCGGACAATTTGAAGCGCCTTTCGGCATTACGATGCGTGAACTTATTGATCTGGCTGGCGGTATGCGCCCCGGCCACGAGCTGAAGTTCTGGACTCCGGGAGGCTCTTCAACGCCACTTTTCACGGCAGAAGACCTTGATGTGCCTCTTGACTACGAGGCCGTTGGCGCTGCCGGATCGATGCTGGCGACCCGTGCGCTGCAGGTCTTCGACGAAACCACCTCCGTGGTGCGCGTCATTTCCCGGTGGATTGAGTTCTACCAGCATGAGTCCTGCGGTAAGTGCACGCCCTGCCGTGAAGGAACCTACTGGTTAAAGCAGATTATGATCCGCCTGGAAGAAGGCCGCGGACGCCCCGGCGATGTCGATCTTCTCGACGAGATTGCGAAGAATATTTTCGGCCGGAGTTTCTGCGCCCTGGGGGATGCGGCAGCAACCCCGATTATGTCTGGCATTAAGAAGTTCCGCGAGGAATTTGAAGCAGGTTTGACCACGCCCGCACGGGAACTTTTCCCCTACGAGGCATCCACCGTCTTCGCACAAGGAGGCGCCCGATGAGCGACACCCAGATGGTTGACGTCACCATTGACGACGTCCAGCTCTCCGTCCCGGCGGGCACTCTGGTCATTCGCGCCGCAGAATCTGCGGGAATCCGGATTCCCCGTTTCTGTGACCACCCACTGTTAGAGCCAGTGGCGGCCTGCCGCCAGTGCCTGGTGGAAGTGGGAATGCCGGATCGTAATACCGGCGAAGTGCGTTTTATGCCCAAACCTCAGCCTTCCTGCGCGCAAACTGTCACCCCCGGCATGGTGGTGAAAACTCAGGAAACCTCGGAAGTGGCCGAACGCGCCCAGCACGGGGTAATGGAGTTCCTCCTCATTAACCACCCGCTTGATTGTCCGATTTGCGATAAGGGCGGCGAATGCCCCCTGCAAAATCAGGCAATGACTGATGGCCGGGCCTCCACCCGTTTTATTGACGCCAAGCGCACCTACCGCAAGCCGCTTCGCCTGACCAGCCATATTCTGCTGGATCGTGATCGCTGTATTTTGTGCCAGCGCTGCGTGCGTTTCGGTAAAGAAATTGCGGGCGATGCCTTTATTGACCTTCAGGGTCGCGGCGGTGGAACAGCGCCAAATGAGCACCACCATTTTATGGGCGAACAAATTGGTGCCTTTGATACCACTGTTTTGGGCTATTTTGATCCGAATGCGGCGGTCAATGATACGGCCGGGATTTCTGGGCCCTATGGGCAAGAAGGCATTATTGGTTCGCTCAATGTGGGCGGCCTGGCCGATACAGAAAAAGACGTCTCAGGGCGGGCTTTTGCCTCCTATTTCTCGGGCAATATTATTCAGATTTGCCCGGTGGGGGCCCTGACTGCGGCCTCGTATCGTTTCCGCGCCCGCCCCTTTGACCTGCACTCCACCGCCTCCGTCACCGAACATGACGCCTCCGGATCAGCAATCCGCGTCGATGTGCGCCGCGGCGAAGTGGTCCGCCGGATGGCCGGTAATGACGAGGCCGTCAATGAAGAGTGGATTACCGATAAAGATCGTTTTGCCTTTGCCTGGTCTGGGCAGGATCGCATTACCACTCCTTTGGTCCGTGATGGTGGCGAATTAGTGCCTACCTCCTGGTCTGATGCGCTAGACCGCGTCGCCAAGGGTTTGCGCAGCGCGAGCGAAGCCGGCACCGTTGGCTTCCTGCCTGGCGGGCGCCTCACCTTTGAAGACGCCTGGACGTGGTCGAAGTTTGCACGTACCGTGGTGGGCAGTGACGCTATTGACTTCCGTAGCCGCGAATCCAGCGAAGAAGAACGCTCCTTCCTGGCCGCTCACGTTGCGGGATCAGGACTTGGGGTGACCTTTCACGAGGTCGAAGCTGCTCCTCATATTCTGCTCGTCGCTTTAGAACCAGAAGATGAGTGCGGGTCGCTCTTCCTGCGGATGTATAAGTCCGCACGTAAAGGCCGCCTCGCCGTGACCTCGGTAGCTCCCTTTACTTCTGTGGGTTCACGCAAACTCGGTGCCACTATTCTTCATGCCGCTCCTGGCACTGAAGCTGAAGTGGTGGCCTCTATTGCTGCTGGCGCCCCCAATGAGGACCTCCTCGACCTGGTGTCCTCCGGCGTCATTCTTGTTGGCGAGCGCGCTGGCCGCACCCCTGGCCTGCTCAGCGCCGTCGCCGATTTAGCGGCCCGCACAGGCGCTCGCGTCCAGTGGGTGCCTCGCCGCGCAGGCGATCGTGGCGCCATTGAAGCCGGACTCCTACCAGGCCTGCTTCCTTTTGGTCGGCCTGCAACCCCGGCTGCTCTGGCAGACCTCGGGTGGGACGCCCCGTCCTCGGAGATCCCCACCGGCCTTGACGCCCCGGGAATTCTTGCCGGCCTGCATTCGGGCGCAGTGTCCGCCCTCGTTGCAGGTGGCGTGGATATCCGCGACCTACCGGATTCTGCGGACGCTCTAGCCGCAATGGAAGCCGCTCCTTTCCTGGTCAGCCTGGAAGTGCGACGCAGCCCCATTACGGAAATTGCCGACGTGGTCCTACCTGTAGCGCCACCGCTGGAAAAGCACGGCACTTTTATTAACTGGGAAGGGCGCCTGCGCCCCTTCGGTCAGGCCATTTCTGCCACCTCCCTGTCTGATCGGCATGTGCTGCTGCGCCTGGCAAAAGAAATGGGTGCAGACCTGGGAGCAGAAGACCTGGGTGGCCTATACGACGAAGTCAATGCGGTCATGTCCTATACGGGAGAACGCCCCGTCTTTACTCCTGTTGCGGCCCCCGCACCCACTGCGGTGCTTCACGGTCAAGCGCTGCTGGCCACCCATAAACCGCAACTCGATGCCGGACGCCTCCAAGATGGTGCCCCCTGGTTGGCTGGTTCAGCCCGCCGGCCTGTGGCGCTCCTGTCCGAAACAACAATGGCGGCCCTGGGCCTAACCCCCAGCGCCGACGGCCCGGATATTACTCTTGCCACCACACGTGGCTCCCTTACTCTGCCGGCGCATTGTGCTGACCTGCCCGACTGGGTTGTGTGGGTCCCCGAATGCTCTAGCGGCTCCATCATCCATGAGTCTCTCGGTGCTGCTGGCACTGTAGTGACCCTCAGCGCCTCACGGGAGGTGGCCCGATGATCGTTACTGAAGCCCCACACTACGTTCCCGCCGATTTCTCGCAGGAAACCTGGTGGCTCACCCTCATTAAGGCAGTCTTTATCGTTGTCTTTCTGATTGTGAATGTCATTATGGCCCTGTGGGTTGAGCGACGCGGACTTGGCCGTATGCAAACACGCCCAGGCCCTAATGTCGCTGGCCCCCTTGGCCTATTCCAGGCATTTGCTGACGCCGGCAAACTCCTCTTTAAAGAGGATATGTGGCTGCGTGGCGCCGACCGTTTCCTCTATTTACTGGCCCCCGCTATTGCTGCCCTGTGTGCCTTTAGCGTTTTTGCCGTTATTCCTATGGGCCCCAATGTGGAGATTTTCGGTCATTCCACTCCACTGCAATTAGCAGATATGCCGGTGGCTGTCCTTTATATTCTGGCTGTCACTTCAATGGGTCTGTACGGCATTGTGCTGGGCGGTTGGTCAACCCGTTCCACTCTGCCGCTTTATGGCGCGGTGCGTTCTTCCGCTCAGGTCATTTCCTATGAATTGTCGATGGGCCTGTCCCTGGTGTCGGTCTTCCTCATGTCGGGGTCTATGTCTACCTCGAATATTGTGGCCGCGCAAGGACAATTCTGGTGGTTCCTTCCGTTATTCCCTGCCTTCGTCATTTACCTGATTTCAATGGTGGGTGAAGTCAACCGTCTGCCTTTCGACCTTCCTGAAGCAGAAGGCGAAATTGTGGCCGGCCATATGACGGAATATTCCTCCATGAAATTCGGCTGGTATTACCTGTCTGAGTACGTCAATATGCTGAATGTGTCGGCAGTGGCCACCACAATGTTCTTTGGTGGTTGGCACGCTCCTTACCCATTGAGTGAAATTGCTTGGCTGAATTCCGGCTGGATGGGTATGGTCTGGTTCTTCCTGAAGATGTGGTTCTTTATGTTCTGCATGGTTTGGACCCGCGCCACTCTGCTGCGTTTCCGCTATGACCAATTCATGAACCTCGGCTGGAAACTTCTGATCCCCTTCTCGCTGGGATGGCTGGTGACCGTGGCTATTGTCCGCGGCGTTTCCCAGTGGGTTGACCTGCCTCTGCCCACATTAATGGGCATTATTGCGGGGGTCTTCCTGGTGATCCTCCTGGTCACATGGTTCCTTGATCGCGGTGACGAGGGCGGGGCTGCGGCCTCGTCAACGGAGGAAGAATTCGACCCGATGGCCGAAGGCTACCCCGTCCCACCTCTGCCCGGTCAGAAACTTCCGCCCTCAAAGCGCGCCGGCCGCGCACCAATCGCAGCGACCACCCAAGAGGAGGGAACGCGATGAGTTTGAAGTCCATTGACGATGAGAGCTTTTTCCAGCGCGATAAGAAGGGCCCAGTAGGGGAGTTTTTCGCTCCTTTTGCCGGGTATGGAATTACGATTTCTTCCTTCTTCCGCCCCACTGTGACAGAGCAATACCCCTTTGAAGGGCCTTTTGTTGAGCCCCGCTTCCACGGGCGCCACCAACTCAATCGCTATGCCGATGGCCTGGAAAAATGTATTGGCTGCGAGCTGTGCGCCTGGGCCTGCCCAGCGGATGCCATTTTGGTCGAAGCCGCCTCGAATACCCCAGAAGAACAGTATTCGCCGGGTGAACGCTATGGCCGCGTCTACCAAATCAACTACTTGCGCTGCATTTTCTGTGGCTTCTGCATTGAAGCCTGCCCGACTCGCGCTCTGACCATGGGTCACGATTTCGAGTTGGCAGAATATGACCGCAATGACGATATTTACGATAAGGACCAACTTCTTGTGCCAGTGAGCCAGGGCATGCTTGCTCCGCCTCACCCGCAAGTTGAAGGTCTCTCCGATGGGGACTACTACCGTGGCGAAGTCACGGGAGTGACCCAAGCGCAGATTGACTGGGTGGCGGCCCGCCGCCCTGACGATGAGTCCCTAGCGGCATTGGGCAATGCCCCGCAGGAGGCACGAGCGTAATGACCTTCGGTACATGGCCAGAAATGGCCTCAACTGGTGAAGCCATTCTCTTTTGGTGTGTGGCTGCCATTATGGTGCTGGGCGCACTCGGCGTGCTCTTCTTTAAGAAAGCCGCCTACGCCGCCCTATCCATGGTGGTGGTCATGCTGGGGCTGGCTGTTCTTTACCTCGCCCATGGCGCCGCCTTCCTGGGCACCGTCCAAGTGGTGGTCTACACCGGCGCCATTATGATGCTCTTCCTCTTCGTCATTATGATGATTGGCCTCAATGCTTCAGATGAGTATCAGCTGCAAAGCCGTGGTGGGATTATTGCCGCCATCTTTTTAGGCCTGGGAATGATTTCCCTGGGGCTTGGTGTTCTCGGCCAGACCCGCTTTGGTACTGAAGTGGTAGACACTGGCGTTGACCCCTACTCCAATGCGCCCATTACAGATTTGGCTACGACGCTCTTTAGTGAGCACTGGTTCTCTATGCAGCTGGCAGGAACACTCCTTATTACTGCCGCTATTGGCGCCATGTTGCTGACCCACACGGATAACCTTGGCCCGCGCACCGACCAACATGGCACTGCGGACGCGAAGATGCGTGCCTTTAAAGAACGTGGACGTCACCCTGGTCAGCTTCCAGCCCCCGGTGTGTACTCCGACAGAAATACGGTGGATGTGCCCGCATTCTCTGGTGAAACCCTTGGGCCCGTTGAAGACTCTGTGCCTCGTGTGCTGCGTGTACGCGGATTGGACCGCTCTATTAGCTCCGTGGATGCTGATATGGCCGAATCCCTCGCGTTGGTGCGCGCCGGTCGCATTGAAGAAAGCCGCTTCGGATACGAGAATGCTCGCCGCATTCCCCGGTCGGGAGCGTGGGGTATGCCCGGTGCGCCCGCACCTACTGGCCTGCGCCAACCCGGTGGGGAAGACGACACCTCTGAAGCAGATGCCCCCGCCCTCGTCAATGACAATGGCGAAGAGAAAACCCAGGAGGAAAAGTGAGTATCTCCTTCTACCTGGCTTTGGCAGCCGTCATCTTTGCGATTGGCGCCGTCATTGTTCTTGTCCGTAAATCAGCGGTGATCTCCCTAATGGGAGTCGAACTCATGCTGAACTCGGCGAATCTGGCCTTTATTACCTTTGCCCGTATCCACGGACAAACCCACGGTGAAGTCATGGCTTTCTTCGTCATGGTGGTGGCAGCTGCGGAAGTCGTTGTTGGCCTGGCCATTATTGTGTCCATCTTTAAGTCGCGGGCAACCACCAGCCTTGACGACTCCAATCTGCTGAAGAACTGAGGGAGGTCCACATGTCAACGATTCTCCTTCCCGCCCACGGGGTTGTGTCTGCTCAAGGTGAGGCACTTGCCCATGGCACTGCATTTGCTCACAGCACTGCCCTGCTGGGGGCTGCAGATCACGAGGTCGCACATGCGGCTGGCATCACTGCCGCCACAGGAATAGCCCAATATGGCTGGCTCATGGTGGCTATTCCGCTGCTGAGCGCCATTTTCTTGCTTATCGGCGGGCGAAGCACCGACAAATGGGGACACTGGTTGGCCACCTGCGCCTCCTGGGCCTCCTTTGGCGTGGGCGTTGCCATCCTGCTGCAGCTCCTGGCCCTGCCCACTGAGTCACGGCGAATGCTCAGCAGTCTCTTTACGTGGATTCCCGCCGGGGATTTCACCGTGGACGTCGCCTTCTTACTTGACCCGCTGTCACTGACTTTCGTCATGCTCGTGACTTTCGTCGGTTCCCTTATCCACGTCTACGCCGTGGCCTATATGGAACATGACGCGGATCGCCGCCGATTCTTCGCCTATCTCAACCTCTTTATCGCGGCCATGCTGACCCTAGTCCTGGCCGATTCCTACGCCGTCCTTTTTGTCGGCTGGGAAGGCGTAGGCCTCGCGTCCTACCTGCTGATTGGCTTCTGGAACCAGGTGCCTGACAATGCCAAGGCCGCAAAGAAAGCCTTCGTTATGAACCGCGTGGGCGATATGGGTCTGCTCATTGCCATGATGGCTATGGTGGCCACCTTCCATTCAGTGGAAATCCATACGGTCACCACTGGCGCGGCTGGGGCTCCGGTTGAAATGCTGACCATTATTGGCATTTTCTTGCTGGTGGGTGCCTGCGGTAAATCCGCTCAATTCCCGCTGCAAGCCTGGCTGGGTGACGCTATGGCTGGCCCAACCCCGGTCTCGGCCCTGATCCACGCTGCCACCATGGTCACCGCCGGCGTGTACCTGGTGGTTCGCTCTGGCCCGCTCTATGCCGCTGCCCCGATTGCTGCCTCCGCTGTGGCCGTTATTGGTGCGATTACCCTGGTTTTCGGTGCCATTGTTGGTGCAGCCAAAGACGATATGAAGAAGGTGTTGGCCGCCTCCACCATGAGCCAAATCGGCTATATGATGCTGGGCGCTGGCCTGGGCCCCATTGGCTGGGCTTTCGCCATTTTCCACCTCTTTACGCACGGCTTCTTTAAGGCCCTCATGTTCCTTGGGGCCGGGTCTGTCATGCACGGTATGGACGATCAAGTCAATATCCGTCGCTTTGGTGGATTGGCTACCGCCATGAAACTAACGTGGCTGACCTTTATGGCCGGATGGCTGGCCATCCTTGGTGTGCCACCCTTTTCTGGATTCTGGTCGAAAGACAAGATTATTGAAGCGGCCTTTGCTGTGAACACCTTCGGTGGGCAACCAGCTCCCTGGGCCGGATGGGTTTTCGGCCTGGTTGCCATGTTTGGCGCTGGCCTGACCGCCTTCTATATGTCGCGCCTCTTCTTTATGATCTTCCACGGCGAAAAGCGGTGGACCACTGATAATGACGGCCACGAAATGCACCCCCACGAGTCGGGTGTCCTGATGACTGGTCCGCTGGTAATCCTTAGCGTCTGCGCAGTGGGTATTGGCGGCCTGCTCTCCATAGGCAATCTCTTTACCACCTGGTTAGAGCCTTCTATTGGTGGGGTTGTCCACCAGGAACCCGTCTTGCCAGTGATTGCCATCCAGGTTGGCACCATCCTTCTGGTTCTTGCTGGAGCCGCCCTGGCCTACATGATGTACGTCCGTGGAAAGGTCTCCACCGCTGTGCCACAGGGATCTGCCCTGGTCCGTGCTGCCCGAGCTGACCTTTACCAAGATCAGATTAATGACGCGGTCTTTGTGATTCCGGGCTCCGCCCTCGTCACTGCTGCCACCATTGGCGATAAAGCCGCCGTCGATGGCGTCGTTAAAGGAGTGGGCTTTGGGTCAGCCGGGATTGGCCGCCTCATTGGCCGTTTCCACAATGGCTATGCGCGCGCCTATGCGTCATACATCCTTGGTGGGGTTGTCCTCGCCCTGGCTATCATCCTCGGATTTAGGCTCTGAGAGGGAATCATGCCGATTACTGATACCATCGCCGCTACTCTCCCCATGCTGACAGTCCTCGTGGTATTGCCAGCTGTCGGAGCCCTCCTTTTGCTGATCCCGGCTCTGCGCACCCACGGACGCAAGGTAGCCCTGGGCGTGTCGATTGTGGAATTGCTGGCTGCTGGGCACACTTTCGTTGCCCTTTTCGACTGGGGTTCTTCCGCGCGCTACCAACTGGTCGAGTCCTACCAGTGGATCCCGCAGCTGGGCGTGACCTGGTCCCTTGGGGTGAATGCCCTGGGTGCTGTCATGGTCATTTTGGCTATTGCTTTGGTCCCGTTGGTCTTGCTGGCTGGGTGGGATGAAGACACAGATGCGAACGAGGGCGGGGCTTACGCCGCTTTAGTTTTGCTACTTGAGTCCTTTATGGTCCTCATTTTTGCTGCCTTCGATGTCATCGTCTTCTACATTGCCTTTGAAGCAATGCTGATCCCGCTGTACCTCATGATTGGCCGTTTCGGCCACGGGCCGGTGGAAGCACGCAAAGCTGCCGCAATGAAGTTCTTGCTCTTCTCGCTGGCGGGTGGCCTGGCCATGCTGGGCGGGCTGGTAGCCCTATGGGGGTTGGGCGGTGCGAGTGTGAACTCTCCCGAATTCTTCCGCCTGGATATGCTCTCTCAAGCCACTACTGGGGCGCCGCTGGCCCTGCAAATGGGTGTCTTTATTTCCTTTATGGTCGCCTTTGCGATTAAAGCGCCAATGGTTCCGGTCCACACTTGGCTGCCTGACACTGCTGCTGTGGCGCGTCCTGGTACGTCGGTGCTGTTGGTGGGCGTGCTGGATAAAATCGGTGTTTTCGGGATGATCCTCCTGTGCGTGCGGCTTTTCCCGGCGGCTGCGGCCGAAGCGAAATGGGTGCTGATTATTGCGGCGGTTGTCTCCATTATTTGGGGCGGCTTGGCAGCCATTGGCCAGGATGACATTTTGCGTCTGGTGTCCTACACCTCTGTGTCGCACTTTGGATTTATGGTGCTGGGAACCTTTATTGGATCGGCGGTAGCCATGACTGGCGCCATGTTCTACATGGTGGCCCACGGTGTGTCGATTGCCGCGATGTTCCTGCTGTCGGGCTGGCTGGCCCGTCGCGGTGGCACCCAAGATATGCGGGAGTTCTCTGGCGTTCAGCGCATTACCCCTGTGCTGGCTGGGCTGTGGCTGGTGTCCGGCCTGGCGTCGGTGGCCTTGCCTTTCCTGTCTGGATTCGTTCCGGAATATCTGGTGCTCATGGGCACCTGGTCGGTCAGTCCCGTGGTGGCTGTATGTGCAGCTACCGGCGTGGTGATTGCTGCCCTGTATCTGCTGCTGCCCTATCAGCGGGTCTTTACTGGGCCGCCTTCTGATGAAAAGCCAATCTCCACAATGCCGGATCTGAATACCCGCGAAAAATCAGTCATGGTGCCGCTGGTGGCCGCCATGGTGATTCTTGGTGTGGTGTCAGCGCCTTTGGTATCTACTCTCAATGCGCTGTCACAGGATTCGGTGACTCCTCTTGTTTCTGCTGCTGGCGGCAAGGGTGGCGCTGGCCAGGGCGCTGATTCTGCGCCTTCTGGTGCTGGTACCGGTGCTGATTCCGCGCCTTCGGGCGCTGGCGCTGCCCAGTCCGGTGCCCCCGCCACCACCGCGCCTTCTGGTACCGGTGAAACCCCGCCCTCGGGCGCCACCACCCCCCAATCCGATTCCACTGAAGGGAGCGCACAGTGATTCTTGAGCCTACAGCTGTGTTTCAGGCGCCCGTTATTGCTTGGCCTTCCCTGACACCCATCCTGGTTGTTGCAGGTGGAGCGGTTCTGGCGATCCTGCTGGAATCCTTTATTCCCGTGGCCTGGCGCCGCCCCGCGGTGGTGCTCGTTTCCCTTGCCACCCCGCTGCTGGCTATTGCGGCCATTGTGATGCGCTGGCTTGCCGTCGCGGGCACTACCGGAGCCGCGGATGCTGCAGCGGCGGGCGTGCCCGGGCTTCCTGGCGCCACCGGCGGTCCGCAAAGCGTCATTGTTGGCGGCGAATATGTCGAAGATCCGCTGACTCTGGCTGCACAACTTATTCTCGCGCTGACCGCTTTTATTGCTATTGCAGTAATGGCCGATCGCACCTCAGTGGGCGATGGCGCATTTGCTGGACAGCCTTCGGATCGCCCAGGCTCGCGTGAAGAAGAACTCTCTGACCAGCGTGCTTATCAGCGTTCAGAAATGTTCCCTCTGGCGCTGTTCTCTCTGACCGGCATGATGGTGTTCCCCGCAGCGGACTCTTTTGTGGCCCTTTTTGTCGCCCTGGAAGTTATGTCCCTGCCGCTGTATATCCTGGCCGCCACCGCGCGCCGGCGCCGTCAGCTTTCCCAAGAGGCTGCCATTAAGTACTTTGTGCTTGGCGCCTTCTCATCGGCTTTCATGCTCATGGGTATGGCATTCCTCTATGGGCTGTCGGGTTCGCTGACGATTTCTACCGTCGCCAAAGCCCTGCCGACTGTGACAGGTCAGGATTGGCTGGCCTTGGCCGGTGTCTTTATGGTCTTTGTTGGCCTGCTCTTTAAGGTGGGTGCAGCGCCCTTCCATGCGTGGACTCCTGACGTGTACACGGGTGCGCCAACCCCTGTGACGGGCTTTATGGCAGCCACCGTCAAGGTGGCGGCTTTTGCCGCAATGCTGCGTTTCCACCAGGTGGTCGCTGCGATTTTCGCGTGGGATTTGCTTCCTGTTCTGGTGGGGGTTGCCGCCCTGACAATGGTGGTGGGCACCTTCGCTGGCGTGGTGCAGAAAGACGTGAAGCGGATGCTGGCCTATTCCTCGATTGCTCACGCTGGCTTTGTGCTGCTGGGCGTCCTGTCAGTGGTGAAGGGATCTTCTGGACATGTCCTCTTCTACCTGGCAGGTTACGGCCTGGCCACCGTTGGCGCTTTCGCTGTGATTTCCTTGGTCCGCAGTGTGGACGAGGACGGGGTTCCTGGCGGCGAGGTGACCGATATGACACGCTGGGCTGGTATCGGCCGGGCTCACCCGTGGATTGGCGGCGCAATGCTGCTGTTCCTGCTGTCTTTCGCAGGTATTCCGTTGACTGCCGGATTTATTGGCAAATTCGTTGTCTTTTCGGATGCCTTTGCTGGCCAGATGGGCTGGTTTGTCGGACTTGCACTGCTGTGTTCAGCGGTGACGGCCTTCTTCTACTTCCGCGTGGTGCGCCTCATGTTCTTTACTGAGCCCGCTGGCGATGTGGAGATTGTCGCGTCCGAAGGGTACACGTTGATCGCCATTATGGTCAGTGTGGCAGGTACGATCGCACTGGGACTCTTCCCGAGTCCGCTCCTGTCCCTCCTGAGCCAGGTGGTTATATCTCAGCCGTGAGCAACGCCCCCGATCTGAATGTCCCCAACCTTGAGGCCCGCATTGCGCCGGGCCTTGAGGCCGTTGAGGCCCGCCTTATGGAGGCGGTCCATGGTTCGCGCGACCTGATTGACGAGTTAACGCGCCACCTTGCTACTGCTGGCGGTAAACGTATCCGACCAGTATTGACGCTGGTGTGTGCCCAACTCGGTGACGAAGACTCTGCCGAGTGGCCGCAGGTGATTTCTGCGGCCACCGGAGTGGAACTGACCCACCTTGCGTCGCTGTATCACGACGACGTCATGGACTCTGCCCCCACTCGTCGCGGAGTGCCCAGCGCCCACCACCTGTGGGGCAATAATCGGGCGATTCTGGCAGGCGACGTGCTTTTTGCCCGCGCCTCTACTCTGATTTCTACCTTGGGTGAGGAAACTGTCCGTCACCACGCGGTGACCTTCGAGCGCCTATGTTTGGGGCAGCTCAATGAAACCTTTGGTCCGGGCCAGGATGACGACCCGGTAGATTTCTACCTCCAGGTCCTGGCGGATAAAACCGGGTCGCTAGTAGCGGCCGCTGCTTGGTTTGGCGCGGTCCATGGGGGAGCGTCGGCGGAAACTGCATCTATCGTGTCCCGTTTTGGCGAGCGTATTGGCGTGGCCTTCCAAATCGCTGATGACGTTATCGATATTGCTTCTGTTGGGGCAGATTCCGGAAAGACCCCGGGAACTGACCTACGCGAAGGCGTTGAGACGCTGCCTGTTTTGCTGCTGCGACGTCGCGCCGATAAGGGCACCCTGGATGAAGCAGGGGAGAAGATCCTGGCGATGCTGGGTGAGGACCTGTCCAGCGATCAGGCCCTGGGTGACTTGGTGGCAGCTTTGCGCGCCCACGATGTGCTGGAAGAAACCCGCGAGTTGGCCAGGGTATGGGCCCGTGAGGCCGTTGCCGAGTTGGCTCCGCTGCCTGAAGGCGAGGCAAAAGCCGGTTTGGTTGCCTTCGCGCATCTGATGGTGGATCGTTTGGCATAAGTCCCGCTGTTGCTTCTGGTGTGTGCCCCGCCCTCGTCCCATTGACGAGGGCGGGGCGTGCTTTTTAGTGCAGGTTGTGCTGTTGTCATGCTGCGGGTGGTGGGTGCGGCGCGGCGCCATTTGCGCCCGGTCAGCTGGGCCCCGCCCTCGACACCAAACGTGCGCAGGGCGACAAAAACCGGGGATTTCCGGCAAAAATGTCGCCCTTTGCCCGTCTGGTGTATGCCTTTGCGACTAGTCCCGCCTCGGTGTTGTCCGCGCCCCAGACAACCCGCCGCCAGGATGCACCTTTGCTACCTGGCACCGCGTCCTCGCGGCGGTTTGTCAGTATGGGCGCTTCTGCCATTCCTGTTTTCGCAGGTCAGTTATCACCTGTAGCCCTGCCAGTCTGACAACCCGCCGTCAGGATGCACCTTTGCTACCTGGCACCGCGTCCTCGCGGTGGTTTGTAGTCCCCACAACTGTCACCGATGTCCTGATACACATAGCACTGTCAGCTGGACCCCGCCCTCGTCACCAAACGTGCAGATGGCGACAAAAACGGCAGAATTCAGGCAAAAATGTCGCCCTTTGCCCGTCTGGTGCACAAGACGCAAACAGTTACTCATGCTGCACTTTCCGAAGCCGGGCGTAATATCCCAGCGTTTCCAAACCTGAAACCTCTCACTGATCGCCGTTATTCTTGAGGCTCCATCACGATTGCTAAGGGGAGGTTGCTCAATGCGGATTGTGGAGCCGTTTCCCGCTCACTATCACTGCGAAGTCGCCGATATTTCCCCACGTGCAGCGGATTACGAAAATACTGAGCACGACGGCTTTGATGTGAGCTCATTTTTTATTGTCCCGCCCGAAGCCGATCCCTACACCCTTGCCGTGCATGGTGAAAAGGGAGGGTGGGGTGGCCTGGATGTGGTGCTCACTGGTCCATCGCCTACACAGTTATGCATTGTTATTGGGGGAATACTGTATATCGGTGATGTCAACTCCCCACAGAGTTTCACCTATATTCCTGCCAGTCGGAATCATATTTTCGAGTACGCCGTGTCAGTCGAAGACAGGGTCATCGTTTTTTCCACGCATACTAATCTTTTCGCCGTTGACTCTTCTGGTGTGCGGTGGGAATCCGAGCCAATCCATGGTTGTTGCTTTGACCTGCGTGATCACCGCATTGACAATGGCATTCTCTACATCGGTGTTGATGTGCCAGGTCTGCTCCTTGAGGACCTCGCTGTTGATCTAAAAACGGGGAAGATCTCTGGTGGAGAACGCCTTTTCCATCAATAGGTTGGCATGACCACTGGAGCGCTGGGGTTTGGCCGCGCCAGCCGGGAACCCGCCCTCGACACCAAACCTGCAGAGGGCGACAAAAATCGGGGATTTCGGGCAAAAATGTCGCCCTTTGCCCGTCTGGTGCACGCCGTGTCAACGACGACTAATGGCGCAGCTCAAAAGCGCCGTTGCAAGACAGAGATTTAGGCCCAGTCATCGGCAATCCCCGTATTGGTGGGGCGTCAACGGCTGAGCCTGATAGGGGAGACTCTATAACGGGAGGAATTCGCACACAAACAATTGCTGCTGAGGTAGTCGCTCAAGACGGGTGAGTCTCGTTAGTTACCTCTTTTCGACTGGCTTTAATAGCAGTGACGGCTTCCTCTCCTGAAATGTCGGCGAGGTCGAGTTCTGCTGCGTCCCTGGACAGGGCATCCATTATCTCCTTTGTTACCGGGCGCGAGAAACTCAATTTGTTCGTGGGCTAAATAAGAAGGGGGACCCACTGGAGTAACGCTCAAATGGTGACCTGCTATATCGTCAGAGCCGGGGGTCTTCCCGGGCCAAGGTACGGAGCATATTGTCTCTCATTACAATTGCGGGTAGTTGTTGGTCAATCTGTCTGAGCAGCGCCAAACTACCGTTGAGGCGGGCATGGGTATCAACTGCGAGAAGGTTTTCGTGGTGCGCGATACGGTTGCGGAGCCTCCGTAGACCTTCGGCCTGACGGCCAACATACTCCAGTCCAGCAGTGTCTGAGCTTGCATTCGGGAAAGCCAACGCCAGACATTGTTGCCACAACATTTGCTGTTGCTTGTTTGCGTTACGCTGCCCTGGGAGACGCAAGAGACGTGACCATGTACCGAACGTAAGTTGGGCGACAATGTCATCATGCGTAGGCGGGAGTTGATGTCTACTGTGGCTTTGCGGGCGCGACTTGGAGTCTTTCTCCGCTGCCTTACGAGCTTCACGTAGACCTGTACCGATCAGGTTGTAGAGGAGGGGTGCAGTGCCATTTTCGGTTGTCCAGTCTTTGGTTAAGGGACGACCGTTTATGTCTGATTGTTTGGCATTCCACTCACGTAACTGCTGATCTAAGGCGTGGCGGAGGGCAATCTCAATGTAACCAAGATGAACATGCCACGCACCTGAGAGGCGTGCATTCCATCGGTAGAGGTCTTCTGCGCGCGCTTGATCCATGCCCGAGGCGCTGAGATAGGGCGCAAAACGTGCAGGAGGCAAAGCTCGGGAGAGACTCAGCGTTTGCTGAAGATGCGTCATGGCTGCTATTCTTTCATTATTGAGCGGTTGGCGTGTTCCATCCGCGTATACTCCGACAGCCCCACACCGTTAGGTGTGGGGCTGTTTGTTGCATTGGTGTCTCCGGAGGTTAGGGGCAGAAGGGATTTGATCCTGCATGCTGGTATTCCCTCTTGGCCCGTCTGGTGCGAGCCTTTGTGACTAGTCCCGCCCCAGTGTTGTCTGCGCCCCATACAAACCGCTGCCACAATGACTTTCTCGTCCTGAAAATGCGTCCTCGTGGCGGTTTGTAGCCCCGACCTGTCACCGGGTGCCCGTCCTCGACACCAAACGTGCGCAGGGCGACAAAAATCGGGGATTTCGGGCAAAAATGTCGCCCTTTGCCCGTCTGGTGCACGCCCCCAACACCCACCACGTCACCGCAGCCTTTTATCCGTCGCCACTTACACAATCTGTGGTATCACGAAGTGACGTGACGCAGCCGGGATACAACTGACAACTGTGGTTAGGCCTTGGTGAGGTAGGCCTCAAGGGCGTCACGAATAACCGCGCTAGCGGTGGTGTTGTGCTCAGCGGCGTAGATATCAAGGGCAGTGTTGGTGTGTTCAGGCAAGCGAACCTGTCGACGGGCCGAAGCCCCGCGACCGGTGGCACGGTCATGTCCGAGTGTTGGGCGACCACCCATGATTGCCCGGAGTTCGTCCTCATCAACGATATCGCCCCCGCCAAGCGGCTGGCCAACGGGGCGCAGTTTGCCCTCAGCAGCCAGGGCAGCGAGCTGATCATCAGTTGTGGTGGCAGGCAGCAGGCCGTCATTCGTATCGTGAGTCATCATCATTCCTCCCATTCGCTGTGGCCGGGTGCGTACAGTAGCCAGCGCCACTGGTCTGTCAGCTCCATAGCATGGAAGACTTCCAAGCGCCCGGACGGCCTGAGCGCAACCATGACTTCCAAGAAACTGCGTGAGGACTTGTGTCGCTTGCCAACAAAAACGAACGTGACATCCTCGCGACGCCCCTCGATCTCATGTTTGTTGATCGGATGGAAAATCGTATACCGAATATCCGAGTGCGGGATGCCATGCTTATCGGCACTCTCTGTATAGTAGATGGCCATGCCGGTATTGTAGTACAGAACCTGTGAGGTCTCTAGTAGAGAGAGGGGCATTCAAGCATATTGCATTGCTTGAGGTGATCGCGTGCTGGGTGCGACTTCGGACAGGATGGCCCTCGGTCACAACTATATTTGCCGCTTGAAAAGACGTCGTGGCAGAGGGGTGTCCATTCAAACTGTCAGGCAGAGCCTGTTTGCGCAGGTCGGTTTTCGCCTGTAGCCCTATCGATTGGACAACCTGCCGTCAAGATGCCGCTTTGCTTCCTGGCGCTGCGTCCTCGCGGTGGTTTGTCTGTCTGGGGCCCTCTGCCATTCCTGTTTGCGCAGGTCGGTTTTTTGGCGGCAGAGGCTGGGAATTGACAACCCACTACCAGGACGGGGTTTGATCACCTGGAACCACGTTGTCGCGGCGGTTTGTCAATGTGCGCGGCGCGTAGGCGACGGGGATACACCTATTTCCGCAGGTTAGAGTTTCTGAATCTGATCGCCAATTGACAAGCCGCTGCCACAATGACTTTCTCGTCCTGAAAATGCGTCCTCGTGGCGGTTTGTAGCCCCGACCTGCCGTCGGACCCCGCCCTCGACACCAAACCTGCAGGGGGCGACAAAAACTGGGGATTTCGGGCAAAAATGTCGCCCTTTGCCCGTCTGGTGCACACCGCGTCAATAGCTCCGCGTCACCGCAGCTCCAGCCCGCCGGATACGCAAGGGAGAAGCCACAGGTGGTGAGCCCTTCGATACCACCAGACGCGCAGGAGGGCGCCTACCGGCTGCGTCAGGTGCTAAGGCGTTCGATAGCACCGGACACGCAAAAGGAGGGGCGGCAGATCCAGTGGTATTCCAACGATCTGCCGCCCCCAAGTCACTTCGTGCCTAGAGTACTCACCGCTTTACCGGAGTCTGCGCCCCAGGAAAACGGCACTCACTCCAATCGCTACCAGTACTACTCCAAGCCCAGCCAGGGTCCCAAGTTCCCCACCGGTGCGGGCAAGGTGGGTTGTCTTCCCTGATGGTGACGAGGTCGGGGCACCCGCTCCGACAGGGGACTTGCCGCCCTTATTTCCGCTGTCACCATTGGTGCCAGGGGGAGTTCCGCCACCTGGCTTATCCCCGCCAGGCTTGCCCCCATCACCCGGGACAGACCCGCCTGGCTTATCCCCGCCTGGCTTGCCCCCACCACCGGGCGTTGACTGCCCGCCATCGCCATCGCCATCACCGCCACCGGACGGCGGATCATCCACCCCGGGAGCCACATAATTCGTGGTCAGTGTCCAGTTCCGCGTAAAGAAGTTCTTCGGATCAATCACACCGGTACCGGAAGCGTGGTCAATCAGCGCCTGGCGGATCTCCACTAATTCGTCGTAAACCACGGGAGCCGTGGTGACATGCGGATAACCGCCGCCCCCGGATGCGCGGTAGTTATTAATCGCCAGCACGAATTTCTGATCAGGCGCGACAGGCTTCCCCTCATAACGCAGGTCCATAATGCGCTGACCCTGAGGCTTGGAAATATCAATGGTGTAGGTGACACCAGTCAAAGCGTCATAGTTGTAGTCAGGAGTGGCCCGCCCATTCCACACCACATTTAAATCGGTGTCAGGATTCAGCGTTGCGCCTGGCTCCAATTGCCGGAAATACTTCGCCGAGAACTCCAGGTAGTCCTTCAACTGCGCCCCCGTCATTTCCACACCCATGAGCGTATTGTCATAAATGTAGAGCCCGGCAATATCTTTAATCGACACATTGCCCTTGGGGAAAACAGCGGTCCGCGAGAAAGGCGATACCTGGGCAATCACAGGTAGGCCCTCGGCAGCAGTTCCTTTAATCCCTTCACGCACGGTCTTTTCCATGACCGACCCAATAAAGTCCAAAATCGGGGTGTCTTCCCAGCGAGAACTTTCTGCCCGCATTTCTTCACTGGCTTGGGCGACAACAGTATTGACGTAGCCAATCGTGTCTTTGTGGTCTGCTGACAGTAATGGGTCGTCAGTAATAGTTGGGGTCGCGGGATAATCCCCGGCCGCGTGGCGAGTAACCCACCCAGTAATCGCCGCTGTCCGTGCCGAAGAATCACCTTCAGGCCAGGCCACCGTGGGCTTCCCGTCATCTCCAAAACGCAGGGGCAGTCGCACCTCTGACATAGACCCCGCCCAGTTCTTTGGTTGGGTCATCACCACCGGGTCCCCATCGGGAGCAGCGGACACGCTTACGGGCACATCCCGGTGACTGTGGCCAACAATCAGCACATCAATATCGTTGACTCGGGTCGAAATATGCTGAATCGTATTTTCTTCTAAAACGCTGGGGTCCCACGTGGTGGAGTCACCCACACCAGAATGCGCCAGAACAACCACAACATCAGCGCCAGCTGCTTTTATTTGTGGGACATATTCGCCCGCCACTTCCGTCATATCGCGGAAATCTAAAATGCCTTGGACGTGGAGTTTATCCCAGACCCGTACCCCGGGAGATACCAGCCCTAAAACGCCAACTTTGACGTTTTTCCCATCGACTTTCTTATCGACCATGACCCACGGGGTCAGCCATGGCTCCGTGGTGCCAGCCTTCACCACATTGGCGCCAAGCAGAGGCGCATCTAATTGCCCTTCATATTCTTTCAGCAGGTCGAGTCCGTAATTAAATTCGTGGTTGCCGACAACCGTCACGTCATATTTGAGCAGATTAAATGCCTGAGCAACGGGGTGCGTTGGCCCGCCTGTTAAACGGTCTTTTTGTTTGGCCGCTAAATAGGACAGTGGAGTGCCTTGAATGGCGTCCCCATTATCGACGAGAAGGGTGGAGTCGGCGCCCCTTTCACCTCGGACTTTTTCAATGGCAGTGCCTACTCGCGATAGGCCAACTTCGCGTCCTGCGTCGGGGGCTTTATCCGTAAAGTAATCCCAGTCAAAAACCCGGCCGTGCACATCGGTGGTGGCCAAAATGGTGAGGTCTGAGGTTCCCGCGGGGGCATCAACAGGGGCAGGGGTGTCAGCAGGCGCGGGCGTAGCATCAGGATCGTCGTCGCCAGCTGCAACGTTGCCACTCGCGGGTGCGCCGCTCGCTGCGGCGTCACTAACGGGCGTATCAATACCGGGGGGATCGTCGGTGGGGATTTCCGCAGCGGTGGCGCTGACCCATGGCGCGGAAATCAGGGCGAACGCGGTGAGGAACGCAAGGGGAGCCGAAATGCTCCGAACTGTGGAGGTCATCGGTGACTCATTTCGTATCGGAGGGGAATCTCGAAGGGCAAGGTGTCTGCAGTCTATCGGGGTCCACCCACATGTGGAAGATCTACGAGGGCGGAGCCCAGCCGCACATATGTTGCTCCTCATCTTCAACTGAAAGTCCATCGCTCCTTGTCGCCGCCTCGCGACAGAAAGGCGATTATTCGGCCACATCACTGTTTTAGGCTGGCCTTGGAAGAACTCACTCACAGTAATGACGCTGTGTCTTCAAGGAGGGTGCAATTGCGACTGCCAGCGACAATGTGTCAGCCTCGCAGAGCCCGAGTCGGCCTACTAATAGCCGTGGCTATGCTCAGTCTTTCACTCACTGCCTGCACTCTTTTCCCAGGGGCGCCTGATCCACCCCCGTCCAGCGGCAGCGCCTCTACTTCAGATGGATTTGCCGGTGAAGATGAAAAAGGCCCACGAAGCACGACTGTTCCCGGCTTACCCAGCCATGAGACTTTGACCTGGGTTACCCCGCAGGGCGGCACCTACCAGGTGGATGTGAATTCCGTTGAGGTCCGCGGGAAACACACTTACTTCCTTTTTACCCTCACCCATCTCAAGGCAGCGCCGGATAATCCAGATACGCGCTGGACAATCGGCGACTTTTTCGCGTCCACTGCAGGCACTCGCCCCAGCGATTCCTCAGGCAATCGCGTGGATGACCAGGGTATGAATGCGAATTCTGCTAATGGTCTTACCCTTATCGACCCGGAAACGGAGAAAAAGTGGGAGGTTGTCTATGACACCTCAGGTTTATGTTTATGCAGCCCCGCCCTCGACAATATTTCTCTTCCTGAAGGCGAATCCCACACGCTCTACGCGATTTATCCTGCCCTTCCGGACACCACGGAGTTCGTCTCTATTGAGATTCCGGAGTTTGGGCGCACTAAGAATATTCCGGTGACAAGGAAGTGAGAGCCATGTTTACTTCAAGAAAACTCCGTCGCGTTAGTGCTTGCGGATTGATTGCTCTTGGCGCGGCCTCTTTCGTATTATCCGTTCAGTTTATGCCGGCCGCCGGGGCAACTCCTTTTGCTGATCGCACGAGCAATGCGATCCCGCCTGAGAATCTTGGCGCCCATCGAGTCCTCATTAAAGATCACCGCGTTGAGGTAATGGTCAGGGACGTAGTTGTGTCTAATGGCCTCACTACTGTCACTTTTAGCCTTCATGATCCACGCGAAAGTGGCGATCCCATTCCTATTGGAGATGTTTTCACTATTGCCCCCAAAGGACATTTTCCTAAGGACCGCAGTCCCAGTGGCGTCACCCTTATTGATTCCTCCACGGGAAAGATCTATTACGTGGCCGCTGGCTCTGACGGGCAATGTTTATGTTCACAGGAGCCATCCGAGCTGACATTACACCCTGGCCGTACCACGGTTTTATCCGCGACTTTTGCTGCCCTTCCTAGGGAAGTGAAGGCGGTGAGCGTCGTGATTCCGATTGCGGGTATTTATCCGGATATTCCGGTACAGCACAGAAGCTCGTCAAATGGGATGCCCATAAAGAATCCCATTCATGCGCCCATTAGCGATTCGCTTTTTATTAACGAGGGCGGGGCATTGTTGCATTGATGGGGAACTTTGGGCCTCTCGCCTGATGTTGGCCTCGGCTTGTCGCTATCTTGCGACAGGGTTGCGATTGTCCTGCCACACGGGATTTATAGTCTGTGACCTACGACAGCTCAATCACTGAAATAACGCTGTTTCTAAGGAGGGACGATGACATTGTGGCAACCCTACTTGCGAAAATTGGGCGCGCTTTCCGCCATTGCGGTATTCGCTTTGTCTATGAGTGCCTGTTCATTTCGAGTCTGGCACACCCACGAAAGCACTGGTACGCCAAAATCGTCAACGACGACGCAAGACAATGAGAATAGCGAAGCGCCAGCTGCCGATGAGACTCAATCGGATACAGGTGGTGGTCAATCGGGTGCGCAGGGTGATGTTTTAGCGTCGCGTGAAGGGGTCCAAGGCGCTCCCTATCGGATAGATGTTCTGGCTATTGAAGGGAGTTCCTCAAAGACCACTGTCCGCTTTCGGATGACTAATCTGAGTGACTCTGAAAAAGTAGAAATGACAGCTCTTCTTTTTGGTGAGGACAAGAATCCTGATTCGCTCGATTTACGGCTACTTGTTGGCCCAGACTTGATATATAACGGCTTGAAAACCCCTGATGGTCAATGTAGCTGTTCGACAGATATTGGGGACATTGAGCCTGGCCAAAGTGTTGAACTCTATAGTGATTTCCCTGCACTGCCTGACAATTATGAGCAGATTAGCGTGGCCTTTCCACATGACGGTGCTTTTCATGGCCTTCCGGTGACAAGGAGCTAAATAATGACTACTGGTATTCCACGTGTTTTATGCTCGACTGCAATAGTCAGTGTCGTGGGATTGGCTTTGAGTGCCTGCACGGTCATCCCAGGTAACTCCGGCCCGCTCCCGCCTAATGAGGAAGCTCAAAGCACATCATCTCCCTCTTCCTCATCCCCAGCGTCTGGCGCAACTGTGCCGACTTCTGAAAATCCGAAGACCTCGCAATCTGGGGGCGCATCCCAGGCTGATTCACCGGGATTCTCAAGTACACCTGCCACTGCGCTCGGCACCCTGAATGTGAAGGAAGAAAATGGCCGGGAATATCAGGTAGATGTGAATTCAGTGGTGGTCCACGGGGAAGTGACCTTGGTTAACTTCACCGTCATATATAAAAAAGCTCCTCCTGGTGAAACGGGGCAAACGTGGGGTCTGGGAAATGTGTTTACAGAAATAGGGCACGTGGTCCCGCGTGATCCTGAAGGAAAGCAGCTTGGGCATATAGCACTTAATGCTGGTAGTGCCAATGGTCTTGTTCTGATTGACCCGCAGACAGGCAGGAAATGGAAGACCGCTTATGAAACCTCCGGAATGTGTATGTGCAGTAGAAATCCCGACGGACTTCTTGAAGGGCAATCTCAAGCGCTTTATGCCATTTATGGTCCCCTCCCTGAGGGTGTAACGTCCATCAATATTGATTTTCCGAATAAGACAGGTCGGATAGAAAATATTCCGGTAACAAGGAAGTGATGAGCAATGATTATTTCCGTTCCGGCATCGAGAATTCGAGCCACTGGAATCGCTCTTTTAATGGCTGTCGCTCTGACTTTCGCTCCCTTGATGGCATCTCCAGTTCAAGCTGCGGATGAACCCCCATCTACTCCCGACAATAAGAGTGGAAATAATGGCGTGATTGCTGGCGCGCCCGTCGAGGTGCGAATCCAGGATGTAACTGTCGCTAACGGTCTCACTACGGTGAACTTTACTGTTCGGGACACCCGTGACAGTGGTAATCCAGAGTGGATGAATGCGGCCTTAGGGAAATACCGTACAGATGTCCCTGCTGATGATGGCACTAAGCGAGTAGGTGCTGGCATCGCTACTCCTCAACGCACTAGTGGTCTCCTTCTGCTTGATCCAAGTAAGGGAGATGTCTATCAGGTGGCTTATACCGATGATATGAAATGCATGTGTTCCGAGGAACCTTTTGGATCTTCGCTCTACCCCGGATACGCCAAGACATTCCATGCGAGTTTCGCTGCCCTCCCAAAGGAAACCAGCAAGATCACGGTCATTGTTCCTATCGGTGGAACCTTTATTGACGTGCCAGTGAAGCATCTTGATTCCCCCGAGCCTCCACAAAGTGGGTGGACACCCCAGGGGGCGAATAAGGAAGCAATTGAGAGCGCTGTCCACGCTCCTATCACCGACCTGATCACCTTTTCCAATGAGAAGGATAATGCGGCCAGAACATCGAACACGCCTGATGCTGTAGTCACAACTCTGTCTGGGGATGTGAACTTTGAGGTGGATTCGGATCAATTAACGCCTCGGGCCAAGGAAATCCTGGACAAGCTGGCTGCGGAATGGTCAAAGAAGGCGCCTTCGGAAGTCACTGTTACTGGCCACACCGATAATGTCGCTGATGATAACCACAATATGGATTTGTCGAAGCGCCGTGCCAAATCGGTGGGTGATTATCTGGCCGGGAAAGTCCGTGGCTTGAAAGTCCAGACCGACGGTAAGGGAGAAACTGCTCCGATTGCCGATAACTCATCCGAGGAAGGTAAAGCGGCTAATCGTCGCGTCGAAATCCGCGCCAAGGAATAGGGGACTGTTTCTCTACTTGGCAAAATACGGGTCCAGTGTCAGGTGAGAATACATTTGCTGAGTCTGTCGCCATCTTGCGACAGGGTTGCGATTGTCCTGCCACACGGAATTTATAGTCTGTGACCTACGACAGCTCAATCACTGAAATAACGCTGTTTCTAAGGAGGGACGATGACATTGCGACAACCTTACTTGCGAAAATTGGGCGCGCTTTCCGCCATTGCGGTATTCGCGCTGTCTATGAGTGCCTGTTCATTTCATGTCTCGCACACCAGGACGGGCAGCGGTGCGTCAGAATCGTCAACGACCCAATCTGAGGCAACTTCTTCGCAGGTCCCTGCTGCTGATAGTGATCAATCGGTGGCAAGCGCCTCTCAATCGGGCCCACAGGGAAAGGTATTAGCCTCACGTGAGGGCTATCAAAACGCGCCCTACCGGATTGATATTGAATCCGTAGAAGGAAGTTCCTCAAAGACCACTGTGCGTTTTCGGGTGACTAATCTTAGTGATTCGGAAAGAGTCGAGTTGTATCACGTTTTTTCTGGTGACGACATCCATAACGAGTCGCTGTATATGCAACTCCTTGTTGGCCCTGATCTGGTCTATGACGCGTTAAGGACGAGTGATGGTCAATGTAGTTGCACCACAGATTTTTTCTCCCTTGACCCTGGTGAAACTATGGAATTCTTTAGTGACTTTCCTGCGCTTCCAGAGAATCACGATCACATTAGTGTGGCTTTTCCATTTGATGGTGTTTTTCATGGCCTCCCAGTGACAAGGAGCTAAATAATGAGCATGCAGATACCACGCCTTTTATGGTCTACAGCAATTGTCAGCGCAGCAGGACTGGCCTTGAGTGCCTGCACGGTGATTCCGGGCAGTTCTGGTCCGAGCCCTGCCAGTGAAGGACAAAGCAGTTCAGCAGCACCTACTCCAGCTCCAGGATCTGATGCCCCTGCCTCCGCCTCTGAGAATGCAAATACCTCACAACCCACTGACGGGTTCACCGGGGTGAACTCACCGGGATTCACAAGTACTCCTGCTTCCTCCCTGGCGACTTTGAAGGCCGATGGCAAAAATGGGAGAAGGAAGACTCAAGTGGATGTGAATTCGGTGGAAGTGCGAGGAAAATATACATTTGTCAACTTTACAGCCACACTTATTGAGTCTGGCGCTAGTGATAACGCCATAATGCCTAGTGAGAAACACTGGCAAATCAGCACTGATTTTGCGGATGAAGGCTATCAGCGCCCCATTGATTCTGAAGGTAACCTCGTTGATGACAAGACCCTCAACTCCTTTACGACTAATGGTGTCGTCCTTGTCGATCCAAAAACAGGGAAGAATTGGATTCCGGTATATGACACCACGGGATTGTGCCTATGTAGTAGAGGTTTGTCTAACACTTTTGTGGCTGAAGGGGAATCGCATGGACTTTATGCCGTTTATGCTGCCCTACCCGAAGACGTGACCTCTGTAACTATTCAATTTCCGAATTTTGGTCGGGCAGACAATGTTCCAGTGAATAGGAAGTGACAGACAATGACTATTTCTACTCAGGCATCGACCATTCGAGCCACTGGATTCCTTCTTCTGGCAGCGGTCTCACTGGCTTTCACATCCCTATTGTCTGTGCCAGCTCATGCTGCTGATGAGCCCTCATCTACTCCGAATAATAAGAGTGGAAATGTCGGGCTGATCGATCACGTTCCTGTAGAGGTGCGTATTCAGGATGTCACTGTTGCCAATGGATTGACGACAGTGAACTTCACCATCCATGACACCCGCACAACTGGTGACAGACAGCTTATTGGATATAGTCTCGATATAGACCGCCTTGGTGTGCCACTCGGTGACGGAACGGAAAGAAATGAAAAACCTGGTGCCGCCAATGCCTTTCGTCCCACTGGCCTTACCCTGATCGATCCAAACACTGCAAAGATCTATCAGGTAGCCCATACCGCTGAGGGGAAATGCCTGTGTTCCGAGGAGAATACCTATGGGGCTACACTTGACCCTGGACAAACCAAGATCCGCCACGCCACCTTCGCTGCCCTACCCAAAGAAACCAAGACCGTCACTATTACTAGTGTCGTGGGTGGGACTTTTATTGACGTGCCAGTGAAACATCTTGATTCCCCCGAGCCTCCACAAAGTGGGTGGGCACCGCAGGGTGCTAATAAGGAGGCGATTAAGAATCCTATTTATGCGCCTGTTGTTGACTCTATTTTTGTTTCTGGTGAGAAGGATAATGCGGCTAAAACGTCGGTTGCGCCTGATGTTGTGGTGACGACTTTGTCTGGGGATGTGAATTTTGAGGTGGATTCGGATCAGTTGACGCCTCGGGCTAAGGAAATTCTGGACAAGCTGGCCGGTGAGTGGTCAAAGAAAGCACCTTCGGAAGTCACCGTCACTGGCCATACCGATAATGTTGCTGATGATAATCACAATATGGATTTGTCGAAGCGTCGGGCGAAAACTGTGGGTGATTACCTGGCCGGTAAAGTCCGTGGCTTGAAAGTCCAGACTGACGGTAAGGGAGAAACTGCGCCTATTGCGGATAACAATAAGGACGAGGGCAAAGCCGCCAACCGTCGCGTCGAAATCCGCGCCAAGGAATAGGGGAGGAGCATCACAACGAAGGGCGGGACCTGAATAATTCAGGCCCCGCCCTCGTTTGTCACTTCTCAGTGCTGATGAGCGTGCGCGCTAAAAGCCACCTCATTGGGAACAACCCCAATCTCGGCCTTCGTAATCTCACCACTGGTCAGATCAACGCGATGCACAGTCTTTGTTGCCGGTTCAGTGACCCATGCAACATTACCATCGATGGTTAGAGCCGGGTGGGGATTCTGCCAATCCTTCGGACCTTCCCACTTGCCAATCACAGGAATGGAATCGCCCAGTTTCTTCCCTGCAACGTCAATGCGGTGCAAAGCCCCATCGGTGCCCAGCAGCCAGCCATTGCCTTCGCCATCACGGCGAATACCACGCCAGGTGTACTCCACACCCTCGGGCAGGTCCACCACATCAAAGGTGCCCGCAGCAGTATCAGCAAAGCCAATACGGTGCAGCAGGTAGCCTTCAGCGTCCTTGTCATCCTTGTAGTCAGTAACAGCCACAGCAGACTTTTCGCTGACATAGGCATTGCCCACGCGCCCATAGTCAGCATCGGGGCTGGCCACCTTGGTGAACTTGCCGTCCTTCCAGATCAAGACGCCATTTTCACAGCCCACAATAATGGCCTCGTCCTTGACAGCGCCTTCACCGTGAACGCCAGGACATTCCTCATTACGAGCAATTTCCTTGCCGGACTTATCCTGCACTAGGGCGCCTGTGCGCTTATCGGGGTTACCAATGGTGCGCAGCAGCGAACCATCTTTAAGCTGCAAAGCCACACCGTGGTGGGGAGCCTCAGACTTAATGGTGGTCACCTGTGGCAACGCGGTTGGCGTCTTATCGGCACTCTCACCTAGAGCATTGGTGGGGATTAACGTAATGTCACCAGTGCCATCAGCAAAAAGAACAGTGGTGCCGCCATGAGGAGTCACGTGGCCAGCCTTTTGCGCAGGGAATAGCAGATCGGTGAGTTGTGCTTCGCCCCCACCGGAACCGGTAGACAGCACCTGGAAGCCCTTTTCGGTGGTAACGAGAACATGCTCATTGTCACCAAAAGCGTTAATCCGCAAGAAACCGGACATGGGGAAATCGCCTACGGGCTTTAAAGTAGCCGCGTCGAGAACTTTAATCCCGCCCTCGTAGGTGACGACGAAACGATCAGAGCCGTGGGCTTCGCCCGCGTGCTCACCGGAATGGGCGTGTTCGTCAGCGTGCCCGCTTTCTGCGTGGGCATCTCCATTGGACGAGGACGAAGCCCCATCACTGTGGCCAGCGCCGGAAGCAGGGCCAGACTGTGCGCCAGAGGCAGCGCCACCAGTTGCTCCGCCAGCACAGGCTGCCAGCGATAAAGCCGCAGCTGAAAGCAGAGCTGTCAGCGCCCAAGGGCGTGACGAATGCGAATGTAAGACAGACATAAGTGTCCTTTCGATGTCGAGAAAAAGGTGCGACTTAACTGGTTGGCGCACCGCCAAGAGACTGGGTGATAAGGCGCGTATTGACGCGCATCATGTCCAGGTACGTACCTGCCTCACTAGCTGGCTCTGCCAGAGATTCGGAGTAGAGGGAAACAACTTCGACCTTCACCCCGGTATGTTGGGCGAGGGCCTGAACAAGGCGATCAGGCTGAGAAGAATCCGTGAAAATAGCCGGAACCCCGGCCTCGCGAACTGCCTCAGCTAAATCTGATAAATCAGAAGCACTAGAGGAAGCTAATGTGGCACCCCCAGGAATAACCGCTCCGACCACCTTGAAGTCATAGCGCTTGGCTAAATAGCCAAATACGTGGTGATTAGTCACCAATGCGCGGCTTTTTTCTGGGATTGTCGAGAAATTCGCGGACATATGAGCGTCCAAAGCGGTGAGCTCGTCGCGATATTTCTTGGCATTAGCAGAAATAGTGGCCGCGTCAATACCGGGCACATTCGTGGTCAACTCTTTTTCGAGCGCATCCACGACTTTTGTCATTTGTGTGGGGTCAGTCCAAAAATGCGGATCATCGCCAATGGCCTCACCGGAATATTGGAGAACCTCAATATGATCCCCGGCAATAAAAGTCCGCGTCCCCGCATTTTTGGCCGCATCGAGATTAGCCGTCAGACCCTCTTCAAGATTCATGCCATTAGTAACCAGCAAATCCGCATTTTGCATGGAGAGGGCGTCCTGAGCGGAAACGGCAAAAGAATGCGGGTCAGCGCCAGCGGGCATGAGCACTTTCACCTCGGCAGCGTCGCCCACAATAGTGGAAACGACATCGCCCAAAATATTGGTTGTCACCACAATGGAGGGTTTATCGCCGGGGGCCCCGTTTCCGCCCGCAGCGCCGCCGCTTTGCGCCCCGGATTGTGGGCCGCCGCCCGCGCAGGCCCCAAGGACTAGCGCGGCCCCAAAAATCAGTGCAATCAGACGAGTCAATGACGTTTTCACAGGCCAACCTCCACAAAATCAACCAGGTCTTTTGCTGGAATGGTCCGAGCAACCCGGGCCCCATCAGCAGGATCAAACTCAATAATGGACTGCCCATCAGCGGCGCCCACCCACGCGCGATTGGTGCTGACCGGAACTCCAGCTGAAGGGATGGTGGGCGAAGCCTGGCCCGCCTCGGTGGTGGTTTTTTCTTGGGCATCTGACCACACGTGGACGCTGCCGTCACCGGCTACGCCAATAGTGGTGTCGTGGCGGTCATCCACCGTAGTGGCATGGGGGATGCCCGCAGGGTTAGGCAGGGAGGTCCATTCCTTCTTGCGCACGTCCAGCAGCCACATGGCCCCGCCCTCGTTACTTGCCACAAGGAGTGGACGGCGTGGCCGTGTATGGAAAGCAATAGGGGAGGAGGCGGCGTCTGTGCCCTCAGGCAGTGGCAGCCATGTGAGCGAGGGCGGGGTTTTCTCATCCGTTGGCTCGGCGGCAATGACCACCCCGCCGCGGCAGCCAAGGACAAGGCCCGCCCGGGTCAGCGCCCCGCCGCGTGCTTCTGCACAATCAACGGGAGCCGCTCCGGAATCGGTCCCGTCTTCTTTGAGAAGGAGGGCTTTACCGTTTTTCACGGTGGCAATATGGCCAGCAATCGGCCCAGCCCACGCGCCCGCATCAATGTCAATACGTGAGACTTCTGCGAGGGTCCCTTCGCCGAGTTTCTCCCGGTCAAGGACAAGGGCTGTTTTATCTGCGGCCACAACAGTGCGCGTCGTAGATGACGCCAAGGTGGGGACACCCTTAATCGGAAGGGTCCCAATCGTGCGTGAGGGAGCTAGATAATAGTGCTGGTGGTCGCCGTGATCCCAGGTCCAGCGGCCCGAATCCACCAGGGTTGTCGTCCCTTCGGCATCGGTAGCGGCAATAAAGCGGTCATCGGTGCGTAGGGTTGTGGCTCCGCCCGCGGTGGCCAGCGGTGTGGCCTCAAGGGACACTAAATCGACGAGGGCGAGGGCGCCATTTTTATCCAGGGTGACCAGGGCAACTGGTGCTTCTTCGACCTCTTGCGCGCCCTCAATATGGCCGTGGCCATCTGCGGTAGCGGAAGCGCCCGATTGTGCGGCAGATTGCGGGCCGCCCGACTGGGTGGCTACGCCGGATTGTGATGGGTTTGCTCCCGAAGCTGGGCCGGCCCCTGACTGGGCCCCGCCTGCCTGCGCACATCCTGCCGTGGCCAGCGCAATAGCCGCGGCTAGAGCGCAAAGGCGCCGGTAAGAACGGTGCGGATGGCCCGCCGACAATGTGGTGGGCAGGTGGGGTAGGCGAGGATTCGGGTTCAACGGGCACCTCCGGTTCTACTGTGTGAAGAGGACAGACGGTGAAGTAAAGGGGCAATGGCTGTGGCCAGGAGGAAAATCACGCCAGCAACAGTGGCAATTGAGGCGCCTGCTGCTGTGGCCGCATGCCAGCTGATGTACAGCCCAATAGTGACGCTGACAATGCCGATACCTGCAGAAATAGCCATCGCTCCGGGGATAGTGCGCGCAAAAAGGGTGGCGGTTGCGGCGGGCGCCACCAACATGGCCACGACAAGCAGCGACCCCACTGCTCGATAGGAGGCCACCACTGCAATAGTGATGAGGACTGTGAGAACGCCTTCAGCAATATGGGGACGCATTCGCAGTGAGGTGGCTAAAGCGGGGTCTAAAGACAGAGCCATCAGAGGCCGATGCGCCAAAAGAACAACGACGGCGACAATACCCAGAGCGACAGCTAAAGTAAGGATTTCCGGTGTGGAAATCGCCAGAATATCGCCGAAAAGTATGGCAGTAAGATCAGTGGCAAAACTGCGTGACTTCGACACAATAATGACGCCAAGTGAGAGCATAATGACAAAAAAGACGCCAATAGTGGTGTCTTGAGCAAGCCGTGCTCGCCGGGATGTCCACGCAATCCCCACAGACATAATGAGCGCAGAAATTCCTGCGCCAACAAGGGGAGGAGCGCCACTGAGAGTGGCAATTGCCACGCCAGGGAGCATCCCGTGGGAGACTGCTTCACCAAGAAAAGCCATAGAGCGCACCACCACCCACGTGCCGACCAGGGCACAAATAAGGGCAACAAGAATTCCGCCAAAAAGGGCGTTGAGGAAGAACCCGGCTTCCAAAGGTTCGGTGATGAGGTGCACGCGGGAAGCTTAATGAGAATGGATGTCGATGTCTAGTAGAGTGTGGTTATGCCCTCTACTTCCATGAGTTCCGCATTTCGCTCTGATAGTGGCACTGGCACACCAAGTGTCGCACCTGATGCTGCCCAGACATCGAGTGTGGTTGATGGCGAGCGGACCGGAGCTGACGCCAGCCCCGTATCTGATGTCCGCCCCGCCCTCGTGAATGAGACAACTGCTGGTGAATCAACTGTATTGCGCCTGTCTGGACTTGACGTCCACCGCGGGCACGTCCACGCCCTGCAAGAGCTGAGCGTCGAGTTTGCGCCCGGTGAATGCGTGCTGATCTGCGGTGAGAATGGGTCCGGTAAGTCCACATTACTACAGGCTATTGCCGGCATTTTGCCTTATCAGGGCGCTATTGAGGCGGTTGGTGGGGCGGCGATTGCCTATGTGCCGCAATTGCCTCCGCTGCCTGAGCGTCTGCCTCTGCGGGTGCGCGATGCGGTAGCAATGGGGCGCTGGCCAAAACTCGGTTTACTGCGGCGGCCAGGGGCGGCAGATCGGGCGGCGATTGATCAGGCGATTGAGCTGCTTGGGCTGGAAGATTTGGCCGAACGCCAGTTGTCAGCTGTTTCCGGTGGTCAGCGCCAGCGGGCCTTGGTCGCGCAGGCTCTGGTGCGCAAGGCGCCAGTGGTGTTATTGGATGAGCCGACCGCGGCGGCTGATGCGGCCTCTCGGGAGATTATTCACCGGGCGGCGGCTGAGTGCGCAGCTGACGGGGCGCTCGTATTGCTGGCCAGTCATGACGAGAGTGCACGTGAAGTCACCAATAGGTGGATCAGGCTCGAAGGTGGTCGCATTATTAGTGACGAGGCCGGGGTTGCTGAAATAAAACCGCGCTCTGCTTCCTGACGGGGGTGCCCGGGTGGCTGGCGCGCTGACATGGGGGATGCGCTCGGGTGGATTGACCTGCCCTGGCTGCCAGACCTGCGGCGGTCTGGCCGATTGGGCGGCGCTCGCGGCATAGCGGGCGCAAGATTGGTGTAGCTGGCGGTCTGGCATGACACGAAACGGGCTGAATGCGACAAATTTGGCTGTTTTTCGCCCAAAATGTCGCCTTTAGCCCATTTGGTGTATCTCCTCTTAAGGATCAGGCGGCATAGGTCCCCGTTGTCTCACACAAACCGCCGCCACGATGACAATTGCTGTGTGAATTCACGTCCTGGTGGCGGTTTGTCTGCTTGGGGCAGTGGGGATAGGCATCTGGGGCCCAGGTGCGTGCCTATTTGTGCAGGTCGGCAATTGTGGGCCTGCAGTTCCAATTGATAAAGCGCCGCCACGATGGCAATTGCTGTGTGAATTCACGTCTTGGCGGCGGTTTGTCTGCTTGGGGCAGTGGGGATAGGCGTCTGGGGCCCAGGTGCTTGCCTATTTGTGCAGGTCGGCAATTCCAGACCCGCAACCCCAATTGATAAACCGCGCTCACAACGGCAATTGCCGTGTGAAAACTCGTCCTGGCGGCGGTTTGTCCTCAGGGCCTGGTGCAGGCGGGGCTGTTTTTGCAGGTTGGCTTTTCATGTTGGGGTCTGTCGTTGGATAACCCGCCGTCAGGATGAGGGTCCCGCGCCCGAAACTCGTCGTGGCAGCGGTTTATCCTCCGGGCCTGGCGCAGGTCGCTTTGTCCTCGGTGCCCGGCGGCGCCTGAGGGTTCGCGTCCCGCCCTCGTCCATGATTCTGACGCCCTGACGTGGTCCCCTTCACCACCAACTTTCTCCCCGGCAGATTAGGATGTCCTGAGCTGGAAGGGCGCCGCTGGCGCACCCATAAAGGCGGCACACCCACAAACTACATGGAGGATTCGCGTGACAACACTGAATGTCGCCGTTATTGGCGCGGGACCGGCCGGCATTTATGCCTCAGATATTCTGTCCAAATCTGGGCTGGATGTCAGCATGGATTTATTCGAGCGGCTCCCCGCTCCTTATGGGCTTGTTCGCTACGGTGTTGCTCCCGATCACCCCCGTATTAAACAGATTATTGTTGCCCTCTATAAGATTCTTCAGCGCGGCGATATTAATTTGCTCGGCAATGTCGAAATCGGCCGCGATATTACTATTGACGATCTGCGCGATCATTATGACGCCATTATTATTGCCACCGGCGCAGACCGCGATGCCACCCTTGATATTCCCGGCATTGACCTGCCCGAATCCTATGGCGCCGCTGACTTTGTGTCCTGGTATGACGGACACCCGGACTACCCCCGGACCTGGCCATTAGAAGCCAAAGAAATCGCCGTTTTTGGCGTAGGAAATGTGGCTCTCGATATTGCGCGCGTCCTCGCAAAGCATTCCGAAGATATGCTCGTCACCGAAGTTCCAGAAAATGTCGCCGAAGCGCTGGCAAATAACCCGGTGACGGACGTTCACGTTTTTGGTCGGCGCGGCCCAGCTCAGGTGAAATTCACCCCTCTGGAATTGCGTGAACTAGGGCATGTGCCTGACGTTGACATTATTGTCTCCGAGGAAGACTTCGATTATGACGAAGGGTCGGAAGCGGCATTACGTGCCTCCAACCAGCAGCGTCAAGTCGTGAAAACGCTCACCAATTACGCGATGATTGACGAATCAGAGCGCACGGCCAGCCGCCGCATCCATATCCACCTTTTCCAATCGCCCGTCGAGGTGGTCGCCGACGACCATGGCCACGTGCGAGCGGTACGCACCGAACGCACAGAGCTGACTGGCGATGGATCTGTTCGTGGCACTGGTCTCATGACGACGTGGCCAGTGCAGGCTGTTTACCGCGCCGTGGGTTACTTCTCCAGCCCCATTCCGGGTGTGCCTTTCGACTCGGCGCGCGGCGTTGTGCCTAATACTGAGGGCCGCGTTGTGACCGAGGCAGGCGCCGACGAGACTCTGCCGGGTCTGTATGCCACGGGCTGGATTAAGCGCGGGCCCGTGGGCCTGATTGGCTCCACCAAGTCTGATGCGCAGCAAACTATTGCTCACCTGGTGGAAGATGCCAATGAGGGGCGCCTCAAGGCGCGCAGTGCCGAGGTGGGCCACGACGCTATGGTGGCGTTGCTCAAGGAACGTGGCATTGAGTACACGACGTGGCAAGGCTGGGAGCTGCTTGATGCCTATGAGCAGGCTCTGGGTGAGGCATACGGCGAGGTGCCCGGAGATCGCGGCGGGCGCGAGCGCATTAAAGTCGTGTCGCGCCGAGCAATGACTGACATTTCCGAAGGGAAACATGTCGATGCCGCCCACACGGACCTCATTGGTGAAATGGGGGAGATGGGCGTGCCAACAGCTCCGGAGCGTTTCGACGATTACACTGGACCGAAAGCCTGAGCTTTACTCCGGTTTTCTGTGTTGAGGCGGGCCTGGTCGCGTAGTGCGGCTGGGCCCGCCTTTTGCTTATGGGGGAGTGGCGTTTCGAGTCTGGGTTGGCGGGCGGATGCGTGCCTGCGTGTCATTGACGAGGCCGGGCGCGATTGACGAGGTCGGGGTGCGGCGAGATGTAACGCGCGCTAGGTGATCGTGGCTCCTGAACATCTTGTGTAGGCGTTGGGAAGATATGTCAGCGCCGGGGGCCTTCCCAACACCTACATATCTTCCCAACGCCTACATATGTTGGCAGTGCGCGCCGCATAGGTCTACGGCGCTGAATATATCCACTCTCTTGTCTCACTTGGGTGCGCCTGAAACAGCTTCCGACTTTGCTCAGAGGGAGTCACTACGTCTTAGTCTTTTCAGGCCTCCCCGGGCGCCGCGCTTGCGCGGCGCCCGGGTTATCGCCATTCACCTGCGCCTATATCAGCCTTCCGTCAGGTAGGCGCGCCGAAAAGCGCGCCCCGGCCTCGTAAATCCATTTCATATCTTCGTAACCTAGGGCACTCCTTATCTGTGGAACCCCTGGGAGTTGTCTGTTTTCTTTGATTCCGAGGGACATTTGGGTGCCCCGTCCCATAGTGTTGTCTTAGGAAAAGTGAGGAAGGCACAAGAGCAATGCGCGACCGCCATTTCAACGGGGTGAAAACCTTTCTGCTGCTTGGCAGCATGTGGGTACTCCTCCTGCTTATTGGAGCAGGTATTGCCGCAGGTACTCGGCAATCTATTTGGCTGTGGCTTTTTGCTGGAATCGGTCTGCTTTCTACTGCCTGGTCCTATTGGAATTCCGATAAAGTCGCACTTCGTTCCATGAATGCCTATCCAGCAGATCGGGCACAATATCCGCAATTGCATGCCATTGTTGAAGAGCTTGCTGAGCGTGCAGGTAAACCAGTTCCCACTGTCTGGATTGCTCCAACGATGACCCCAAATGCGTTCGCCACCGGGCGTAACCCTAAGAATGCCGCCGTTTGCTGTACGGAAGGGATCCTTGCGTTGCTCGGTGAAAGGGAATTACGCGGAGTCCTTGGGCATGAATTAATGCACGTTTATAATCGCGACATTTTGACCTCCTCCGTGGCGGCAGCAATGGCGGGAATAATCGCTACCGTCGCGCAGGCAGCGCTATTTTTCGGGGGCGGCCGCCGAGATGAAAACGCGAATCCACTCGCCTTTATCGGAATGCTCGCCGCAGCTTTCTTAGCGCCATTCGCGGCCATGCTCATCCAATTTTCCATTTCGCGAACCAGGGAATTTGATGCTGACGAGGACGGGGCCGAATTAACACAAGACCCATTGGCTTTAGCATCGGCATTACGCAAATTGGAAGGGATGACTGATCGGGTGCCTTTGGACCCCACTCCAGCGCATCAAAATGTGGCGGCAATGATGATTGCGAATCCTTTTAGAGGGGCCGGCTTGCGGAATCTTTTTTCGACGCACCCGCCAATGGATCAGCGTATTGCTCGGCTGGAGGCAATGGCCGGGTACTAGAGGCAGAATCCTGAGGGCGCCGGGGCTTCTGAGATGACAAATAGCTGCGAAGATGTGTTTTGTGCGCGCAAACTTCGTTGTGGTGGCGGGTTGTCAAGGCGGGGCGCTGGCTTGGAAATGGTGACCTGCGTAAACGCGCGGGTTCTGCCGGTGCGGCGCGCCCAAAAAGCGACCCGCCCTCGCAAGGCACAAAGTCAAAACGCCAAAGGCGGAGCCCAGGAGTCAGTAAAGAAACCGGGCCCCGCCCTCGTCGATAATGCGCAACCCCGCCTCAGCGGTAGTTCACGAATTGCAGCGCAACGTCCAACTTTTCCCCTTCGGGGCCCTTGAGCAGCGCAATCACTGCTTGCAGATCGTCACGCGACTTGGAAGACACGCGGATCTCATCACCCTGGATCTGAGCTTTCACACCCTTTGGCCCCTGATCGCGAATCAATTTCGTGATCTTCTTGGCATTGTCCTGTTCAATGCCTTCACGCAGCGGCGCCACCAGCTTGTAGATCTTGCCGGATGCCTTTGGTTCGCGATCTTTCAGATCCAGCGCTTTGAGGGAAACCCCACGCCGGAAGAGCTTTGACTGCAAGACATCCACAATCGCCATAATCCGCTCGGGCGAGTTTGCTTCCATCTCAATAGCATCTCCCACCAGGCGAATCGCGGCATCAACCCCGCGGAAGTCATAGCGCTGCGACACCTCCTTAGCAGTCTGATTGACAGCGTTATCCACTTCTTGGCGGTCGAGTTTGGACACGATATCGAAAGATGAATCAGCCATATACGTCCCTTTCTGCAGCTCAGACGGCACATGTAAGGCGGCGTGCCGTGACGTCGGACTCTTCCCGCTGGCCGGATTGGCGCCAGGGGATCTGACTCTGCTATTCTTCCACGGCACCGCTTAAGCGGCGCATGGCGGGATTCCCGAGTGGCCAAAGGGAGCTGACTGTAAATCAGCCGCGGAATGCTTCGGGGGTTCGAATCCCTCTCCCGCCACTGTCTCAGGCAACTGAGACGCTGTGAGAACCTTCTCAGAGCTGCGGATTGCATCAGCAAATCGCACTAGGTTAGGCTTCTCGCTGTTGCCCCGATAGCTCAGTCGGCAGAGCATCTCCATGGTAAGGAGAAGGTCAAGGGTTCGATTCCCTTTCGGGGCTCTGGTTGTGGCCAGATGGCCGCATCCGCTTTGGCGGGGTAGCTCAGCTGGTCAGAGCGCACGACTCATAATCGTGAGGTCGCGGGTTCGAGCCCCGCCCCCGCTACCGAATCCGGCAGTCGCGACCACCGCGATCCATCAATCGAGGAGTCACCATGGCGAGCAAGTCTCAGGACGTGCGCCCCAAGATCACCTTGGCGTGCGGCGAGTGTAAAGAACGTAATTACATTACCAAGAAGAACCGTCGTAACACCCCGGATCGCTTGGAGCTCGCTAAGTACTGCCCGCGTTGCCGTCGTTCCACGGCTCACCGCGAGACCCGCTGATCATCAGGTAGGTCTTTCGCGACCGAGCAGTTCTCGCTCTTGCACACCCCCGGCCATTGAGGCTTGGGGGTGTTGTGTTTGTCGGCGAGGGTTTCGACGGTGTGGGCGTTCCTATTTCTCATTGACGAGGGCGGGGCCGGTAGCCCTGAAGGGGTCAGCGTTTGTGGCTGCCTTGGGAAGCGGGCCCGCTGTTGCTGGGCGCGCCGCTTTAATCTTCATACTCCGCCTGCTCACCCCAGCGGGCGAGGTCTACTACACAGCATGCGGGCAACCTCAGCGCCCCCTGGCACCGATAGGCTTTCCCTATGACCACTACTTTGGCCGAGCTCACGACCTTCCGCGTTGGCGGACCCATCGCCTCTCTTATTGACGTTGAAGGCCCCGAGGCCTTGGCCAAAGCCGTCCATGACGCCGACCAGGCGGGCACACCCCTGCTAGTTCTTGGTGGCGGCTCAAATCTTCTTGCCAGCGATGCGGGTTTTCACGGCGTGGTGGTGCGCGACCGGAGCCAGTCCTACAAGGTGCACGAGGCCGAACAATACACCCCTAACGACGACCAACAGCTCACCCCCAGCGGCAGCCATGACAGCGTTCTCCTTACCGCAACAGCGGGCACAGTATGGGATGACCTGGTGGCATTCACTGTGCGCGAAGGCCTATCTGGCCTGGAGTTCCTCTCCGGCATTCCCGGCAGTGTTGGCGCAGCCCCCGTCCAAAATGTTGGCGCCTATGGATCCGAGGTTGCTCACACTCTGGTGTCCGTGCGCGCCTGGGACCGCCTCGAAGCCCGCGACGTCGAGTTCACTGCCGCTGACCTGGATTTTTCCTACCGGCATTCAATTCTGAAAGACTCGGTAGTTAACGGCAGTGGCGGCCGCCATTGGGGCCCGACCGGCCGCTGGGTAGTCCTTAGCGTCACCTTCCGTCTTGAACGTAGCCCACTCAGCGCACCCGTTCGATACGCGGAGGTCGCCCGCCGCCTCGGCGTTGACGTCGGGGAGCGTATTTCCGCTGAAACCGCCCGCAGCACCGTCCTTGAGCTGCGCACATCCAAAGGCATGGTCCTTGACGAGGCCGACCACGACACCTGGTCAGCAGGCTCGTTCTTTACCAATCCGATTATTTCCCCCCAGCAGGCAGCCACGCTCCCCGAGGATGCTCCACGTTTCCCAGCAGGGGAGGGAATGGTAAAAACCTCTGCGGCCTGGCTCATCGATCACGCAGGTTTCCCTAAAGGCTGGGCAGTTCCCGCTCAGCAGGGCAACCCCAGCCAGCCGCGCGCATCCCTGTCCACCAAACATGTCCTGGCGTTGACAAATCGAGGTGGAGCCAGCGCAGCTGATATTGAAACCCTCGCCCGCGCCATCCGCGACGGCGTGCAGCGCGCATTCGGCGTGACCTTAGTACCCGAACCGGTCGCTTTAGGGATTACCTGGTAGTTCTGCCGCCAACCACTGGTCAATGCGCGTATGCCACGCCACTTTGGATTCCTCAGCGGCCAGGCTCGCTTCCACACTGGAATGTGCCAGCCCGGCTAACTGTTCATCACTAAAACCGTGAACGTCGCGGGCAGCCACATACTGGGCGAGAAGGCGCGAATGGAAAAGCAAAGGATCATCGGCTCCAAGTGCGATGGTCGCGCCCGCATTCACCAGTTCCGGCAGAGGCACTGCCGTCAAATCCTGATACACCCCGAGGTGCACATTTGACGTTGGGCAGACCTCAAAGGCCACGCCCTCATCAATGAGCCGCCGCAGCAAATCCCGATCCTCCGTGGTGCGCACCCCATGGCCCAGCCGCCGCGGAGCCAGTGCCGCCACGACTTCCCGCACTGACGCCGGCCCAAGGAGTTCCCCGCCATGCGGCAGCGACGCCAATCCCGCCTCGCGAGCAATCCGGAAAGCGCCACTAAAAGAGGAGGTCTCGCCAACGCGCTCATCATTCGATAGCCCAAAGCCCACGACCGCCCCGGGCCCATTGCCAGCGTATTGCGCAGCCAGCCGAGCCAAGGTCCGCGCATCTAAAGGATGGCGCACCCGCGAGGCGGCCACAATAATCGCGACCTCCACGCCAGTATCCGCCGAAGCCGCCCGCGCCTCGTCTAAAACAATCTCTAATGCGGGCGTAATCCCCCCGACCCACGGCGCATAGGATGTCGGATCGACTTGCATTTCCAGGCGGACCGAGCCCTCAATAGCCTCATCTTCAGCGGCTTCACGCACAATTCGGCGCATTGCTGACTCGCTGCGCACCAGGGCACGCGCCGAATCATAGGCGCGTTGAAAACGGAACCACCCGCGTGAGTCCGCGGGGACACGCAGGGGATCCAGGTCGGTCAGGTGCGGCGGAAGGCGCACCCCTTGTTCGGCGGCTAGGGCCACCAAGGTGCGCGGCCGCATTGCCCCAGTGAAATGCAGATGAAGGTGGGTTTTCGGCAGAGCCTGGAGGTCCCGGCGGCCAGGTGGCGTGGCCACGGGCATCGTTAAGTCAGGTTGGGCAATTTCCGGCGATGTTCGCCGGTAATCAACGAGGCCGGGGCGCGCATCGGTCATGAACGCGCGTCCAACCACTGGATCATCTGGCCGATAATTTCGGGCCGCTCATCGAGAAGCTGATGCCAGCCACCATCAACCACATTCAAGGTGACATCTGCCTGCGGGCGGGCCGCCACCGCGGAGGCAACAAATTGGCGGGAGGCAGAAAGATCGGCCAACTTGTCGTGCGTTCCATGGAAAATCACCGCGGGCACTGCCAATGTGCCAGCGCGCTTGCGAGTTTCCGCCGCCTGCACAGTCATGGTGCCGCCTGTCAGCACACTCACTGGGCGATCAGTAATAAATAGCGGGTCATCGAGGATTTTCTGCACCACTGCCGGATCGCAGGAGACCAAAGACGGCGATAAAAACGCTGCTGGCGCCCACGGGATAAAACGTCCAACTGCAACGAGACGCCGCGCCACCTCGGGATCCACTTGAGGTAGAGGCTGCAAAGCGGGAGCACAGAGAATAATGCCCTTGAGATTGTGCGGGTCAATCAGAGCCGACGCTGCAGTGATTAATCCGCCCATTGAATGGCCAAGGCAGAAAAGATCCGCAGTGCGGGCGCGGGTTAACGCCAGGCGGCGAGTGCGGATATGCAGGCTGATAAGCGCTCCCACATCCACGATGCCGCGCGGCCCGGGGGCAGTCCCATGGCCAGGAAGATCCCCATAGATCACATCGAAATCAGCAGCGTGAAGTGCCTCGAAAAGGGGTGCGTAGTGTCCGGAATGCTCGCCGTAACCGTGAGTAACCAGAACTGTGCCGCGTGGTGAGGTGGTGGAAGCCAGACGCGAGTGGATCTCCATTCCTCTATTGTGTCAGGTTCGCGGGTGCGGTAGCAGCCAGGGTCTCACGTGTGGCGGCCGTGGGGCGTTATCGGCGAGGCCGCGGTGCGGACCAATTGACGAGGCCGGGGCCCATCTGAGCAGGGGTGCTGACCAAAAGGGCACGCACACTCTGAGGGAGAAACCTATACACTTAAGTACCAACCTATATACTTAGGGACAAAGCCAGATATTTAGGGACTAAATCCTATAGGTATAACTAGGGGGTTTTGTCCCTAACGTTGTGTTTGCTTGCCTCGAAGTTCAACCGCTCCCGGCCTTTAAGTGCTCGCGACCCGGTGGTGCTTACTCGCGTGGCTAACACCCCTTACTGGCAATACCGACACCCCGACTTCTCCGAGCGAGCGCCACAGTTGTGACAGACCAACGCTGGGTTAAACGCACAGTGCCCGGGTTTTCCCTCCAAAGGAAGGAAAACCCGGGCAATAGTCACAGGCGAAGTTAAAGGGTCAGCGCGCTTCTCCAAGTAGCTCCTGAAGTCGGCCAACGCCTTCGGCGAGGTCTTCATCAGAGAGGGCGTAGGACAGGCGCAGGAAGCCAGAGGGTCCAAAGGCCTCGCCGGGAACAACTGCGACCTCGACCTCGTCAAGAATGAGATCGGCGAGCTCAGCGGAGGTGGTGGGCACCTTGCCGCGGATTTCCTTGCCGAGAATGCCCTCAACGCTGGGGTAGGCGTAGAACGCACCCTTCGGCGTGGGAACAGATAGGCCCTCAATGGCTGAGAGCATCTCCACCATTGTTCGACGGCGACGGTCAAAAGCTTCACGCATTTCGTAGACCGCGTCCAGCGGACCTGATACCGCTGCCAAAGCCGCACGCTGCGCCACATTGGACACATTCGAGGTTAGGTGAGATTGGAAGGAGGTGGCCGCTTTAATAACATCGCTGGGGCCAATCATCCAGCCCACTCGCCAGCCGGTCATTGCGAAAGTCTTCGCCACTCCATTGAGGACCAGGGTCTGATCCGCAAGCTCTGGGAGAAGTTTAACAATGTGGGCGGGGGCGGCATCTTCGTAAAGAAGGTGCTCGTAGATTTCGTCGGTAATCACCCAAATGCCGTGTTCCAGGGCCCACTGGCCAATGGCCAGGGTTTCCTCCGGGGTGTACACCGCGCCAGTCGGGTTTGACGGCGAGCAGTGCAGCAGGACCTTGGTACGCGGGGTGCGGGCGGCTTCAAGCTGCTCAACAGTGACTTTGTAGTCCTGGTCAGCGCCAGCAAAAACCTCAACAGGGGTGGCGCCAGCGAGCTTAATGACCTCGGGGTAGGTGGTCCAATAGGGGGTGGGCAGGATGGCCTCATCACCGGGATCGAGGATGGCAGCAAAAGCTTGGAAAACAGCCTGCTTGCCACCATTAGTCACCAAAATATCTGCGGGGGAAACCTCATAACCGGAGTCGCGCAGAGTTTTTGCCGCAATGGCCTCGCGCAGGGCAGGAAGGCCCGACGCTGGAGTGTAGCGGTGCATGGGTGCTTCAGAAGCAGCAGCAATAGCGGCTTCGACGATCGGGCTGGGAGTGGCGAAGTCGGGCTCGCCAGCACCAAAACCAATAACAGGGCGGCCTTCAGCCTTCAACGCCTTGGCCTTCGCATCGACAGCGAGGGTAGCGGAAGGGGTAATGGCCGCGAAACGGGCAGATACACGGGAGCGAGTTGGTGTCGTCACGAGACCATCGTCCCATGTGTGGGGTTGCCGGGGGAAGGGGTGCCAGATGCTGGGCGCGGCCAATGTACATCCATTGACGAGGCCGGGGCACTAGCTGAAAAACGCGATAGTGGGACCGAGGTTGTGGATTAACCTATTGAACTTGAATGAGTGAGAGGTAAAATTCCCAGGATCTACTGGCAAGGAGGCCCTATGTTGATCCAGACAATTGTGTGTTATCCCCATGGTGGTGAGCGGCCATGAATGGGACTTCGCCCCGGGCATTAGTGCGTCCTCTTCTTTTAGCTGCAGCGATGTATGCCCAGGTAGTGCTGCTGACTTTTGCTGTCAACCTTATGCTGCCAGTGTTGTCAGTGGGCGATCTTCAGTACTACGTGACCGCGGTCTACGCTGAACTTCGGCAACTTTTCGTGATTGCAGGTGGGGTTTTCCTTGCCCTGGCTGCGCTGAAAATATGGGGAGTCGATTGTCCTACCCCAAGATTCGCATCGTCTAAAGGAATAAAAGTTCCTTTTCTGGTTCTGTGCTGTGCCCTCCTCCTTCTTGGAATAGTGCTGAAATTTCCACCGGGCTCATTGCAGGCATCATCCCTCCAAGAGGCCGCTATCTTCGGCCCCACTGGAATTGAGTTTTTCTTTGCGCAACTGCGCTTTCCTTTAGGTGAAATCTCCTCTGCAGCCTGCGCAGTACTTTTTGCCTTATGGCTCGCACTTCGCTTTGACCTCATCGGTCAACAGAGGCCAACCAGCACCGCGAATAGTGAGATCGATTCCTGAAATACAGAAGGATGACCGCGAGAAGTTATGTCACCGATACTGAGTTATGTAGGCGCGGGGACGCCCGATATCGCTGACATAACTCAGTTTCGCTCACTTATCTTCACGGGGTGTAGGGACTTTACTCAGACTTGGTATTTTGGGGAAGAGGAGACCTAGTGTCTCTGACTTTCCACCTTATGCAGGTCAGCAATCAATAACTCCAGAAAAGGCCAGCCTGAATCGCTGTAAAATTATGGCATCCGCTACTATTCACTGTGGCCCCGCCCTCGTTCCTTATGACGCTGCCTTTTCGGTCTCTTGGTATTCATTGCATGCTGCATGGACAACCGTTACTCTTACAGCACTAGCTCTGCCAAGCGAAAGGCACCCCGAATGAGCGCCGAAGACCCTGCATCACGCGGGCATCAGGTGTCACCTTCTCCTCACACCGCTGGACGCTGGGGTCTGGAACGAAAAACACCGGAAGAACGTCCCACATGGATGGGACGCGTCCGCAAATTCGGTAGCCCGCTGGCTATTGAAGGGGTCGCAGTCCTTGGGCTTGGTGCCGCTGCGGTCATTTTTGTGACCAACTCTTTTGGCATTCTGCACGGTGACACTCCCGCACCGGGAGCTCAAAGCGCACAATCTGGGCACGCTGTTGTGCCGCGCGCAGTTGGCAGTCCTGATCGTTTTACCGGTGCTGAGAAGGAAATTTCTCCCGCAGACGCCGATGAAATGCCTATTCAGGGACCGGGTGGCATTTTCGAGGGCGGGGCTGACTCTCCACGAGCAGGCGTTCCTTTCCCTGTGCCGCCCAGGTCTTCTGAAGCGCCAAAAGCCTCCGAAACTGCCGCCACCCCCAGCGCGCCCGCGGCACCTCAAAGGCCAGGCCAGAGCCCTGCTGCCTCGAGTAGCAGCACATCAACTCATAGTTCCTCGCATTCTTCGGAGTCGAGTTGGAGTAGCCACTCTTCCAGTAGCAGTTCCACAGAAAACTTCTCAGTGGAGGTGCCAATCCCTGCTCCGCCTGCGGAAGTTGCGCCTGATCCACTTCCACAACCGCCCGCTGATCCTCCGGCTCCACCAGTGCCCACGCCTGATCCAGACGGTAGTGGGGATCAGGAAGATGCTCCCGGTGGTGGGGATGATCCTGTTGTTCCTCTCGACGTTGACCAAGGTCAGTCAGATTATTAATGACAAGCCAGGGCCAGGTGGCGATTTCGCCACCTGGCCCTGTAGCTCTATACGGGGGTCGCGCTCTAGTACGGTGTCACCGCTTAGGGCATATGCCCCGCCCTCGCTGATAGTTAGGAAGCGAAATCCGGTAGGCGCTCGCCAACTCCTAGAAGATCCGCAATTGCTCCGACACAGCGTTTGGCCGCCTGCCCATCTCCATAGGGGTTAACGGCCGCCGCCATTGCCTGGTAGGCGGATGTCTCCGTTAATAGCGTGTTGACCTCGGAAATAATGCGGCCCGTCTCGGTGCCGATTAACTTCACGGTCCCTGCGCTCACCGCTTCAGGCCTTTCCGTATTTTCGCGTAAGACCAATACGGGTTTACCTAACGATGGAGCTTCTTCTTGAACCCCTCCAGAATCGGTCAGGACTAGGTGAGACGCCGCCAATAAGTGCGAAAAACGCAGATAATCAAGAAACTCGACAAAGTGGACATTTGGTAAATCGGAAATCCAGGGCAGAATAACTTCGCGGATTTTTGGATTTCCATGCATAGGGTAAGCAATAAGAAGTTCGGGATTCTCTAGCGCGATTTCCCGCAATGCCTGCCCAATATTTTCCATTGGTTGGCCCCAATTTTCGCGGCGATGGGCAGTCACTAAAAGAATCTTTCGCCGCGCAGAAATGGCGTCTGCCAAAATAGGATCCTCAAATGTGGCGGGCAGAGCAGTTGCCACATTTAAGGCGTCAATCACCGTGTTTCCAGTAACGGCAATTTTCTCAACTGCCACCCCTTCTCGCAGAAGATTATCGCGAGAACTTGCCGTTGGTGCTAAATGGAGATCGGTAATCTGAGAAACAATCCGCCGATTTCCTTCCTCTGGAAAGGGGGAGCGCAAATCGCCTGAACGCAGCCCCGCTTCCAAGTGAATGACGGGGATTTGTTGGTGAAAAGACGCTAAAGCGGCTGCGGTTACGGTGGTTGTATCGCCTTGAACAAGAATGGCAGAAGGGTTGAATTCGCCAAGGATAGGATCGAGGCGGTCAAGAATTTTCCCCGCCAGGCGATTAAGGCCTTGTCCACCCTCGAAAACCTGGAGATTCGCGTCAGGAGTGATCCCAAAAAGGCTATTGACCTGATCGAGCATTTCCGTATGTTGTCCGGTAATGACGCAGCAGGGTTCTAGCTCTCGGTGTGCGCGTAATGCGTCAATAACGGGTGCGCATTTAATTGCTTCTGGTCGCGTCCCATAGACGACCATCACTTTCTCGGCCATTATGCCTCCTTTATCTCCCTACAAGGTCGCGTATTTTGCCGCGAATGCGCGGCGTGGTGCCGGAAATACGGACCTCTGGTCATTTGAGAGTAACTCAAAAAATACAGTAACCAGGTAATTGCTGCTGGTGCGTCGCAAAATTTCCCTCAACGAGGCCGGGGTGCGAGATATGAGCCAGGTCGAGGTGCCAAAATGAGGGAAGGGTGGGGTAGGGGATCAAAACGAGAGGCGTTAATCACCCTGGGCCTGTGGAAGTAGACAGGCGCTCAGACAATCTCTAAACTCATGCGAGCGGGTTTCATCCCTCACTTCTCACCGCCAGGTGAACCATCCGGTTCGACCAGCGCAGATAAGTGAAGGCTGGCACCAGCAGTAGGGCAGTGGCGCAATTGGTAGCGCACCGGTCTCCAAAACCGGCGGTTGTGGGTTCGAGTCCCGCCTGCCCTGCCATAATGGCCATCCCATTAGGCAGTTTTATTCCGAGCGAAAGGCCCTTGATGAGCGACTCAGCAAAGAGTGCTGGCGAGGCCGTCCACAAGGACCGCACTAAATCCGACGCTACTCGCTCACGTGCGCAAGCTGCGCATCACGAGGAAGAAAAACTCGGTTTCTTCGCCAGGATTATCCGTTTTGTCTCAGAAGTGATTTCTGAGATGAAAAAGGTTCATTACCCCACACCTAAAGAAACATGGACATATTTCCTTGTCGTGACCTTTTTTGTGGTGGTCATCATGGCCTACACCGGACTTCTTGACTTCCTCTTCGCTAGACTAGCCGCAATAGTCTTCGGCTAAGCCGATAGAACCCGCCAGCAGAAACTGCAGGCGGGTTTCTTCTTCGGCCGCCGCTGCCGCCACTACCCGCGCCTCAGGAGGTTCCCATGAGTGACGACATTTTCTCGGACGCCCCAGGTCCAGATTCACCATTGCCCGCAGAATCGTCGCTTCCGCAGGATACGTATGACCAGGACGGGGCCGATTTCTTAGATCCCGCCGACTTCGAGCCAGACTTTGATGAGGAGGAGGACGTCGATTCCTCCGCTGCCTCCGGCTCCGCTGGAGAGTTGGACTTCCAGGCGGCCGAGGCCCTCCCTGAAGAAGAGGGCGACCCCGCCCTCGTCGATAATGACGACGCGGATCCCGCCCCAACTGAGGCCACCGAGGAACCCGCCGAAACCTCTGCCGCAGAAGAGGACGCGATTGCGAAACTGCGCCGCGAAATCTACGCCTCCCCAGGTGACTGGTATGTGCTTCATACCTACTCAGGCCATGAACGCAAGGTGAAAGCCAATCTCGAACAGCGTATTTCCACCCAGAATATGGAAGAGAAAATCTTCCGCGTCGAGGTTCCGGATGAATACGTCATGGAATACCGTGGGAATGCGAAAAAGCGCGTTCGCCGTGTCCGTATCCCCGGCTACGTCATTGTCTGTATGGAATTCGATGACGAGTCCTACCGTGTGGTGAAGGAAACCCCTGCCATTACTGGATTCGTGGGCGACCAGCATGACCCGGTACCGCTGTCCGTTGACGAGGTCGTGAATCTGCTGACCCCAAACTTCCTGGAAGAAGTTGCTGTTGAGGCTAAGGCAGGACCGGCTCCTGTCCAGCAGGTCAAGGTCGCCTTCGAGGTTGGCGAAGTTGTGACCGTCACCGACGGCCCCTTCGACACAATGACAGCAATCGTGTCTGAAATCATGCCGGAAACCAATAAACTCAAGGTTCTCGTCACGATCTTTGAACGCGAAACTCCTCTGGAACTTGGCTTCGACCAAGTCGAAAAAATGGAGAAGTGAACTCCGGCACCCAACTTGGGTGCTCGCGTGCGTGCGAGATAGAATCGATCCTCGTGCGCGCGCGAGCTATGCCCATATCCTGACGGAGATGTGGGTGTGGCAATTGAGTGGCATTGCCACGCATTCAATCCGCCGCGCCCCAGTGCAGTAGCCACTGCATAACGAAACGAAAGAAAGACCCGAACACATGGCTCCTAAGAAGAAGGTCACCGGCCTGATTAAGCTGCAGATTGCAGCCGGCGCCGCGACCCCCGCCCCGCCCGTTGGTCCCGCACTGGGCCAGCACGGTGTCAATATTGTCGAGTTCACGAAGGCCTACAACGCGGCCACTGAATCTCAGCGCGGATCGATCATTCCGGTCGAAATCACCGTGTATGAGGACCGCTCCTTCACCTTCGTCCTCAAGACTCCTCCTGCTGCTGAAATGCTGAAGAAGGCTGCTGGCCTTCAAAAGGGTTCCGGCAAGCCCAATACCGAGAAGGTTGGCACGATTTCCGCCGATCAGGTTCGTGAAATCGCCCAGGCCAAACTCGTTGACCTCAATGCGAATGATCTCGACGCCGCGTCCAAGATTATCGCTGGCACTGCCCGCTCTATGGGCATTGTCGTTGAAGGCTGACAGACCATTTTCCGTGGTAGGGCATGCGCTGCCCGAACACCACAACTGCAAGGAGAAGAAGCAGAATGACTAAGCGCTCAAAGAGCTACCGCGCTGCGGCTGAAAAGATTCACCCCGGCGAGATTTACGCTCCCTTGGCAGCAATGCGCCTGGCCAAGGACACCACCGTCACCAAATTCGACTCAACTGTTGAGGTTGTCCTCCGCCTAGGAGTCGATCCCCGTAAAGCGGACCAGATGGTTCGTGGCACCGTTAACCTGCCGCACGGCACTGGCAAGACCGCTCGGGTCTTGGTCTTCGCCGTTGGCGAGCGCGCGCAGGAAGCAATCGACGCTGGAGCTGACGAAGTCGGCGGCGACGAACTCATTGACAAGGTCGCTAAGGGCTACGTCGATTTCGATGTGGCCGTTGCTACCCCGGATCTCATGGGTAAGGTCGGACGCCTCGGCCGCGTCCTCGGCCCCCGTGGCCTGATGCCCAACCCCAAGACCGGCACCGTCACCATGGATGTCGCTAAAGCCATCCGCGACATTAAAGGTGGCCGTATCGAGTTCCGTGTGGATAAGCACTCGAACCTGGCCTTCATTGTGGGCAAGTCCTCCTTCACCGCCGAGCAGCTGGCCGAAAACTACGCTGCTGTCCTCGAAGAGATCCTGCGTCTGAAGCCCACCACCGCGAAGGGCCGCTACATCTCCAAGGGCACCGTGTCCACCACCATGGGCCCCGGCATCCCCTTGGATATCACCAAGACACGCAACCTGGCCACCGACGACGCTTCCTGAGTCTGGCCTAAGCGCTAGCGTTTCGCGCATATCGCCCCTGTTGCCCGCGCGGCGGCAGGGGCGTTTTGCTGCCCTGTTAGGTTTTTCATTGACGAGGGCGGGGCCCACGCCGGAGGCACTTGATAATTCACAAATATCGTGACACCGAAGTCAGATATGACATCAAGTGGACGCTCCATCGTAGGATCGAGACCAATAGCCAGGTGGCAGCTACTGTCCACTGTCAGACCGCGTGAGGGGGGGCCTATGGGACTGGGCGAAGTGGTGACTCGCCTTCGCAAGCGAGTTTTTGCCCGTCCCCTGGTTGGCGTAGTGATTGACGGTCGCCACGGCGGCGATCTGATTGCTGCCGCCCAGTCAGTTCTGGCCCAAGACCAGGATGATATGGAGATTCTTCTCTTGCCGCCGGCCCCGGCCTCGTCAAGGGAGGGGCAGACGCCAGCAGAACTTAAAACTATTGCCCGCAATCTTGCCACCCCTTCTGTGCGCGTGAGTGTTCTGGACACTGCTGATCTGGTCCGGGCGATCGACTTTCTTCGCGCCCAATTCTTTATGCTGCTTGATGCTCACGAGCGCCTGCTGCCAGGAGCGCTTTCTGCCTGCCTGCGCGCTGTAGAAGCCACCGGCGCCCAGGTTGTTTGCGCTTCCTCACGGTCCTCGGCAGATCCCCCAGCGGCCCCAAACCCTGCGATCGCTGTCATTACGTCTATTGACCAGGCCGCAGACTGTATTCTCACCCTCTCAGGCGGGACCGTCCTCGCGCGGCGTTCCCTTGTGCGTGGGGTAGCCGATGGCGAGGGAACATTCCGTGGAGCGCCTCCAACTAGTGATCGCGTTGACCTTGTCTCCCTCTCCTGTCTTCTCGCTGGCCTGGCTTCAGGTGAAGCGGCCCGGCTATCGGCCCCTACCTGTATGCGGGTCGGCCCCGAAGAAGCCTCCTGGAGTGAGCGTTGTGACCGTGCCCTCGATTTTTGCGCAGAATTTGACGACCTTTTGCCGCTGCTTTCCGGCGCTGGAGAAGACCTGCTCATTGGCGGCTGGATACGCCGCGACCTGGTGCCACTGACTTTGGAATGGGAGAAGGCCCCGGCCTCGTCACTAGAACAAATCCGCACCCACCTGCCCGGATCCCTAGAAGCCGCGTGGACACATCTGCCGCTCCTGGACCGGCTGGTCGTGTGGGTAGTGACTCACGGCAGTGATGCGGAGCGGGAAATGATCTGCCGCGAATACCATTTGACCGGCGCGGTCAGTGCCCTGCACCGTGAAGGCCAGTGGCTTGGGGCGACCCTGCCAGTGGTCTCGCGCCTTTCCTCCCCGGTGCCCACCAGTTTGACCCGGGCTACCAGGGCTGATCTGCGGGCTGTTGCCGGTGCAACGTGGGTGCGTTGTCCGCAGGCGACTCATACAACCGGAGGTGCTGGCCTGGCCTGCCTGCTGGCGTGGGCCGTGGTGCCCGGCGTGGACTCAGGCGATCTTGATGCAGTGAACTTTGAGATCCTTGATCAACAGGGCAGTGTTGTCGATATCCCCACTGCTCAGCCGCAATCAACGACCTTGGCTGACCTTGCCGCAGGTGACCCTTGGCGCGAACATGCGCACTCCGCAGTGCACCTGCATCGGCCGCGTTGCCCAGAAGATGGGGGCTGGTTGCGGGCGAGTGTGCGCATTGGCAGCGATACACTTTCGGCTCAGACCTGGCTTCCACCGTGGCCTGGCGAGGATGACGTTGTCATTGACAGTATGGAGATAGAGGTCGGGCCTGAAGCGGGGGCGGATAGCGCTCGCATCTCCGATGACGCTCGCGGGCGAGCTGGGGATCGTGTGGTCTTTGCGGGAACGTGGCCTGTGCCGCGGGGAGCTCGCACATCAATGCTGCCGCCCAAGAGTGATTCGACGTCTCCACATATTCCGCTGGACCACGCCATGCCCGGCCCTCTTGAAGCATTGAGTTCCGTGGAGTCTCCCAGTGCCTTCGTCCTCACTTGCGCAGATACCGTTATTGAGCAGGAAGTATCGATCCTGGAGGTAGGGCAGTGGCGCGCCGCCCTCGTCCCTGACAAACTCCACGAAGGCCAGTGGAATGCGCATCTGCGAATGCCATCGGGAACTCTGTTGCCCTGTGGACTTGAGGCAACGCCCGCCGCGGAAGGGCTGGCTGTTGGCGATTTTTCTTTTCGTCTGCGTGCTTCTGATCATGGCCACGCCCAGGTAGTGGTGGCTGCGCCGTGCGAGATTACTGGCCTGAGCGCAAAGTGGCGTGCGCGTGAGTTACGTGGATTGGGCCCTGCGTTGGCGCCCGCAGTTTTTATTGTGTCGTCTTCCGACAATGAACGAGGGCGGGGCCTGGCTCATCTTGCCACGTATCTTGCTGATCAGGGACTGGCCGTGCCAGTGCTGCATAGTGGTGTGGCTGCTGAAGGACCTGCCGCGTGGAGCAATCCGGATACTGAATTGAGCGCGCTGGACATTGAGTCGCCAGGTGATACTCGTAATCTTGATGGTTCCGGTGGTGCGGGCGGTACGGGCGCGAGCTCTGCCGAGGTCATCCACCTGGCTGCCGGTAGCCCTCAGTGGGTACAGATGTTGCTGACCGCAACGCATGTCATTACTGATCGGCCGCTACCTGCGTGGGCGCCCCGCCATCTGTCGCACTATGTGCTCTATCTGGCTGATAGGGCCGATGGGGCAGCCGACGATGTGCTTTGGGGTGAGGCTGTGCGCAGCGGCCAAGATCTTGTCATTGTGGCAACCAGAGATAGCGCTGAAGCTTTTGCTCGGGCCACCGGTTTTGAGGGGCCTATTGTGATCGGAGAGATTTCTGCTTCCGCTCTGCGTGCCAGCATTGGCCAGTGGGTAGCTAGCAGTCTGAAAGGAATGCCCTGGGAGGTGCCAGACTACCTTCAGGTCTATGACGCCAGGGGTGGCGGTGAAGAGGAAGCCCCGCCCTCGTAAAGAAAAACCCTGCCGTGGCTACTGGAAACGGTGGGGGAATGCACACCACCGAAACTTGGTCCAACTACAGCGCACCTGTTAGATTGATGGCTGCCAAAGACCGTCGGATGTCCGGATTTCCGGGCTGAAACGCGAAAGCTTCCGACGCAGGTGAGATTTTATGCGATAACCGCGTAATCGTGCGCTTTTGTGCCCGGCATGCTCGCCTGCGTGCTGGGTTTTTTCGTTATCTGGCGGCACATTACTGGAAGGAGGACCATGGCGAGGTCTGACAAGGCGGCTGTCGTCGCTGAAATCGCGGAAGCACTCCGCGGTTCAAGCGCCGTTCTGCTGACTGAGTACCGCGGCCTGACCGTGGGGCAGCTCAAGGAGCTGCGCCGTGGCTTGGGCGATAACGCGAACTACGCCGTGGTGAAGAACACGCTGGCACGGCTGGCAGCGCAGGAAGTTGGTCTCGACTTCCTCGCTGAGGACCTGAAAGGCCCAACAGCTATCGCTTTCGTTACCGGTGACCCCGTTGAGGTTGCTAAGACGCTGCGTGATTTTGCCAAGGCGAACCCCCACCTGGTCATTAAAGCCGGTGCGCTGGATGGCTCCCCGCTGTCCGCTGAGGGGATTAAGAAGCTTGCTGATCTGGAATCCCGCGAGGTCCTGCTGGCCAAGGCTGCTGGCGCCCTCAAGGCCAAGATTTCCCAGGCTGCATACGCATTCAACGCTCTGCCCTCCAAGGCGGTGCGCACTATCGACGCCCTGCGTGTAAAGCAGGACGAAGCGGCCTGACGCGACAGGCCCCGCGGGTTGCGGTTTGGGCGCGCCTCTTGCGCAGCACCAACTGTTGTCACGCGGATTCCACCAGAAACTGCTCGCGTAGCAGGCCCACAAAGGAAGGATGCCAAACATGGCTAAGCTCTCCAACGACGAGCTCATCGACGCTTTCAAGGAGATGTCCCTCATCGAACTGTCCGAGTTCGTGAAGCTCTTCGAGGAAACCTTCGACGTTACCGCTGCTGCTCCGGCTGCTGTGGCTGTTGCCGCCGCCCCCGGCGCTGCTGGCGATGCTCCCGCCGAAGAAGAGAAGACCGAGTTCGAGGTTGTCCTCGAATCTGCTGGCGACAAGAAGATCCCCGTTGTGAAGGTCGTCAAGGCCCTCACCGGTCTTGGTCTGAAGGAAGCCAAGGACCTCGTGGACGGCGCCCCCGCCACCATCTTCGAGAACGCCAAGAAGGAAGATGCCGAAAAGGCCAAGGCTGAAATCGAAGAAGCCGGCGGTAAGGTCACCCTTAAGTGATTCTTGCTTCTGCTTGATTGCAGGCAGGGCCCCGGGCACCCCGTAGTGGGTGCCCGGGGCTTTGTTGTGCTCGCTGTTGTCTGTGAGCTGGCCGGGTGGGTGTTGTGCTGTGCGGGTGTGTGAGGTGCTGCCTGGTCGGAGGTGCGGGTGGGTGTTGTGCTGGTGTGTGGGCGCCGGGGGCGGGCGCCTGTGTGTGGGCGGGGCAGGATCTGGGTGGGCGCGAGCTGCTCTTTTAGGTGCCTGGATATGAGAGCGCGGCTGTTCCTGTGAGGCTGTGGGGCTCTCAAGGCATACTTTGGTGCTCAAGGCAGAGTTCCGTGCTCAAG
>JAUNHH010000001.1:0-109827 GCA_030524055.1 Actinomycetaceae bacterium | reverse complement strand
AGGAAGAAACGGTGCCTTGAGGAACAAACTCTGCCCTGAGAAAACAACCCGCGTCCATGATGAGTTCTTGCTATCGAAAATGCGTCCTCGCAGCGATTTGTCATTGCGGGTGCGGAACCCCGCCTTGTTGTTGCAGGTCAGTTTTTCTGTGCTCCTGCTTGAGATGGACAACCCGCCTCGATGATGAGCGTCGGTCTTTCGAGCCCGCGTCCTCGCGGCGGTTTGTCATTGTGGGTGCGGAGCCCTGCCTTGTTTTTGCAGGTCAGTTTTTCTGTGCTCCTGCTTGAGATGGACAACCCGCGTCCATGATGAGGGTCTGCCTTTCGAGCCTGCGTCCTCGCGGCGGTTTGTGTTTTTGTGGACTCTGATGTTCAGCAAGGGTGAGACCGTAGCGCAGCATACTTCTGCAAAAGGGTGAGAACTCTTCGCCAACGAAAATCGTAGAGACCGCTCTGCATGTCAACGGGCACCTATTGCGATATGTGAGTTCGCCACGAGGACCCACGGTAATTAACGCCAGGAGCCCCATGTGCCGAGCGGGGTCGGGTCAAGGATGTCACCCATATTTGCTTCTTCAAAGGCATGCCTGGTGTGTTCTGGCCCTTCAGTGAAATGTGCCCAATGGGTCTGGTGAATGGCAATGACCTGTCGTGTTCCCAAGAGTTGGGCAGCCTGGGCGGCTTTAGTGCCACTCATTGACAATGGGCGGCCTCCAAACTTCGCTGAGACACTTGCGCGTCCAACGTGCATGATTGCGTAGTCGATTGGACTGAATCGTTCTGCCACAGATCGAACATTCTCTACAGAAGTATTGTCGCCACTGATATAGAGCGTGGTGTCTCCAGAGCGCAGGACAAATCCAAGAACTTCACAGTTAACGAAACCGCGGGCATCAACCTGACCGTCGGCGGGACCGTGAAGTGCTGGAATAGCGTGGATCGTGACACCTTTAACTGTTGTAGACTCTCCTGCCTTAAGGCCAATGGCGGCTGGGCCGAATGTCTTTGCGGCTTGATGGGTAGAGACAATAACCGCTGCGGTGGAGGCAACTGTACGACCTGTGCAATCAAGGTTGTCCTTGTGGTCGTCATGGCTGATAAGGGTCACATCGAAAGGGCCGAGGTCTTCAGGGCGTGCGGCGGGAGGTTCTGTCTTCTGTAGGAGTCCATAGTCAGTTGGCTGGTCAAAGGTCGGGTCGGAGAGAAAGCGAAGCCCGCCAAAGTCAAAGACAATGGTGGGTCCCCCGACAATGAGGAACCCTTTATTAGTGTGAATGGCCATGGAAATAGTGCCTCCTGGAAATCGGCGGGAGGGGCTTACTAGAGGCTCATTTTTCCAGGCCACCTTGACGGTATCAACGAAGGGCACTCAAGGAGTCGGCGAAGAATCGTCAGGTGGGTAGAAGCTGTGGCTGGAGACAGTAATGTCGCATGTCAACCTGTTGTCAACAGGGGAGAGACCATCATCGGTAGTGCCCCAGGTCGGGCTTGAACCGACGACCCACGGATTATGAGTCCGCTGCTCTGACCGACTGAGCTACTGGGGCGAAACAAGGCTAGCGTGCCCAGGGCACTATGCGCCACGTGGAATCCTATGGTGACGACCACCTCATCCTTCTGATTTGCGCCGGCCGCCTCCCCGCAGGTAAAGTCTTCTCCGCGCAAGCATTCCGGCGTAGCTCAATGGCAGAGCATCCGACTGTTAATCGGACGGTTACTGGTTCGAGTCCAGTCGCCGGAGCGCAAAGAAATCCTCGCCCTCGTGGCGGGGATTTTCGTTTATCCCTGCCCTTCCGGCATCTTTCTTTCTCTCATTAACGAGGGCGGGGCGCCATAATCCAATGCGCCTGTGCATGTGGATCGCGGCTCTCAAGTGGGTCAAGCCGCCAACCTGGATGCACCAGACGGTCACAGGGCGACATTTTCAGCCAAAAACGCGGCTTTTTGTCGCCCTTTGCACGTTTGGTGTTGGACTCCCTGTCATAAATCGCCAAGCCTTATGTTTAAGGGCCAACACCTATATTTAAGGACAAATGCCTACACTTAGGGACTAAACTCTACGCAAATAACAGGGGGTATTTGTCCCTAACTAGAGGGTTTTGTCCCTAACGTTCTGTTTGGCCCCTCATGCTATGAAATACCTCCTGTGAACTTCAGGTTCGGCGCATAAAAATGGAGACTGCCACCCGCAGGCACCAGGACAAGGCCACGGTCAGTACATCTTTCACGGCGGCACCTCGCTGTGGCAGAACTGCACGTACCTGTGGCTGCCCGGTGGGAGAGCCTGCCCAGTGAAAAGAAGTGGGACTTGGCAACACAAACCCCGGTAGGAGGACAATCACTGCGGCAAGTGTCCGTCCTAGCGGTGAATAGTAGTTCCGGGCGCCGATCAGGATTGTGACCGCCGAACAGAAGGAGGGGAGGAGACTCCAGCCGAACAGGCCCGCGCCCCGCCCTCGTGAATTTCCACACAGAAGCTGCCACCGCCTTGAAGTGCCCAGCTATTCCCGCCTAATGTGGGAGATTGCGCCTTGGTCTGCCCGAGGTGACCCGTATCCTCCCGCCACAACCGGCGCCAGGCGGCTAGGACGGAGTCAGGTAATGGGCCCAAGTGCGTGTGCGCGCACCCAAAACGCAGGGAAGGACCCCCGTGGCTGCCAACCACTCTTCCAACCAGGCTAGAACCCGTATTTCTTTCGCCAAGCTCGACGAACCTTTGCAGGCCCCTAATCTTCTGGGCCTGCAGATCGAAAGTTTCAACTGGCTGCTCGGTAATGACGCGTGGAAAGCGCGCGTTGAAGCTGCCAATGCCGATGGCCGTAATGACGTTCCTGCTGTCTCCGGCCTCGAAGAGATCTTCGACGAAATCTCTCCCATTGAAGACGTCGCTGGCACAATGGCGCTCTCTTTCCGTGACCACCGCCTAGAAGGCCCAAAGTACACGGTTGAAGAAGCCAAAGCCAAGGACTACACCTACTCGGCCCCCATGTATGTCACGGCTGAGTTCGTGAACTACACCACCGGTGAAATTAAGTCTCAGACCGTCTTTATGGGCGATTTCCCCCTGATGACGCCGCGCGGTACTTTCATTATTAACGGCACCGAGCGTGTAGTCGTGTCTCAGCTGGTCCGTAGCCCCGGCGTCTACTTTGAACGCTCCTCGGATCGCACCTCCGATAAAGAGGTTTTCACCGCCAAGGTGATCCCCGCCCGCGGCGCCTGGTTGGAATTTGAAATCGACAAGCGCGATGCCGTTGGCGTGCGTATTGACCGCAAGCGTAAGCAGTCGGTGACTCACTTCCTCAAGGCGATCGGCATGACCGAAGCGGAAATCCGCGAAGCCTTCCAAGATTTCCCTGTTCTGCTGGAAACCCTCGAAAAGGACACGGTGAAGACCCAGGAAGAGGCTCTCACCGATATTTACCGTAAGCTCCGCCCGGGCGAACCGGCCACTGTCGAAGCTGCTAAGGCCCTCCTCGACAACTTCTACTTCGAGAAGAAGCGCTACGACCTGGCAAAGGTCGGCCGCTACAAGATCAATAAGAAGCTCGGTATTGACGCCCTGCCCACCGAGTCAGTGCTCACCCTGGAAGATATTGTCGCCACTGTGCGCTACCTGCTGGCCCTCCACAAGGGCGAGCGCACCCTGCCCGGCACACGCCACGGGGAAAGCGTTGATATCCGCGTCGAATCGGATGATATTGACCACTTCGGTAACCGTCGTATCCGCGCCGTGGGTGAGCTGATTCAGGCGCAGGTCCGCACTGGCCTGGCCCGTATGGAGCGCACCGTACGCGAGCGTATGACCACGCAGGAAGCCGACTCCATTACCCCGAATACCCTGATCAATATTCGCCCCGTTGTGGCTGCGATTAAGGAATTCTTCGGCACCTCGCAGCTGTCGCAGTTTATGGATCAGAACAACCCGCTGGCCGGTCTGACCCACAAGCGTCGTCTATCTGCCCTGGGCCCGGGCGGTCTGTCCCGTGACCGTGCCTCCATGGAAGTCCGCGACGTTCACCCCTCGCACTACGGCCGTATGTGCCCCATTGAAACCCCTGAAGGCCCAAATATTGGTCTGATTGGTTCGCTGGCGACCTTCGCCCGGATTAATCCTTTCGGTTTCATTGAGACCCCGTACCGCGTGGTCAAGGATGGCAAGGTGACCGACAAGGTGGCCTACCTGACTGCTGATGATGAGTTCACTCATTACATTGCGCAGGCCTCGTCTCCGCTGGAAGCCGATGGGTCTTTTGCTGAAGAGATGGTTTTGTGCCGTGTGGCCGGGGAAGACCCGACCCTAGTCCAGCGTGACCGCGTGGACTACATGGACGTCTCCGCACGTCAGATGGTGTCCGTGGCTACCGCCTTCATCCCCTTCCTTGAACACGATGACGCGAACCGCGCGCTCATGGGCGCCAATATGCAGCGCCAGGCCGTGCCGCTGCTCACCACCGAAGCGCCGCTGGTCGGCACCGGTATGGAGCGTCGCGCCGCGCATGACTCCGGCGAAATGGTGATCGCCCAGCGTGCTGGCGTGGTCACGGAAGTCAGCGCTGATCTCGTCGTCATTTCCACTGACGAGGGCGGACGCGAAGTCCATCGTCTGGAGAAATTTGAACGCTCCAACCCGGGTAACTGCACCAACCAGCGCGTCATCGTCAATGAGGGTGACCGCGTCGAGGTGGGCACCGTCCTCGCTGATGGTCCTGCTACTGACAATGGTGAAGTCGCCCTGGGGAAGAACCTTCTCGTTGCCTACATGTCGTGGGAAGGCCTGAACTTCGAGGACGCGATTATCCTGTCGCGTCGCGTGGTGGAAGAAGACATCCTGACCTCTATTCACATTGAGGAATACGAGGTCGATGCGCGTGAAACCAAACTTGGTGAAGAAGAAATCACCCGCGATATCCCCAATGTCTCCGAAGAATCCCTGGCGGATCTGGATGAGCGCGGCATTATCCGTATTGGCGCCGAAGTCACCGCTGGTGACGTCCTCGTCGGTAAGGTCACCCCGAAAGGTGAAACCGAACTGACCAGCGAAGAGCGCCTGCTGCGCGCCATCTTCGGTGAAAAGGCACGGGAAGTGCGTGACACCTCCCTGCGTGTGCCTCACGGCGAAGAAGGCATTGTCATCGGTGTTCGCGAGTTCAACGATGAAGAAGATGACCTGACCCCAGGCGTGCGTCAAACGGTGCGCGTGTATGTGGCTCAGCGCCGCAAGATCACCATTGGTGACAAGATGGCTGGCCGCCACGGAAATAAGGGCGTTGTGTCCAAGATTTTGCCCGTGGAAGATATGCCTTTCCTTGAAGATGGCACTCCCATTGACATTATCTTGAACCCGCTGGGTGTTCCTGGCCGTATGAATGTTGGCCAGGTGCTCGAATACCACCTCGGTTGGCTGGCCCACCAGGGGTGGGACGCCTCCGAAGCCGTGGCCAATGGCGAAGAGTGGACCAAGCGTCTGCCTGAAAACGCTATTGCCACCGATCCGGAAACTCTTGTCGCCACCCCCGTCTTTGACGGCCTGGACGCTGAAGAGCTCTCCGGTCTGCTTCGTCACGTCAACCCCAACCGTGATGGCAACCGCCTGACCAATGAGGTCGGTAAGGCCCGCCTCTTTGATGGCCGCTCTGGTGAGCCTTTCCCGTACCCCATTGCTGTGGGTTACGCCTATATGCTCAAGCTCCACCACCTTGTTGATGACAAGATCCACGCCCGCTCCACTGGTCCTTACTCGATGATTACCCAGCAGCCTCTGGGTGGTAAGGCTCAATTCGGTGGCCAGCGCTTCGGTGAAATGGAAGTGTGGGCCCTGGAAGCCTATGGCGCTGCCTACGCTTTGCAGGAACTGCTGACCATTAAGTCCGATGACACCACTGGTCGCGTCAAGGTGTATGAGGCCATTGTTAAGGGCGAGGATATTCCTGAGCCCGGTATTCCTGAATCCTTCCGCGTTCTTATCCAGGAAATGCGTTCACTGTGCTTGAATGTCGAGGCTCTCGACGCTGCCGGTAACGCAATTGACCTGCGCGACCAGGATGACGACTTCACCGCACGCGAGGATTTGGGCATTTCACTTGAAGCCCGTCCAAATGCCGCGGCGACCATCGATGCGATCTGAGAAACGAGGAGAAAACGTTGTTGGACGCCAAGACTTTTGACAGCTTAAAAATCACCCTCGCCACCGCCGAAAATATGGGTCCTGTGACTCAGGGCGGATGGTCCTGGGGTGAGGTGAAGAAGCCCGAAACCATTAACTACCGTACCCTCAAGCCTGAGCGGGACGGCCTTTTCGGCGAGCAAATTTTCGGCCCCACCCGCGACTGGGAATGCGCCTGCGGTAAATACAAGCGCGTGCGCTACAAGGGCATTATTTGCGAAAAGTGCGGTGTGGAAGTTACCCGCTCTAAGGTGCGCCGTGAGCGCATGGGTCATATTGACCTGGCCGCCCCCGTCACTCACATCTGGTACTTCAAGGGTGTGCCCTCGCGCCTCGGATATGTGCTCAACCTTGCACCAAAGGACCTGGAAAAGGTCATCTACTTTGCTGCCTACATGATCACCTCCGTGGATGAAAAAGGCCGCGCAGAAGACCTGACCGATCTGCGTTCTGAACTCGAAGTGGAAAAGCGTCACCTCGAAACAGAACGTGACTCGGCGATTAATGCTGCCGCTGAAGCCCTGGAATCCCGCCTGGCCGAAATGGAAGCCGCTGACGAATCCGCTGCGGAACGCGAAAAGCTCCGTAAAACGGGCGAACGTGACATGGCTAAGATTCGCCGCCGCTACGACGGCGATATTGAAGGCCTGGAAGCCGTATGGGAGCGTTTCCGCGACCTCAAGGTCGGTGACCTTGAAGGTGACGAGCGCCTGTACCGTGCAATGAAAACCCGTTACGGCACCTACTTCTCTGGTGATATGGGCGCAGCCGCTATTCAAAAGCGCCTGCAGACCTTCGATCTGGCCGGGGAAGTCGAGCAACTTCGCCAGGTTATTGCCTCCGAGACGGGCCCACGGAAAACCCGTGCCATTAAGCGCCTGAAGGTCATTAACGCCTTTGTGGCCACCGGCAATAAGCCCGAATCCATGGTGCTCACCTGTATTCCAGTGATCCCCCCGGATCTGCGCCCTATGGTTCAGCTTGACGGTGGACGCTTTGCGACCTCGGACCTTAATGACCTGTACCGCCGCGTCATTAACCGCAATACCCGCCTGAAGCGCCTGCTGGAACTGGGCGCCCCGGAAATCATTGTCAATAACGAAAAGCGTATGCTCCAAGAGTCTGTGGACGCCCTTTTCGACAATGGTCGTCGTGGCCGCCCCGTGGCAGGCCCAGGTAACCGCCCGCTGAAGTCCATTTCTGACATGCTCAAAGGTAAGCAGGGACGGTTCCGCCAGAACCTGCTGGGTAAGCGTGTGGACTACTCAGGCCGAAGCGTGATCGTTGTGGGCCCGCAGCTGCGTCTGCACCAGTGCGGCCTGCCTAAGCAGATGGCCCTGGAACTCTTCAAGCCCTTCGTCATGAAGCGCCTGGTAGAGCGGAACTTCGCGCAGAATGTGAAGGCCGCTAAGCGCAAGGTAGAGCGTCAGCGCCCCGAGGTGTGGGACGTCCTCGACGACGTTATCCGCGAGCACCCCGTGCTGCTTAACCGCGCCCCCACGCTGCACCGCCTTGGTATTCAGGCCTTCGAGCCTCAGCTCATTGAAGGTAAAGCTATTCAGCTGCACCCGCTGGCCTGTGAAGCCTTCAACGCTGACTTTGACGGCGACCAGATGGCAGTCCACCTGCCGCTCGGTGCAGAGGCACAGGCAGAAGCCCGTATCCTCATGCTCTCGACCAATAATATCCTCAAGCCTTCCGATGGCCGCCCTGTGGCCATGCCCAGCCAGGACATGATTATTGGTCTCTTCCACCTCACCTCAGATCCGGACCCCGCCCTCGCAGTGGCAACGGATAAAGACGGTAAGGACATCCTGCCCGCATTCTCCACACCTGCCGAAGCGCGTATGGCCTTCGACAATGGGGATTTGCATCTGAATCAGCGTGCCCTCATCCGTTTCCAGGGAATTGTTCCCCCCGCGGATTGGCAGGCCCCTGAAGGATGGAACGAGGGCGACGACGTCACCCTGGTCACCTCCTTGGGTCGTGCGATCTTCAATGAGCAGCTTCCCACCGACTTCCCCTTTGTGAACGAGGTCGTCGGTAAGAAGCAACTGGCTGTCATTGTGAACTCGCTGACGGAACGCTACCCGAATGTTCTCGTCGCCGAATCACTGGACGCCTTGAAGACTGCTGGCTTCTACTGGTCCACCTGGTCTGGCATTACCATTGCCTTCTCTGATATCCAGGCCTCTCCCCGCAAGGAAGAGATTCTGGCGCGCTACGAAGCACAGGCCGCCCAGATTCAAGAGCAATTCGAGACGGGTATTATCCTCGAAGAAACCCGCTATGAAGAGCTCGTCAAGCTGTGGCTGCAATGCACCGAAGAGGTCGCGCAGGATATGCGTGCCTCCTTCGATGAACGCAATACCGTCTACCGGATGGTTTCTTCTGGGGCTCGTGGTAACTGGAGCCAGGTCCAGCAGCTTGCGGGTATGCGTGGCCTCGTGTCCGACCCGAAGCAGAAGCTCATTGAACGTCCGATTAAGGCCAACTACCGCGAAGGCCTGACGGTTCTGGAATACTTCATCGCCACCCACGGTGCGCGTAAGGGTCTGGCTGATACCGCTCTTCGTACTGCGGAATCGGGCTACTTGACTCGTCGTCTGGTCGATGTGTCCCAGGACGTCATCGTTCGTGAGGCTGACTGTGGCGCTCGCGGCGGCATCCGTATCACCATTGCCCGTAAGGACGAGGCAACCGGCGCGTGGGAGGCTCTGGAAACAGCGACCACCACGGCTTATGCGCGGACTTTGGCTCGTGATGCGGTGGCAGAAGATGGCACCGTTGTGGCGCGCGCTGGCAGCGATATTGGCGATGACCTGCTGGAGAAGCTGGTTTCTGCTGGCGTCGCAGAGGTCATGTGCCGCTCCGTGCTGACCTGTGAGTCCGAGGTGGGTACCTGCGCGACGTGCTATGGCCGCTCTCTGGCCACCGGTAAGCAGGTCGATATTGGTGAAGCTGTTGGCATTATTGCCGCCCAGTCTATTGGTGAGCCTGGTACGCAGCTGACGATGCGTACCTTCCACACCGGTGGTGCGGCCTCGGCCTCGGATATTACCCAGGGTCTGCCTCGTGTTCAGGAACTCTTCGAGGCGCGTACCCCCAAGGCTGAAGCCAAGATGGTGGAAGCTGCTGGTCGTATCCACATTGATGATGAAGATCCTGCTGTGCGCCGTATTGTGGTTACCCGCGATGACGGCAAGGAAGATCTCGTCATTGAGTTGTCCCGTCGCCAGAAGCTGCTGGTCACTGAAGGCCAGCATGTCGAGGCCGGTACACCACTGACCGAAGGCCAGCTGGATCCGAAGGAAGTTCTGCGCATTATGGGCCGTAATGTGGCTCAGAAGCAGCTGGTGGATGAAGTCCAGAAGGTCTACCGCGACCAGGGTGTGGGTATTCACTCCAAGCACATTGAGGTTATCGTTCGCCAGATGCTGCGTAAGGTCACCATCCTTGAGCCCGGTGATACGACCTTTATGCCAGGTGAGCTGGTCGATCGTATGGCGTACCTGTCGCAGAATAAGAAGGTTGCTGCTGAAGGTGGCCAGCCTGCGTCGGGCCGTCAGATGCTGATGGGTATTACCAAGGCCTCGCTCGCCACCGATTCGTGGCTGTCGGCTGCTTCCTTCCAGGAAACCACGAAGGTCCTCACCGAGGCCGCGATGAACGGCAAGAAGGACTACCTGCTGGGCCTGAAGGAAAATGTCATCCTCGGTAAGCTCATTCCGGCCGGTACCGGTTTGGCGCGCTACAACGAGGTGTTGGTTGAGCCCACACCTGAAGCGCTGGCAGCGTCGAACTACTCGGAGATTGACTTCCAGGACGGCATTGTGTCCGAAGACTTCCTTGATGCTCTGGGGTCGATTGACTTCGGGATGAGTTTCCAGGAGTGATTCTCTAGCGCCCCTGGCCCGGGTGTTCACTTCGGGCCCAGGAAGGCGTGCTCGCAGCCCCTGTCAGTTTTTGCTGGCGGGGGCTGTTGCGTACGCGGTGTGTATTGGCCGACGAGGGCGGGGCCGGGTGGGGGTAGGCCCGGGCGTGCCCGGGCCCCGACTGACAGGCCGCGTCCACAACGCAGATTGCCGTACAGAAAAATGTGAAGCTCACGAGTGAGGTGAAATCCTGCTCTGCACTTATCCAAATGCATAAGGGGCAATAGGTGTCACTTCGCTGCCCGAATCCTCAATAGCGTTGCGGACTTGGGCCACCAGATCCGCTGGTTGATCAAGGTCGCCGCGCGAAAAAGGCAGTACCGTCCAGCCGGGAATAGTGGGATGCTCGTCGCCAATACTAAGAGCAAGGCGTGCGTCTGGCTCGGCAATATCGACTCGCCACTGACCGCCTGACTCGCTCACGGGATAATCGGTGACCAGGCCGCCAATACCTGCGCTGCGTAAAAGCCATAAAAGGCGGGCAGAATCCACACTGTCGCATCCCGCATCGCAATATTCAATCAGCCACCTCGCGCGGGCTGCTCCCCGAGTATGGGAGGGTAGAGAATAACTACTCTCTAGCAGAGTCTGGCGAATGTCATTGGCAAGTACGCGCCAGTTTTCTCCACTGTTTTCTTCGCTGTCGGCGAGTAAACGCAGGGCCTGACATAGGGTAATAAAAGCTGATTCTGCAGGGTCAGTTAATGCGCAATGAAAAATCACTGCCCCTAAAGTGGGCAGTTCTAAACCAGCAAAATTGGTAGTGGCAAATCGAATATCCCCAATGCGGTGAAATTGGGTAGAGGTGGCTGACGCGATTTCTTTTCTTTCGAGAAAAACAGCCGGGAATTGCGTGCTATTTCCACTGCGGACCTGGGTGGCCACCATATGAATCCGCTGCGGGAGTGGCCACACCTCAATCCCATGAAGAAGGGCAGCACTAGGGCCAAAGGCTGTTTGGCCACGACGTGAACGCATAGCGGCCAGGGTGCGGGCAATGGCAATACTGCGGGCACGCTGGTCGGGGCTTAACGAGAGAAGAAAATCCGTCTCCACATAGGTGCCGCGGGCAATGGCTGTGCTGGAGGCAGCCACAGCACGTTTTCGAGTAAGGCCACGGCCAGTAAAAGTTAGAGCGTCAATAGTGGCGTCAACAAGAGAAGAAGACATGGCGGGTCCCGTATGCGTGTGGTGAGAGGGGTAAGGATAGTGTGCACTAAATGGGACAGTAAATGGTGAGGCGCGGCGGGTAGTGGCAATGTCGTGTCGCGGCGAAATGTCCCACGAAGCGGCCATGAAAGTGAGAGAGGAACTGCCTGCGCTGGTCAGAGGCCCCCCGCCCTCGTATGGGATAGGAAACCCATACCTAAGTTTGATCACCCTTGGTACCATGCGATGAAGAGTAGTTCCCTCGCTGCAGTGCAAGACCTATAAAGGAGAGCGATACTGTGCCTCACAGTCGAATCCGCCGCACTCTGATCACAACGATTGGAGTATCCCTAACCGCATGCGTGGCCCTTGTTTCTGGCTCAGCCCAGGCTGCCCTTCCGCTTGCGCCCTCAGATGTGCTCCCAGCAGAACCTGGCCCGCAATCTGGGAACTCCACTCCCGCGAGCACGCAATCCGGCGCCGCGGGTATTCTGCCGGAAAGCGATGTGGAACTAACTGTCACCTTGCCGGATGGGTCGGTGGCAGAAAATGTGCCCGACCGGTGGTTTGTCGAATTTGAATCGCCATCAAAGGCTCAGGGCGCCAGTGAGGCAGCCGTCCAGGCCGATGTCCGCGAATTTGAGGAGGCTGTGGATCGGGCCAATATTGACGCCACTGTCACCACCACCTACGGCGATTTGTGGAATGGTGTGGCCATTGACGCGCAACAGGGGGACCTGACGCGGCTAGCGGCCCTCGACGAAGTGGCCTCGATTCGGCCCGTCATCGTCGTACCCGCACCTCAACTCATTCACGAGGACGACGGCCTCAGCGATGCGCAGCGCCAAGAAGGATTGGCAGCTCCCACAATGACTCATGCCAGCGAATTAGGTGGAGTGCGCTCAGCCCAAGACCTGGGATACACCGGGAAAGGCGTCACTATTGGCGTTATTGATTCCGGCGTTGATTATGACCACGCTGACTTGGGTGGTACTGGAACCTCCGGACCTGAAGTCGGTGGACAAGCCGATGGCTCTACCGCCTTTCCTAATAAGAAAGTCATTGGTGGGTGGGATTTCGTTGGGGATGAATTTGCTTCAGCTGCCTCGGATATTCCTCAACCTGATCAATATCCGGATGATTGTGGTGGCCACGGAACTCATGTTGCCGGTATTGCCAGTGCCCAAGGAAATCCCGCCACTGGAGGAATTCGTGGGGTTGCGCCGGATGCCACTATTCGGGCTTATCGCGTTTTTGGCTGCGAATCAAATACCTCTGCGGAACTCATTGCCGCCGCATTAGAACGGGCAGGTAATGATGGGGTCGATATCGTCAATATGTCTATTGGGACTGACTATATGGTATTTGCTGACTATCCTATTCCGGTCTCTGCAGCACAATTAGCTGAGCGTGGGGTTGTTGTTGTGATTTCCCAGGGAAATGTCGGCGATAGGGGACGGTGGACAATGGGTGGGGGAGGATCTCACCCGGGCGTTATTACTGTGGGGAGCGTCGATAATTCCATTGAGACGAATTACTATATGACGGCCACTTCTTTGCCTGACCGTAAAATGCCCTATGGTTTAGGAGAAGGCGCAGAAGTATATATTGCGCGCTCCGATTCAGATGCCCCGGAAGATAACTTTTCTATTGTCGAGGCCGGGCAGGTGCCGCCAGATACTGAAGTCCTGGATCATAGTGATCCTGCTTTAGGGTGTGCCCCGCCGCAGAGCCCAGATATCTACAAAGGTAAAGCTGTCATTATTCGCCGCGGCGGGGATCTGAAAAACTGTTCCTTCTACCATAAAGCGAAAAATGCTGAAGCCGGTGGTGCGCGCCTTGTCGTGATTGACAATAACCGGGCCTCAGGCACATTTTCTGTGACCGTTGCCAGCCCCAATGGTCGCAACCTGGTGAAAATCCCGGTTGTTTCGATTTCTCGGGCCGATGGCGACGCGTTGCGAGCAGCCGTGCGCGCTGACAGTGCCACGACGGTCAAATTTCCAACCCCACACTCCACTTTTGGCATTCCTACAGCCGGTTTGGTCTCTGAATTCTCCAGTTGGGGATTGAACTCGAATCTGGAACTCAAACCAGATGTGGTCGCACCGGGCGGAAAAATTTGGTCCACCTGGCCGCTGGCTATGAATCCCTATCAGACAACATCTGGCACATCAATGGCCGCGCCCTTTGTTTCTGGCGCCACCGCACTCCTCATGGAAGCGCATCCATCAATCCGGCAGGTGGACGGCCAAGCGCGCACAGAGGAAGTGGCGTGGCGTTTGCGTTCAACAGCGCGCCCCCGTGCCTGGAGCGGCGATGCGACGGCATTTGAACCGATGGCCCGTCAAGGAGCCGGTTTAGTTGATATTCACTCGGCCGTTACTGCGAAGACTTGGACCTCGCCCTCGTCCCTGAATCTCGGGCAAGCAGCCGACCGCGGTGGGAGCGAGGACCGGACACACCAGAAGGTGACACTAACTAATCAGGACAGCAGGGCCCGCACCTTTACGCTCAGTCACGTTGATGCCGTGTCCATTACAGGACCTGCAGGGACGCCCACACGCTCGAGTGCGGGGGCAGCAACTGTCAATACCGACGGGCGCACGGTGACTGTTGACGCAGGGGCGTCAGTAAATCTGGATATTGACATTACGCCGCCAGCGGGCCTGGACCATGCTGACTTTTATGGCGGATGGATTGTCGCCACCCCAACTGATGGGGGTAACCCTGTGCGTATTCCGTATTCAGGTGTGGGTGGCGATATGGCACAAGCACAGCTGATTGCCGACAATAAAGTCGATATTGTCAATGAGAAAGCGCAAATCGTCGATCCAGAACAGTACATTTTCGGCTATAACGATTTCCACTACCAGGGAATGTATAACGACCCTGTGCGTTTTAATTATGTGCCCGATGTGCCCCTGAAATCAGTGGTGATGGATGTGCGTCCTATTGCTGCTGACGGAACTGTAGGTGAGCCTTTAGGGGTTTCCCTAGACGGCATGATTCAGCGTGATTGGGTGCGCGCTATTACTGCCGATGCCCACGCACAAAAAATCCCATGGTCCACTATTCGACCGGCGCTGGGAAAGGTTGACCCGGCTCAACATTTCCGTTCCCAACCCTCCACATTTGGATGGGATGGCTCCTATTTAGGACAGGATCAGCGCCGTCATCAAAGCCCCAATGGATCCTATGTTGTTGAATTGCATATGCTTCCTATTGGCGAGGACGGGGCCCAACGGGCAGATTGGAAAACCTGGACCAGTCCGAAAGTCACTATTGACTGGGCAATAGATCGCAGTCTCGACCCCACCCAATTTACGGTGATTAGCCCGGATGGAGGAAAGGGAGCTGAAGACCTCATTGATGGGGACGCATTCACTGCCGTCGAGGTTGATTCGCCGCAGGCCCAGTGGGTCATTGATTTGCGGGCGATCTATCAAATAGAAGCAGTAGTCTTAACACCCGAATTAGTTCGGACAAAGACATTGGGTGACTACTATAAAGCCGAATGGTCTAAAGACGGAGTCACCTGGAATCTTATCGCCGAAAAAACCCATGAAAGCGTCTTTATTGTTCCCCAGGATCAAACCTATTTGCGGCCAAAAGTTGATCCTTGGGCGGGGGTTGGTGAGCCAGAAGCACGGTATATCCGTGTCACCGCGCACAATACCGACCAAGGCGATACTCAGGTTGCCGTAGGTGAAGTGCGTCTTCGCGGGAAAAAGGTAGCTGATGTGCCCGGGATTGATCACGGACAGTCTGGGGATTCGGGCCAGTCGGGTGACGCGGGGCAATCTGATGGTGGCCAGTCTGGGGATTCGGGCCAGTCGGGTGACGGCGGGCAATCCACTCGCCCAGGTGACATGCCGCAATCATCACCTCCTCATGTGCGTCCACCCTCGACTCCCGCTCCGCATACTCCGGGCGACAACCAGGGACAGTCTGCTCCAGCTCCCCAACGGCCAGGAGGTCATCACAGCGGTGATCCTCAAAAGCCGGCCCCGCCCTCGTCCACTGATCATCAGACGGAGAATAAGAGTTCTGGCGCACCCAGCGGCCCCAAACCCTATGCTCCTGCAGGACCTAATAAGAACGGGCACGCGGGTACGCCGCTGGCACGCACAGGTACAGATGCCGGGATTATCGGCATCTATGCACTGATGGTGGGCGGTATTGGCGCATTGGTAATGGCGCTCAGGCGTGCTCGCGGATCGCAGCCAAAGGGGTAATGTCGCGGCTTCGTCTGCCCGCTGCCCCGCCCTCGTTAATGATCGACGAGGGCGGGGCACCGCTATAAAAGGCTAATGGCCCAACTGCGCCACATTTAGCGGACTCATTCCGCAAATGTGGGCGCAATCCGATACGGTTATGGCCGGTAGAACGATAGGAGATGTCGCAGTGGGTAATACTTTCCACGTTGATCTGCAGGGCATGGTCGATTTGCTGTCCCGAAATCTCTATTCCGGGCCGCGAGTGTATGTGCGTGAACTGCTCCAAAATGCCCATGATGCGGTGGTTGCCCGACGTGAACGCGAATCTACTGCTCCAAATAACGTGGTGATTCGTATTGAGGGTTCGACGCTGACCTGTACGGATACCGGTATTGGATTAACCCCCACTCAAGCAGAAACCTTTTTATCCACTATTGGTTCCTCGTCAAAACGCGATGAACTAGGGATGGTTCGCGGGGATTTTCTGGGCCAATTCGGTATTGGCTTATTGTCCTGCTTTATGGTCAGCTCAACAATTACAGTCTATTCGCGTTCAGCGGCCACCGACGATGCTCCGACAATTCGTTGGCAGGGGAGTGTCAATGGCACCTACGATGTTGACACATTGCCAGCTGATGACCCGAATACGCTGCCAGAACCGGGAACGCGAATTGAATTACAAGGGCGCTCTTTTGAGCGATGGATTGAGCCAGCAACAGTGCGGGCACTCGTTGACGAATTCGCTTCCTATTTGAATATTCATGTCCAGGTGGTTGCTGAAGGGCGCACAACTACCCATTGCCAACAAGTTCCGCCATGGGAATTAATTGGTGGGGCACGAATTGAATGGTGCAAAAATAATCTCGGATTCGAGCCTGTCGATATTATTGAGCTGAATTTCCCGGTGGCCGGCTTTAAAGGGATTGCGGCAGTAATGCCAACAGCGCAGACCGCTCAAGGGGCGCGCGATACGGCTTATGTCAAAGGAATGCTGGTTTCCAAGGATTCCTGTTCGCTGACTCCGCCGTGGTGCTATTTTGTCCGCGTCGTTGCCGGGGCAGATAATCTGCGTTTGACAGCGTCGCGTGAACAATTAGCTGATGATGATTTGCTTGGCGAAGTGCGCGAAGAAGTCGGTAAACAAGTACTGGCGTGGCTAGAGAAGCTCTCGCGTACCTCTCCGCAGCGTTTCCTTGGCTTTATTTCAACGCATGCGGCAGCCCTTTTGCAGGTGGCTTTAGAAGATCCCGGCACATTAAAGATTATTGCCCGGACATTCCCCATGCAGACCACACAAGGGCCAATGACGCTAGTAGAAATGGCTAGCCATGGCCGTGTTCGATGGACTCGCACGAGCGATCATTTCGCCGCATTGGCAGAAGTGGGTGCATCCCAGGGTGTCCTTTTAGTGAATGCTGGACATACCCACGAGGAAGAACTGATTGCTGCCTGGCTTGCCAGTGGCGCGGAAGAAGCCGATAAAGCCGATTTCGCTTTGGTGAACCCAGAAGAAATGCTGGAATCATTCGCCGAGTGTTCTCCAGAAGAATTAGCGGAAGCCGCCGACTTAATGCTCCTGGCGCCCAATGCTATTCCCGCGGATGAATGCGAGGTTGTTTTACGGCGTTTTGAGCCGGAATCAACGGTGGCCGTGCATTTACCTGACCCGGATCTTGCGCAGCGGCTCCTCGAAAAGCGGGCAAAGAAAAATGCGAAGGGTGTGTGGAAAGGCCTGCTGAATGTGGCGGATTCTTTCTCTAATGACGCCGTACCTTTGTTGGTCCTGAATCGGGCCAATCCTGTGGCTACAGGGCTGATTACGTCGCACACTCCTGCGGAGCGTCGCATTATGATTCTGCGCGGCATCTACGTGCAGTCACTATTGGCTGGCCGCCAACCCCTGGGTGCAAAAGAGCGCGAATGGGCTGCAGAAGTCATGGGGACATTGCTGAGTTCTGCTCTGGATTAACGAGGGCGGGACGCAAGGGGCGGCTGTTCAAGGACAGCCGCCCCTTTTTTGTGGGCTGGGGCTGGCGGCGAGGTGCGCCGGGTGGGGTAGGCGGCTGCGCCGGCGAATGAGGCGCCTGTGAGAGAGGGGGCGACGCGCCTGCCTTTTTGGGGCTGCTTTATGAGCCCAGGTACCTGTGGGATATGTGCCGGCGAGGTTGCTCAAGGTCCCGCTTTTTCTCAAGGCATACTTTTACGCTCAGGGCACTGTTTTGTTCTCAGGGCATACTTTGGCTCTCAAGGCAGCGTTAAATTGCGATTTAATGCTGCCTTGGGCGCGAAACTCTGCCTTGAGCATCAAACTATGCCTTGAGCAAGAGCTCTGCGGGGCAGCAAGGTTGTCTAAAGATGGTCTGTCATTTCTCAGGCACTGCCCGATCACCGCTGCTACCCTCAGATTTATGACAGCTCATCCTAGTGTTGATCAAAGGCGATTACGAGCCTGGCTGCTCGATATTGATCCTGACCTTGAGGCCGATGATGATGGCACAATCGTGTTTCGGATTTTTGGAGTCGGAATGATAGCCACCATTGTTAAGGGTGGGTATGTGGTTATTGGCGCCAATTGTGCACTGCCAAATGACCAAGAGAGTATCAACCCGCTGGAGATTATCAGCGCTGTCTCAAATGAGGCTCCCGCTCCGAAAATGAGCCTTGATGTTATTGATGGTCAACCTGTCCTGAGGTGTAGTTCTGTGAACTACATTGAGGCGGGCTGTAATGATGCACAGGGAATCGCAATGGTAAAGATTATGGCAAGCGTGATTGCTGACGCGATTCGAGCTGTTATGGATCGTTGGCCAGAGGTGGAAGGTGCCTGAAATGATTCCCTGGTGGAAGGCTGATCCTGCAATAGAAACGCCTCCTTTAGATAGGAACCGACTTCTTTCCTTAGTGTCGAAAGCTCTTCCTGATGCCGCTATTGATCCCGATTCTGAGGCGGCAGAAAAGAGGCATTTCGACCCCATTCAGTACATTTTACGAGGGCGGGATTTCTTCCTTCATATCAACGAACGTGCTGTAGTGCTCTCTACAAGTGCGTGGGTGCCTAAAGGAATCGATAAGCGCCGGGTTCTGGAATATCTCTATTTCAGTGACCCAGCGAATTTACCGGCATTGTCAGTGGGAATGATCGATGGAGATCATCCATTGGTTGTTATTCATTGCTGGCAGGCTAATCAGCCAGGTCTTTCTGATGAGCAACTCACAGCAATTCTTCCCCATTGGCATGAGGTAATGGAGACCTTCCTCCATTTTTATGGGCAGTGGATAGAAAGCGAGATGCGCGGAGAGAATAACGACAAGGGGGCAGGTCAATGACTGAGGATATTCGCGAGCAAATTGAAGACATTCTGAATTCGACTTTTGTTGCTGAGGATCGGGACTCACGTAGTCAGCCCCTTCTGAAGGCGATTGATCTGGCCCGCGAATATGGGCACGAAGATCTAGAAGTGCGCGCGGAAATTCAACTTGCTGGCACCTATTTATGGACCCCTGACCGTCTGCGCGCCTTCGCGCCTTTTTCTTCTGCATTAGCAAAATACAAGGAGAAGAGGGAGATATTTTCTGACATTAGTGCCTATCTCCTCCTGTGGTACTTCAAGATGCTTGTCACTACCGCAGCAGCATCACCTGAAATATCGCGCGAGCAGCTCGATGAATTAATTGCCGATTGTCAGACCGTTTACCGGGCTGAAGGAGCGTCTTTTCATGCAGTACACGGGGTACTCGCAAAAATTTCCCGGATTCTTGGCGATAGCGACAAATACGCTGAGAATGTGACTGCGTGGCGTGCGAGCCAAAGAGATCGCTATTCCGATTGTGCAGGCTGTGACCCTGAAATTGAGGTGCGCTGGCTGATTTCTCAGGGCGATTACGCTGCGGCTATCCATGCCGCTGCACCAGTGCTGACCGGTGAAATAGGCTGCGGTGAACAGCCGAAAAATATGCGGGCAATTATTGCCTCCTCATTGCATCGCTGCGGAGAAGGAGACCAGGCCTGGAAAGTTTTTCTTTCTTCCTCCCGTGAATATCAAGTACGCCAGGATGGTGTGGTTGGGCTTAACGACTATATGGATTATCTTCTGGTTGCTGGCCATATCCGCCGCGGCCTGAAACTCATTCGCGATAATGCGGCTGTCGTGACCGTTGAGTCGCAAATATGGCACCTTGCATTCTATCTGGCCTATTCTTCCGCAATGCTAAAGACAGCGAGCGATAATGGGGCAGGCGAGGAGCCCTTAGGGGTAGCCATTACTCTGTCTGAACGCGTAGCTGCACTGATTGGTGTACATGACGATGAGAGCGTGCTTGCTGCAGATACACCCCTCAGCAAAGCGGCTGACGTGTACGCATACTGGGCACGGTACCTCGCCGAGCAATTCGACCGCCGCAACGGATCGCGTCATACTTCCCAGGCTATTGAACAGGTGATCAATCGGCGCCCAGAAAGTCCCATTGATACGCGGGAACTTGCGCCTATTGGCTATAGCAGCACCAACACCCCAGACACTCCCCGCGAGTTATTGGATCGTGGGCGGCGCGCCCTGATTGCGGGCGACTTGGTCGCCTCAATGCGCGTTAATGAGGAGATCCTAGAACGCATAGAAGAGGATATTCCTGCAGATTGCCAATGTGAATGGTTTACGAGGGCGGCCTTAATCTGCGCAGAAATCCGCGAGAATTCCCTCTGTGAAAAGTGCATTCAATTAGCGCATGCGGCGCCCCGTCCCGATTGGCCAGAAGCATTCTTCAACGCTGATCTTTTAGTGAGCATTCTGCGCTGGATGAATGAATCTGGTCAGAGAAATGACCCGAAGACTGTTCCCTATGTTGATCGACAAATCGCTTCGCTGCTGAGCCAATTTAGTGACCTCCTCGTTGAAGCTGAGAACGGCAACTTATCTCTCGAAGATCTTTCTCTTTTCGCCTATTACTCCACTGCCGTTTATGAGCTCGAATGCAATTTTAGGCTCGCTGGACCAGCCATGAGTCAGGACCTCACGCAGAGGGTGTTGGCGTGCCTCCAGCAGCACAATGGCACGACATATAGCACTTATGCAGCGGTCTATGAGTTTGGACTGGCCAGAATAGAAATGGAACAAGGCCGGATTTATCTGGCCTGCAATCGTTTGGACGCAATTGTTGAGCGGCAGGTGGAGAATCCGGATATTGTTGCTCGTGCCCGTCGTTATCTTGCCGGCTATAGTTTTGCCTATGGAATGAGCGGCGAGGATACGCGTCAAATGCGGCAGGTCGTGCAGATTCTTGGCGTAGCCGGATTGTCCTATGCGAACCTCAGGAATATGCATCTTTATGCGATATCACTAAAAACGGGGGGCGACTTCCTTGAAGCCTTAGAGATGCACGAGACGATGCATGAAATTGCGCACCTCCCGCATTTAGCTGACAACAAGCGTGACTACACAATGGATATGCTTCCAGCCCTAAGTCAAGTCGGCGAAAACGAAAAACTCAAGATCTACGCTGAAGAATGTGCTGATTATTATCGGCAGCGGGGACAGACACCTCGCTTGATTGAGGCTCTCTTTTATGCCCGTCGAGGGGCCCGCCTTTTAGATCAGCGTTCATTAAGTGCCCGCTACGCCATTGAAGTTGCTGGACTTATCGATGGCAATAACCCAGAAGAACAGTTGGAAAAAGTCTCTGTTCTCAAAGAAGTGCTCTATGATGTGGCGCATATCGACAACCCAGCTGAAATGGCGGAATATGAGCAATCCGCCCGCGAGGCTCATGACGATATTATTCGTATTCTCCAGGCGGTAGAAAGGTCTCAAGGTCAGCAGTATCTTGGCGAAAACGCAATGGCAGATGCATTACTTGCTGACATTTTCCGACGCCTAGAAAAATACGACCAAGCGTGGCCCTACGCCTATTCCGCGTGCCAGAATTTCGCAGCCGCTGGGCGCACAGACTACGAACTCCGAGGATTATCACGCCTGGCCAGTATTTGCTGCAGCGCAGGATGGAGCCAGGATCAGCAATATTGGACACCAGAGTTGCGCCACAGAATGGACGCCCTCATGGCAGCGGAGCCTCAACCGGAAAACATCGTGAAGATGTACTCTTCGCTGATCAGTGAATTGGATCGTTTCTAAAGTCCCGTGCGCCGGCCTCGTTAATAGCGACGAGGCCGGGGCACGAAACGACGATCACTACCCCACGTGATTGAATAAAGGCCAGGCCACCTTGGCGAAAAGGAATGCGATGTCTACTCAAAAGCCCCACGTTATTGACGTTGAGTAATCCCTTGCTCTGATCGAAAAAGGACAGCAACTCGCGGGGCACTATCCCGATGCTGAGGATATGGATCGCGCTCGCAGGATTCTGACGGGCGAGCTGTCGCCGGAGGAAGCACGGGCGGAGATGCGTGCGGCGCTTGCTCGCGATGTTGCGGCGGTACGAGCTGTTGCAGATGACTGACAACGATCGCTACACAATCAATCCCCGGTAGTGGGGGAGTCCTTCGCAATAAACTTGGCCACACGACCCAGGTTGACGTTGATCGCGCGATGAATCGCTCTGCGACGACAGAATGGGCCATTATGCAGATGGAGCCGATCCCGGATCAGCTCGACCTGGACTATCTCCGGTCAATCCATCAGCGCCTCCTGTCCCCGGTGCTCGACTGGGCAGGGGAAGTCCGGGTGGGGCCAGGTGAAGTTTTCCCTGGTGGAACACCGTTTCTCTACGCTCCCGTGGCGTTTTATCGCAAGGGGCTTGAGGACCTCTTCGCGCAACTCGTGCAGGAAAACTACCTGGCTGGACTATCGGCTGATGAATTCGCTGACCAACTCGCAGATCGCTGGGGAACGCTAACTTTTTGCCACCCCTTTAGGGATGGGAATACCCGTTCGCAAAGTGCCAATATTGACAGGCTTGCGGTGCGCGCCGGTCACCCCATTGACTGGCTGCGTGTGGATGTGGCTGAGTTGCGCGAGGCGCGCTTGACGGCAGCATTTCGCACGGGCGGCGAACAGGTCCTCGCTGACTACCTTCGAGCGCGCTTATTGACGCTCGCATAAAATATTGCTGCTCCAGGGTGCCTGAGCGCGTCGCAGGGTTGATACATGGGTGGGTGTGGGCAGTGGGCACCAGTCAGCGTGGCGCAGCAATTTGGCTTTGATTAGGGATTTTGTGTCTTCCTTGGGTCTGGCGCGCCGCCCTCGTAACTATTAACGAGGGCGGGAAAGTATCTGAGGGGTGGCTGCACCATTGATACAGTCCCAAATATGACAACCTTCCCCACCATTACCCCCGAGCGTTTACAGCGTTGGGCAAAGAGTCGCGGCATTTCCGCAAGGTATGAGGGGAGTCAGTATCTTCACTGCGTTATAGAGGGGTTCCCTGGCATAGTAAAACTTGATGCTGAGGTTGGTGTCCTGACGGTGATTCTGACCTTTTACTTCCCTCAGGGGGATGCTGGGTTGGGCAGTGCTGCTAGTAACCCCGAGAAAATCTGGAAGCTTGTCCATAAACAGGCGATGTCAGATTGGGCCCCCAGGGAGTTTTATATTCCTGCGAGTGAGGAAGACGGGGCCAAATATGAGAGGCAGATTGATCTTTGCATTGACGAGGGCATTACTGAGTGTCAACTCGATGAACTTATTCCTGCCACAGTTGATGCCTTATACGCAGCAGAAGCATTTCATCCTGGTATTGCCGAAGCAATTGCCCACCAGTGCTACGACACCGTCGAAAAATCTCACTCCCTAATGGCTGCCTGGCGTCAGAGTATTGCTGAGCGTGCGCCACAAACCTATGGGCGACCAGAAATAGACGATGCCACCTTCGATAAACTCGCCTGGTGGAATGGTGATCAAAGCGAGATTGGGATCGTGATTGACGATGCTCGACTAGTAACTCAGCTTGCTCATTGGAGCACGCAGATTAACTGCTCCCACCGTGATGCTCTCTCTGTATTTTCTTTTTGTTATGTGGGTCTGGATATTGAGGTGATTCTTGGTGAGGGTAAAATTGCGGTATCTCATTATCGGCAATTAATGTCAGAAGCAGTGCGCAATAAGGAATTGCAAGAGTATTGGGCGCAGACTTTTTCCTTTAGGTACACTCCATATTCCCTAGGAATGCAAGAAAACTCGGGAGGGGTGCTACTGCGCTACCAGTATTGGCAACCCGCAATACCTATGACTGATAAACAGCTGAGGGCGTTTATTGGCTCTTCTATTTCTGCCATAGAAAGGCAGGTTAATGAGATTATGGGGTTTTTGATGCCGATAAACATAGTAGGGGAGGGTCAATAATTATGCCTGCTGTCGTTCTCCCTGTATCTCTCCCGTCTGGCCCAACAGTATGGGACGGGGTACTTTGGCCGGCTTCGCCTGATGAGGTTGTTCTTCTTCAACGTAAGGCACATGCCTGTGGTGATCTGCTCCTAGTCCAATTGGCCAAAGAATCCGCGCTCTATCTGCGTGAACAGCAGGCTTCATCTGAATATGAATTCGAGTGGGCATGTCTTCTTTCGGAAGTATATGTCGATATGAAGGATTATGCTCGCTCTTATGAATTGCTCGCGACGGCAAAAAGTATGGTTTACTGGGAAGAGTACGATCCTGTGGTTTGCATTCGTATTTTAGTTGCGATTGATAAACTCTATAACGCTGAGGGGCATATTGTTACTGGGCAAGGGTTGCATTCTTTCGATCAGCACCTTAATGTCCTTTATGCGGAGACAATGAAGCTGCTACCAAAATTGCAATCGCTCTGGGAAGGAGTGGATCGAGGCTCTGTTGATAAGAATGCGGCTTGTCAGCTGTTTTCAATGTGTATGAGCCTGTATCGATCTCTAAGTTGGTTGGGTGGAAAAGCTGTGGAAGCGCGCGATCTACTGGTGTCGCAGATTGAGCGAGGCCTGAATGTTCTTATTTGTAATGACTGGGACGAGTGCTCGAATTTTTCTGCTCGGTATGAAGTGGAAGTACGCTATAAGCGTAGTCAGCAAATAGATATCTACTCCCTGGGGCGCTCCCTGGAAGATATGGTGCGACCCGAAAATTCTGCCTCACTGTCAACCGTATTTCTCGTCTATCAGGCTCTCGCTCTTCTTAGCAATGATTATGAGCAGTATGATGAGGCAATTCGCTATACCGAAAAATCTGCTGCCATTATGCAGAGTGTGGGACTCGCCTATTCTTCTATCGAGCCTATATTTGACTGTGCTGACTATGTGACATATGCAGGTTATTATGACGCAGCGCTTTCCTTTCTCATTTCGCTTGAGGAATCCATTCGTCCGCACTCCTATATGAGTGGTGTTGCGTTGGATATTCGCCGACGTTTCGTTTATGTAGTTGCGGCCTATTTCGATATGGAAAAGGTGGAAGAGGGGGATGAATATTCTCCTTTGACTGTGGGAAAATATGCGCAGCGGGCGTATGACTGGGCGCTTGAATGTGCGCAGGAATACGAAAGTCGTGATGAGGTGTGGGAACAGAGTGAGGTTCTTGCCGGTGCGGCGCGTGCCTGCCAGTGGATGAAAAAGTACTTCCAATCAGTAACAGTGCGTTACCAGATTGCCGAAATTCTGACTGAGGGCGATGAAGACGGTGACTATAAGGAAGATATCCAGCTCCATCTTAATGAGGCAATTGCTGACCTTTCGCAGTGTGGAACTTGCGCAGCAGTGGACGCTCCTGGCGATGTTGAGGTGCGGGCACTGCGCTCGAAAATCCTCGCCCTTGCTGAGCGCGTAGAAAGTCGCGCTCTATAACGGCTTCTAACAAGCGATTTGCTCTCAATCATGCAATGCCCTGTTATCCCGCGTCGCAGGGTTGATACATGGGTGGGTGTGGCTAGTGGAAGCGGCTGGCGGGGCACGGGTATTCAGCTTTAATCAGCGCTTTTACGCATTTCTTCGGCCCGGTGCCCCGTCCTCGTAGTTATTGACGAGGGCGGAGAGTGAACCCCAAAAGGAGGGGCGGATTGTTACAGTCCTAATCGCGACGACATTCCCAACCATTAGCCCAGAGCGCATGATCGTTTGGGCTCAAAGACACGGTATTAATGATATTGAAGCCAGTGGGGCTATTACCTGTGCGCTAGATGATTTCGAGGAGCCTTTACGGATACTTGGCACAGATGATCAGATAATAGGGCTTTTCTTTTCCTTCCCTGTTGCTAGTGAACGATGGGATCTTGGCCTCTCTGGCGTGGCTCCAGATGACGTTCAAGCCATCATTGACGAAAGGGCGGTGGGCCAATGGAAGCCGCGGGAATTCTATACGCCAGCTGACGAAGACATGCCAGCAAGAGTAGATATGCTTTTACACCTTTATGTCCCCGAAGGTATTACCGATGTGCAATTGGATGAGGGCATGTGTGATGCCTTAGATGCTCTAGTCGATGCATTATCTTCTCGCTCTTCTATTGCTGCATCTGGAGGTGGGACACTTCAAAACGACGAGGAATTAAAACCGGTGACTGGGAAATTGCTGCGCTATCGACAGCAATATGTGGATGCTGTAGCCACACCTTCGGTAGGTGGTAGCAATAACGGCGGTCGAATTCCTTGGTGGGCCATAGATCAGGAAAAGGCGGGCGCAACTGTGAATGCCACCCGTGTTAAGGAAATTCTGTGTCGAAAGGGTGCCGAGATTACCTGCGAGAAGCATGGAGAAAATAACGCTATTTCCTTGCAGTATCTGGACTTACCTATTGACGTTGTTGTGAGTCCGCACGGGCGAATATCTGTCGCATACCAGCGTGAATTGACCGCAGAGCAAGCCAATAATCCCCGGGTTGAGGAATATCTGGAGGAGAAAGTCACCGACTATGGCAGGGTCAGTACCGGGATTCGCAGAAATGCAGACGGAATGACTTTGTATTTTGAGTGCTGGCAGCCAGCGCTGCGAGCGACTGACGAGCAAATCTCCGCCTTCTTTGATGTCGCGCTTGAGGAAATGTGGGCTTGTGTTGATGACCTAGACCTGGCCCTAGAAAATGTTGCCTTTTGAGGATAATGAGGGCTAACCGTGAAGAAACAAGCTATGAATAATACCCATGTTGCACCGAGTGATGATGTTGTGTCCATACCAACCGGACCTACCGCCTGGGAAGGAATCTCCTGGCCAACAACCCCAGACGAGGTTGTTCTCCTCAATAGAGAAGCCGAATTGCGTGGGGACACTTTTCTCGCAGAACTCGTTGAAGATGCTGCCTTCTATCTAGCTGATGATGCGGTTTCACCAGAATATGCATTTGAATGGGCCTGTCTTCTTGCAGAAGTCTATGCCGATCTTCAGGAGATAGACATTGCGCGAGAATGGCTGGCCACTGCAAATAACAGTACCTCACCAGAAGGGCCTCTCCTTCTACATAGGATTCGACTGCTCAAAGCCTCCAATATGGTCGAACTTGAAGATGAAGAGGGTTTATCGGAGGAACATTACCTTCTTCTTACCGAAGAAGGCCCTGGAATTATTGCTGAGGTAGAGAAGCTATGGCGCACAATTGCTGATGGGCAGGAAGATGAGAATCTTGCCCGTCTCTTAGCTGAAAGGACGATTAATCTCTCAGAAAGTACCATTACCCTTCCTGAAGCATCGGTCTGGGAAGAAACAGAAGAACTGCGTGACCGAATGATTCCACTACTGGAGAGCACTATTCAGATTCTTGCTGACAAAGGCTGGGACGGTGATCGCTCTTTCAGTAATCGAATGCGGGCATTTCTATTAATGCATCGCGGCTACAATGGAGATATTTATGGGGCAGCTCGTGGACTCGAAGAATTATTGTTGCCAGGTAAGCAGCTTTCGCGTAGTGCTATAGCGGCAGTCTATGGCACCCGACCAGTGCTGAGCCGTATGTGCAATCAGACTGACGATGCAATTAGTGACTACGAGAAATTCATTGACTTACAGCAGCCCTATGAGTCATTGCTTAGCTATCCATTTTATCTATCGCTTCTAGGGCAATGTTATTCCGATGCGGAACAATACGATAAGGCTATTGCCACCTTCCTTAAGGCCCTCGATCTTTTGCCTCCTCATCCTCGCCTGGAAAATATCGCACTGAGTATCCGTGAATCGCTGCTCAGTGCATATAAGGAAGATGTGGACAGCAAATACGCCGAAGTTGTATACCCCGAAGCCCTAGAACAAGCACGCGCCTACGCTCTTCTGGATGATGAAATGGAGCAATGTGAGGCCCTTAAAATAGCGGCAATAGCGGCACAGCGAATGAATAATAGGGATGCGGCAATAGAGTTACGTCTTCGCGTTATCCAGATTCTGGAGAATAGTGAAGAGGAATGCGTTCCGGACATTATTGAACAGCTACGTCAGGCAATTCTTGATCGTCTGGATAGTGAATATAATGGCGACAAGCAAGCGCATGAGGATGAAATCCGTGAACTTTATTCGGGAGGGTGCGCTGTCCTTGAGGAGTTTTCTCCGCACTATTACCAAGATGGACTTGACTATCTTCAGGCAAAACTCGATAGTGCGTGGATGTTAGCGGCCTACCAATTTGGTGATATTGCCAAATCTGCAGAAACTGCATTCCGAGTTGTTAATGTTCTTCGGACCCGTCGCGAATACGATAACGAGGCAAAAGCGTTGCTGCATCTCGGGTTTTTGTGTCACCACTACCCGAGTGACATTGCAGAATCGTATTGGTATCCCTCCAGCGCCAAGCGCCTATGCAGTCTCGTAAATCGACTGCAAGACAGGGATATTCACAGGGAATACCTCAAGCTCTGCGAGCAGGCGAAAACTGTCGGTGCGGCGCCTCTGCCGCCCCCACTTCCGCTCCCAGAAGCCGCCCATCGGACACTATAGTGAGCATTCGGCATATTGCTGGCAGGAAAAATCTTCTGATTGTCGGGCGTCTTTCCCTGGAAAGGCGCCCGAGTCCTATGTAGAGGTCGCTTCTCGTTCTTGTTAGTCGCACCTCATCTCAGGAGGCGCGTAATAGGGATTGCATCCAAACGTCGCAGGGTTGATACATGGGTGGGTGTGGGCAGTAGGAGAGGGGTGGGGGCGCGGGTATTCAGCTTTGATCAGTGGTTTTGTGCCTTTCTTGGGCCTGGTGCCCCGTCCTCGTAACTATTAGCGAGGGCGGAGCGTGACCCCAAAAGTGGGCCCGGATTGCTACAGTCAGTAATCGTGAGTAGGTTCCCAATCGTTAAACGTGACCGCATGGCAGCATGGGCCCACCGGCATGGCATTACTACTAGAATTGATAACCATTTCGTTGTATGCCCTCTGGAGGGCTTCGAGAAGCCACTAAGGGTGGCTGCGGTTAATGATGAGGTTGTTGTCCTCGCGCTTGTGTTGCCCCTTAGAGATGAGAATTCGGATCTTGGCCTTGTGGGGGCAAATCCCGAAGAACGCCAAGCGATTCTTTATGACAGGGCGATGGGGAAATGGAAACCAAAGGAGCTTTATTATCCCGCTGCAGGAGATGATCCCCCCTATATCAAGGTAGCCACCCAGTTGTATCTCAGTGAGGGTGCCACTGACACCCAATTGGATGAGGGCATGTGTGATGTGTTGGACGCTCTTTTTGACGCATTAGCTTTCCATCCATCCGTTGTGATGGCTGCTGCCGAGGCAAGTGTCAAAGCCACTGGGGAACCGAAACCGGTCACCTGGAAACTCCTTGACCACCGGCGTCAACACGCAAGCGCAGCCCCTGCGAAGTTGACAAATAAAACTGAGGATTCTGAACGAATTCCCTGGTGGGATATTGACCAGGAGAAAGTGGGGAAAGCTGTAACGGCACAGCGATTGGTGAATATTCTGCGCTGGTATGACGCAGAAATTTCCTGCGAAAAACACGGTGAGAATGATGTGATTTCCTTGCGGCGAAAGGGGCTACCTATTGAAGTGCTGGTGTCCCCGCACGGGCGGATATCTATTTGCTACCATCGGGAATTGACTCTAGAAGAAGCAAATAGTCCTGGTTTAAAAGAGTGGCTAGCGGAGAATATCGATAAATATGGATGGGTTCAGATTGGGATGCGTAGACATAGTGCTGGAATGACTCTACGTTTTGAGAGTTGGCAGCCAGCAATGCGTGTGACTGAAGAACAAATCGATGCCTTTCTCAACTTCGTGCTCGAGGCATTTCGAAGCTGTATTGATCGCCTTGATCGGGCGCTTGGGTTAGTTGTGATTGAGGGTAAAGGGGAATAAATATGGAAACCCGTGGCGAAATTATTGCTGCCATTAATAAGGCAATTGGAATGCCAAATGAGCAGCCAGTCTTTGATCTCTTGTCTCAAGCGGCCGTTGCTGCTGATGAACTTGGAGAAGAAAATCTGTCGGTATGGGCTCGTTTAATGCTATCGCGCTCATATCTTTATACGCCGCACCGCATGAAAGCCTTTCCACCCTTTGCCTGGTGTCTAGAGAAATTCCGCACCAATCCGGAGATTTTCGATAATGACGACCGACAAACACTGCTCTGGGACTTTAAGCATATTGTGGTAACCGCAGCGGGAACTCCGGATGTTCCTTTGGAGCAGGTCCGCGAATTACAGGATGAATTTAATCGCCTGTATCGGGAGCAGGGTGGCTTTGCGCATACTGTTCATGCGGTAGCCATTAGCGTCGCCTCTGCTTTATGGGATGACGAGGCTGAAGATGAACATATGGTCGGCTGGCGGGCCACTCCACGCGATGAATACTCCAATTGTGAGGGCTGCGATCCTGAATTAGAAGTGAATTGGCTGATTAGACGGGAGCGATATGAAGAGGCTATTGCTGCCTCTCAACGGGTTCTTTCGGGTGATGTGGGTTGTGCAGAACAGCCTGCCAGCACCTATGCGTCGCTAACTGTTGCCTTTGAATATTTGGGGCGAAAAGAAGAAGCGTGGCAGGCCCATACTCGTGCCTATCGCCACCAGCGTGATGACGATGACAACCTCGACGAGATGACGCGGCACCTGCATTACCTGGTGATCTCTGGGAACCTGGAACGTGGACTCAAGCTTCTTCGTGAACAGGCATCGTGGGTCGAGAAATATACTGCTGTGAACCTGGTTGGGGATTATTTGGCCAGCGCAGCCTCCCTTTTGCAGTCGCTCGATGAACGAGGGCGGGGCGGCGAAGAATTCGGCGCCTCAATGACGTCGCGAATGGGTATTGAACCCGCATTTAATATTTCTCCACGCCTGACTATTGCAGAAGCCGCACAGGCGTGTGAAGAAGCAGCCATGGCCATTGCCCTGCGCTTTGATCAACGTAATGGTCATAGTCGCGACTCTGACGCCACCCGCAAGGTAATAGCACGCCGCCCACTAGAAGGTGCGAGCGCTTCGACCGATCATGCGGAGGAAGGCGCGAGCCCCGCCCTCGTTAATGAAATGACAAACCGGGCAGGAACGGCCGTGGCTGCCCCTCCCGCAAACACCGCCCCCGCCACCGCGGCTGTTCCCGCTGCCTCAACAATCCCCACTGGCCCCACTGCCTGGGAAGGAATTTCCTGGCCGACAACGCCAGATGAGGTTGTCCTTGTGGATCGAGAAGCGCAGCGGCGCAGGGATGATTTTCTGCACGAATTTGCCGAGGACGCGGCCTTCTATTTAGCTGATTATGATCCCTCACCAGAATATGCTTTTGAATGGGCCTGTCTTCTTGCAGAGGTTTACGCGGACCTCCAAGAATTCGATATCGCTAAAGAATGGTTAGTTGCCGCAGATAATTCCACCCCACCAGAAGGGCCTTTAGTCTTTGCTGCTATTCGCCTTCTCAATACAGCTGACAGAGTGGAAGCTGAAAAGGGTGAGGGCCTATCTGTGACGCATCGACGCTTCCTTCAACAGGAATCTCCCGGCATCATTGCTGAGGTCCAGAAATTGTGGCAACAGGTCGCCCATGGCCAAGAGAATGAAGACTTCATCCCTCTTTTAGTGCACAATACCCTCACTCTTGCTGAGACATTAATTTGGGAGGAAATGCGCGACTCAATGGAGGAGGTCATTTCCGTATTAGAGGGCGCTATTCAGATTCTCTCCGAGAAAGATAGCGACGATAGCAGAGTATCTAGTGCCTATATGCACGCATTCCTGGTAGTGCACAGTAGACATCATGGAGATTTCTATGCAGGAGTGCGCTCCTTAAGTGAATTGCTGGTTGGGACTGAGGAAATCCCAGTAAATGTGCAGGCAATGGTGTATGATACGCGAGCTGCGATAAGTCGATCCCTTGGTCAATATGAGGACGCTATTAGTGACTACGAAAAATATATTGACTTGCATCGCCCTTATGAATCCCTACTGTGCTACCCCTTCTATCTCTCTGTTTTAGGGCAGCATTATTGCGCCGCGGAACGATATGACGATGCTATTGTCACTTTCCTGAAAGCATTAGAGCCACTGCGTGCTCAGCCGCGTTTAGGGAATCTCGCGCTGATGATCCGCGGGCATCTTCTGAGTGCCTTCAACCAGGAAATTGCCGATGAAAGTTGGTTGTATGTCAGTGAATCAGGAATTACCCATGGGAATAGGCACGCCGAAATAGTCTATAAAGAGGCCCTAGAGCAGGCGCGAGCCTACGCTCTTCGCGGTCAGGAGGTGCAACAATGTGAGGCCCTAGGGACTGCCGCTTTAGCCGCACGTTGGATGAAGAATAACGACGAGGCAGCGAACTTGCATCGCCAGGCTATCCGTATTCTCCATAGTGCGAAAAAAGACTACTTCCTGGAGATTGTCGAGCACTCGCGCCAACTAATTCTTGATCTGGCTGTGAAGGAATGTGAGGGTGAAAAACACCCCCACCATGAGGAAATTCATGAGCTCTATTCACAGGCCATTTCCCACTTGGAGGAGATGCCACGACGCTATCAAGACGAGGTAGTGCCGATTCGGATTGCGCTAGATATTGCCTGGATGTCAGCGATCTATAAAGTTGGTGATATCGCGAAATCTGCGGCCATCGCAGTGGCTGTCGCAAAACGGTCCCGTGAGAGCGGAAACTATGAACGTGAAGTCGAGGCTCTATTACATCTCGGCTTTTTGCGCTGGAGGCATCCTGGAGGTCCTGCTGACCTATATTGGGATTCCACCGTTATCGAGCGTCTCTGTGATCTCGTCGATCGCCTAGAGGATGCCCATATTCGAGGAGAATATCTGCATTTCTGTGAACTTACGGAAGCCTCAGGGCATCCACCCCTACCGCGTCCGGTTCCCGTTCCCTTGGGGATTCGCATACCTGAGGAGGACTGAATCCGGCCAGCGTTCCATACCCGCCATATCTCTAGCGATTCCTAACAAGTCCTGTTAATGTCGCTCTATGGCTCCTCATCCGCGTGTAGATATCAGTCGAATAGCTGCCTGGGCGCGGCGTTTCGACGCTGAATCGACCCATTCGGGACAATCAGTGACCTTCCACTATGCGGGTGAGGAGCTCAGCGCTGCTCCCTCGAATACGGGTGACTACTTTTATGTGTCAATAGAGGTTCCGCTTTCGCAGAATAAAAGCGATCTGGCCAGTATTCGCGACATTATTCAGCGGCTTTCACTGCGGCCCGGTGCGCCCCATAAGACCGTGGGATATATGGCTGCGAATGAATCTGTTTATGTCACTGTCATGGCCATGCATTATTGTGCTCAAGGAATCACTGACCATCAAGGGAATATTATTCTGCGGCGCCTCGGAGAAATTGTTGCTGGCGAGCGACGCACGATTGAATCCGCTTGGGCACAGCATCGGGGAGGTGCACAATGATTCCCTGGTGGAGAGCAGATCCGATTGTCGATACCCCGCCTTTAACCTCTTCACGTGTGCGCGATGCTCTCCGAATGCTTGATGTGAGTGTTCAGATTGTTTCCCCAGAGGGTAGCGCTACCGTCGATTATTATCTACGAGGGCGGGGCTTTCAATTAGACATCACCGATGGGCTCCTTATTTTCCGTGCCCTTCTGAATATTCTGTCCGATTATGATCAGGATCGACTCAGGGAATTTCTTAACCGCCATCATGTCGGTGACGGTAAAGGAATTGCTGGATATAATCCGAACAATGGTCCCGGAGTTGTTATTCAGTACTGGCAGATCATTGAGCCAGGAATTTCCGATGAGCAACTACTGGGCCTGTTAGCGTATTGGCACCACGATATTGACATGTATTTCGCTGACTTCAGTAGAAAACTAGGGGGAAGCCATGGCTGAGTATTTACGTCATCCGGGTGCCTGTGTCAATACCTTGCCAGACACCGCTAAAGGCCTTGTCGGATTGTGGGCCCACTGTCAGATGTACGGCGATTTAGTCACTGTCGAGCGGATCTATGAAAAAGCAATTCTTATGCCTGACGCTCACATTGAGGAAGACTATTACTGCGAGTGGAATATTGTCCTTGCCCGGGCCTTTCTCACGATTTTTGATCAAGAGAAGGCCCGTGATTGCCTTGGGCAGGCTCGCGCGGCAGCCGGGGCCCGCACGCCCTCCCTCCACACCCGTATCCATTTATTTCGCACAGAATTTACGCTTGCCGAAGTACTGCGTTATCAAGAACCCCGCCTATTAAAAACCCTAGCCACCGAAGAGGCGCCCCGTTTATATGCCGAACTCGGTGACTTTTTCGATCGCGCTCAACAATCCGCCGACATATCAGAACCGGAAACTCTCTATGCTGCGCTATCAAGTATGGATCTGGTTTATGCCGATATCTCCTTCCGCTCTGGACATGATACCGATAAATGGTCCATCATTGATAAAGCCCAGCAGGTTCTTGCCTCCCGTGGAATAGAAACATCCGGCTATTTCGCAGCCCGACTCCACCTTCTCCGGGCACGCCGTCATATGGCTATTGGTGAAATCTACGAGGCCGCCCACATCGCCGAAAATGTCGCTACCGACTACTTCGATAACCCAGGAATAGTGATTGCAGCGCGGCGGTTACTGGCAGAACTCAGTTATTCATTTGGTATGCCCCCTGAAGCAGCCGTGCAATTACAGGAAGTCGTCCGGATTACCCGTGACTGCGACTTGAGTAGTGGGACCATCGGCGATCTCAATACCCTTGCCTCTATAACGCAACAGCTGGACCAGCACCACGAAGCCAATGACTACTTTGAGCTGGTCAGAAATATCTGTGCCGCCTGCCCACCCCTCAAAGACGTCGCTATTCACATGCGAATAGCGCAGATCTATAGCTTGATTCATCTGGCCGAAGCGGCAGTCGTATACGAAGCAGTCAATGAATGTGTCGAACACTATCGAGATCAGCCTCCAAATAAAGACTACCTCGGCATCCTCCATATTGGCTTCCAAAGCGCAATGCAAATGTCCAGGCCAAAAGAAGCCGCTGATTTTATGTGCGAATTTCTTCAGCTAAAAAAGCAGGTCCAGATAGTCCGTGACCCGCAGTATTTTCTCGGCATTCCAGACCTCATGGTCGCCACCATTTCTTCGCTGCACCCGAATGAGATTCTGAATAGCATTCACACGCTTCGAGAAATAGTCTTCCTCGTCAGAAAAGAATATGACGGAAGCGTATCTCCCACTAGTCGCCAATCTATGGATCCGATTCTGGGCGAAATCCACTATATGTGGGCAATGGTTCTCCAGCGCTGTGCGCAGTCTCAAGAAGCCCGCATCAACGCCTATTACGCCTATCAGCATTACGGCTTTAACGGTGATCACCAGCGCGAATTACGTTCGCTCGCCCTGCTCGCCGGGATTCACTTGGAGGCTCAACTTACCCTTGAAGAGCCCTACTGGACCTCCGAGATAGGGCAGCGATTCAAGGAGCTCGTGGCAACAGTGACGATTCCTGACGACGAACATCAGCACCATATGCGCATCCTTGCGGCCCTAGACACCCTCAAAAGAACGCGCTGGCCCCGCCCTCGTCAATGACACCCTCAGCAATGATCTCTACATATGCGCATCTCATGCGAAATGTTGGTGCTCATTGATACAGTTTCGGAATGACGCGACATCCGCAGATTTCGATACAGCGTTTGCACGCCTGGGCTCGGCGCCGGGCGATTCCCGTGCGGCGTGATGGCGATTGGCTTTATTTCACTGGAGAAACATTCCAAGACTGCGCATTTCGGGCCGGCATTACCAGTGAGCACAGCCTCCTTATTGCCCTCACATTGCCCCTCACTGAAGAGGGCCACGACCTTGGTCTTGCGCAGGCCAGCGCTGAAGAAGCTGACCGCATTCTTGCCTTGAGAGCAATGGCAGATGGGTCCCCCAGATACATCTTTATTGCCCCGCGCTACACAAAGGATCCGGCAAAAATCGACCTTGTTGCACTGGTGTACCTCTGGCAAGGGGTTACTGATACGCAACTTGACCAGGTAATTCCCGATGCTGTCGATGCCCTCTGCTTAGCTGGCGCATTCCATCCCTTGCTTGCGCAGGCAGGTCAGAGGGACTCTACAATTGACGAGGGCGGGGCCGGATCCCCACTGACCTCCCAGTGGCGTAGAGCCATTGCTGGGTCGCCTTCGGCGCCAATGAGGCCCGATATGTCAACGGAAACCGGAGCGGCGGGTCAGTGGTGGATTGCCGATCCTGATCGGGAAACGTCACTGGTCACAGGTGAGCGCGTACTGAATCTCGTGCGGTGGTTTAATGCTGAGGCGCTTGTAGAGCGGCGCAATGATTCGGATGTGATTCTCCTTCGTAGCCAAGATCTGACATTTGAAATCACGGTGTATGGGGACGGGCGTATGAACTTTTCTCACCGCCGTGAATTGACTCATGAAGAAATGAATCAGCCAGGCCTTAAAGAGTGTATTTCTCAGGCTCGTGGGAAATATCTTCACCTCACTATTGGGCTGATGGAACACCCTGATGGGGGAACAATGCGCGTGCAATACACCCACCATCTTGTGCGCATGTCCGAGGAAGAACTCGATTCTGTAATTACGGCGATTTTCTATTTGGTGCGCGGCTTTATGGATTCACTGGACGAGGCTCTTGCTGCGCCAGATCAAGGAAAGGGCGGGAACTCATGGCTCTAGAAACTCGCGACGATATTATTGCGGCAATCCGCCGGGCAGACCGCATGCCAACTGATCAACCCCGCTTCGATTTATTATCGCAGGCAGCGGTGGCAGCAGATGCGCTGAATGAAGAGAAATTGGCAGTCTGGGCGCGCCTGTCGTTAGTCAGCTCGTATTTATATACGGCACACAGAGTGAAAGCTTTCCCTATTTTTTCCTGGTGTCTTGACCGTTTCCGGACCAGGCCTGAGCTTTTTGATGACCACGATCGACGCACATTAATCTGGGACTTCAAGCATATTGTCGTCTCCGCAGCGGGGAGCCCAGATATTCCCTTAACTCAGTTACAGCAATTAGAGGGGGAATTCGAGGCTTTATACCGTGAACAGGGCGCCTCAATGCATACTGTTCACGGGGTGCGGGCAGCAGTTGCCGCCATATTGCACAATGCGCAGGCAGAAGAAGAGCATATGCTTGGGTGGCGCACCACTGCCCGCGATGAATATTCTGATTGTGTAGGGTGCGACCCCGAATTAGAAGTTAAATGGCTGATTTCTCGAGGGGAATATGAGGCCGCTATTGCCGCTGGGCAGCCGGTTTTAAGTGGACGAGTGGGCTGCCAAGAACAACCATCTTCCACGTATTGTGCGTTAACGGTGGCTTATGAAAAATTGGGCCTGCGTGAAGAAGCCTGGCAAGCCCATATTCGCGCCTATGCTGTTCAAAGCAAGGATATGGACCACCTGGAATCCTTGACAGTTCATGTGCGCTATTTGGTGCTGTCGGGTAATTTATCGCGTGCATTAGCGATTATTCGTCGCCATGCCTCTCTTGTAGAAAAAGAAACCGGCGCTGATGTTGTGATGTATTTCTTGGCGGAATGTGCTGCGACGCTTGGCGCATTAGAAGAAGCCGGCCGAGGCGAGCAAGAATTTGCTGTGCCCATGTCCTCGCGGCCAGGTCTGGAACCGGCTTTTAAAATCTCCCCGCGTCTCACCATTGCCGAGGCCGGGCGGAAATGCGCCGACGTGGCGCTAGCTTTAGCGCAGCGTTTTGATGAGCGCAATGGAACCACCCGGGTTTCTGATCATATTCGTAGGGCGATTTCTGCGCGTCCTCTGGATGTGGACGCAGCCCCGCCCTCGGAAAATGCGGCCCCGCCCTCGGAAAATGAGGAAAAAAGGGCAGGTAGCGTTGCTGCGCCTGCGGGCGTTAACGACCATTCGCCTGCGGATATCTCCACGGTAGAGGGCGCGGCCATGGAAAGTGCCGCACCCGCCTCCGTTCCTGTGGTGCATCCTGCGTTGCCAACTGGGCCCACTGCTTGGGAGGGAATTTCCTGGCCAACCTGCCCAGATGAAGTTGTGTTATTGGGTCGTGAAGCTGCCCAGCGTGGGGATGGACTTCTTGATAGTTTGGCGAATGATGCCGCATTGCTTTTGGCGGATGAGGAAGTCTCTGACGAATATCGTTTTGAATGGGCCGCCCGACTAGCCGTTGTTTATTCCTCTATCGTCGAGCCGGAATTAGCAAAAGAATGGCTTCTTATTGCTGATGATGCCACTCCTCCTCCCGGGCCGCTAGCATTACCTGCCACGCTTCTTTTAGCTAATGCCACTAGTGTTGCCGGTAAAGACGATGTCGCGCACGGGCGTCTCCTTAAACAGGAGTTGCCGGGCATTATCGCTGAACTCGGCGGGATCTATGACAATCTTGTTAACGGGAAAGAAAGCCCTGAGATTGCTCGCAGAATGGCAGATCACCTCTTGCATCTTGCCTATAAATTAATGTCGCCTAAATATGGAGAATTTCGGGAACCTGTGGCTGATTTGCTTCAGTCCCTCGTGGCGCTTATGGGTGAGCGGGGCTGGGATTCCACCGAAATGTACGCCTATCAAGTCGATCTCTATTTAATTAAGGAAAATACTGCTGAAGGAGATATTTATTGGTCTGCCCGCGAGTTGGATAAGATTATTCGAGACACCGAGCGAGCCCCTTTGGAAATCCTATCTAGCGCGCATGATATGTTAGCGGGAATTAGTCGCGAATATGAGCAATGGGGTGCTGCTGTAGAGCAATATCGGAAATCTCTGGATATTAGTTCCTCATTTGGCGTACTTTATGACATGCTTCCTGCGCGTCACGCTCTAGCATCGGTACTGTATTCTGCAGGGAAATATGAAGAAATGGTCCAGCTCCTCCAGGATACGATTTCTCTGGCGAGCCGCGTACCCGCTTTAGGGAATGTCACCCTCCTTTTTCGAGAACAGCTTGCTGTGGCTTTGCGGCAGATCGCTCTTCAAAAGGATGACTTTTATTCTTCCCCACGTGAGGGCTATCTTTCTCCGGAAAATGCTGAGCTGCTGATCGATGTGTCCGCACATTTAGAACGCGCATTTGCCTTGCGTGGACGAGTAATGGATCGCGCTACAGCTTTGCGAGATGTCGCAAAGGGTGCCAGTTGGCTAGGGGATCATCTGAAAGCAGCACATTTATCACTGCAAGCTGCCGATATATGCGGGGATGATGATAGCGACCGCAGATATGCCAGCCTCACCTATTTATTGCGCGCGACAAAGGAATATGCGGAACTCGAATCTGAAAGGGGGAAGGGCTCCTACAGTCGAGAAATAGAGGCGCTAGAGGAGCGGGTGCAGCAAATTTTTGAGGTTACGCGTTCCGATAAGAACGTTGATGCGGACTATCTGGAAGGCGCAGTTGCGGCTGTCCGCTCTTCTATTTCTTTGAAGCGGGGCGATATTACTGACGCCACAGCCCATATTGTGCGAGCGATTAATAGCCATCGTAAGGGGCCAGCTAATGTCGAAGAGGCCGAAAGTTTATTGACTTTAGGTTTTCTGCGCTGCGAGTATCCGGGCAGTGCCGCTGAGGTGGAGTGGGGCCCTGAGCGGGCGGAGCGCTTGTGTTACCTAGTGAATCGCTTGTATGGAAGTGGTGCTGTTCCCGACGGGTATCGCAGGCTGCGCACGAAATATATTGAATTGGCGCAGAAACTGGAGGCTCTTGGCGAACCGACTTTCCCGACGCCCATTTCTGTCCCCGAAGGGGACCATCCTTTGAGTTCAGTAGGGAAGTAGGAGCTGCCAAGGTGGGGATTGTGGCGGGGGTGGCTCCCGCCGCTTTTCCTTTGACGAGGCCGGGGCGCGGGAAGTGGCAGGGTGGGCTGACAAAGCGCTGCGAGGATGTGTTTTCTGCCGGGGACTTGCGTTGTGGCGGCGCTTTGTTTTGAGGAGCGTGCGGTCAGCTGAAAGTGACCTGCGGAAACAGCTGCGTGTTGTGGCGGTGGGTGCTGTGTGTCTGCTGGCTGGACTGATAAACCGCCGCGAGGATGTGTTTTCAGCCGGGGACTTGCGTTGTGGCGGCGCTTTGTTTTGGTGAGGGTGCGGTCAGCTGAAGCTGACCTGCGGAAACAGCTGCGTGTTGCGGCGTTGGGTGCTGTGTGTCTGCTGGCTGGACTGACAAACCACCGCGAGGATGTGTTTTCAGCCGGGGACTTGCGTTGTGGCGGCGGTTTGTCATGAGCAGCCCGCGCCCCGCCCTCGTAAAAAGCGTCCCACCTCACCTGCCCATAACCCGCCCGGAGATTGACCCACTCGACCCCACGCCGCTAAGCTCTTCCTTTGGTGACCCGCGTTTTCGGGTCCCCTCCCGGCCAAGTGCCGGGCGAGCCACGCGCATAGTTGGGCCCCGTAAAATCGGGGATTTCCCCAGCAAAAGTCTGGATTCACCCAGGGTTGCGCCTCTGGCACGCGGGCTCCTATCCGTTGGAGCTCCGGGCGTCATTCTCTGGCCCCGCCCTCGTAGTGCGCTGCCCCGCGGCCCACATAATACGACGCAGGCACGGCCATCATGGCGCACCGGCCCCTGGCGGATATCTGTGCGCCCAAAGGGGACCGGCATAACGCGGCAGTTTGACCCAGATAAGGTCTGGCCGCTTGCGACCGGACTACAAACGGAACAGAAGAACTGGAGACCCAGTGCCCACTATTCAGCAGCTCGTCCGCAAGGGCCGCAGCTCTAAGCGCAGCAAGGTGAAGACTCCTGCGCTGAAGGGCTCACCCCAGCGTCGCGGCGTGTGCACCCGTGTGTACACCACCACCCCGAAAAAGCCGAACTCGGCCCTGCGTAAAGTCGCTCGTGTGCGCCTTTCCTCTGGCATTGAAGTCACGGCCTACATTCCCGGTGAAGGCCACAACCTGCAGGAACACTCCATCGTGCTCGTGCGTGGTGGTCGTGTGAAGGACCTGCCCGGTGTGCGTTACCGCATCGTGCGCGGCTCCCTGGACACCCAGGGCGTGCGTAACCGCAAGCAGGCTCGTTCCCGTTACGGCGCAAAGAAGGAGAAGAAGTAATGCCTCGTAAAGGCCCCGCTCCCAAGCGCCCTCTCGTTGACGATCCGGTATACGGCTCCAAAATGGTGACCCAGCTGGTCAACCGCGTTCTCCTCGACGGTAAGAAGACCGTCGCCGAACGCATTGTGTACGGCGCACTGGAAACTGTCCGTACCCGCACCGACCAGGATCCCGTAGCCGTCCTCAAGCGCGCCATGGACAATATCCGTCCCGCTCTCGAGGTCCGCTCCCGCCGCGTTGGTGGCGCCACCTACCAGGTCCCGGTTGAGGTTCGCCCCGCCCGCGCCACCACTTTGGCTCTACGTTGGCTCGTGGACTACTCACGTCAGCGTCGTGAGAAGACCATGATGGAGCGCCTCGCTAATGAAATCCTCGACGCCTCTAATGGCCTTGGTGCTGCTGTGAAGCGCCGTGAGGATATGCACAAGATGGCCGAGTCCAACCGCGCATTCGCCCACTATCGTTGGTGATCTTTTCCAGGAACGAGGGCGGGGCTGCGGGCCTAATCGCCCGCACCGCACCTCGTCCCTGCGTAAAAGCGCACTGATTTATTCCACAAACCTCGCACTTCAAGACGAAGGACTTCCCAAGTGGCACAAGAGGTGTTGACCGACCTGACCAAGGTCCGCAACATCGGCATCATGGCCCACATCGATGCCGGCAAGACAACCGTGACAGAACGTATCCTGTTCTACACGGGTATTAACTACAAACTCGGTGAAACGCACGATGGTGCGTCCACCACTGACTGGATGGAGCAGGAAAAGGAGCGTGGCATTACGATCACCTCCGCTGCTGTCACCTCGTTCTGGCATGACAACCAGATCAACGTGATCGACACCCCCGGCCACGTGGACTTCACCGTTGAGGTGGAGCGGTCGCTCCGCGTCCTCGATGGTGCCGTTGCCGTATTCGATGGCAAGGAAGGTGTGGAGCCCCAGTCTGAGACTGTGTGGCGTCAGGCCGATAAGTACGACGTTCCCCGTATCTGCTTCATCAACAAGATGGACAAGATGGGTGCGGACTTCTACTTCTCCGTGCAGACCATTCGTGACCGCCTGTCGGCCACCCCCATTGTGATGCACCTGCCCATCGGCGCTGAGTCTGAGTTTGAAGGCACCGTTGACCTGCTCACCATGGAGTCAGTGCGCTACCCGGTGAAGGATGACAAGGGCAATGACACCCTTGGCTCCGTGGTTGTTCGCGGCGAAATCCCCGAAGACCTCCAAGAGCGTGCGGAAGAATACCGCGAAGCTCTGATGGAAGCCGCTGCTGACGCCAATGAAGAGCTCACCGAGGCCTACCTCGAAAATGGTGAACTCACCAATGAGCAGATCGTCGCTGGCGTGCGCGAGCTGACCATTTCTGGTCGTGCCTTCCCCGTGTACTGCGGTTCGGCTCTGCGCAATATCGGTGTGCAGCCCGTTCTCGATGGTGTTGTTGCTTACCTGCCTTCACCTCTGGATATTCCTCCGGTTCAGGGCTTCAAGCCCGGCTCCGAAGATGAGGAACCCACCGAGACCCGTCTGCCCAAGGACACCGAGCCCTTCTCGGCTCTGGCCTTCAAGATCGCCGCTCACCCCTTCTATGGCAAGCTCACCTTTATCCGCGTGTACTCCGGCAAGGTTGAGTCTGGCGCTCAGGTTGTGAACTCAACCAAGAGCAAGAAGGAGCGCATCGGCAAGATCTTCCAGATGCACTCCAATAAGGAAAACCCGGTGGATGTGGCACACGCTGGCCACATTTACGCGGTCATCGGCCTGAAGGACACCACCACTGGTGACACCCTGTCTGCCGCTGACAAGCCGGTGGTCCTGGAGTCCATGACCTTCCCCAAGCCCGTTATTCACGTGGCGGTTGAGCCGAAGTCAAAGGCCGACCAGGAGAAGATGGGCACCGCTATTCAGAAGCTTGCGGAAGAGGATCCGACCTTCACCGTCGAACTCGACCCCGAAACTGGCCAGACCATTATTGGTGGTATGGGCGAGCTTCACCTCGACATTATCGTTGACCGTATGCGTCGCGAATTTAAGGTCGAGGCCAATGTGGGTAAGCCGATGGTTGCCTACCGCGAGACCATTCGCAAGCCCGTCGAAAAGTACGAGTACACGCACAAGAAGCAGACTGGTGGTTCCGGCCAGTTCGCGCGTGTCATTATTGCTCTGGAGCCCATCGCAGCTGATGCTGAGAAGGATTACGAGTTTGAAGACAAGGTCACTGGTGGCCGCGTCCCACGCGAGTACATTCCTTCGGTCGATGCAGGTATCCAGGACGCCATGCAGACCGGTGTTTTGGCTGGCTACCCCGTGGTGGGCGTGAAAGCGACCCTCCTCGACGGTGCTTACCATGACGTTGACTCCTCTGAAATGGCCTTCAAGATCGCCGGTTCTATGGCGTTCCGTGAAGCCGCGAAGAAGGCGTCTGCCGTTCTGCTTGAGCCGATTATGGCCGTCGAGGTCCGTACTCCTGAGGAGTACATGGGCGACGTGATCGGCGACCTCAACTCGCGTCGCGGTGCCATCCAGTCCATGGATGAACAGCATGGCGTGCGCGTTGTTCGCGCGCAGGTCCCGCTGTCTGAAATGTTTGGTTACGTCGGTGACCTGCGGTCTAAGACCCAGGGTCGCGCCGTCTACTCCATGCAATTCGACAGCTACGCCGAGGTCCCGCGTAATGTCGCGGATGAGATCATCGGAAAGTCTCGGGGCGAGTGAGTCCCACGGGGTTGAGCTTGGCCCCGCCCTCGTGAATAGAAATTGACGAGGGCGGGGAGGCTCGCCTCACACCAAAGAAACCCTGTAGGACTACAGCCTCAACGGGTGTTATTCTGACACCCAGCCCTAGGCTTAAGAATTCCTACCCGAGTCCAGGAGGACACAAGTGGCGAAGGCCAAGTTTGAGCGGAGCAAGCCGCACGTTAACATCGGCACCATTGGTCACGTTGACCACGGCAAGACAACGCTCACCGCAGCAATCTCCAAGGTGTTGGCGGATAAGTACCCCGACCTGAACGAGACGAGGGACTTCTCGTCCATCGACAACGCTCCTGAAGAGCGTGAGCGCGGCATTACCATTAACGTCGCACACGTCGAGTACCAGACCGAAGCACGTCACTACGCACACGTTGACGCCCCCGGCCACGCCGACTACGTCAAGAACATGATCACCGGTGCTGCCCAGATGGACGGCGCTATCCTCGTGGTCGCCGCCACCGACGGCCCCATGGCCCAGACTCGCGAGCACGTTCTGCTCGCCCGTCAGGTTGGCGTTCCCGCCATGCTCGTCGCACTGAACAAGTCCGACGCCGTGGACGATGAGGAAATGCTTGAGCTGGTTGAGGAAGAATGCCGCGACCTGCTCTCTTCCCAGGGCTTCGATGGCGAGAACGCTCCCGTCATCAAGGTCTCCGCTCTGAAGGCCCTCGAAGGCGACGCCGAGTGGGTTAAGCGCGTGGAAGAGCTCATGGAGGCTGTGGACTCCTTCGTCCCCACCCCCGAGCGCGATATGGACAAGCCCTTCCTCATGCCCATCGAGGACGTCTTCACCATTACCGGCCGTGGCACCGTTGTGACCGGTCGTGTTGAGCGTGGCAAGCTCCCGATCAACTCCGAAGTGGAAATCCTCGGTATTCGTGAGCCCCAGAAGACCACCGTCACCGGCATCGAAATGTTCCACAAGTCGATGGACGAAGCCTGGGCAGGTGAGAACTGTGGTCTGCTCCTGCGTGGCACCAAGCGTGACGAGGTCGAGCGTGGCCAGGTCGTTGCCAAGCCCGGCTCGATCACCCCGCACACCGACTTCGTGGGCCAGGTCTACATCCTGAAGAAGGAAGAAGGCGGACGTCACAACCCGTTCTTCACCAACTACCGCCCGCAGTTCTACTTCCGTACCACCGACGTGACCGGTGTCATCACCCTCCCCGAGGGCACCGACATGGTTATGCCTGGCGACACCACTGAGATCACCGTTGAGCTGATCCAGCCCATCGCCATGGAGCCCGGCCTCGGCTTCGCTATCCGTGAGGGTGGCCGCACCGTTGGTTCCGGCCGCGTTACCGAAATCAAGAAGTGAGTCCAACCGGTTGAGGGAGCGCGCTTCGGCGAATCCCTAAACCGGTCGGCCCACTCGGGTTTTCCCAAGGCCCACTGCCCATTCGGGTGGTGGGCCTTGGTGTATCTATGGGCCACGCGCCCCGGCGCCCCAGACTAAGAAATCGGACTGACATATCAGACAAGAGCGCAGGTGGCAGCGTATTTGTCTGTGACGAGGGCGGGGTGCGGTAGGGGAGGGGAGAAGGGGTGGCGGATTTACAGGGGAAAGTCGGTAGTGGTGGGAGCGTAAAGAAGAGGGAGTGAATGGAAGTTACGAAGAATATAACTTCTGTGGACATGAGATGTTCTCCTGTTGGGGAATTCCTGTATTTGTGCACGTAGTAGCCTATTTGAGCCCCATGGTCCTATCCCGACTCTGGCTCTAGAAAGAGCGATGGGCGCAACACAGTGAAAGGAATTCACCTGAAATGAGTACGTCCACTCGGCGCGGGCTCCTGCGATTATCTGCTGGTATGGCTGCGGCAGTGATTGCCCTGTCGGGCCTGAGCGTTACCGCCCACGCGGCAGAGCCGGAATTTGGCAATATTCAGAATAAGAACGGCACCCTGCTGATTCATAAACATGAATCAGGGTCGCAACAGGCGACTGGAACACCAGACGGAAAAACCAATGTTGGTGGGACCGGAGTTAGTGGTGTTGTCTTTACGGCCTACAAGATCACCAATCTTGACTTAGTTAATAATCCAACGGACTGGGATAAAGTTGCGACGATCCCGGTCGATGCGAATTCCTGTGCGGCGCCTTCCCTCGTTGGGTATAACCTTGACGGTGGACAAGCATCCACTCCTACTGGGCCAGATGGTCAAACGCAGATTGGCAACCTCTCTGTTGGCGCCTACCTCCTGTGTGAAACAACTACTCCAAATAACGTTGTGCGCAGTGCCGAGCCGTTTATTGTGACCGTTCCTCACCCGGATGCGGTTTCTCAGGGTTGGTTGTACGAAGTTAATGTTTACCCGAAAAACACTGTTGCCGAAGCGCCAAAAAAGACGGTGACCGTTAACAGTTCTGGTGTGGGAACCGCCAATCAGGTGACCTATACGATCACCACAAAAATCCCAAGCCTGGGAGCTAATGAGCATTTCCGCTTTTTCTCGATTGTGGACAATATGCGCGCTCAGCACAGTGACATTAGTGTGAAGAGTCTTGCTCTGTCTGATACGACCAATCCGGACGGTATCTATACCACTGTGAGTACAAGTCAGTATGGTGCTGAAGTGGATGAACTCAATCAGTGGGCGGCAAGCCAAACCACTGATTTGGCAGCACTGCGCCAACTGAAAGCTGCACCAAATCGCTATCTGCGCCTGACTATTGACGCGAAAGTTAAAGAACGCCCTTGGGGTGGGGGTGACCTCGATAACCAAGCGTATGTAGTTTTTAGTACGGTGATCTCTCCTGATGCTCCGGCTGCCCCTATTGGCCCTCAACCTGTAACGCCTAATGGCAAGGGGAACCCGCCAGGACTTCGTTATCCAGGGGATGGCACTGCCTCAACTGTGCCGAGTAACAAGGTCGTGAGTACCTGGGGCGACTATGTCATCCGCAAATATGATGCCGGTCAGACACCGCAGGATGGTGGCCTTGCCGGGGCAAAGTTCAAGGTCTTTGAAGCTGCTGAGCCCTACGCGGCGGACTGTAACAATGCTCAGAAAAAGGATGACAATCCCATCAGTATTAATGGCGCCACCGAATTTGAGAGTGATGCCGGTGGTGATGTCACCCTTGAGGGCCTCTATGTGGATAAAGGTGAGGGTGTTGGTACAGATGAACCCGATGTGGCCAATCGCTACCGTTGCTATGTGATTCAGGAAACTGTTGCCCCAGCAGGCTTCGCCCTTGATCCCACACCGCGTGGTATTGCTATCTACTCTGGCAATGGTCCCGATTCTCCTTTTGATTTCCCCATTTCCAATACCCGTCAAGCTGTTCCTCAGCTCCCCCTTACAGGTGCAAATGGTGAGGTGCTGATGGGCCTTGTGGGTGGTGCACTGTTGTTCTTTGCCGTTGGCGTCTTCCTTCTACGGCGTCGTCGTCAAGAACAGCACTGAAAGGAATATAGTGCGAGTGGAATAGGCCTGGTCACCTAGACCGCGCGCACTATTAGCACCGTCAATGTGGCGGGGAGGAATCCTCCCCGCCACATTGGTGTGAGAAAGGTAGGGCATATGACTTCACAACAGCGACCAGGTCCGCATCACCGGAAAATCCGCATGCACGGCACACATAAAAAGGGCCGGTGGCGTTTGGATTATTTAGCGCTTGTCACCGCCATTCTCACTATTGCTGGCACCCTTGTCCTGAACTACCCGACGATATCGAATTGGGTCAGTCAATATAACCAGTCAAAAATCATTACCCAGGCGGCTCAGAGTGCTGCCACAGTTGAGCCGGACCCGAAGGCACAAATCGAACAGGCGCATGCGTATAACGGGGCCCTACATTCTGGCGCATTAGTAGAAGCACATACGAATATTCCAACGGGCACGGGCAGCAGCGACAATGAAAAACTGGACTATGCCTCAATCTTACGAGCCAGTGACAATGGGCTGATGGGGCGGGTGCGGATCCCCAGTATTGACGTCGATTTGCCGATTTACCATGGCACCAGTGATGAGACCCTCCTCAAGGGCGTGGGACATCTTGAAGGGACGTCACTACCCGTAGGGGGTTCTTCTACACGCAGTGTCCTCACCGCCCACCGTGGCCTTGCTGAAGCACGACTTTTTAGCGACCTCGATAAAGTTGTCGAGGGCGACACCTTTACCATTGAGGTCTTCGATGAGGTACTGACCTACCGCGTGCACACCATTCAAGTAGTGGAACCGCATGAAAATGAATCCCTGCGGGTAGAAGAAGGCCGCGACCTCGCCACATTAGTGACCTGTACGCCGCTAGGGGTGAACTCTCACCGTATTTTGCTCACCGGGGAAAGGGTGCTTCCCACCCCAGCTGTTGACATTGCGAAGGCGGGTTCCACCCCAGATATCCCACGTTTTCCATGGTGGGCCATCTATATTCCCGCCATTATTATTGCGGCCATTATTTATGTGTGGAGGGCAGGCTACCCGCCCCGCACTAAGCGCTCTGGCGACGCTTCTTCCACGCAATAAATCCGCCAATAGCAGCTGCTACCAAAACACCCCCGCCACCATAGCGGTAGATATCTTCGGCCATTCCTCCAGTTAATGGAATCGCTGGGACATTAATCCGATGATTCACCATTGGCTGGTCGAAGACAAAATTCGCACCACCAGTAACGTCAAAGACATGTTGTGTGTCATCGCGGAGATAGCCTTCTGGCGCTCGTGCTTCCTGAATGGCTGATGGTGCCCAATCCCAATCAAGGCCTTCGACAGAGAATGAGCCAGGCGCAGGATCAGAATCATAGGGGTAGAACGTTAAGCACTGGGTAGGGCTGTCAGCAACACAATCTTCAACTGTGGTCCCACCGGGAATACCTGCATGCCAAATAAACCATGATGACCCACCTAAAGGATTACCCTCTGGGTCAGTCTTTTTCCACGACACCGATCCCTTTAGTCGGTCATTTGGCACGCCATTAGGATGATTCACTAGTGTGCTCTCTAAGTGAGCACCATCAATAGGGGAAAGTTCGAGCTCTCCTCCAATTGGCACGTATCCGAAAGGTACGTTGTTTTCGCTTAGCGTAAAATCAGTGCCCCAGGGCACATTCTCAACTCGGAAATACCCTGAGCGATCGTCGCGATCATCGAACGGCCCAGGTAAACAGGTTCCTTCTCCAACGCAATCAAAAACCTCAGTTCCTGCAGGTATTCCTGTGCCTTTGAGGTGCCAACTCGATGCGTCCAGAGGAAACCCGTGTAAGGAATCAATTTTCGTCCACGTTAATGTGCCCGGTTTTGCCACATGTTTGACCGTACACAGCATCCAATCCTGCCCCTGAAGGGTCAGGGTTTTCGTATCGGCATTAAATGTCGATGTGGGATTCTGGACGATTGAGTCCGGGTGGGGGCGACATTCAATACCGGTCAGGTCATAACCTGGAGCAAATGCGTGATCGGATGTGGCTGATAGGACGTGGTCGCCACTATCCATCGCAGCTGCTTCAATGCGGCCCTTCCCAGAAGCAACCACCTGTGAAGCGGTATCAGTTGCCTCAAGCGTCCACTCTTCAGGTTTTAACCCCAATGTCCCCGCATGGGTATTGTCCACCTCATTGACCAGTGTTAATGCGGGAACTCGGACCTCAACAGGGTGGTCTTCCACCTCACCGCTCAGCGTGATTCCAGTGGGCTTTAAAGGCAGGTAGGTGCCGTCAGCGGAATCGTCACTCATACGCAGCCGCATATAGGTCGCGGCAGAACCTCGTTCAGCAACAATAGAGCGCTTTGCGTCAGCTGGGATGGTCCATTTCAATTGCGCCATCCCGCCCTCGCACACAACCTGGTTGGAACCTTCAGTGTCCTCGAAGGATCCATTGCGATTCCAATCAACCCACCCGCCAACGAGGCCACTGCCAGAACAATTGACAGCTAATGACCACTGGGAGGCAGCTGTGGAGACAATGACCTTATCCCAGGATCCTAAGGCGTCCTCGTCGCTGGTTGTCGTAGGCTGGCCACCCTCACCGGTGTGATCGTCGCCTATGGCGCCATCGCCACCGTGGGGATCAGCGTCATGATCTGTCAAGGAACCTAAAGCGACAGTCGCTGAGGATGACTCGGCCCCCTGATTCCCTGCCTGCGCCGCGGAAAGGTTAAACCAATTCCCGTTTCCTCCTGCTACTGGGGCGCGACTAATCGGAATATCAGCTCCGAGTGCGCCGCCAGCCCATGAAGGTTGAAATGCAGATCCCGCTGTGCCGTAGCTTTCTGGAGCGTCACCAAAATCAATATTGACCACGACACCCATCGCCATTGCGCTACTTCCGCCGCCAGCAACCTCAAAATGGCCGCCATTAGCATTCTCAAAGAAAAGGACGGAAGCGGGACCATATGTGTGGCATTCTGGGGCATCAGGGCGCAGTTGTACTCCCTGTCCGGAAACCCCATTTTTTAATGTCTGAGTGCGCACTCCCGCCCAGGAATTCGTGGTACATCCAGGAGTACGTAGAGACTCTAAAAATCGGGTCGTTGTTGGTTGGGCAGGATCGATTGCCTGGGGAATCGCGGTAATCCATTCATTGCCGTTGCCCCAGTTAGATGATTCAGCATCAGCGACAACCACGCCATTAATAGCAATTTCCTGTTTGGGAAGTCCGTCCAGCATATTTTTTGTGGGCGTCGTCGCTGATTGAATAATGTAGGTACGGCATCCAATGGAGAAATTATTGGTGATGCGTGCAGAGGTGGATAAACCAATAGGCAACCCCGAGTGTCGTTGCCTTTGGTTTCGCCCAGGTTTTTCCACCCCATTGCTGTAATTTGTACCATCGTTATAGAGGCGGGCAAGAGCATCTTTATGCCAGCTTCCCGGCTGATATCCCGCTTTAATAAAGGCATTAGTTGTTGCCCGGCGATCAGGAGTTGCACCGCTAGTCCAAGATGTGACATTGGAAATTGTGCAATGGGAAGCGCGATAGAGATCAGGAGCAATTGGAGTTGGGGTAGACCACGTAGTGTGGGTGCTTCCGTCAGGAATATTGATTTCTCCGCCGTCGGTCCAATCAATCCAATCGATCACCTGCTCAAATTTGCCAACGCCACCATCTGGTGTGGCCATAACAGCGTGGGCAGGTGGGGCAGGGGCAATCGAGGTCATCGTGCCTGAGAAAAATATGGCAGCAAGTGTGGCACTGAGATGACGGCCAAGTCGCGCCCACCGTGTGGAGTTCCGGCGCCCGTTCCCTGCGGGGCGCGCGGAGAATGCGCCGGGCGGGGTAGATAGTGTGGGCATGGACGGTAACCTCCGTATAGGTGATGGCATGAGCAGTGATGGCGCCAGGAATCCGAAGGTGGACCTGGTCATGCAACTGTCGATCTTATCGCCTTAAAACCCCGTTTTACCTGCATAAATGTCCAACTCTTCATATCTGATTAGTCAGGTGAGTAGGTATTTCCCCCGCCCTCGTCAATGAATTCATGAGGGCGGGGCGCTGCGCGAGATGCCTCACCTTGACTTGGCGACACGCCCGAGTGCGGGGTAGCGTAGATCCCCGGTGCTTCACCCCGCCCTCGTCGAGTAATCGGTAAAGGCGGAGACATTGACTAAAGCCATGTGATGTCAGTGGTTTCACACTGAATGCGGCAAGGCAAAGTTGATGGAGATCGGTGCAATCTGCCAAACTGGTGAGGTTGCCCCGCGCAGGTGGGGCTGAGTGTGTAGAGATTCTCTAGGCGCTCATGGGCCGCAACGGCCCGAGATCTTTAGACAAGACAACGGTCCATCCCCGACCTACGGGGAAAACCGCGGAATCGTGTGGTCGCTATTGCGACACGCCCGAGCGCGGGGACCGGTGACGGATCTGTACGAGAAGAGGTAAGACGGCATGGCGGGACAGAAGATCCGCATCCGGCTCAAGTCGTATGACCATGAGGTCATCGACAGCTCCGCGCGGAAAATCGTGGAAACCGTGCAGCGCGCAGGCGCCACTGTCGTGGGCCCCGTTCCGCTGCCGACCGAAAAGAACGTTTTCGTCGTCATTCGGTCGCCCCACAAGTACAAGGACAGCCGCGAGCACTTTGAAATGCGCACGCACAAACGGCTCATCGACATTATTGACCCGACCCCCAAGGCCGTCGACTCGCTGATGCGTCTCGATCTGCCTGCGGACGTCAACATCGAGATCAAACTCTGAGGACATCTGCAATGACAACTGACAAAAAGCAGCACGCTGGCAGGCCCATTAAGGCCCTGCTCGGCCGCAAGCTCGGCATGACCCAGGTATGGGATGCTGACGGCCGTCTCGTGCCCCTCACTGTCGTGCAGGTTGGCACCAATGTCGTCACCCAGGTCCGTGACCTTGAGGTTGATGGCTACACCGCTATTCAGCTTGGTTTTGAGGATATTGACGCACGCAAGGTCACCAAGCCCCTTGCTGGCCACTTCGCTAAGGCGGGTGTTGCCCCTAAGCGTCACCTCGCTGAGGTGCGTACTTCCTCGGTCGATACCTATGAACTCGGCCAGGAACTTGACGCCTCTCTCTTTGAAGTTGGCGCTGCCGTTGATGTTTCCGGCAATACCAAGGGCAAAGGTTTCGCTGGTGTTATGAAGCGACATGGCTTCGCTGGCGTTTCTGCCTCACACGGCGCCCACCGCAATCACCGCAAGCCCGGTTCTATCGGCGCCTGCGCGACTCCGGGCCGCATCTTCCGTGGCCAGCGCATGGCCGGCCGTATGGGTGGCGTGCGTCGTACCGTCCAGAACCTGACGATTCAGGCCGTGGATACCGAAAGGGGTCTGCTTCTCATTAGCGGCGCCATTCCCGGTCCTAAGAATGGTGTCGTCCTGGTTCGCTCCTCTGTGAAGGGTGCGTGATCATGTCTGACGTCCGCACGGTCGATGTCCTCGACCTGAAGGGAAAGAAGACGGGCACTGTCGAGTTGCCTGCAGAAATCTTCGACGTCCCCACCAATATTCCGCTGATGCACCAGGTTGTTGTGGCTCAGATGGCGGCTGCCCGTCAGGGTACCCACGCCACCAAGACCCGCGGCCAGGTTTCCGGCGGTGGTAAGAAGCCTTTCCGTCAGAAGGGCACCGGTAACGCTCGTCAGGGCTCTATCCGCGCACCCCAGTTCACCGGTGGTGGCACGGTTCACGGCCCTCAGCCGCGTGACTACTCTCAGCGCACCCCCAAGAAGATGAAGAAGGGCGCTTTGCGTTCTGCTCTGTCGGATCGTGCACGCGCTGATCGGATTCACATTGTCACCGGCCTCATCGATGGCGAAACCCCATCAACCAAGGCTGGTATGGCCGCTGTGCGCGCTATTAGCGAGGGACGCAAGGCTCTCGTTGTCCTGGAGCGCACTGAAGAGGTCACCGCTTTATCACTGCGTAACGTCCCTGAGGTCCACGTTCTGTGGGTTGACCAGCTGAATACCTACGACGTCCTCGAAGCGGATCACGTGGTCTTCACCCTCGGTGCCCTCCAGACCTTCCTGGGAACCAAGGAGGAGACCAAGTGAGCACCATTGAGGCGGGAAAGAATCCCCGCGACATTATCCTGCGTCCCGTTATTACGGAAAAGTCCTCCGTGCTGATGGACCAGGGCAAGTACACCTTTGAGGTTGACCCGCGCGCCAATAAGACTGAGATCAAGATTGCGATCGAAGCGATTTTCGGCGTCAAGGTGGGCTCTATTGCCACCCAGAACCGCAAGGGCAAGGCCTACCGTACTCGTGACGGAATTGGTCGTCGCAAGGACGTCAAGCGCGCCATCGTGACTGTTCGCGAGGGCACCATCGATATCTTCGGCGATCAGGCCTGAGGCGCCGGAAGTAGAGGAACATCATGGGAATCCGTAAATACAAGCCCACGACTCCGGGACGCCGTGGCGCAAGTGTCTCCGACTTTGTCGAGATCACCCGCGACCACCCCGAAAAGTCGCTGGTTCGCCCCCTCCATAAGACCGGTGGCCGCAATAACAATGGTCGCGTCACTGCTCGTCACCGCGGCGGTGGCCACAAGCGCGCTTACCGCGTGATTGACTTCCGTCGTCACGACAAGGATGGCGTGCCCGCCAAGGTCGCTCACATTGAGTACGACCCCAACCGCACCGCTCGTATTGCTCTGCTGCATTACATTGATGGCGCAAAGCGCTACATCCTGTGCCCAGCCAAGCTGAACCAGGGTGACATGGTTGAGGCCGGCCCCAACGCCGACATCAAACCAGGCAATAACCTGCCTCTGCGCAATATCCCCCTCGGTACTGTGGTCCACGCTGTGGAATTGCAGCCCGGCGGCGGCGCCAAGATTGCTCGTAGCGCTGGCACTTCTGTGCAGCTCGTGGCAAAGGAAGGCCGCTTCGCTCAGCTGCGTATGCCTTCTGGTGAAATCCGCAATGTGGAAATCACCTGCCGCGCCACTGTTGGCGAGGTCGGCAACGCCGAGCAGTCCAATATCAACTGGGGTAAAGCTGGCCGTATGCGTTGGAAGGGCCGTCGCCCCCACGTCCGCGGTGTTGTGATGAACCCTGTTGATCACCCCCACGGTGGTGGTGAAGGCCGTACCTCCGGTGGCCGTCACCCTGTGTCCCCATGGGGCAAGCCTGAGGGGCGTACCCGCCGTCCGAATAAGCCCAGCGACCGCCTCATCGTGCGTCGTCGCAAGACCGGCAAGAAGCGCTGATTAGGGAGCTGGAACAATGCCGCGTAGTTTAAAGAAGGGCCCCTTCGTTGACGACCACCTGATGAAGAAGGTGGATGCCGCCATCGAATCTGGCTCCAAGAATGTCATCAAGACCTGGTCTCGCCGTTCGGTCATTACCCCGGACTTCCTTGGCCTGACCTTTGCCGTGCACGATGGCCGCAAGCATGTGCCCGTCTTCATTACCGAATCGATGGTGGGCCACAAGCTTGGAGAGTTCGCTCCCACGCGGACCTTCCGCAGCCACGATAAGGACGACCGTAAGGGGCGCCGGCGCTGAGCCGGCCTTAGGGAAGTAGAGGCCAGAAGAAATGCAAGCCAAGGCGCAGGCGCGGTATGTCCGCGTCACCGCCCAAAAGGCGCGTCGCGTCGTGAATGAAATTCGCGGCAAGCGCGCCCTTGAGGCCGCCGACATCCTGCGGTTCGCCCCGCAGGCCGTCGCCACTGATGTCCGCAAGGTGCTCCTCAGCGCCGTCGCCAACTCGAAGGTTAAGGCTGAACTCGCCGGAGAAACCTTCAACGAGGCCGACCTCCTCATCCTGGAGGCCTATGTCGACGAGGGCCCCACAATGAAGCGGTTCCGTCCCCGCGCCCAAGGGCGTGCAGGACGCATTCTGAAGCGTTCGAGCCATATCACCGTTGTGGTGGGCACGAAGGAAGATAAAGAGAAGGGAGACCTGTAATGGGCCAGAAGGTCAACCCCACTGGGTTCCGCCTGGGAATCACCACCGATCACCGGTCCCGCTGGTTCTCCGATTCCACCACCAAGGGTCAGCGTTACGCTGACTACGTGGCTGAGGATGTCGCCATCCGTAAGACCCTCACGGAGACCCTTGAGCGCGCCGGTATCGCCAAGGTCGATATTGAACGCACCCGTGACCGCGTGCGCGTCGATCTGCACACCGCCCGCCCGGGTATTGTGATTGGTCGCCGTGGCGCTGAGGCTGATCGCCTCCGTCAGTCACTGGAAAAGCTCACCGGCAAGCAGGTTCAGCTCAATATTCTTGAGGTGAAGAACCCTGATCTGGATGCCCAGCTTGTGGCCCAGGGGATTGCTGAGCAGCTCGCTGCCCGCGTGTCTTTCCGTCGTGCAATGCGTAAGGGTATTCAGTCCGCTCAGCGCGCTGGCGCCAAGGGCATTCGTGTCCAGGTGTCGGGCCGTCTTGGTGGCGCTGAAATGAGCCGCTCCGAGTTCTACCGCGAAGGTCGTGTGCCCCTGCACACCCTGCGCGCGAATATTGACTACGGCTTCCACGAGGCCCGCACCACCTTCGGTCGTATTGGCGTGAAGGTATGGATCTACAAGGGTGACGTCACTGAGCGTGAGTTCGCTCGCCAGCAGGCCGAACAGGCCGGGCGTGGCGGCAGCGGAAACCGCCGTGGAGACCGTCGTGGCGGAAACCGCCGCGGTGGGGGACGTTCCCAGGAGAATAGCTCGGCCCAGGCTCCAGCTGCGGCCGCTGAGACCGGATCGGAGGCCTGAGCCCAATGCTCATTCCCCGTCGTACTAAGTGGCGCAGGCAGCACCGCCCGCACCGCACCGGCAATGCTTCGGGCGGCACCGAATTGGCATTCGGCCAGTACGGTATTCAGGCCCTGGAAGCTGCCTACATTACTAACCGTCAGATTGAGGCAGCCCGTATTGCCATGACTCGTCACGTCAAGCGTGGCGGTAAGGTCTGGATCAATATCTTCCCGGACCGCCCGCTGACCAAGAAGCCCGCCGAAACTCGTATGGGTTCCGGTAAGGGTGCTGTCGAGTGGTGGGTTGCTCCCGTCAAGCCAGGTCGAATCCTCTTTGAACTGGCCGGCGTTCCCGAGCCCCTCGCCCGCGAGGCCATGCGCCGCGCAATGCACAAACTTCCAATGAAGACCCGTTTCGTGGTCCGAGAGGGTGGTGATTTCTAATGGCTGATAAGGGTCTGACCACTGCTGACCTCGACGCCATGGACGACGCCCAGCTGTCCAAGGAGCTTGAGAAGGCTAAGGCCGAGCTGTTCAACCTGCGTTTCGCGCAGGCTGTGGGCTCCCTTGAAGACCACGGTCGTATGAAGACCGTGCGTCGCGACATCGCCCGCATCTACACGATCGCGCGTGAGCGGGAGCTTGGCTACCGCACCGCCCCGAGCAGCCAGGAGTGAGCCTGATGTCTGAGTCCACCCCCCGCAACCAGCGCAAGGTCCGTCGCGGACTGGTCGTTTCCGACAAGATGGATAAGACCGTCGTTGTCGAAATCGAAGACCGCGTCAAGCACGCTCTGTATGGCAAGGTCATGCGTAAGAGCAAGAAGGTCAAGGTTCACGACGAGAACAATGAGTGTGGCATTGGCGATCTGGTCCTCATTATGGAGACCCGCCCGCTTTCCGCCACCAAGCGCTGGCGCGTCGTGGAAATCCTCGAAAAGGCTAAGTGAGTTCTGCGTGCAGTAACCTCGCGCCTTTGCGAATCTGATCAGTGGCCCCTTCCGTTTTCGGGAGGGGCCACTGGCGTATCCAGAGGGAGTGCCTGACGTGCGAACTGACAACCCGCCGCGAGGACGTATTTTCGGTGCGCAATTGTCATTGTGGACGCGGTTTGTCCGTCCGAGAGCTGGGTCTGGATTTGGGTACCTGCCGAAACGTCAGTGCCCTGCCAATCCGCGATGACAACCCGCCGCGAGGACGTGTTTGGGGCGGCGGATCTTCGTTGTGGTGGCGGTTTGTTTGTGTGGGGCCAGGGTGAGGGAGAGGGGAGGCGGGAGTTGTGGCTTCTAAATGGGACATATTGACAAGTTGGGACATTTTTTGAGGAGAGCTGAGTGTAACTAGATGCAGTCCTAAGCGGGTAAGGCAAGGAGATCTAATAGGGGACTGCGGGCGCTTTCCGATGTCGCCCCATACTTCCAGCCAGCAGCCCGCATTGCAGTGTCAACCTGATCGAAGAATAAGTGTCCCTTATTGTCTCCTGGCACGAGAAGTTTGCGAGCCGGGGCGCCTTGGACTTTTGCTGCCAGTATTCGCGGTATATCAACCCGCGCCCCGCCCTCGTCAATGATGACTTCCCACATGGGCCAACTCACGCCAATGCTGGTTTCGTCCCACTTGCCGACTGCGGTAGTATTGACAAGTTGCGTGATGTCAGCTTTACAAAGCCAGCATCGATAGTGCGAGCGAGCAACATTTCCTCCTGTGGGGGAGTGCGCCAGCACTATTGTCGGCACCGATGCGCAATAGTCAATGCACGTTCGGCAAGGCTTGCGGGAAGTAATGAGCCCAAGAGAACCAGCTCGACAACAGGAGTTCAAAGAATATGATCCAGCAGGAGTCGCGACTGAAGGTCGCCGACAACACGGGTGCGAAGGAAATTCTCACCATCCGTGTGCTCGGTGGCTCGGGTCGGCGCTACGCGGGTATTGGTGACGTCATCGTCGCCACCGTGAAGGACGCTATCCCCGGCGGCAATGTCAAGAAGGGAGACGTCGTCAAGGCGGTTATTGTGCGCACGCGCAAAGAAACTCGCCGTCCCGACGGTTCCTACATTCGTTTCGACGAGAATGCCGCCGTCATCCTTAAGGGTGATGGGGAGCCTCGCGGAACCCGCATCTTCGGGCCTGTGGGCCGCGAACTGCGTGAGAAGAGGTTCATGAAGATCGTGTCCCTCGCGCAGGAGGTGATCTGATGGCAGCGAAAATCCGTAAGGGTGACCTCGTTGAGGTAGTGCGCGGTCGCACCTCAGATGAAAAGAAGCTCGCAGAGCGTAACGCTCGTCGCGCTGAGGATGGCCTTGAGCCCCTCAAGCCCGGTGATAAGGGCAAGCGTGGACGCGTTATCCGCGTCTTCCCCGACGAGCAGAAAGTCCTCGTTGAGGGCGTCAACCTCAAGACCCGTCACGTTCGTGCCGGTCAGGGTCGCGAGGGCGGGATCGAAACCGTCGAAGCACCAATCTCTCTGGCGAAGGTTGCTCTGGTTGATCCCGAAACCAAGAAGCGTGTGCGTGTTGGCTTCCGTGAGGATGTTGTCGAGCGCCATGGCCGTACCCGCACGGTGCGTGTCCGCGTGACCCGCGGTGGCACCCAGCGTGGCGTTGAACCTGGTAAGGAGATCTGAGATGGCACCTCGTTTGAAGGAAAAGTACGCCTCTGAGATTCGTCCAGCTCTGCAGGCCGAGTTCAACCACTCTAATGTCATGCAGGTTGGCGGACTCGTCAAGATCGTTGTGAATATGGGTGTTGGCGAGGCTGCTCGCGACTCCAAGGCCCTCGAAGGTGCTATTCGCGACCTCACCACCATTACCGGTCAGAAGCCTGCTGTCACCAAGGCCCGCAAGTCCATCGCCCAGTTCAAACTGCGTGAAGGCCAGGCCATTGGCGCCCACGTCACCATGCGTGGCGACCGTATGTGGGAGTTCCTCGACCGTCTGCTGTCAACGGCTCTTCCACGTATCCGTGACTTCCGTGGTTTATCCCCCAAGCAATTCGATGGTCATGGCAACTACACCTTCGGTCTGACGGAACAGTCCATGTTCCATGAGATCGATCAGGACTCCATTGACCGGGTCCGTGGCATGGATATCACCATTGTCACCTCGGCCTCCACCGATGCTGAGGGCCGTTCCCTTTTGCGTCACCTCGGCTTCCCTTTCAAGGAGGACTGATCCATGGCTAAGACTTCGCTCAAAATTAAGGCTGCCCGCAAGCCCAAGTTCGCGGTGCGCGCCTACACCCGGTGCAATCGTTGCGGTCGCCCCCGCTCCGTGTACCGCAAGTTCGGACTGTGCCGCGTGTGCCTGCGCGAGCTCGCCCTTCGTGGTGAACTCCCCGGCGTAACAAAGAGCAGCTGGTAATACTGACGTCGTAGGTCTTTGCTACAGGTGAAGAAACCGCGACGAGGAAGGGGATACTCCCCAAATGACAATGACTGATCCCATCGCAGACATGCTGACTCGTCTGCGTAATGCGAACCAGGCCCACCACGATTCGGTATCTATGCCGTACTCGAAGCTCAAGGCCGCTATCGCCAATATCCTCGTGGAGGAAGGCTACATTGCCTCCATCTCCGTCGAAGATGCGCGCGTTGGCAAGACCCTTGTGCTCAACCTGAAGTACGGAAACCATCGCGAGGCCGCTATCCAGGGCCTGCAGCGTGTGTCGAAGCCCGGCCTGCGCGTGTACGCCAAGTCCACCAACCTGCCTAAGGTCCGCGGCGGCCTGGGCGTGGCCATTTTGTCCACGTCCTCCGGTCTGCTCACCGATCGCCAGGCAGCCGACAAGGGCGTGGGCGGCGAAGTCCTCGCCTACGTCTGGTGAAAAGGAGTCTGGACAATGTCGCGTATTGGTAAGAATCCCATCGTCGTCCCCGCCGGGGTTGACGTCACGATTGACGGTGCTTCCGTTGTCGTGAAGGGGCCTAAGGGTCAACTGAGCCACGAAATTCCTTCCCCCATTAGCGCCAAGCTAGAGGAAGGCACAATCGTTGTCTCCCGTCCCGATGATGAGCGCACCTCCCGCGCCCTTCACGGACTGACCCGCACCCTCATTAACAATATGGTGATCGGTGTGACCGAGGGCTACGTTAAGCAGCTCGAAATCACCGGTACCGGCTACCGCGTGGTCGCCAAGGGCAAGAACCTGGAGTTCTCCCTGGGCTTCTCCCACACGGTTCCCGTCGAAGCCCCCGAGGGCATCGAGTTCACCGTTGAATCTGCCACCAAGTTCACTGTTCGTGGCATCGACAAGCAACTCGTCGGCGAGACTGCCGCCCGCATCCGCAAGTTGAAGAAGCCTGAACCCTATAAGGGCAAGGGTATTCACTATGTGGGTGAGGTCATCCGTCGCAAGGTCGGAAAGGCTGGTAAGTGATGTCCTACTCCGTCAAGGGCAAGGGCAAGTTCGTTGCTCGTAAGCGCCGTCACCAGCGTCTTCGTAAGAAGATCAGCGGTACCGCTTCCGTTCCGCGCCTTGTAGTAACCCGATCCAACCGCCACATGGTGGCTCAGCTGGTGGATGACACCATTGGGCACACCCTGGCATCGGCCTCCACTATGGAAGCCGATATTCTGGCGGCCACTGGCACCAAGACTGAAAAGGCTGCCAAGGTCGGAACCCTCATTGCTGAGCGCGCAAAGGCTGCCGGTGTCACCACCGCTGTCTTTGACCGCGGTGGAAATAAGTACCATGGCCGCGTTGCGGCTGTCGCCGATGCCGCCCGTGAGGGCGGACTCGCGCTGTGACCGAATCCCAGGGAAAGAGAGATCAACTGATGGCTGCACAGCAGCGAAGCAGGAACGGTCAGGAAGGCTCTGAGCGTTCGGGCGACGGCGAGCGTCGCGACCGTCGTGGTGGCCGCGGAGAATCCCGCGATCGCCGTAGCGAAAACAAAGACCAGTACATCGAACGTGTTGTCACCATTAACCGCGTGTCGAAGGTTGTGAAAGGTGGACGTCGTTTCTCCTTCACCGCTCTCGTCGTTGTTGGTGATGGTGAAGGCACCGTCGGCGTTGGTTACGGGAAGGCCAAGGAAGTTCCTCAGGCCATTTCCAAGGGCGTTGAGGAAGCGAAGAAGAATTTCATTCGCGTCCCCATGATCCGTCGCACCATTACTCACTTGGTACAGGGCCGTGACGCAGCTGGCGTCGTGCTTCTGCGCCCAGCCGCCCCCGGTACCGGCGTTATCGCTGGCGGTCCGGTGCGCGCTGTCCTTGAGGCCGCTGGTGTTCACGACGTGCTCACAAAGTCCTTGGGCTCTGACAACGCAATCAATATCGTCCACGCAACGGTTGCTGCACTTAAGCAGCTGGAGCAACCCGAAGCAGTGGCAGCCCGTCGTGGCCTGCCGCTAGAGCGCGTCGCCCCAGCCTCAATGCTGCGCGCCCGCGCCGAGGGCGAAGCCGAAAAGCGCGCCAAGGCCGACCAGGCTGAGGCCGATAAGGCAGCTGCAGGGGTGAGTGAGTGATGGCAAACCTGAAGATTACGCAGGTCAAGTCCACGATCGGCACTAAGCAGAATATGAAGGACACGCTGCGCACCCTTGGGCTGCGCAAGATCGGCCAGTCGGTCGTGCGTGAGGATACTCCGGCTGTTGTCGGTGCAATCCGCACTGTGCGTCACCTGGTCAAGGTTGAGGAGGTCAACTGACCATGGCGGACTCCAAGAAATCCGCGTCCGAGAGCGTGAACATCGTTAAGTTGCATCACCTCCGTCCTGCCCCCGGTGCGAAAACCACCAAGACCCGCGTGGGTCGCGGTGAAGGCTCCAAGGGTAAGACCGCCGGCCGTGGTACCAAGGGCACGAAGGCCCGCTACCAGGTTCCCGTAGGCTTTGAGGGCGGCCAGATGCCGATCCACATGCGCCTGCCGAAACTGCGCGGCTTCAAGAATCCCTTCCGCGTTGAATACCAGGTGGTTAACGTTGGCAAACTCGGGGAACTTTTCCCCGAGGGCGGCCGCGTGACCGTGGAAGACCTCGTTGCTAAGCATGCTGTGCGCGATGGTCACCCAGTCAAGGTGCTTGGTTCTGGCGAACTCAGCGTCAAACTGGAGATTGAGGTGGACTCATGGTCTGCCTCCGCTGAAGCAAAGATCACCGCCGCTGGCGGAACGATCCAGGCTCGCTGACAGTGGAGGGGGGTGGTCCGGATCCGGACCACCCCCTTTCGCCGTGCACCCCGCCCTCGTCCCCAATCCCAGCCTTACTTATTCGACAAATCCGCATTATCCCCCGGGGATACCCAGGAAATGTTTGAACTCTCCGGTAGGCTAGGTCGGTCGCCGTCACAGCCCATTATGGGCGCTCACCACTTCAGGAGGATGCCTTGCTCAGTGCGTTCGCACAGGCCTTCCGTACCCCCGATCTTCGTCGGAAGTTGCTCTTCACCCTCTTCATTATGGCGGCCTACCGCTTTGGCGCCGCTGTTCCTGCCCCCGGTGTTGATTCAGGGGCCCTTCAGCGCTGTCTCGCAAACCAGAATGAGGCATCCCTGCTGGACCTCGTTAATCTCTTTTCTGGTGGGGCACTCCTCCAATTATCGATTTTTGCCCTCGGCATTATGCCGTATATTACGGCCTCTATTATTATTCAGCTTCTTCGTGTGGTTATTCCCCGTTTCGATGATCTCCATAAAGAGGGTCAAACTGGGCAATCCACACTGACGCAATACACCCGTTACACCACTATTGGTTTGGGCCTATTGCAGTCCTCCACCATGATTTCTTTGGCCCGTTCTGGCCAAATGTTCCCCGGCTGTACGGAACAGGTGATTGGTGACCATTCTGTCTTTGGGTTTATTCTCATGCTGATCGTGATGACCGCCGGAACCGGTGTTGTCATGTGGCTGGGTGAACTTATTACAGAACGCGGTATTGGCAATGGTATGTCCCTGCTGATTTTCACCTCTATTGCCGCCACGATGCCTGCTCAACTGATTGCTATTGCTCAGTCTGGCCGCTGGGGCGCGGTGGGAATTATCCTTGTCATGCTGCTGGCTGTGACCATTGTTGTGGTCTACATTGAGCAGGCTCAGCGCCGTATTCCCGTGCAATACGCCAAGCGTATGGTGGGCCGGCGTCAATATGGTGGCACCACCACCTATATTCCGCTGAAGATTAATATGGCTGGCGTTATTCCCGTCATTTTCGCCACCTCAATCCTGGCTCTGCCTCTTTTAGTTGCCCAATTTGGCAATCCCACTGACGGCTGGGTGCAGTGGATTCAGGTGAACTTCTCGCAAACAGCCTGGCCCTATTTACTGGCTTACGGCCTCATGACCCTCTTCTTTGCGTTCTTCTATACGGCAATTACCTTTAACCCGGATGAAGTTGCAGACAATATGAAGCGCTATGGTGGTTTCATTCCCGGCTACCGGGCTGGCCGTCCCACCGCTGAATATCTGCGTCATGTCATTAACCGACTGACCACTGCTGGCTCCATCTATCTGGTCATTATTGCTCTGCTGCCTTCGCTGGTCTTTATTCCCTTGGCCCTTGCTCCCGGACAGTTACCATTTGGCGGTACTACACTGCTGATTGTTGTCGGTGTTGGCCTCCAAACAGTCAAGGAAATCAACACCCAACTGCAGCAGCATCACTATGAGGGGTTCCTTCGTTGATTTCCATTATCTTGCTCGGTCCTCCTGGGGCCGGAAAGGGCACACAAGCCCAACGCATTAGTGAACGTCTTGGTATTCCCGCTATTTCCACTGGCGAGATTTTCCGGTCGAATATGGCCCGGGGTACAGAGCTGGGAAAGCGCGCCCAAGAGTTTATGGATCGCGGAGAGTTTGTTCCCGATTCGGTGACAAATCCAATGGTGAAGGCCCGTTTGTCGGCGCCTGATACTGCTAAAGGATTTCTCCTTGATGGCTATCCGCGTACCCTTGACCAGGCTCATGTCCTGCGCGATCTGCTTGCCGATACCGGTGTGACGTTGGATCTGGTCCTCAATATTGAGGTCGAGCAGGATGAGTTGGTCCGGCGGATGCTCCTGCGTGCTGAGCAAGAGCATCGCAGTGATGACACTGAGCCAGTGTTCCGCCACCGCCTTGAGGTCTATGAGGAACGTACCGAACCTATTGCCACCTATTACGCGGATCAGGATCTGCTCGAAAGCGTCGATGGGTCGGGTACTCCCGATGAAGTTTTCGCCAGGATTGCTGACGTTCTCGATCGTATTGTGGCGTCAAAAACTGCGATGTGAGTGTCTTTGACGAGGGCGGGGCTGCGTGAGTCGCGGACCCCGCCCTCGTTTATACCCGGCCCACCCGCCGCGCCCCCTGACTGACCCGCCCACCCTGACCTAGAAGGAGCCCTCGTGGCACGCATTGAATATAAGACCCTCGATCAGATCCGCCATATGCGCCGAGCGGGACTGGTGGTGGCCGATATTCACCAGGCTCTGCGTGACTTTGCTGCCCCCGGAGTCACCACCGGCCAATGTGATGACGTGGTGCGTGAGGTGATTGCACGCGCTGGAGCAAAGTCGAACTTCCTGGGCTACCACGGCTTCCCAGCGACCGTGTGCATCTCTGTCAATGATGAAGTCGTCCACGGGATTCCTGGCAAGCGCCGTCTAAAGGCTGGCGATATTGTCTCCTTTGACTGCGGCGCCTATGTCGAGGCTGACGGTAAACAATGGCACGGGGATGCGGCTTTCACCATGATTATTGGCGATGATCGCCACGCCTCCTCGCCCAGTGCCGCCGAACAAGCAATCGGCTCAACGCTTCTGCGGCGCCGCCGCGACCTTGACGAATTGACTTTTAATGCAATGAAAGCCGCCCTTGAAGCGGCTGCGTCAGGTAAACGCGTGAAAGCCATCGGCATTGCCGTGGAGGGGATCGTTGACGAGCATGCCCGCGGCGGGCACGGTTGGAGTGCCGGGATAGTCGAAGAATATACAGGTCACGGCATAGGCACCCGAATGCATCAGGCCCCTGAAGTGTATAACTATCCAGTTATAGGAAGAACTGATAAACTCCGCCCCGGAATGGTGCTTGCTATTGAACCCATGCTCACTACTGGTTCGCCAGAGACCACTGTTGATGCTGATGAATGGACTGTTCGCACGGTAGATGGTTCGGATGCCGCCCAATGGGAACATACAATTGCTCTTCTTGAAGGTGGGGTCAATGTTCTGACGCATCGTGACGGTGGGCGAGGGCTTTTCGGGTCGCATGTGGGCTCCGTCCCAATTATCGACCTCGATTGAGACGCACATCATACTTGTGGCTGATCTGCAAAGATGCAGATCAAGTCTCTGATTGTTCAGGAACGTGTCTCACCTCGCTTGCTTTGGCGACTTGTTGAGGACTATTAAGGGTAAGACTGTATGAAAGGCGAGGTTCCCGCGTCGCCGTATTCCCATTCAGTGTGAAGTACCCTCTCGGAGGTTCCCGTGCATTATTCTCCCTTCCTGCCCGGCGTCGGGTTTGGTGGTCTTGGGTTGCTTATTCCCGCTTCTGATGGGCCATTGCTGCTCGCTAAAATTCTCCTCCAGGTTTCTGGTCTTTTTTTCCTGACCGTGGCGATCTTTTTCCTTGCGGCTAATGTGGTTGGGGCGGTTCTGCCGTCTAAGCGCACCAGCGAGGAAAAGGCCCGCAATGACATATCTGATGACCTCACTTCTGTAGGTGAGGTCGCCGCATGAGCGGTGTCGTCGAGATTCTTGGAAATGTCGGCGCCATTGCAATGATCATTGTGGGGATCGTTTATGCGATCCTCCTCCTCGTAGCCTCACGACGTTCCCCAGGGGCACGGACGAGGGCGGGGCTGGCCTCTAATGGCCCTGAAATGGTCATCCTTATGCCGTGCCTAAACGAAGCAAGCGTCATTATTGATTCGGTGAATCGCCTTCTTCATTCCGATACATCGCGACTGCATATTCTGGTCATTGATGATGGCAGTGATGATGGGACAGCCGACCTCGTAGAAAAAATTGGCCACCCACGAGTGCACCTTTTGCGCAGGACTTTGCCCAATGCGCGCAAAGGAAAAGGGGAGGCATTGAATGCCGCCCTGGCAATGGTGCGCCGAGTGTATGGCTATCTTCCTGCAGATAATGTCGTTATTGGCGTCGTTGATGCTGATGGGCATGTGGATCCTTGGGCTTTTAATGAGGCCCGCCAGATTTTTGCTGACCCTAAGGTGGGCGCACTGCAAATTGGTGTGCGTATTGAAAACCGCCGGAAGTCCCTTTTGGCCCGAATGCAGGATATGGAATTCGTGGTCTTTACTGAGGTCTTCCAACGCGGTCGGCGCCACCTAGGCAGTGTTGGCCTTGGTGGAAATGGCCAATTTGTGCGTCTGAGTGCCCTGAATGCTTTAGGTGAAGCGCCCTGGTCACATTCCCTGACCGAAGATTTTGATCTTGGGATTCGTCTGAATGGCACGCGCTGGACTAACGAGTATTCTCCTTTTGCCTGTGTGCATCAGGAAGGTGTGACTTCGTTGCGTCGCTATTTGCGTCAGCGGACGCGCTGGTTCCAAGGAAATCTGCAGGCCAGCGGGATGATTTGGCATGTGATTCGCCATCAAAAGGGGCGGGCGCGGGCTGACAGTCTCTACCAAATTATTACGCCATATTTACTACTAGCCGCCTCGTTGTTGACTATTTCTTTTGCCCTATGCCTTCTATGGGTGCTTCACCAACAGCTCACTGTAGGCGGTCAGCCTTTTGGCTGGGTTTTCGGCGCCTATCTTCTTGCTTTTGGCCCGGGACTGATTTTCGCGCTCGTCTATTGGCGTATTGAACGTGAATCGGGTGCGAAACTCCTCAGCTGTATTGGTTGGTCTCATATCTTTATTCTTTACGGAATGTTGTCTTATGTTAGTGGCTGGCGTGCCCTGGTCAGGCAATTAACTGCGCAGCGCGGCTGGGCGAAAACTGCCCGCGAAGCTGATCCTCCGGACGGTGTTGCATCTGCACCCCTGTCTGCCTTAGATTCAGGAAAACCCGCAGGGAATCTCGCTCCTGGGAGTCTTGCGGCATCCTGACCAAAGGAGGTTGGTGTGTCTGATCGCAGTACTTTCCGTGCCCTCGTCACCTATATGGCGGTTTTTGGACTTGCTCTTGGCTTCGTCGTTACCGGCCAGGCTCATGCAACTCCGACCGATAATCCGCCAGGGGGTGCGGAAAGTCCGCTCTCAGGCGCCCAATCGCTCGCAGATCTTGGTGCCTCCTCAATGGAAGCACCACCTGCGCCCGCCATTGCCGAAGAGGAAAAACTGCCCCTAGAAAATGCGGCAGCTGTGGATATTGACGCCCCGCCCTCGGCTGTGACCCCGGTGGTACGGGATCTGCCCCCTGCGCGCACGCCACTGCCCCCACAGGCGGTGACCTTTTCTTCCACCAATGCTGGGCCGGCCCGCACCCTGGTTCTCTATGACACAACTGGGCCCTACGGGAAATTTGGCGAATACTATGCGATGGCAATGGGGGCACTTGCCTCGCATTCGGGTGAAGTGACCACACTGCCAGTTGCCCACTACACCCCCGGTTTAGCGGGTTCTTTTACTGCGGTGATCTACAGTGGCTCAACCTACAATGAGCCCCTCCCGCAGGCCTTTATTCACGATGTGCTCACCGGTGATATTCCCGTTTTATGGTCCGGATTTAATATTTGGCAGCTCAGTGCGACCACAGAAAATCGGGCTCTTTTTACCTCCCGTTACGCCTGGGATGCAGCAACCTCCTATATTAATGTCGCTGATCAGGTGACAGCCGTGCATTATGGCGGGCAAAAGCTGACCCGCCATAGCGAAAATCGTGGAGGCATTGTCGCGCCGAATATTCTTCAGCCCAAAAAGGTCACCATTCTTGGTCAGGCTGAATGTTCCCAATCGGATGGCACGCCCACCGAATGCGCTCCGATTGCGCAAAGTTCAGGCACCACATTCCCCTGGGCAATCAAAAGCGGCAATCTCACCTATATTGGCGAAATCCCCCTGTCTTACCTGGAAGAACAGGATCGCTATATTGCCGCTGCCGATATTGTCCTCAATACTGTCTGGCCTGATGCCACCCCAATAAAACAAGCCGCAGTGCGCATTGAAGATATTTCTCCTGGCGTTGATGGTGCACAAATCCAAGCGATTGTCGATACCTTGCAATCCTTGGGTGTTCCCTTCCAATTAGCGGTCATCCCTGTCTATACCGATCCGCAGGGTATCTATAACAATGGAGTAGGGGAGAGGTGGACGCTGGCAGATAATGCGCCTTTAGTGGCCGCATTAAAAGATGCTGTGGCTGATGGCGGCACCTTAGTTCAACATGGGACAACCCACCAATGGGATACCCAAGATAATCCCTACTCTGCGGTGACCTCAGATGATTTCGAGTTTATTCGTTCCTGGTGCGCGGATTCAGGATCCAGTATTGCCCCGCCGACAGAATGTGCCCAAAGTTCCTGGGTGCATATTGGGGGAAGCCTTCCCGATGACTCTCCTGAGGCGGCAGCCGCGCGCGTGCGTGAAGGGCGAGAGATTTTCCGTCAGGTTGGCCTGCCAGAGCCCACTATTTTTGAAACGCCTCACTATTCGGCCACCCGCAATGCCTATCTAGGGATTACGCAGGAGTATCCGGTGCGCTATGAAAGGGTCCTTTTCCATTCGGGCTTACTTTCTGGGCAGCCCGGGGAGAAAACCGACTATTACGGGCAATTCTTCCCCTATGGGGTGAGTGACCTTTATGGTGGGCGGGTTCTGCCAGAGAATCTAGGGAATTATGTGCCAGAGGTGCATCACCAGCATTCGGCGCGAACGGTCGAAGGCATTATTGAGTCAGCGCGGAAAAATACTGTAGTGACGCATGCAACGGCAAGTTTCTTCTATCACCCATTTTTCCCTGTGGAGGAACTAGAGAAAACCGTTGTCGGGATTCGCGCGCTTGGCTATACCTTCGTTCCCGCAGAAAAACTTCGGTAGTCATTCGCATTCCCGTCCTCGTGAATGACGAGGGCGGGGCGCATTAATCGTGAGGGAAGTGACAGCCCGTCTAACTACCACATTGGGTGCATTATCACGTAGAGTTGACCCTTGGGCGTGTCTGCGGATTCGCCTCTCAATTCCACATATGGAGTTGAGCCACCCGCAAATGTAGGAGATAGACGGAGGGACATGGCGAAGAAAGACGGCGTCATTGAGGTTGAAGGCACGGTCATTGAGGCCTTGCCAAATGCAATGTTCCGTGTGGAGTTAAGCAATGGTCATATTGTTCTTGGCCATATCGCTGGCAAGATGCGGCAACACTATATCCGTATCCTCCCTGAGGACCGGGTCGTCGTCGAGTTGAGCCCCTATGACCTCTCACGAGGTCGTATTGTCTACCGCTACAAGTGACACTGTCCGCCTTTTCGGCGGTGGAGGAATGAACCATGAAGGTCAAGCCGAGTGTCAAGAAGATCTGTGACAAGTGCAAGGTGATCCGTCGCCACGCCACTGTCATGGTGATCTGTGACAACCCACGGCACAAGCAGCGTCAGGGCTGAAATCTCGACCTGCTGTCCTAGGGCGATGAGCCCACTAGCTCCGTTGCATACGCCATATGGCGACCCCCGGTTCGGAGGCCGGGGCCGGGTGGCTCACCCGGAGGCAACGGTGACGACCTCCGATGAACAACTGGAGCACCAATATGGCACGTATTGCCGGCGTTGACCTACCCCGCGAAAAGCGGATGGAGATCGCGCTTACCTACATCTATGGCGTTGGGCGTACCCGCGCCAAGGAAACTCTCGAAGCTACCGGCGTCAGCCCCGACCTGCGCGTCAAGGACGCCACTGAGGAAGACCTCGTCAAGCTTCGTGACTACATTGAGAATAACTACAAGGTCGAAGGCGATCTGCGCCGCGAAGTCCAAGCAGATATTCGCCGCAAGATCGAAATCGGTTCCTACCAGGGTATCCGTCACCGTCGTGGCCTGCCGGTCCACGGTCAGCGCACCAAGACCAACGCTCGTACCCGTAAGGGTCCCAAGCGCACCGTTGCAGGTAAGAAGAAGGCCAAGTAATAGGCCACGCCCCGCCCTCGTATATGGCGGGACATCCCTACACGACTTCAAAGGAACTGACACACATGGCTGGAAAAACCACCCGTACCGGTGCAGGACGTAAGCCTCGCCGGAAGATCTCAAAGAACGTCACCCATGGCCACGCCTACATTAAATCGACGTTCAATAACACCATCGTCTCTATTACTGACCCGACTGGCGCTGTCATTGCATGGGCATCCTCCGGTCAGGTTGGCTTTAAGGGCTCCCGTAAGTCCACCCCCTTCGCTGCCCAGCTGGCCGCTGAAGCAGCAGCACGTCGCGCCCAAGAGCACGGCATGAAGAAGGTTGACGTTTTCGTCAAGGGCCCCGGCTCCGGTCGTGAGACCGCGATCCGTTCCCTCCAGGCTGCTGGCCTCGAAGTGGGTTCCATCCAAGATGTGACTCCTCAGGCCCACAATGGCGCCCGGCCCCCCAAGCGTCGCCGCGTCTGAGCGTTTCGGGGTGGGGTAATCCGGCGCCACGGATTTTCCCGCCCTCACGTCAGGGTGACTCATTTGAGTCCCCGATCCCTTTTCCCGCAACTGCGGACCCCGATCCGGCGTCATATGGCGGGCGCCGGCAAGAAAGGACCACGACGTGCTCATTGCAGAGCGTCCCATCCTGACCGAAGAAAAGGTCAGCGACTTCCGCTCCCGTTTCACCCTGGAGCCCCTAGAGCCAGGGTTCGGATATACGCTGGGAAATTCCCTGCGCCGTACTCTTCTCTCGTCGATTCCGGGTGCAGCCGTTACCTCAATTCGTATTGACGGCGTCCCCCACGAGTTTGTCACTGTCGAGGGCGTTAAAGAGGATGTCGCTGAGATTATCCTCAATATCAAGCAGATTGTTCTCTCCAGCGAGAATGACGAGCCAGTAGTGATGTACCTGCGTAAAGCAGGGCCCGGCGAGGTTCTTGCCGGCGACATCACTCCGCCTGCCGGGGTGGAAATCCACAATCCCGAGCTGCATCTGGCGACCTTGAATGACAAGGGCAAGTTAGAGATCGAGTTGACAGTTGAGCGTGGCCGCGGCTACGTTTCCGCTGCTCAGAATAAGGATCCTCAGGCTGAGATTTCTCGGATTCCTGTGGACTCCATCTACTCGCCTGTCGTGAAGGTGACCTACAAGGTTGAAGCTACTCGTGTTGAGCAGCGCACCGACTTTGACCGTCTCGTCATTGATGTGGAAACGAAGCCCGCTATTACCCCGCGTGATGCGCTGGCTTCTGCTGGCAAGACACTTGTTGAGCTCTTCGGCCTGATGCGTGAACTCAATGAGGAAGCCGAAGGCATTGAGGTGGGCCCGTCCACCACCGATGCGACCTTGGCTGCTGACCTTGCCCTGCCAATTGAGAACTTGAATTTGCAGTCGCGTTCCTACAACGCACTGCGTCGTCGCGGAATCCTCACTGTGGGCGAGCTTGTTGCTCATTCTGAGGCGGACCTCCTCGATATCCGTAACTTCGGCACCAAGTCGATTGAGGAAATCAAGGAGTCTCTGGCCACTCTTGGTATGACCTTGAAGGATTCAGCTATGCCTGTGCCAGGCGAAGGTGAGTCCGGCTCTATTCACTTTAGCGACGACCAGTCCATCTGACCCGAGCGTCCGATGGACGCACCTAATCCCATAGGAGACACCTATGCCTACCCCTAAGAAGGGCCCTCGCCTGGGCGGTAGCCCAGCTCACCAGAAGCGTATTCTGGCTAATCTGGCTGTTCAGCTCATTGAGCACCGTCAGATTGTCACCACTGAAGCTAAGGCCCGCGTCCTGCAGCCCTTCGTGGAAAAGCTCGTCACCAAGGCAAAGCGCGGCGATATGCATGCTCGTCGTACCGTTGCCCGTCGTATCCCTAACCGTGACGCCGTTTACACCCTTTTCGATGTGATTGTCCCTGAAATGGATGGCACTCGTGAAGGTGGCTACACCCGTCTGATCCGCGTGGGCAACCGTAAGGGCGACAATGCTCCCCTGATGCAGATTTCCTTCGTTATGGAGCGCGTCGAAAAGAAGGCGGTTGTGTCTACCGCTGAGAAGACCGCTAAGGCTGCTGCCAAGAAGGACGAGAAGAAGGCTGCTGCTGAGGAAGCTCCTGCTGAAGAGGTTGCTGAAGAAGCGACTGAGGTTGAGGAAGCTGCTGCTGAGGAAACCGCTGAGGCTGACGAGAAGTGAGCTGAGTTGGCACTTGTGCCTTGAGATGAGGGGCTGGGAGATCGCAACGATCCCCAGCCCCTTTTCCATGTGCTTGTGCCCAGTTACGAGGGCGGGGCTCGCCGTTTAGACTGGGTTTATGACTGTGCGCCTGCGACTGGATCTGTCTTATGACGGAACGCATTTCCATGGATGGGCGGCGCAACCCGACTTGCGCACAGTCCAAGGCGAGATTGAATCGGCTCTGGCAACGATTATCCGCACGCCTGTCACTCTCACTGTTGCTGGTCGCACCGATGCGGGCGTTCATGCGCGAAGCCAGGTCTGCCACTGCGACCTGCCGCGAGATTTCTGGGAGACTAAAGCGGGCCGCGACATCCCAACAGATTCGCACGCCCCTAAACTTGCCCGCCGTCTCAATAGCATGTTGAGTTACGCCTACTGCCAGTGGGCAGCCAGTCACGGTATTTCCGCTGTCCGCGGCCAATCCGACTGCGTGATCCACCAGATTCAGGCAGTGGATGACACTTTCGATGCTCGTTTTGCCGCCACAGGCCGGGAGTATTCCTACCGGGTAGCTGACGCTACCAGTCATGACCCTCTTCGTCGCCATGATGTGACGTGGATTGCTGCGCCCGTGGATGGCGAACGTATGGCCAGCGCCGCCCAGGCACTCCTCGGGACCCATGATTTCCTGTCCTATTGCCGCCCCCGTGAGGGTGCCACCACTATTCGCACCCTCACCAGGCTCGATATTGACCGTGATACGGCCGGCATTCTCACCTTCCATGTGGGCGCGGACGCTTTTTGCCACTCAATGGTGCGCTCGCTGGTGGGTGCCCTCCTCGAAGTGGGGTGCGGGCGGCGCCCACCGCAGTGGCCAGGTGAGCTTTTAGCTGCTCAGTCCCGTCAATCAGCGGCTCCTATTGCTCCCGCTCATGGTTTAACACTGGAAAAGGTCACCTATCCGCCGCCGGACCAGTGGGCCACACGGATCGCCCAGGCACGCCAGCGCCGTGACAGCCAAGGGCCCGCGAGCGCCACCGGCCCAGCAGAGTCAGAAAACACCGAGGAGTGCTGTTCGTGACTGGCCCCGCCCTCGTCACTAGTGTTGCCCCTGGCCCTGCCCGCGCCATCTGGGTCAGTGGCGACACTTTGGCCATTCCCGAGGCCATGGTCCCCCTTGAGGCGCATTGTCGTTTTGCATTCCATCCTGAGCTGGCCCTTCTGCCTGCGGGTTATCCCACCGCTGAACACCTCCAGGCGGTGGGGCGCCTTAAAAAGGGCAGGTGGCAGGTATTTCGTGTGCGTGCTGCCGCCTTCTCGCCTGGGCAGCCTCTTGATACGGCGGATCTGCTCCGTGAGTGTCTCCGCCACGATCCGGTTCTCCAAATTTTCTGCGGCAATACGCTGTGCCATGCGACAGGTACCCACATCGCTAAAGCTCTTGACGCGCTCTACCCTGGGGCTGCGACCTGCCCCATTGGCACTATCTGGGAGGAAGGGCGACCTACCCTCCACCTATGGGCACCAACGGCCCTGAGCGTTGACCTCCTTTTATGGCCGACTGACGAGGGCGGGGCCGCACTATGTGCCCCGCAGATCATTCCCGCTGAGTTTGACCCGGCCAGCGGGAATTGGCGCTGCGTGGGGGCGCCGGAGTGGAAAGACCGCCAGTATGTGTGGCGCCTTCACCGTGACCGCAGCGAAGCCACGGCTGATCTCAGCGTCATCCGTCACCGTGAAAGTGTGGAGGTCACCGATCCGGCCAGTGTGGCACTGACAGCCAATGGGACCCGTTCGGTCCTTGTGGACCCGGCTGATCCGCAGTATTTCCCGCTGGGGTGGCATTCAGATGCGGGTCCGGCTGTGCCGCATCCGGCCCGCCAGGTGATCTGGGAAGTCCATGTCCGCGATTTTTCTGCCCGCGACGCGGCGGTGCCAGCAGAGCATCGCGGCCGCTACCTGGCTTTTACTCACCGGGACAGTGCAGGAATGCGGCATCTGCGCGGGCTGGCTCAGGCGGGCCTGACCACGGTGGAGCTGCTCCCGACCTACGATTTTGCGACCGTGCCAGAAAATGAGGAGGACCAGGTCCACCCAGACCTCCCGGCCGGCCCCCTGAGTAGTCCCGCCGCCGACCCAGCCAGTCCTCTTCCCCAAGAGCTGATCTCGGCTACCGCAGACCGGGATGCCTATAACTGGGGCTATGACCCCGTTCATTGGGCTGCCCCAGAAGGGTCCTATGTGACGCGCGAGGCTCGCGGTGGCGGAGGGCGCCTGCTCCAGTTCCGCCAGATGGTGGCGGCTTTGCACCGCGAAGGTCTGCGCGTAGTAATTGACGGGGTTTTTACCCATATGGCCGCTTCGGGGCGCAGGCCTTTTTCTGTTCTGGACCAGATTGTCCCGGGCTACTATCACCGCCGTAATGATGTGGGCGTTATCGAAGGGTCAGCCTGTAATGACGACACCGCCCCAGAAAATCTCATGGTGGGCCGACTTATTGAATTTTCGGTGCTTCACTGGGTGGTGCACCACCATTGTGATGGGATTCGTTTTGACCTGATGGGCCATATGCCAATTGCTTTAGTCCGCCGGATTCGCGCCAGCCTCGACGCGCTAAACCTTTCAGATCATGGGGTTGATGGCAGGGCCGTGACCCTCCACGGTGAGGGGTGGGATTTCGGCCCGATTGCAGGCGACGCACTATTCCCTCAGGCAACCCAGCGTCACTGCGTGGGAGGACATATTGCTGCTTTTGATGACCGGGTGCGCGACGCGCTGCGCGGCGGCAGCCCTTTCGATAGCGACCATCGAGCCTGGCAGGGGTGGGCAACGGGTCTGTGCGGCAGACCCAATGGGGTCGATCCGTTGGCCATTCCCTTATGCGACGAGGGCGGGGCGCCCTCGGATACTGACCTGACTCGCGAGCAACGCCACCACCTGTGGCTGCAGGCGAGCGCGATCCGTTCCAGCCTTGCTGGGGGTTTGGCAGCAATGTCTCTGCCGGACGCCACGGGCTTCGGTGAGATTCGTGCAGGCGATATTCCGTGGGGGAACACCCCTCTTGCCTGGGGCACTGAAGTGGGGGATAGCCTGGCCTATGTTGATGCCCACGACAATGAAACACTTTTTGACATCTTAGCGTGGAAGCTACCTGCTACTACCCCCATGGAGGAGCGGATTCGCTATGCACTCATGTCCTTGGCGGTTGTGACCCTCGGGCAAGGGCCGTGTTTATGGCATGCGGGCACCGAAATTCTCCGGTCGAAAAGCCTGGATCGGGATTCTTTTGATTCTGGAGATTATTTTAATGCCGTGGATTGGACCGCTCAGGACTCCACTTTCGGGGTGGGCTTACCCCGGCACTCCCATAATGGGTGGCGCTGGGATCTGATGCGCCCCCTCCTTAGCAATCCGGAACTGCGTCCTACCAGCGCTGATATGCACTCTATGCGGGAGTCCTGCCTGGATCTTCTGCGCCTACGTGCCTCCACCGGGCTCTTCTGGTTGGGCAGTGCCCACCTGATCCGCCAGAAAGTGTCCTTCCCGACCTATCAGGGCCCACCTGGCTGCATCCTGCTCCGCATTGAGGACTCATCTGCCCACTCCAGCCCAGATTGTGACCCCGCCCTCGACACTCTTCTTCTGGCCTTTAACCCCTGGCCCACGCCTGTCACCCTTCAGGTGCCAAGCCTGGATACAAAAAACTTCATCCTCCACCCCATCCAGGCCAGCGGCGCAGACCCGGCCCTGCGCGCCGCCACGTTCACCCCAACCGGCGCCGCTCTCACTCTTCCCGCCACCAGCGCCACCGTCTTTATTGAGCCCACCCACACCACCTGAAATGGTGGCGGCTGGGGGGCTTGCATCTGGAGATGTACTACTCGCGGTGCAATATGGCCCCTAATGCCGTAGGGGGTGGCAGAAGATTTTTCCGGGGCATCGCGGGGATTTCCCCGATAGCTGCCGAGCGCGAGTGATTCCTACAGTGACAGGGCTAAGGGAAAAGACAGATCCTGGAGGAAGCTCATGTCACTGCCAGACTCAGCCACTACTGAAGCGTCAGCGCATGAGGCGGACGGACAGCTACGCACCTATGTCGAATGCGGGAGGCATCGCAATTATCGGTGGTGGAAACCGCTGGTAGCCCTTGGCGTGGCCGCTCTGATTCTTATTGCTGGAACTGTGGGGGTTCGCCAGGTCATCGGCTGGCTTCTTCCGCAAGAAGTCACTGCTGCGCGGCAGGCGGCTCACGTCCTTGAGCATCCCTGGGCGTTTGTAATGGCTGAGGTGCCTTTCCTCATTGCTTTCCTGGCGCTATTTTGTGCTGTGCGCTATGTGGAAGGACGCAGGCCAGGGTCACTGTCGTCTATCGCAGGCCGACTTCGCTGGAACCTTCTATCTCGCTCTTGTCTTCTCTCGCTTCTTTTCTTTGTGCCGCTCTATTCGATTTCAGTGGCTTCAACTGGAATACGACAGGATAGGGGTGGCATATGGATTTTTATTCTTCTCGTCCTGCTACTGACCCCCTTTCAGGCCTCAATTGAGGAATACGTTTTTCGAGGATGGGCCCCTCAAATGCTGGGGGGCTGGGGCGTTCCTGCATGGCTTGCAATGGCCCTCCCAACTGCTCTCTTCACTGTCGGGCATACCTACTACAATTGGCTGGGTTTGATTGATGTTGCCGTCTTTGGGCTGTGTGCAGGATGGTTGACCCTGCGAACAGGTGGCTTGGAAGCGGCAATTGGAGTGCATGTGGTCAATAATGTGGCGGGTCTAGTGGCAGTGATACTACTGGGGGGTAATCCATTTGACGGTGACGTGACCCCCGTCGGAGTCATTATTTCAGTATCAATCGTAGTTGCCTACACCGCTATTGCTGACCGGTGGCTTCGCCGTCCTCTCGTCAAAGAACATGGTGTGGAGGCAATGAATGGTCCCTTTGGCTCCCCGAAAGGAAACTTTGGGGCAGTGAGTGCCTTAAAGCGTCGGGAAGTAGCCTGAGGAGTCGGCCACAAACCCCCGATGGCTTTGACCGAGCAGGTTTTACCCACATAGACTAGCCCTTGCTGTGCGTCAACTGCGCTTCGATGCTTTCCCACTCGTCGGGGCTGCATGTTTTGACGCCTCGCGCGACCATTGTGAGAACGCTGGCTCCCGTAGGGGAGGCCACGTTCCATCGACCAGAAGAATAGAAGGTTTCGCCCGTGCGCACCTATTCACCCAAGCCCGGGGATGCGGACAAGAAGTGGTATGTCATCGACGCCACTGACGTCGTTCTCGGACGCCTGGCGGCTCAGGTTGCCGCCATTCTCCGTGGGAAGCACAAGCCGACGTTCGCCCCTCATATGGATATGGGCGACTACGTCATCATTATTAATGCCGATAAGGTCGTCCTCACCGGTAAGAAACTTGACCAGAAGATGGCTTACCGCCATTCCGGTCGTCCCGGTGGTTTAACTGCGACCGTGTACCGCGAACTCATGGCTGAGCGCCCTGAGCGTGCGGTTGAGAAGGCCATTCGTGGCATGCTTCCCCACACCAGCCTCGGACGCGCGCAGTTTAAGAAACTGCACGTCTACACCGGAGGCGAGCATCCCCATGCCGGCCAGATGCCGGTTCCCTACGAGATCACCCAGGTCGCCCAGTGAGCGCCCCGCGCTTCTGAGCACGATCGAAATCACTGAGGAGAACTGTGGCTGAGACCACCGAAACCGTCGAGCTAGAAGAGGAAACTGCCCCTAGCTCGTACACCACTGAAACCGAAACCGCCCCCGCTGGCGCCGGTCAGTCCATTACCGCCCCCGGCGCTGGCCTTGGCCGCCGCAAGGAGGCTGTTGCCCGCGTCCGCCTGGTTCCTGGCACCGGCCAGTGGACCATTAACGGCCGCACCCTGGAAGATTACTTCCCCAATAAATTGCACCAGCAGCTGGTGCGCAGCCCCTTCGTCCTTCTGGACCTGGATGGCCGCTTCGACGTGATCGCCCGTATTAACGGTGGCGGCGTTTCCGGCCAGGCTGGCGCTTTGCGTCTGGGTATTGCCCGCGCTCTGAACGAGATTGACCGTGAGGCCAACCGCCCCGCCTTGAAGAAGGCCGGCTACCTCACTCGCGATGCCCGCGCCATTGAGCGTAAGAAGGCCGGCCTCAAGAAGGCCCGCAAGGCACCGCAGTACTCAAAGCGCTGATTTTTGGTTGCTGCTTGTGATCGACCCCGCCCTCGTTGACGAGGACGGGGTCTTTCCTTTTCCTTCCCGCCTCCCCCTGCGGGGAGTACCCTTGGACGTGCTTCAACGATCGACAGGAGAATCTTTATGTCCCGACTTTTCGGCACAGACGGCGTGCGCGGACTCGCCAATGTTGATATCACCGCTTCCCTGGCCCTTGACCTTGGTGAGGCCGCAGCGCGCCTCATGGGTGGCGGACCGCGCGCAGACGGGACGAAACCGCGAGCTGTTATCGGCCGCGATACGCGTATTTCCGGCGAATTCCTTGACCACGCGCTCGCCGCGGGCCTGGCCAGCGCAGGAATGGATGTGATCCGTGTCGGCGTGGTCTCCACCCCGACAGTGGCTCACCTCACCGCTAAACATGACGATGTGGACCTGGGCGTCATGATTTCCGCCTCCCACAACCCCATGCCTGATAATGGCATTAAATTCTTTGCCAATGGCGGCTATAAACTTGCTGACTCCGTCGAAGACCGCATTCAGGAACTCCTCCACACCCGCTGGGATCGCCCCACAGGCGAAGGCGTCGGTGAAGTCGATTATGAAGACGATTGGGCTATTGACTCCTATATTGCCCACCTCGTTGAGGCAGTTGGCACCTCCCTGCGGGGCTTGCGTATTGCTGTGGACTGCGCTAATGGTGGGGCAAGCGAACTTGGCCCGCGAGCGCTGCGCGAAGCCGGCGCGGATGTGGTGGTTCTCAATGCCTCTCCGGATGGCCGCAATATTAACGACAAGTCGGGTTCAACCCACCCTGAACAGCTCCAAGCGGTGACTGTCGCGTCAGAAGCAGATTTTGGTGTGGCCTATGACGGGGATGCGGATCGCTGCCTGGCGGTGGATCGCCACGGGAATCTCATTGATGGCGACAAGATTATGGGCGCTCTTGCGGTCAACTTCCGTGATACGGGCAAACTCAAGAAAGACACTCTTGTTGTTACGGTCATGTCGAATCTTGGCCTGATTTTGGCGATGCGTGAGCAGGGCATTAATACGGTGCAAACCGCGGTGGGTGACCGTTATGTCCTGGAGTCGATGCTGGGCGGCGGCTATACCCTGGGCGGTGAGCAATCCGGCCACATTATTGCCTCCGACCATGCCACCACTGGTGACGGTATTTTGACGTCGCTGTTGCTGGCGCGGATGGTGAAGGATTCTCAGCGGGATCTGGCCGATTTGACGAGTTTTGTTCAGCGCCTGCCGCAGACGCTCATTAATGTGTCCGGCGTGGATCGTTCTGCTGCAGCCACCAATGAGGCCCTGCAGGAAGCAGTGGAGGCTGCGGAAAAGCAGTTGGGTGAAACGGGCCGGGTTCTGCTGCGTCCTTCAGGTACGGAGCCGCTGGTGCGCGTTATGGTTGAGGCCGCCACTCAGGAGGAAGCCGACCGGGTGTGTGCCTCGCTTGCTGATGCGGTGAAGGAACATATTTCGCTGTAGGGGGTGTTCCTTATACGAGGGCGGGGTGCGTTTATAGACACGCAAACCCCGCCCTCGTTCCTATTTTCTGCCTTATTCTTTCCGCAGGCGCAGCGATTGGACGCGGTGGTCGGCGCCCTTTGTGAAAATCATTGTGGCGCGCTCGCGGGTGGGAAGAATATTCTCATTGAGATTGGGCAAGTTAATGGCTTGCCACACCATTCGGGCTGTAGTTTCTGCTTCCTCATCGGTCAGGCCCGCATAGGTGCGGAAGAAAGAATCCTCTTGGGAGAAGGCCGTTTTCCGAAGGGTGAGGAAACGGTTGACATACCACTGTTCAATATGGGTGGGGTTGGCATCAACATAAAGGGAGAAATCAAAGTAGTCAGAAACGGAAACTCCCACATATCCGGGGTAGACGCGCGGCGGTTGAAGGACATTAATGCCTTCGACAATAAGGACATCCGGGTGATTAACGGTCATATATTCCCCGGGAAGAACGTCATAGGTGACGTGGGAATAGAGGGGGGCTTTCACATGGGATTGCCCGGCTTTGACAGCCGCTAAAAAATTGAGCAGGGCGCCGCGGTCATAAGATTCTGGGAATCCTTTCCGGGCGGTTAATCCTCGTTTTTCGAGTTCCGCATTGGGCAGGAGAAAACCGTCTGTCGTGACTAAATCAACCTGTGGGGTGCGGCTATCGCGGGAGAGAAGAAGTTGGAGGAGGCGGGCCACCGTGGATTTGCCGACGGCCACCGACCCGGCAATACCAATGACAAAAGGAGTAATAGCGCCGTGTGTTTGGCCAAGAAAAGCACTGCGCTGGGTAGCAATATGGCGCCGGCCCGCAATATAGAGCTGAAGAAGAGCAGACAGCGGACGGTAAATGACATCCACTTCATGCATATCAATGGGGTCGCCCAGCGAAGCAATCTGCGCAATGTCAGCATCACTGAGAGGTAGGGGAGTGCGGTCCGCAAGGTCATTCCACGCTTCTCGGTCAAAGGTCGTGAAAGGGGAGGGCGCCGGCGCTGTTGTCATGAGCATATTCTCACTCATTGGGGGCAGGAGTTGTCCACCGGGGCGAACTGACGCAATGTGAAGGGCCAAGGAGCGTCCAGAATCTGTCGGACAAGTGGATTGAGCGGGGTCCCTGTGATCAAATGAGCCCATGTGTGGAATTGTTGGACATATTGGCGCTAGCGCCTCTCACCGCTCCTGCGAGGTTGTGACAGGTGGTTTAGCGCGTTTGGAATATCGCGGATACGACTCAGCAGGAATCGCTTTGGGGTATCCGGGACGTCTCCACACCATTAAAGCCGTCGGCAAATTGGCTCGTCTCACCGAAGAAATCGCAAGCCTTGCCCCCGAGCCTGCCCTCTCCGCTATTGGTCACACCCGGTGGGCCACCCACGGCCAGCCCAGCGTTGAAAACGCTCACCCGCATGTCAGTGAGGATCAGCGCTTCGCCCTCGTCCATAACGGGATTATTGAAAACGCCGACGCCCTGCGTGCTCAGCTCCGCGCCGAGGGCGTGACTTTCGCCTCGGAAACGGATACCGAAGTTGTTGTCCACCTCCTGGCACGGGCCTATGACAATGCCGATATTCCCGCTTGGGAAGGCACTGTTACTGGAGCCGCAGATGATGCCCAGGCTGGGGCTGCCCGCATGATTGGCGCCATGCGTCACGTCGCAGCCCAATTGGAAGGCACCTTTACCCTCCTGCTGGAATCTGCTGACGTTCCTGGCGTGATTGTTGCTGCCCGCCGCTCCTCGCCCCTGGTGATTGGCCTGGGGGAGGGAGAAAACTTCCTCGGCTCTGACGTCTTGGCCTTCCTGGAACACACCAACCGCGCTGTGGAAATCGGCCAAGACCAGATTGTGGCCGTCACCGCCACGGGAGTGACCGTCCTTGACCACACGGGCGAGGTCATCACCCCTAAAGAGTTCACCGTGGACTTTTCTTCTGACCGGGCCACAAAAAACGGCTGGCCCACCTTTATGGAAAAAGAAATCCACGAACAACCCCAAGGCGTGGCTGACACTCTCGCTGACCGTCTCGACGCCCTCGGCCACCTCTCTCTTGACGAAGTCCGTATTGAAGAACACGTCCTGCGCAGTATCGACAAGATGATCATTATCGGCTGCGGCACCGCCTCCTACGCAGGCCAGGTGGCCCGCTACGCCATTGAACACTGGTGCCGTATCCCCGTGGAAGTCGAACTCGCCCACGAATTCCGCTACCGCGACCCCGTTGTTAATGAAAAAACCCTGGTTGTGGCTATCTCCCAATCCGGGGAAACAATGGACACGATTATGGCCATCCGCCACGCCCGCGAACAGGGCGCCAAAGTTGTTGCCATTGTCAACACCCCCGGATCCACTATTTCCCGCGAATCGGACGCGGTCCTGCTGACCAAAGCCGGCCCAGAAATCGCGGTGGCCTCGACAAAAGCCTTTACCGCCCAAGTCACCGCCTGCTTTATTCTCGGCCTGTACCTCGCACAGGTGCGCGGCAATAAATACGCCGACGAAATCGCGGACTATATGGAAAAACTCGCGCGCGTGCCCGAACAAATCCAACACGTCCTGGATCAGGGTGAAACAGTGCGTCAAACTGCGCGCACAATGAAAGACACCTCCTCCGTCATCTACCTGGGCCGCCATGTCGGATTCCCCGTTGCCCTCGAAGGCGCATTAAAGCTCAAAGAAATCTGCTATATCCACGCGGAAGGATTTGCCGCAGGGGAACTCAAACACGGCCCTATTGCTCTCATTGATGACGGCCAGCCCGTCATTACTATCCTGCCAACGCCGCGCCGCCCTGAACTACACAATAAAGTCGTGTCGAATATTAAACAGGTGCGCGCTCGCGGGGCCCGCACCATTGTGGTCGCTGAAGAAGGCGATACCAGCGTCGATGAATTTGCTGAAGTGGTCTTCCGCGTGCCTCCCACACCCACTCTGTACGCGCCGCTGCTGACTGTCGTGCCGCTGCAGATCTTTGCCTGCGAACTTGCCGCAGTCAAAGGCCTGGATGTGGATCAGCCCCGTAACCTCGCGAAATCAGTAACTGTGGAGTGATATGCCTATCGCCGTCCCTTCCCCGAGAAGCGTCCGCGACGCTGAACGTATCCTTGTGCGCCAAGCTGCGGACCAGGGGGAGCCGGACCGGCTTATGCTGCGTGCGGCCCGCGCTGTGGCCGCACGCGCCATGGATATTGCCGATAAAGACGAGGAGATCCTCGCAATAGCGGGCGGCGGAGACAATGGGGGAGATGCCCTCTACGCTGCGGCTTTCCTTAAAGAATTCGGCTACAGCGTTAAAGCCTGCCTAGCAACAGAACACCCTCATGAACGTGCCTTAGCAGCCGCGAAAGACGCGGGCGTTGAGGTGTCCACACTGTCAGCATGGACCTGGACGTCTAGCCCTACCCTGGACCGCGGCGACCTGCGTCTCCTGCGCGCACCGATCTGGATTGACGGGATTATTGGGACAGGCCTGATGGGTCCCCTCCACGAACCGACCCGCAGCATTATTGACCAGCTCGCCACGCTGGCCCACAGTTATGCGCCCACCATTATTGCCGTTGACCTGCCGTCAGGAATGTGGCACGAGGACGGGGCCATTGACGGCCCTACTTTGCGCGCTGACACAGTAGTGACTATGGGGGCCGTGAAATCCCCACTTGTTTTACCGCCAGCGTGCTATAGCGTCGGCGAGATTCACGTCGTTGATTTAGGGCTGGGCCCGGATCTGCCGCCCTATGTGGAGGTGCTCACCGCCCAGGATATTGCTGAAGGGCATTTGATCCCAGGAACATCCGACCATAAATACACGCGCGGCGTGGTCTGCGCAGCTGTTGGCTCCAGGTCCTACCCGGGAGCCGGGGTCCTCGCCGTGGAAGGAGCTCTCGGGGCGGGCCCAGGAATGGTGCGTCTCCTTGCCGACCCCCGCGTAGAATCCCTGGTTTTGGCTCGCCGCCCTGGCGTTGTCACCGTGCCCGGCCGTTTCCAAGCGGGAGTGGTGGGGCCAGGAATGGATGAGGATGCCCGCCCTCGTGCCGAAGCCTTGGCCGCCCAATGCATGAGGAAAAACCTACCCATCGTGGTCGATGCCGAAGCCCTGGGGTTAGTGTCCTCGCTGCTGCGCGCCCACGGGCCGCTGCGCCGCGCGATCCTCACGCCTCATGCGGGCGAGGCCGCAGCTCTGCTGTCCGCATTAGACCGCGAAAAGGAAACCACCCGAGCCGACGTCGAAGCGGCCCCTGTTGCTGCGGCTACGCGCCTGGCACGCCTGACAGGGGGGTGTGTGGTCCTCAAAGGGGCACGCACCGTAATCGCTGGCGCCGATGGGAAACTCGTCACTATTCCCACCGGCAGCGGCTGGGCAGGGGTAGCTGGCAGTGGCGACGTCCTCGCAGGGGTTCTCGCCACATTGGCGGCCGCCGCTGAAGTACGCGCAGAAAAAGACGGGGCAGGGGTGCGCCCCGACCTCGTCACTATTGCGGCACGCGGAGCGTGGATTCACGCCGAAGCAGCCCGGCGCGCCGCCCACACCCACGGAAATGCCGGCGGACCCATCCAACCGGAAGATATTGCCGCCACTATTGCCTCCGTCATTGGGCAGGTCCTCACCTAAACCCCACCAGTGGGAGCGGTTTCATTCTTCCGGCCCTCACCGACTACTCTTCCTTCGTGGCCGATATCCTTCTCGCACTAGTGCCCTCCCTGATTCTTGGGGTGATGACTCTCCTCCTGATTGGACTGGGAGGAAATGACCGCCAGAAAATCATGGGCCTTTTTATCGGCGCCTTTACTCTCTCTGCCCTCGCCACGCCGTTCCTCGGCCCCCACTGGACCCCCACCACACTGGTTGTCGCCTATATTTCTGGGCTGATGCTCGGCTGGGGCCTGTATGACCAAACCGTATCCCTCGGGGTCCTGGGCGTCTCACGAGCGATGCCCATTTCCACCGGCACCCAATTAGCGCTCATGAGTCTGGGCGGAGTAGTCCTTTTTGGAGAATGGCATACCACGGGCGCTATGAGCGCCGGCATTGCCGCCGTCATCTGCCTGGTCGCCGGCGTCTGGGCGGTATCGCGCACAGAAAAAGTCCCCGGCAGCCAGCGCCCAGCCGTCGATTGGCCGCGCGGTGCCCGCCTGATCGCCACCTCCACCTGCACCCTTGTCGGCTACCTCCTCCTTGTCCGCTGGTTCGGCATAGAAAGTAAAGATGTTCTGCTGCCCCAAGCCGCCGGATACCTCAGTGCAGGCCTACTACTGACCTGGCCCCGCAGTCACGCCGAACGCGGCATGAGGTGGGGGAAAGCCACTATCCGCCAAATCGGGACCGGTATGCTCTGGGCCTGCGCAGTCCTCCTCCTCCAAATCACCATGGTCCGCGTCGGCGTAGCCGTCGGCTTTACCCTGTCACAGCTGGGCGTCATTATTTCCACCATTGGTGGCATTGTTCTCTTTGGGGAACAGCGCACCCGTAAAGAACTGTGGTGGACAGCAATTGGCGTCACCCTGGTAGTCCTCGGCGCCATCCTGTCCGGAGTCGCACGTTCCCTCGATACCTAAAAGCGGACACCAAATGGGATACTGACGTCTATGACGCTTTCGTCGGATCACACCCCCGCGTCTGCCTGCCCTGCCGCGCCCACCCACCCGGGTGTGGTGACCGTAGACCTGGACGCCATTGCCCACAATTTCCGCACCCTCGCGAAGCTTGCCCCGACCTGCCAGCATATGGCCGTCGTCAAAGCCAACGCCTACGGGCATGGTCTGATTCCAGTGGCGCGCGCGGCGCTCGCGGCCGGTGCCCACTGGCTGGGGGTGGCCCAACTCAGCGAAGCACTGGAGCTGCGCGCAGGCCTGGATCAGGTGGGGATTGCCCGCGACACGGCCCCCATCCTGACGTGGATTTCAGGTCCCGACACCGATTGGACCTGCGCATTAGAAGCTGACCTCGACCTGTCGGTGGGGACTACCACGACCCTGGCAGAAATCACAGCCGCAGCGCGCGATAGCGGAAAGGTGGCACGTCTGCACCTGAAAGTCGATACGGGAATGTCCCGGGCGGGCGCCACCCTCGCCGATCTTCCCGCCCTTGTGTCTGCTCTTCGGATGAGTATCGAGAGCGGCCTCGTAGATCTCGTTGGCGTGTGGAGCCATATTTCCCGCGGGGATGATCCCAGCGAGGCGGGTCTTGCCTCCACCCAGGACCATTGCGCTGCCTTTGAGCAGGCTTTACGTATCTGTGACGAGGGCGGGGTCCACCCACAGATCCGCCACCTCGGCGCCACATCCGCCATTCTTTTCCACCCGGAAGCCCACTATGACATGGTCCGCGCCGGAATAGGCCTTTATGGGCTGGAACCTGACGCCACTTACCCCTCCGAGGCGCCACTACGCCCAGCCCTGCGTGTAGAAGCGCCCCTGACCAGCGTCAAAGTTATTGAGCAGGACACTCCTGTCAGCTATGGCGGCACCTGGCGCAGCCCCAGCCGCCGCTGGGTTGGCCTGGTCCCTGTGGGCTACGCCGACGGGATTGACCGCAGTGCCTCCAATGGCGGCCCCGCCCTCGTCTATACCGATGATGGGCCACGCCCGACCCGCATTATTGGCCGAGTCTGTATGGACCAAATCATGATCGACCTGGGGGAAGCAGCCGGCGAAACGGATCTGCCCAGTGCGCGCACCCCCCACCCGCCTGCCCGCGTTGGCGACCGCGTTGTCCTTATTGGCGACCCCGCCCGAGGCGAACCCTCCGCTGATGACTGGGCACGCGCCTGCTCCACCATTAACTACGAAATCGTGACCCGTCTGGGCCCGCGCCTGACCCGCACCTATAGCCCCGCCCTGGATGAGGACCACCTATGCTGACCATCACCTGCCCTGACGCTACCGCCACCCAAGCCCTAGGCGCAGCCCTGGCCCCCCACTTAGGCGCTGGAGACCTCCTCGTCCTCACCGGGGGACTAGGCGCCGGGAAAACCACCTTCACTCAAGGCCTCGCCAGCGGACTGAATGTGGAGGGCACCGTCACCTCACCGACCTATATTGTCGCCCGCATCCACCCCTCCAAAGGCGCAGGCCCCGACCTCGTCCATGTCGATGCCTACCGGATTGACTCCCTGGCTGACCTGGAAACCCTTGACCTCGATACCACCCTGGATGAGGCCATTACCGTCGTCGAATGGGGAGCCTCCACAATTGACGCCCTCCACCACGACTATCTCGACATTGTGATTGACCGCGAGTCTGGAGGTGCCCTCAATGCGGCAACCCATAGTGCTGGCGGCACCATTGACCTGAGTGGCCTCGATGATGGCGCCCGCACTATTACCTTCACCCCACACGGGAGCCAGTGGGAGCGCCGCCTCACCGAGATCGCGCCCCACCTCATGCCCACCCTGTGACTTCGGCGAAAGGATCACCACATGCGTCACCTCTGTATTGACACATCCTCAGCGACTTCCGTTGCCGTCGTTGCTGATGGGCATATCCTCGCCCAGGCCCGCCACGATAGCGCCCGCCACCACGTTGAAGCCCTGTCTCCTCTGATCCGCCAGGTCCTGGCTGACGCCGGCCTGGACCCCACCTCATTGGGGGCACAAGTGGACGCCATATGCGTCGGCACAGGCCCCGCCCCCTTTACCGGACTCCGCGCTGGCCTGGTCACCGCCCGCGTCCTCGCGCGCGCCGCGGGCCTACCCCTGTGGGGGGTGCCTTCGCTGGCCATTATGGCCCGCCAAGCCCTCGACCTTGCCGACGCTGACGCCACCGTCACCGCCATATCCGATGCTCGCCGCAAAGAACTCTACTGGGGCACTTTTAAGGGCGACGGCCCAGACGACCTGCGTCTCATCGGCGACCTTGAGGTGGGCGCCCCCGGCGAGATGGCCAATCAGGCCAGCGCCGCCGGAGCCCTCCTGATCAGCGAAGGACCCCTGCCAGCCCATGCCGCGGCCATCTTGACGGGCGAAAAAATCACCACCGTGGACGCCCTGGACTTAAGCGCCTTGTCGCGAATCGTTTCGGCGCGCCTGGCCAAAGACGACCAAGCCACCCTCGGTATTGACCCGCTGTACCTGCGACGCCCCGATATTCACGGCCAAGCCCCACAGCGAATGTGAGCGGCAGATGACACATATGGGCGTGGAGCCCCTAAGTATTGATGACCTGGATGCTGTGGCCGCCTTAGAGACCGCCATCTTCCCGGAAGACCCTTGGAGTCGGGGTATGGTCAGCGAAGAGTTGCGTTCACGGGCCCGCCACTACGTGGGGTTGCGCGCAGGCGGCGGTGACCTCATTGCCTATGCGGGAGTGGCGCTGGGACCCGATGCAGAAATTATGACCATTGGGGTCCTTCCCGATTGGCGAGGGCGGGGCCTAGGCACCCTATTACTGCGCGACCTCATTACCGCTGCACGCGAAGCTGGCGCCGAACGGATCTTCCTCGAAGTGCGCGCCTCCAATGAAAGCGCCCAACGACTCTACGAACGTGAAGGATTCACCCGGATCGGCCAGATACGAGGCTATTTCCGCCATCCCACTGAAGACGCCGTCACCATGCGGGCACTCCTGACTGAAGTGCCCTCTGTCCTGCGCTAATGCAGTGAATTTGTGGCGGCGCCACGCGGCGATGAGGAAATGAGAAACATGGCCTTTCTTAAAGTCGTCGCCTGGGGCGGAAATTTTCTGGCGAGCGGGTGACTTTTTAGAGGTAATCCTCAGCTGTCACGAGTGTCAGAAAACCTTGGGATTTCGCGGAAAATCAGGGCAGAACCGGGAGGGGATAGGACCCGGGGCGGTCATGAGTCCCGGAAAAACACGGTACGGCAGCCGTACCCTACGTTCATGGCCACCACACAAGTCGCGACGAAGAAGAGGCGCGCATGGACCACCACCGTGTTCGTCAAGCAACTGATGGCGATCTCCGGTCTTTTCTTCGTCCTCTTCCTTCTGTTCCATTCCTACGGAAATCTCAAGGCATTCATCGGAAAAGAAGCGTATGACTCCTACGCTCACTGGCTGCATCACGATGCGCTCTACCCGATATTCCCCCACGGGGCATTTATCTGGGTCTTCCGCGGCGCCATGATGCTGATGTTCGTAGTGCATGTCGCGGCTGCCGCAGAAACCTGGAAACGTTCCCGCAGGGCCCGCCGCTCCAGCTACGTTGTGAAGAAAAATGCCGCTGATGCCTACGCAGCCAGGACAATGCGTGTCACCGCCGTCCTCCTCCTCGGCTTAATTATTTTCCATATCCTCCACTTCACCACTGCCACCGTGCAGACCGGATTCACCCCCGAAAATACGCCCTATGAGCGTATGGTGCACTCCTTCCAGAACCCCCTGATGGTGATTGTCTACCTTGTTTTCGTTGGGGCAGCCTGCCTGCACGTCGCCCACGGATTCTGGTCAGCATTCCAATCCCTCGGCTGGGTCCGCGCGGCCACCCGCCAACCACTTGTTATTGTTTCGGGCCTGATTGGCGTCCTCATTTTCGTCATGTTTATGGCGCCGCCACTTGCCATCGCGTTTGGCTTTATTCACTGAGGAAGGGTCATAAAGAAAAATGACTGACACACTCATTCATGGTCTCTACCGCGAGGGCGAAGCCGCGGTAGACACAAAGGCCCCCCTTGATGTTCCCCTCTCACAATGCTGGGAACAACGCAAATTCACTGCGGCCCTGGTCAACCCCGCTAACCGCCGTAAACTCCGCGTCATTATTGTCGGCTCCGGCCTCGCCGGCGGCGCAGCAGCCGCGTCGCTGGGCGAAATGGGCTACAACGTCGATGTCTTCTTCTACCAAGACTCCGCACGCCGCGCCCACTCCATTGCCGCCCAGGGCGGTATTAACGCCGCCAAAAACTACCGCAATGACAATGACTCGGTGTACCGCCTCTTCTACGACACCGTTAAAGGCGGCGACTACCGGGCACGCGAAACCAATGTGTATCGCCTGGCCGAAGTCAGCGCCAATATTATCGACCAATGCGTCGCCCAAGGCGTCCCCTTCGCCCGCGAATACGGCGGCCTCCTCGACAACCGCTCTTTCGGTGGCGTCCAGGTCTCCCGTACCTTCTACGCCCGCGGCCAGACAGGACAGCAGCTCCTCATTGGCGCCTACCAGGCACTAGAACGCCAGGTCGCCGCCGGCACCGTGAAAGAATATTCCCGCCACGAAATGATTGAGATTATTGTTTCTGACGGGCGCGCTCGCGGTATTGTCGCGCGGAATATGGCCACCGGCGAGCTGGAAACCTTTATTGCTGACGCAGTGGTGCTCGCCACCGGCGGCTATGGCAATGTCTTCTTCCTGTCCACCAATGCGATGGGCTGCAATGGCACCGCGATTTGGCGGGCACACCGTAAGGGTGCATGGTTCGGTAACCCCTGCTTCACGCAGATCCACCCGACCTGTATTCCCCAGCACGGAGATCAGCAGTCCAAGCTGACACTGATGTCCGAGTCGCTGCGTAATGATGGCCGTATTTGGGTGCCTAAACGCGCTGAAGACTGCGAAAAGGACCCGCGCGATATTCCTGAAGAAGATCGCGACTACTACCTGGAGCGTATTTACCCCGCTTTCGGTAACCTCGTTCCCCGCGATATTGCTTCACGTCAAGCAAAGAATATGTGCGACGAAGGCCGCGGTGTTGGCCCGAAGATTGACGGCGTTGCCCGCGGCGTCTACCTCGATTTTGCTGACGCAATTGAGCGTATGGGCCGGGCCGCAGTGTCCGCCAAATACGGCAACCTTTTCGATATGTATGAGCGGATCACCGGGGATAACCCCTACGAGACCCCCATGCGTATTTACCCTGCCGTCCACTACACCATGGGTGGCTTGTGGGTGGATTACGACCTTGAGTCCAACCTTCCTGGCCTGTATGTCACCGGTGAAGCAAACTTCTCCGACCACGGAGCCAACCGTCTGGGTGCCTCTGCCCTCATGCAGGGCCTGTCCGATGGCTACTTTGTTTTGCCCAACACCATTAATGACTACCTCTCCAAGGCTTTCTCACTGCCAAAGCTGGATGAAACCTCTCCAGATGTGGTGGCCGCAAAGAAGGAAGCTCAAGACCGCATTGACCGCCTCATGAGCATTAATGGCTCCCGTTCGGTGGATTCTTTCCACAAGGAACTCGGCTCCATTATGTGGGAATACTGCGGGATGGAACGCACAGAGGAAGGCCTGAAGAAGGCCATCGGAATGATCCGCAAATTGCGCGAAGAATTCTGGGCCAATGTGCGTATCCCCGGTAAGGCCATTGGTGAACTCAACCAGTCCCTCGAAAAGGCTGGCCGTCTGGCTGACTTTATGGAATTGGGCGAACTCATGTGTATTGACGCCCTTCACCGTGAGGAATCCTGCGGCGGCCACTTTAGGGCTGAATCGCAAACTCCCGAGGGCGAGGCCCTGCGTCATGATGACAAGTTCCTCTATGTCGCAGCCTGGGAGTGGACGGGTGAGGGCCAGGCCCCCATCCTCCATAAGGAAGACCTTGTGTACAACAATATCGAGTTGAAGCAGCGGAGCTACAAGTGAACCTGACACTGAAGATTTGGCGCCAGAGCGGACCTAATGACCCCGGTGCCATGCATGAATACCAGATCCGCGGAATCTCAGAGGAAAGCTCATTCCTAGAGATGCTCGATGTTCTCAATGAGGAACTCTTTGCCCGCGGTGAAGAACCCATTGCCTTCGATTCTGACTGCCGTGAAGGTATTTGCGGCCAGTGCGGCATCGTTATTGACGGCATTGCTCACGGCCCAGAGGTGACCACCACCTGCCAGCTGCATATGCGGACCTTTAATGACGGTGACACCATCACTATTGAACCGTGGCGGGCGGAAGCCTTCCCGGTCATTAAAGACCTGGTGGTTAATCGTTCAGCTTTGGACCGCATTATCCAAGCTGGTGGCTATATTTCGGTCAATACCGGTGCAGCCCCTGACGCGCACGCGACTCCTGTTCCAAAAGATGACGCGGAACGCGCCTTTGAAGCAGCAGCCTGCATTGGGTGCGGCGCCTGTGTGGCAGCCTGCCCGAATGCGTCGGCCATGCTCTTTACCTCAGCAAAGGTCACCCACCTGCAGCTCCTGCCTCAAGGTAAGCCGGAGAATCTGCGCCGCGTGACCAATATGCTCAACCAGATGGATGAAGAAGGCTTCGGCACCTGCACCAATATTGGTGAATGTGCTGCCGTATGCCCGAAGGAAATCCCGCTTGACGTGATTTCCACTCTCAACCGTCAACTCGGCAAGGCCGTTCTCGCAGGAATCTGATCGGCCCATGCGGTACTTCCATGCTGTGTCCCCGACGCCAAGCGTCGGGGACACAGTTTTACCCGCGCCCCGCCCTCGTCTAACGACAGCGCGAAAAATCTCCATTAGGGTGGGAATGAAAAAGAAAAACAGGGGGAGCACATGTCCAACACGCCAAACTACCAATCGCCCTACGAGGACTCCTCGCAGCCCAAACGCTACGATGTTCAAACCTGGCGGAAGGTCGTCTACTACTTGGGAATGGCGGTGACGGGCCTGGGTTTTCTCATTTTCGCCATGCCCTTCCTGTCTTTTGCGCTATTCCAATTTGGTACGCCAGAGTGGATGGAAAACCTTCCTGGCGCTCAGCCGGAAAGCCCCTTTAGCAGCGCCCCCATAGCTTTCCGCCTCATCCCCATGTCCTTCGTTGGCTTCTTCTTTATTGCTGGCGGGAACTTCCTGACACGGCTGGGAAAGAAAGGTCTCGCAGGGTCAGGCGTCATTCTTTCGCCTAAAGGTGAGGTCGCTGACGCCGAACCTTGGCAGCGCAGTGAAGGCGCCCAAATGCAGGATAAATTCGAGGAAGTCCCGATTCTGCGTGACGCCCTGGCTGGCCGCGGGGGCGGGAGTGAGCCGCAGATCCGGGTGCGCTGCCGAAGCTGCGGGGAACTCGACACGGAAGACGCGCGTTTTTGTTCCGGCTGTGGGGCTCCCATGGCCTAGGTGGCGCACTTGCGGCGTGGCCAGCTCTGAGCGCTCGCCCGCTACACTTTCCCCGTGAGCCAAACGCAGCCCCTCATCCTTGGGATTGAATCCACCTGCGATGAAACAGGAGTCGCCCTCGTCCGCGGTGGTGACCTCCTTGTCGATCGCACTGCGACCTCGATGGAGGAATATGTGCGCTATGGGGGGATTATTCCTGAGATTGCCTCCCGCGCTCACTTGGAAAGTTTTCTTCCTACCCTTGATAGCGCCCTTGACGAGGCCGGGGTGACCCTTGCCGACGTGGACGCCCTGGCTGTTGCAGCTGGCCCGGGGCTAGTGGGCTCGCTGACGGTAGGGATTTGTGCGGCCAAGGCCCTGGCTATTGCTTTGGATAAGCCACTGTATGGGGTTAATCATGTCATTGGGCATCTCGCTGTGGATGCCTTGGCGCATGGGCCACTGCCGCAGCCTTTTATTGGCTTGGTCGTTTCTGGCGGGCACTCGAATCTGCTGCTGGTTAACGATATTGCGACAGATATTACGGAGCTCGGCGGTACCTTGGATGATGCCGCTGGGGAGGCTTTCGATAAGGTGGGGCGCCTGCTGGGTTTGCCCTATCCGGGCGGGCCCCATGTGGATCGTTTAGCGCGTGAAGGAGACCGCGAGGCGATTCGTTTCCCTCGGGGCTTGGGAGCCGGCAAAGATAAAGATCGCTACCGCTATGACTTTTCTTTTTCTGGCCTGAAAACTGCGGTGGCCAGGTATCTGGAGGCTGCCAAGGCGCACGGCGCGCAGATTCCCGCTGCCGACGTGTGTGCGGGCTTTTCTGAAGCGATTAATGACTCGCTGACGGCGAAAGCTGTGGCCGCGGCCCGCGATACCGGGTGTTCCACGATTGTGGTGGGTGGCGGTTTTAGTGCGAATTCGCGGCTGCGCGAGTTGCTGGCTGAACGCGCCGAGGCTGCCGGTATTGAGGTGCGTATTCCGCCTTTGCGTTTCTGTACCGATAATGGTGCGCAGATTGCGGCCTTGGGTGCCGAGCTTGTGCGGGCAGGAGTTGCCCCCTCAGATCCTGACTTTTCACCGAATTCGTCAATGGGGCTGACGCAGGTGTCGGTGGCGCCCGCGTAGGGGGACTATTCACGAGGGCGGGGCCGGATTCCTTGGCCTGTCCTCGTGACGATTATGCGCGAGGAGCCCCCAGGGAATCTGCATGAGCCCCACCATTGTGATTACGCCCGAGTTCTGCGAGGAATTCTTCTGGCTGTAAGGGCCGGTCGGCCCGCATTTCTGCCCGGAGGAAAGCCACCACCGTATCGAGGGGGTGCTCGCTGGCCCCGGCCGCAACTTTGCGTTGACGTTCATAGGCTGCGCCGACACGGAGAATCTCTTCAACTCCAGCTAGCTCCTCTGCGCAATCCAGGTCGCGGGCAATGGGCTGGAGGCGCTCTAAAAGACGCTCAATATCGGTGCGGACCTCTTCTTGGCGCCCCGAAGAATCAACAATAACCCGTGCATCCAACCCATAGCGGGCGCTGCGCCACTTATTTTCAGCAACAAACCAATCTGGAAGGTGAACAATAGTCTCACCGCGGTCCAGGCTCCGAGAAAAATATTCGACCAGGCAATGGGTGAGTGCAGCAAAAGCCCCGACTTCCAAAATATTCGACGCGGCATCAAAAACACGATTCTCAATCGTCCCGAGTTTCGGTGAGGGTCGAATATCCCAGCGGATCTCATCGAATCCGTCAATCACGCCGGTATGAATCATATCGGTGACATAGGATTCTAAATCCTCCCAGCGGGAAAAAGATCGGGGAATTCCAGCGGTGGGTAATTGTTGGAAGACCATGGCCCGATTTGACGCATATCCCGTATCAATTCCGGCCCATACAGGGGAAGAAGCAGAAATAGCCTGAAGATGCCCAATCAGCGCCGCTAAAGCGCCCTGAAGGGGAAGAACTTTTCTCCGGTCCTCGACACCTACGTGCACATGAACCCCAAAAAGCAGCATTTGTCGCCCCCAATATTGGGTGCGTTCTACTAATTCCGCATACCGCTCGGTATCTGTGACGCGCTGGTGGGCAGGTTCAGCAAAAGGGTGCGTTCCAGCGGAGGCAATATCAATACGCAAATCATTAGTAATCGGACGCAGGAAAGTGACCGTTGAAGCAATATCGTCGAGGCATTCACGGACTGTGGAATGCGCTCCAGAAACAACTTCCACCGTATTGAGGAGCATTTCCCGGTGAATATGCGGATGACGCTCACCATCAATTGTGGCTTGCGACATGACTGCATTTGCTGATTGCCGAAGATCATTGGCATCCTGATCCACCAGCTGCAATTCCCATTCAATCCCAATCGTTGAACGGGCAGACGCCTCAAAATGCAATGCCATGGCTGTCCTCCACAGGTTTAAGGGCAGTTTCTGCGCTTGAAAAATATCATGCCGTGAAAAGTAGGGGAGGAGAAGGTGACAGTCACAACGTGGACCTCAGTAAACGAGGGCGGGGTCACTTAAGGGTGTGGCTCCGCCCTCGTTCATCAGTCACGATCTGCGCGGCGAGCAATAATGGCCCGATGCTGGCCCTGAATGCGCGTGGCAAAAACGACACCTGAATTGTCTGCGTCAGCCTCCCCGGTGCTAGCGCCTGCGCCTTTACGAGCAGAAGAGCCAAGAATCGCACTGCGGAACTTCGATGGATCAATATCCGCACCCCGCTTTTTCACCTCAATATCGCTGATTCCCAGGCGTTTCAGGACCGGACGAATGGCTTTAGGACGCAGCGGGCATTCTTCCAGCACGTCGAAAATGCGCATAAAGGGACTGGGCTCCAGGGAGTCTGCTGTTATATACGCAATCTTGGGGTCAATCAGATGTCCATCCACGCTTTCTGCCAGGGTTGCTAAAAGCCCCGCCCGAATTACCGCATCATCAGCTTCAGCAAGAAATGCTCCGAGCTTCCCATGGGGTGCCAGGCGCTGGCGTTCATTGGCTGCCAATAGGGCCGGATCAGTGAGAATGTGGGCACGCCCATCGCGAATAATATGCGCAGACCGACCTGGGCCTTCTGGCGCGAGGGGAGGAGTCCACAGGGCCGCTTCAACCAGATCCCCATCGATACTGACCCACTGCACATGGGTATCGGCGGGCAATGCCGAATGGTCAATTCCGGGTGCCATTTTGACCCCCAGGGCTGGAATGGTGTCGCGCCAGGATAAGACGGTGGACAGTGGAGGAGACCAGTTTTGCGGATTTTTGATCCGGGTAGAGCCTTTGCGGCGGGCGGGGTCAGCGAAAATCCCATCCACGCCCTCGGCCACTAAATCCGCCAGGTCAATGTCGGTGACATCCGCGCGTGCCACCCGAGCATTGGGAAAGTGCCGCAGATTCACGGCCGCCGCCCCGACTGCGTCCTCGTCAATATCAAAAGCGGTGACGTCAAGACCAAGGCCTGCTGCCGCGAGGGACTCCGTACCAATCCCGCAGCCAAGATCAGCGAGGTGGGTAATGCCAGCGGCGCGAAAACGGTCAGCGTGAAGGGTGGCGACGAGGAGGCGGGAGGCCTGTTCTAAACCCTCGCGAGTAAAAACCATAGTCCGCGCAATCAGCCCGAACTTGGCTTCCGCTGCGTCGCGCAATGCCAATTGTGAGGCCACTGCTGTGGCAATCTCGGCGCTGATCCCTTGGGCGCGCAACATTGTCCCCAGGGTGAGCGGGTCTATCGCTGCGCGCTCAGGGCGATTCTCCCAGGAGGTGAGAATATCCCACCCGGGTGAAGACAAGATTGGCGTCAACTGCGAAGTCATAGGACCATCCTCCCACACGCCACGTTGGCACTCGGCTTGCCGGAGTGCCAACTGGGTTCTAAGCTGGGGGGCGACACGCGGCGACGCCGCGATCATCTCCTGCCTCCGACCCCCGCGACGGCGGAACAGGGAACTAGACGCTGAACTGCAGTAGAAGGAGTGAACGACTGTGTCGATCACCATCAAACCCCTTGAGGACCGCATTGTCATCCGCCAGCTAGAGGCCGAGCAGGTCACCGCATCCGGCCTGGTCCTACCCGACACCGCTAAGGAAAAGCCCCAGGAGGGTGAAGTTCTCGCCGTGGGCCCCGGCCGCGTTGACGACAATGGCCAGCGCGTTCCCGTCGATGTTGCTGTCGGCGATGTCGTGATCTACAGCCGTTATGGCGGCACTGAAGTCAAGTATGACGGCGACGAGTTCATTATCCTCTCCGCCCGTGACGTCCTCGCCGTTGTCGAGCGCTGAGAATCGATACGCAGAGTTTACGCATAAGGCCCGCCTGAAAAGGCGGGCCTTAGTGCTGCGCAAGGAGAGAAGGCTAGGGCTGGTCAGTGCTTTTGCTCTGAGGCGGGGCCCCGCCTTCGTGAGACGCATCCTTGCCACGTGGAAAGACCAGGAAGAGCGCGGCCCCCAATAAAACCACAACCACAAGGAGAACCCACCACGGGATGCGCCCGGTTGCGGCCAAAAGCTGCGTTTCCCATGAGGCAAGGGTAGCGGTACCTACTAGTGAACCCAAGGGGTTATTGGCGCCGAAAATCAATAGCCCCACCCCAAGAATGCAGAAGAAAGCCCCGGAGAAGACATTTGTCCACGTCGTATGTCGGCCAAAAAGAACCAAAGGACGAGGGCGGAGCCAGGCTTTTTGAGCCACACCCAATCCCTGCCACATCAGGGCCAGCACACCCAAAGGCAAGGCCATCCCCGTGGCGTAAAGGGCCATCATGAAGGCGCCACGGAGAGGGTCAGAGCCAAGGGAGGCTGCCAGAAGGACGGCGCCAAGGATGGGACCTGCACAGCCCACTCCAGCCAGACCATACACACTGCCCAGTAAATAGATTGACAGGGGAGAGGCGGAATCACCCTGGCGTTGCTGGGCGCCAAGACCCACCGCGCCACCTGCGCCTACACCAACCGAACTTTTAGCCCAAGGAAGGCGGATTTTCGGCAGTTCAATCGCGAGAATCTGGATAATCCCCAGCGCGATAATGCAGATGGCCGCAATGAGGGTCAGGGTTGGGCCAAAAGCGCGCAAGGTAGCGCCCAGAGTTCCTGCCGCAGCTCCCAGGGGAAGCAGGGTGGTCAGCAGACCCAACCAGAAAAGAAGGGTGCGGCCAATCAGGGTGGTGCGGGAGGTAAAGGCGTAGGCAAAAAAGGTGGGCAGAAGCATGACCGAACATGGCGCAAGAAGGGTCAGCAAGCCACCAAGTAATGCGGCAAGAGGAGTAATGTCAGACATTATTTGGTGACGAGTTTGGCCTGTTCGGTGACGGTGCGACGGACGTAATCAGACTTGGCGTAGCCGTTAATTACTGCATCCCCAATAAATATAAAGGGCGTACCTTGAACGCCGATTTTATAGGCGTCCTGTTGGGCGGTTTTTACAGCATCCACTGTTTCTTGGGCATTCATCGTGGCGCGGAATTTCTCAATATCAGGAACGCCGGCCTGTGTGGCAAAGTCAATGAGCTTTTCTTCGGAGTATTCCGGGTGCTCATTCGGGTCAGCGGCCTTATAGACCACATCGTGGAATTCCCAGAACTTACCTTGCTCGGCGGCAGCGCGTCCGGCTTGCGCGGCAAGGGGAGAAGTGGGGTGAATTTGGGCCAGGTCACGCCATTCAATACGCAGGGTCCCATCATCAATGAGGTCTTGCAGTTCGGGGGTGACATCGCGCGCCAGCAAGGTGCAATAGGGGCAGGCGAAGTCGGAGTAGACCGTCATGACAACTTTCGCATCCACATTGCCTTTTGCCTGTCCATCAGCGGCGTCGCGGCGAGGTTGCTTGCGAATAATCTCCAGTCCCTTGGGGTCAGGGTAAGACGGGGCAAATTCAGGAGCTGCACTCTGTGGTGTTGCGGACTGAGCAGCGGATTGGCTGCCAGAGGCCATACCAGCATTTCCTGATGGCATAGCAGGAGCAGCCTGAGGGGCGCCGCCATTAAAGAAGAGGAGGGCAATCACCACAATAAGGATGGCAATAACGGCGAGGAGTGAGGCAATGACAACGCGAGGGTTGCTTGTATTTTTGCCGTCCGAAACAGGGGAGGAGGTGCTCATAAAGAATGATCTTCCTAGTCCGTAAGCATTGGTTGCGCACGTAGATTGGATATGAGGTCAACGGTAGCTTGTGAGAAGAAAAAATCGAGCAAGAAAAAGGCACCGTGCCCAATGACACGGTGCCTTATTTATAAAGGGAGGGATTTAGGAGGCGCGGCGGCGGGTGGTAGAACGTGCGTATTCGCGGCGTTCTTCTTCAGTCATTCCGCCCCAGATCCCATAGGGTTCCTGAGCGGCCAGTGCATATTCACGACATTGCTCAATAACAGGACAGGTGGCGCATACTGCTTTAGCATTGGCAGCGCGACGGCGGCGGGTGGAACCACGTTCGCCCTCTGGGTGAAAAAAGATTTCCGTGTCGAGGTCGCGGCACGCTCCGTCATATTGCCATTCCCATGCTTCCATCATTGGGCCGGGTAGTCGCGAGACGTCAGTCATGTGGTTCCCCCTGTTCATGGCGCCCTTCGAGTGTTTCCCGAGCGGCGATTGTCAGTCTAGAGAGTTGCGCAGAGCTTGTTCAAGACCGATTCGAGATTTCTCCGAGAATTCCCAGACTCTCTAAGAACCTGGGAAAACCCTGAATGCGGCCCGGGGGCGTGAGATAAGAAGTGAAGTATTAGGCGTTGAACTGCGATAATAGTGCTTGGCTTTGAGTGTGATCGCGATTCCAAGTGGCAGCCTTGCCAACTCCATCGGAGAATTGGGGCAGAGGGTTGCTCCATCCCCCTGGGAGCAACCTGAGGAGAGAAAGGAGAGGTATGTCTACCGCGCGTATTTACGCCGTGACAACTGACGACGCACCCCTCTCCGTAGCAGCTGTGTCCTTACGTTTAGGGATTTCCCCCTCAACACTGCGGACATGGGAACGTCGCTATGGATTGGGTGCGGGGGATCGACCCTCAGGTTCCCACCGCCGTTACCTCCCAGATGATGTTGCCCGCCTGTCGCGGATGGTTGACCTTATTCATTCTGGTGTGCCTACCTCTGATGCTGCAGCCATTGTGCGGGCAGGTCAGGTCAGTGATGCCGGTGGCAGTGGCAAACCTATGACCCTGGGTGGGCCCGATGACCTTGTCCACCTGACCCGCAGTGGTGATCGGGAAGGACTGGAGCGGGCACTGGAAATCCTTGCCCAAAAAGATGGCTTAGTTCGGGCCTGGACACGTTATGTTCACCCCGCACTATCAAATATGCGTTCCTCCGCCCTCGGTGAAGAACCTGGGAACTCTCCCACTTTGGACCTTACCCACGCTTTCCACAGCGTGATTCATCGGATTAATGACGAGGTCAGTGCTCGCAGTGACGAGCAGCCCCGCGAAGTTATGCTGCTGACCGACCTGTCTGAAGAGTTGGCAGCTCATGTCATTGGTGTGACCCTTGCTCAGGCGGGGATTCGTGCGCGCGTATTGGCAACCTCCACCATTGGGGCAACGACTGTGCGCGAAAGGGTGGCTACCCATATTGGTGCCTTATCGCCTGTGGCGGCCATGGTGCTTGGTAGCGGGATTGGTTGTGAAGAACTGATCTCCGCCCTCGTTGATGAACATTGCCTGGATGTCATTCTGGTAGGAACCGATACCCCTGCCGTTTTAGATGATCGGGTGTTGCGGGTACGGACAGTAGCCGCTGCTGTGGAGGAATTGATTGCCCTTGTCGATGCCTAAGATGGGTTCGTCCTCGTGTGGAATCGACCACGAGGGCGGGGTCAAGGCGGATGAGGGGGATTATGGCGGGCCCGCGGGCGACTAGGATTGGCGTATGGGTGACACTTTCGCGACCGACCCTTTCGGTTTAACGGGCCTGACCTATGACGACGTTCTACTCCTTCCGGAACTGACTGATGTTGTTCCTTCCAGCGTGGACACCACTTCTCGGCTGACCACCGGCATTTCTTTACGAGTTCCCCTTCTGTCTGCCGCAATGGATACGGTGACCGAGGCGCGAATGGCAATTTCTATGGCGCGCCAAGGCGGAATCGGTATTCTTCACCGCAATCTGTCGATTGAAGAACAGGCCCAGCAGGTGCGTTTAGTGAAACGCTCTGAATCGGGAATGGTGGATGATCCCGTAACTGTTGGCCCCAATGCCACTATTGAGCAATTGGATGAGCTGTGCGGTCATTATCGGGTGTCCGGACTTCCTGTTGTTGACGAGGCCGGGGCCCTGGTTGGCATTATTACGAATCGCGATTTACGTTTTGTGCCCCCCGAAGAATGGGGGACAGTTACCGTTGGTCAATGTATGACCCCCCGCGAGCGTTTAATTACTGGGCATGTGGGGATTTCCCGTGAGGAAGCAAAATCTTTGCTTGCCCAGCATCGGGTCGAAAAGCTGCCTATTGTCGATGATGATGGTCATTTAACGGGTCTTATTACCGTGAAGGACTTCGTCAAGACCGAGCAATACCCGAATGCGACAAAAGACGATAAAGGCCGCCTTATTGTTGGTGCGGCAGTGGGCTATTGGGGTGATACCTGGGAGCGCGCCGCAGCATTAACCGAGGCTGGAGTTGACGTTCTCGTTGTCGATACTGCTAATGGTGGCGCTGCATTAGCGCTAGATATGATTCGCCGGATTAAATCGGATGATGCCTTTAATGGGGTCCAGATTATTGGCGGAAATGTGGCGACAACTGAAGGAGCGCAGGCACTTATTGATGCTGGCGTGGATGCGGTGAAAGTCGGTGTTGGACCCGGGTCTATTTGTACGACTCGTGTGGTTGCTGGCGTTGGTGTCCCGCAGATTACTGCTATTCATTTGGCGGCTCAGGCGTGTAAGCCCGCAAATATTCCTTTGATTGCCGATGGCGGACTGCAATATTCAGGCGATATTGGTAAAGCGCTTGTTGCTGGGGCAGATACGGTAATGTTGGGATCGCTTTTGGCGGGTTGTGAAGAATCGCCGGGTGAATTGGTTTTCACTAATGGGAAGCAATATAAGCGCTATCGGGGAATGGGATCTTTGGGCGCTATGTCTTCACGAGGGCGGACCTCCTATTCTAAAGACCGCTATTTCCAGGCGGATGTCTCTAGTGATGACAAGATTGTTCCCGAAGGGATTGAAGGCCAAGTGCCTTATACCGGTGCGTTAGCGTCTGTGGTGCACCAATTAGTGGGTGGCTTACACCAGACCATGTTCTATGTGGGGGCTAGCGATATTGCCACTTTGAAGAAGAATGGCCGCTTTATTCGTATTACCCCCGCTGGTTTACGTGAGTCTCATCCTCATGATGTGCAAATGACGTCGGAAGCACCGAATTACCATTCCAAGTCCATGCGTTAAAGGCTGCCCTGCCGCTCAGCGCAGCGCTGACTGCGGGCCAGCATCTAGATGACGCGCCCTGGGGCCGCACCGGGAAGAATCCCGGTGCGGCTCTTTTGTGTGCACTCAGGGTGTGTTGTGAGTGGCCTTTTCCAATGGCCATGCCCTGGAAATATGGGCATCAGGATTCTTTCTGCGCAGGAATTGCTCGAAGTCTTCGGCCCAAGCGATATGGGCGCTGATCTGATAATCGTGTAACTCCTGGGCTGAGAGGGAGCCAATTTTCTGCGCGTGCACCTGTGCCATCCCCGCCAACACATCAAGTGTCATTGCCACATCAACTTCAGCGGTATGGGCATTTTCTTCCGCATCTACCCCATACACGGGCGCCATTAAAAGCAGAGTCTTTTTGCCCTTACGGTAACGATCCAACGCCCGATCTAAAGTCAGTGGATCAATAATCGGGGCGGGGGAGTGGCCCAGGCGCTGGGTTAAGGTCGGCAGGCCATGACGCGAAAGTTCGGCCTCCATCAGGGACAGATCGTAGGTCGCATTAAAAGCAACCACCGGAAAACCCCTGTGCCAATGATCCACCAAAGTGGCGGCCACTTCCTCCAGAACTTCCTTGACTGGGCGGCCATGTGCCTGGGCGTATTCGGTGGAAATCCCGTGGACTTCAGTGGCTGTTTCAGGAATGGGGACGCCCGGGTCTGCCAGCCAGGTGCGCACTAAATCAGGGCCAGCGGGGTGAGCGCCGCCCCTGCGTAAGACAAGGGCAGCAGTAACAAGACGGTCATGATGAATATTGACCCCGGTGGTTTCAGTGTCAAAACCCAACCAGGGGAGGTCCGTAAAAGAAGGGGCGCTGCTCGACATGACTCTAGTGTCCCTTATAGCTCCCACATTTGGAGATGCGGGGGCGCATTAGCGCATTGCGCTAATCCACCCCCGCCAACGAGGCGCAGCCCCGCCCTCGTTCATGATTGGCACAATGCCCTTTATCGTCACCTCCTTCCTTTTATTTCCCAGGCACGCTAACGCCTATTTTCTTCTGTGATTTCTCCGCTTTTGTCGCATTTGCCAGTTGCGTTATCTGAATTGTGGTGTATTGTAGTAGTGACGGCCGGAAATGCTGTATATATAGGCGGAAACGAAGTGTGATCAAAGTTCACTTTCCCCTTCTGTTGGAAGAAAAAATACCCCTATTATCTCGCGGAAAGTGAGAATTCTGCGCATTAATATTCGGAGATAAATGCCATAGGATTCGAATTGCTTAGCGCCATATTTTCCCTAGGATTTGTTCCATGCCTGCTCATGGAAATACCTCAGAAGCGCCTGTCGGTAGAATCGAGAAAATCCTGACCGCAATTGCGCGGTGGTCTATTCGTTATCGCCGTTCAGTGCTTGTGGTGACTGCGCTAGTGACAGTGGTGAGTGCCATTGTGGCTGCCGGAGCACTGTCTGCTTTACAGCTCGCACGTTTTGAAGTCCCTGGCTCACCCTCTGTTGAAGCGGCCGAGCAACTTGCCCAGCGCGGCACTGGCCGGCCTAATCTGACACTTCTTGTGCGCCCTGCCCAGGGCAAAACTCTCGGCGATCCGGAAGTCAAAGAGGCCGCCGGGCAGATTGAAGAAACGTTGCGCTCAACTGCGGGAGTCGAGGACGTCTTTTCCTACTGGTCTGCCGGGGAATGGGCACTTTTAGCCGCTGATAATGGCGAATCTGCGCTGATTATGGCGCGCCTGGTGGGTGATCCAACGCGCACACGCACCCTCCTTGATTCACTCTCGCCCGAATTGGACGGCAATCACGGTGCCATTGAGATCCAGGTGGGCGGCAGTGAAGAAGTCTTCCGGCAGGCTGCAGACCAGGCCCGAGCAGACTTTGTGCGGGCTGAGGCGATTATTATTCCCGGGGTTTTCCTTCTGCTTCTCCTGATTCTCCGTCGTTTTGCGGCTGCTGCAACCACATTGGCGTTAGGGATTGTCTCTGTCATTGGATCCCTCGCAATTGTGCGAGGCCTGGCGGCGATTGTTGAAATGTCCACCTTCGCGGCGAATCTGGTGCTCATCATGGGGATTGCCTTGGGCGTGGATTACGGATTTTTCGTTATTGCGCGCTACCGCGAGGCCAGGGCGGAGGGAATCTCCCTGACTGAAGCGCCAGTGGAAGCTCTTCGCGGAGCAGGCCATACCGTGGTTGTTTCTGCGGCAGCCGTTGTGGTGGCATTGGCGTCAATGGTGCTACTGCCTTTTTCTTTCCTGCGCTCACTTGCCTATGCCGGAATGGCTGTGGTTGTGGTGGCCACACTGCTGGCGATTATTGTGATGCCAGCCCTTTTGGCGGTTGTGGGCAGGTGGGTGGATTCACGTGTGGTGCGTGATCCGCAGCATGAGGGAATTTTTGGGCGGGCAGCGCGCGCCACAATGAAACACCCCGTCATCTATCTCGTTCTGGGTATCGCCGTTGTGACTGTCTTTGCCGCGCCGCTGACAGGTATTCGCATTGGCCCGCCTGATGACAGGATTTTGCCACCCGATGCGACCAGCCGGGTAGTGACTCAAACTCTGCGCGACACCTATAGTGCAGATGTCGATGACATGCTATTGGTGATTAATCGCGAGGGCGGGAGCGCGCCCGGGTCAGGACATGGAGGCGACGAGGGAGCTATCGCGACCTACAGTCAGCGTCTTGCGCAGATTCCTGGTGTTGCGCAGGTGGTGGAGCCCGTTCAGCAGGGCGTTCCCGTTGACGTGACGCGGATTATTGTTCCGACCGAAGAACGTATGGAAACGGACCCCTATGGGCTTGTCGCCGAGGTGCGGCAAATTCCGCCTCCTGAAGGAATGGTGGTCGGCGGATATCCCGCGGAGCTCGCGGACTATCGTCAGGCTTTGGCGGAGCGCTTGCCCTTGGTGCTGTTGACCCTACTTGTCGCCAGTACCGTGGTGCTGATTGCGGCCACCCGCACCATTGTTTTGCCCCTCAAAGCGGCAGCGCTGAATGTCGCATCACTGTCGATTCTTGGTGGCGTGATGGTCTTTGTTTTCCAGGAAGGCAATTTTGCCTCGCTAATAGGGGTAACGCCAACAGGAACCCTCGACTTGTCGATTCCGATTCTCATGACCTGCCTGGCTTTTGGGCTGTCAATGGACTACGAGGTGCTGCTGATCCTGCGTATCTTTGATGAGCATCGGAAGGGGAAAAACCTTGACGATTCCGTGGCGATTGGACTTGACCGTTCGGCCCCGCTGGTGACGGCAGCTGCGGGTATTCTTGCCGCCTCCTTCCTCGTGTATCTCACCTCGTCGATTGCCTATTTGAAGATGCTGGCTATTGGGATGGCGTTGGTGATTGCTCTGGATGCCACGCTTTTGAGGTTGGTATTACTGCCGACCGCCATGAAGGTTATGGGAGAAGCGAATTGGTGGTGGCCAGGGAAGAAGGTCCGCTAAGAAAGGACCCATCAGAAGCGGGCGGGGTCGGAGTGGCACCATCAGCGCATTGCGTTGATCCGGCCCCGCCAACTAGGCGCAGCCCCGCCCTCGTTCTAGGATCGTTCACGTGAGCAATGAAATCGAAATCGGACGCGGTAAACGAGGGCGGCGCGCCTACTCTTTAGACGATATTGCGTTGGTGCCGGCGAGGCGGACCCGTGATCCTGAGGACGTAAATGTGGGGTGGCAAATTGATGCTCACCATGTCGATATTCCGATTATGGCCGCCCCAATGGATTCAGTAATGTCCCCCGAAACGGCTATCGAATTTGGGCGACTCGGGGGAATTGGCGTTTTAGATTTAGATGGCCTATGGACGCGCTATGAGAATCCTGAGCCGCTGCTCGAAGAAATATCTGCAATGGGATCGGAGGAATCCATTCCCTATTTGCAGAAGGTCTATTCTCAGCCTATTCAGCCGGAATTAATTACTGCGCGTTTGGCACAAATTCGCGACGCAGGCGTTGTTGTTGCAGGCAAACTTTCGCCGCAGCGGACGCAAAAATATTGGCGCCATGTCGTGGATGCGGGCGTCGATCTTTTTGTGATTCGCGGGTCAACGGTGTCAGCCGAACATGTGTCCTCCCGGGCTGAACCATTGAATCTGAAGCGCTTTATTTACGAGCTGGATGTGCCCGTTATTGTTGGCGGAGTTTCGACGACCACTGCCGCATTGCATTTAATGCGTACCGGTGCGGCCGGAATTCTTGTCGGCTTTGGTGGGGGAGCGGCGCATTCAACGCGCCAATCTTTAGGGGTCCACGCACCAATGGCCACGGCAATTGCCGATGTGGCGGCGGCCAGGCGCGATTATATGGATGAGTCGGGTGGGCGGTATGTCCACGTTATTGCAGATGGCGGGATTGGCCGCAGCGGAGATTTAACGCGCGCTATTGCCTGCGGGGCTGATGCAGTCATGCTGGGTGCGGCCCTAGCGCGCGCGGGGGAGGCGCCTGGGCGCGGATGGCATTGGGGAAGCGAAGCCACCCACCCGGATATGCCGCGTGGCCAGCGCGTTTTTGTGGGCACATCAGGCAGTATGCGGCAAATCCTCTACGGCCCATCAACGAGGGCGGACGGCTCGCTGAATTTTGTGGGCGCACTGAAACGGACTATGGCATCTACCGGATATTCGGAGGTAAAAGACCTGCAACGGGTGGAAGTCGTGGTTAGTCCCTATCAGCCGAGTTAGTGTGCTGGGTGGGGTAGCGCTGTGGGCGGCCGACGGGTGCCTGGCGGACTGGAATACTCCCTGAATGTTGGGGGTATTCGCAGCGAGCGGCAGCTTTTTAGTTATTTTGCGGCGGAGCTGGCCTTTCCCGACTATTTCGGGCATAACTGGGATGCGTTGGATGAGTGTATGCGGGATTTGTCGTGGGTGAGAGACGATGTGTGCGCGGGTGACCACAAGGGCGGTGGGCACGTGCGCATTGCTATTGCTGGCTGTGACCGGCTAAAAGAAAAGCAGCCGCGATTATGGAGCAGGCTCAGTGGCGCTATCGAATTGTGGATGGACCATTGGGAAAATATTGAACCCGAAGCGAGGGTAGAAATAATGCTGGTGTGAAACGGGTGCTGCTGCTGGTGTGGGAGTAGACTCTCGATAAGAGGCTCTGTGCAAAGGGGACATGATGCCTAGGAAGATCCGGCAGATTGCTGCCGCAGGGTTGGCTTCGCTGCTAGTTATCGGTCTAGTGTCTGGGTGTGCACAGATGCTACAGGATCGGGAGGAGCTTGACTCTGCGAAGGAATGGACAGAAAGTAATCACTCTGGAATTGGCGTGACTATTGAATCGCAGGGTGGAGGGCTAGGGAGCCAAGCGAAACTTGTTGGCGAGGTCGAAGAATTAGCTGTAGCGCGCGAAATTATTGACTATTGGAGCCGGAGTGTTGATTCGCCATTCAGCGTTGATTTTGACTGGAATGGAAATCCCGTGCCAGTAGGTACTCATTATGAGAGTGCAGATGGGCCCTATAGCGATCAAGCCTGGAATTTATTAGAGCAAGCCCCGCCCTCGGGGACTCAAAGAATAGTCATTGGGCGTGGCCCTGAGGAGCGAGAGAATCCGTATTGCCTAGATATTCCAGCTGGAACCGTTGTATATTACGCCGATAATGTGGATGAGGTGCGTGCAGAAATCGGTGAAATTCCCTCCGGGCTGGTAATAACTGGACCGGAATGTCAGCCAATTATTAATTCCGACGGTGAGAGGATGTAGAAAATTCTCATCGCGTTAAATAAGTCGAGTGGAGGATTCTGCTCATTGGCATATTTAGACTGGGAGGTCCTGCTCCTTTGTGTGCAGTGAGTTGATTTTTGTGAATCATTCCCGTAGATGCAGGGAAACGCGGTCAGTGCGACCAGCAGCACGCAAAAACAAGAATCATCCCCGCTTATGCGGGGGACAGGCTGGGAATCAGTAGCCATCTCCTCTGATAAAAGGATCATCCCCGCAGGCGCGGGGGAAACATGGTCTCCGAAGGCAAGATTGACTTCGCGACCGGATCATCCCCGCCTTCGCGGGGGAAGCCGACATCCTCGAAGCCCTGCCCAATCACTATCCGGAAGATCCTCGCCCATGCGGGGAAACCATCATGATTGCGACTGTCAGATCGTGCCGTCCGGATCATCCCCGCAGGTTTGGGGGAAACGGGCGAGAGATTCGGGGGCCATGTCTAGATATCCTCCAGGTCTGAGTGGTCGGGTATATCGATAATAAGAGTGCCGTCCTCCGAGAGCGTACCTACCTCAGCGGTGCGGCCTAGCTGGACTGATACCAGTCCGTGAGCTAGCGGCGTGAGCGTGAGGCGCCGCCGCGGATTCGGTACTATCCAGCGCGCGAGATACGTAGGTGGCGAGTCAGGCGCGGTGATCTCTGCTAGCCTCCAGCCGCGGTGAGGGTAGTAGTAGATGGACGCGGTGGCTGTAGGCGTCACGGGCACGCGGATAGTCTGGTCAGGCGCGGGCAGATGATGCCCACGTGAGCCGGAGATGACGCGCGCGAGGGTAGCGGCGGCCTGATCTGCCGCTATTGGCGAGATGCCCTGATTGATCAGACCAGCGCGGATAGCGGCTAGGGCGGGGCGTGAGATGTATTGTCTAGTCACGCTTGGGCATTTCGGAGGTGAGGTGTATGTGATCGGTCCTGAGTAGCTAGCGGGACCACTATAGTGGTAGGTCCGAGATCTAGAGATCGGTCCGGCCATACCCGATAGACCAGGCGAAGCTTCCATAGGGGAGTGCTTTTAGGGTTGAACTTCCCTAGGATAGTCTCGCTATCTAAGTATCCCCTATCCTCATGGTCTACCCGGTACACCAGATATGGGGGGAGTGCTCGGAGCTTGGTTTTAGGGAGTATGAGTCATGAGGTATCGCCTGCTGCACACAGGGTCCACTGAGGATGCTCGGTCATGGCTGACCCCATCGATATTGCCGCATGAGCGCTGGATCTCCCCAGCCCTCAGTGAGGAAAAACGCTGGATGTACCAGCTTTGGGATCATCCCCGCAGGTGCGGGGGAAACGGGTGCCGACTTTAACGGCGTCGATATTGACGGGGATCATCCCCGCAGGTGCGGGGGAAACCTGGCCCCTTACCTTTGGCCTGAGAAGGGAGTGGGATCATCCCCGCAGGTGCGGGGGAAACGCGACCGACGGGGCCTGCACGGTCCTATCTCACGGATCATCCCCGCAGGTGCGGGGGAAACTGAATGACCTCATCCGCCAAGGGCGTGAAGCTGGGATCATCCCCGCAGGTGCGGGGGAAACCTCACCCCAGGCGGCAAACTCACCACCGAAACCGGATCATCCCCGCAGGTGCGGGGGAAACCGCGAGGTCCTTGAAGCTGCCCTGTAGCTTCTCGGATCATCCCCGCAGGTGCGGGGGAAACACTATTGGGACGGTGACCGGTGGGACCGGGAACGGATCATCCCCGCAGGTGCGGGGGAAACCCAGCAACGCGGGCAATGCTGGCAAGGCCAGCGGGATCATCCCCGCAGGTGCGGGGGAAACCGCGTGAACTAAGCAATCGGCAAGATGAAAGGCGGATCATCCCCGCAGGTGCGGGGGAAACGCTGGCTGCCGCACCGTAGGAGACCCCGAAATCGGATCATCCCCGCAGGTGCGGGGGAAACACATGGTCGCTGACTTTGTCCTGCTGTGTGCGCGGATCATCCCCGCAGGTGCGGGGGAAACGAATGGTGCCGTCGGGGATTGTGAGCTTGATGGGGATCATCCCCGCAGGTGCGGGGGAAACGAGTACCCGGCGGCTTCTGTCAGAGTGCGCATGGGATCATCCCCGCAGGTGCGGGGGAAACGGGGAGTGACTTGCATACTAGAGCAGAATGTGCGGATCATCCCCGCAGGTGCGGGGGAAACGAGAAGCGCTTAGGGCAGGGCGTAGAGGCCACCGGATCATCCCCGCAGGTGCGGGGGAAACTGTCGGTCATTACCAATTCGTCATCGCGGCAGAGGATCATCCCCGCAGGTGCGGGGGAAAC
>JAUNHH010000039.1 GCA_030524055.1 Actinomycetaceae bacterium | reverse complement strand
TGACGCGGGCTGGAGGGGTTTGGCTGATCACTCACAGATGACAACTTAGTCCACACTTGGCACTCTCGGCACCTGTACTCACACATTGACAAGGGTCATACTGGGAGGTGGCCTGGTGGCTGGCCCGCATTTGTAGCGTGCCCCACCTCGGAAGTTCACCTATTTTGAGAGGAACGCCATGGGTTTTCTATCTGACGATCTGCTAGAGCGGATTCACAGTCGCGCCGCCGCCCACGATGCTGACAATACTTTCCCCACTGCCGACTATGAGGAACTACGCGAGGCCGGGTACTACGCGGCCCTCGTGCCCACCGAATTTGGCGGGGCGGGGTTGAGCCTGAGCGAGGTGGCAGCTGAACAGACCCGTCTGGCAAAGGCAGCTCCTGGGACGGCACTGGGTATCAATATGCACCAGATTATTGTTGGCCTCGGACGGCATCTGGTGCGCAATGGCAATCCTAAAGGTGAGCAGATTTTGCGCGATGCTGCAGCTGGAGAGCTTTTTGGCTTCGGCATTTCAGAGCCCGCCAATGACCTGGTTCTTTTTGGCTCTACCGCGCAGGCAGTGCCTGATGGCCAGGGCGGATATTCCTTTACCGGGACGAAGATTTTCACGTCACTAGCGCCAGCGTGGACCCGTTTGCTGACTTTCGGGAAGGAGGAGGTGTCAGCTCACGAGGCCGGGGCCGAAGCCAGCACGCCCCACTCCGTCTTCGCTATCCTCCACCGCGAGCGCGGCGGTTTCACCATTAAAGACGATTGGGACACGCTGGGAATGCGTGCCACCCAGTCGAACACGACCATTTTGGAGGGTGCGCACGCCCCTGAACCGCAGATTCTGACCCGCTGCGAGCCGGGCCCATCGGGGGACCCCGTGGTGTTCGGGATTTTCGCGCATTTCGAGATTCTCTTGGCTGCCACCTACTGTGGGATTGGTGAGCGCGCCATTGAGGTTGCTGCGGAGCATGTGAAGCAGCGGCGTTCAGTAAAGAATGGGACGACGTACTCTAATGACCCTGATATTCGGTGGCGTTTGGCGGAAGCGGCGCTGCTGATGAATGCGGTGGGCCCGCAGATTCGTGAGCTCGCGCGGGATATTGATGCTGGCGTGGATCGGGGCCCGATCTGGTTGCCGCAATTGTCGGCGGCAAAGAACTCGGCGGCTGAGGCTACCCTGCGCACTGTTGAGCAGTGCATTCGTGCCTGCGGGGGAGCCTCGTATTTCTCGGGTCATGAGTTGTCGCGTCTGTATCGGGATGCCTTGGCTGGCCTCTTCCAGCCTTCTGATCAGGAGAGTTTGCATTCGGCGTGGGCGAATGTCGTCCTTGGGCCGGTTGATAAATAGTGACGAGGGCGGGGCCCGGCAGCTAGCACATAGCTGCCGGGCCCCCTTTTGTTCAGCGCCGCTCCGCCCTCGTCAATCGCAAAGACCAAAACGACGCACGCACAAACTACCAGTCAAAGTCGTTGACGCCGAGCTCTCCGCCAGTTCCGCTCATCCAACCTCCGCGGGCCAAAGCCATGGACGTTCCTGTGCGCATATTCCAGCAGGAAATACCATCCTGGCTGGAGGAACACGCATAATCACCCAGCTTCGCGTAAGACCCGTAGGCCAAGGTTCCTGACCCGCCTCCGGGATTACCCGTGTCGCAGTCAACGTCAGCGCGGTCTTTATTCAGCACGAGCACGGACGACGATGAGCCCTCGCAGGCTTTGTCGCCATTGGCTGTCCAATCGTGTGAAGTAATCGCGCAGGCCAGGTTGCCATCGACAATGCCGCAGCGAATATTGCCTGATGGCGAAGCGAAACCTGTCATTTCTTCAGCGGATTCGGGTGCTGGGAAAGCCAGAGGAACGTCAGCGGATTGGGCACCGTCATTGGGAGCGGTATTTTGTGGGGCGCTTTGAGCTCCTGGGTCCGCGGGCGCGGGAGCCGGATTATTCCGATCGAAGAAACCGGAGAACACCAAGGACACCAGGACTACTCCTGCCAAAGCCAATAGGACCAGCGCAATCAGCATAAATTTGACGCCACTGGACATGCCTTTATCTTCGCGGCTACGCCCAGTGGAGGGGCCTTTGCCGTCTGGATGTTGGGCGGCGCTTCCTGGTGGAATGACGGTGCGCTGGCCTTGTGAGTGAGGGCTCGGCGCTGTGGGTAGTCCTAAGTATTCTGTGGCGTCACTGTTGTATTGGCCAGAGGCTGCGGCCGTGCCGCCAGCTGCTGCGCCACCCGCGGCCCCGCCCTGCGCTGAGTAACTCGAAGCCAGAGCGTACCCACCATTGTGTGCCTGTTGGCCGTGATAGCCATTATTGCCAGCTTCGGCGCCGTAGCCGCCGCCGTGTGCGCCATTTCCATAAGCAGCCTGCCCGGAGGCGCCCGCAGAATAGTCATTCCCGTAGCCGCCCTGGGCTGGTCCAGGGTAAACCTGTGTCGCATCCTGGGCTCCATTGTGAGCACCCGCGGCAACCCCCGCGCCGTTATAGCCAGCCCCACCGCCATTGCCAGCATATTCTTGCTGGCCATACTGTCCCTGAGCAGGGTACTGGCCCCCGGCGTAGTGGGCTTGGGACACCTGTCGATCAGGGCGAGTGGCAATTGCCGCATTAACTGCGGGGTCGCCCAGTTCAGCGAGCCAATCAACGAGGCCCGCGTAAGCACTCGGATTCGCCGCAACCAGTGGCCGCAATTGGGGGTAGTGGTAGGCAATCTCGCGCAAAGTTGCAGCCTCGGTAGCTGGGTTAGCAGCCGTTGCCGCAAGACCCTGGGCTACCGGGTCATTTGCCATGCTCACTATCTCACCGTCCTTTCCCTGGGATGCGTCCCAGGAACCTCCACCATAGTGCCGGAGGAGGGCTCGGCGGAAAAGATAGTTCGGGAAACAAAATGGACACTGTTATTTCAGATGTGCTCGTTTTTATATGGTTCTCCCCCGTCCTCGTGAAGAAAAAATTGGTGATCCCTGTCCACAATTCACGAGGGCGGACCGCGAATTTCTGCATGTCACACGCTATTGAGCGGGGGTTTGCACTTGGCGGGGCCAGGGTTTCTTCGGGGAGTTTTCAGGTGCAATCCGGCCGGCCGTGCTCAGGAACGGAGAACAAGACTGTCAAATCCACAGTCCGCAAGGGCGGGGATAAGTGCCTCACACCATTCGTCCCAGCCGGGGCCGTGAGCGACGAAATCATGAGGGGCACCACAGGCGCGAGCTTTTTGAATAGCGAGATGGGCCACGCCCATATTGCGAACACGGCGTGCAACATCGAGGGCATCTCTGGGTCCAGTGGGATAGACGGTAATACGGACTTCAAGGTCAACCTCTGGGTGGTCCAGGCAGATCTCCAGGCTGCGCCAGGCGAGGTGGCCAGCGCGATAGGACGAGGGCGGGGCGCTCTGTTGGAGTCGCGGGCGCTGGCCAGTGACCTCGTCATAATTCGCGCCGGGTAGGGCTTTAATATCCAGGCCAATCCAGTCCACCAGGTGCTGCTTGAGGAGCTCTTCGAGGCGGTGAGGGAAAATGCCGGCGCTGTGGAGGCCCACAGCGAAACCAAGGTCACGCACTCTGCGGGCAGCGGGGATCAGAGCCTGTTGGCGGGTTGCCTCGCCTCCAGAAAAAACCACGGCGTCAAGGAGCCCGTGGCGCCGGGCCAGAAGGTTTTCAACGTCGCTCCATGGCACAGCGCCGGGGGTACGAGGGTCCAGAATCGCATGGTTATGGCAGTAGACGCAGGCCCAGGGGCAGCCCTGGCAAAAGAGGGTGGCCGCCAGGCGGCCCGGCCAGTCCACTGTAGATAAGGGGACCATGCCTGCTATCTGCAGGTCATCTGCGGTGGTCGTAGTAGTTGTCATCGCCATATCACGCCCCTCACTGCCGGGCCTGCCTTTTATCCAGCGTCTAGACGCCGGCGCTCACGAAGGCTCCTTGAACGGGGCCGTGCGCCTCGGCTGCCTTTTCGGTGAACATTGTGCGTTCGGCATATTCGCCTTTTTTGCCGATATTAAATGAGGCAACGGGGCGGAAATAGCCCATGACGCGGGTCCACACTTCACATTCGACAGGTTCGCGCTGCGGATGGGCAGCGGCGCATTTGTCGCAGGTGAAATGTTCTCCTGCTAAATAGCCGTGGGTGGGGCAAATCGAAAAGGTTGGGGTGATGGTGATGTAGGGGACTTTAAATGCGGTCAGCGAGCGGCGGACCAGTTCTTTACAGGCCTGCCCAGAACTGACAGCCTCTCCCATATAGAGGTGTAGGACGGTGCCGCCTGTGTATTTTCCTTGGAGGATTTCCTGGCGCTCTAAGGCCTCGAAAGGATCCTCCGTAAAGGCCACGGGCAGTTGCGAGGAATTCGTGTAATAAGGCTGGGCGTCGGTACCCGCTTGGAGAATATTGGCGAATCGTTTCCGGTCTTCTTTAGCGAAACGGTAGGTTGTTCCTTCAGCGGGGGTTGCTTCCAGGTTATAGAGGTGCCCGGTTTTTTCTTGGAGCTCCACCATTCGGTCACGAATATGGTCGAGAATAGTTTCGGCCATCTTCTGCCCAGGTGCGCTGGTAATGTCGAAGGTGTCTGCAGTGAAATTGCGGATCATTTCATTGACGCCATTGACGCCGATCGTCGAGAAGTGATTATCAAGGGATCCCAGATAGCGGGCAGAATACGGGAATAGTCCCATTTCCATATGCTCAGCAATGGTGGCGCGTTTTGCTTCTAAAGTCCCAGAAGCGACGTCAATCAGTCGATCCATTTCTTTCACGAGGGCGGGCAGATCCCCTTTATAGAGGTATCCCAGTCGCGCCATATTAAGGGTGACCACACCAATTGACCCGGTGAGTTCTGCTGACCCAAATAACCCATTTCCTCGTTTAAGGAGCTCACGCAGATCCAATTGGAGGCGGCAGCACATTGAGCGAATCATATGCGGGTCCAGATCCGAGTTCAGGAAGTTCTGGAAATAGGGCAGGCCATATTTTGCGGTCATCTCGAAAAGGCGGTCAACATTGGGGCCGTCCCACTGGAAATCGGGCGTAATATTGTAGGTCGGTATTGGGAAGGTAAAGACTCGTCCATCTGCGTCACCGTCGCTCATGACCTCAATAAAGGCGCGGTTAATCATTTCCATTTCGGGCCCAAGATCCCCATAGGTGAAATCGCAGACCTCACCGCCAATAAAAGGATATTCATCGGCGAGATCATCAGGGCAGGTCCAGTCAAAGGTGAGGTTAGTAAAGGGGCATTGACTTCCCCACCGTGAGGGCACATTGAGGTTATGGACCATTTCTTGGAGACACTGATAGACCTCCTCATAGGTCATATTGTCGAGACGAATAAATGGCGCCATATAGGTATCAAAAGAGGAAAAGGCTTGAGCGCCAGCCCATTCATTTTGCAAGGTGCCAAGGAAGTTGACGATTTGTCCGCAGGCGGAACTCATATGGCGCGGAGGGTGCGAAGCAACTGCCCCAGACACGCCATTAAAGCCTTCTTGGATGAGGCGCTTGAGGGACCATCCGGCGCAATATCCGGCAAACATATCGAGGTCGTGAATATGCAGGTCGCCATTTCGATGGGCATGGGCCGCCTCGGCAGAATAGACCTTTTCTAGCCAGTAATTGGCGACGACTTTCCCGGCGG
>JAUNHH010000008.1 GCA_030524055.1 Actinomycetaceae bacterium | reverse complement strand
TGGCCGAGAGGCGAGGCAGCGGCCTGCAAAGCCGTATACACGGGTTCGAATCCCGTACCCACCTCGGGCGATTGGCGCAGTGGTAGCGCGCTTCCTTCACACGGAAGAGGTCACTGGTTCGAACCCAGTATCGCCCACCAGCAGATATTCCCACGGATTCTGGGGCTTTTTCATTGGAAGCCACCGCCAGTCACTTTCTTTGACGAGGCCGGGGCCCTGCGCGTCAGAGGCGCCAATGCGCCAAACGGGCACAGGGCGACATTTTTGCCCGAAAATCGGCATTTTTGTCGCCCTCTGCAGGTTTGGTGTCATTGCGGCGCGGCGCGCTTATCCCGCTTAGTGGGGGTGGGAAGCATGGGCCCACTGAGCGAGCCCCTGCGTCGGTCCTAGGTGAGCATAAAGCGTGGCCTGGTAGGCGTGGTACATATCGGGACGGCCCTGCCATGTGCCAGTCGAAGGCGCATTGCCCGCGCTTACCTCTGGAACCCAGGCGCCCGTTTCCTCCACGAGGACGTGGTCGCACCACTGCCAGGCACGCTGGTAGTACTCCAGATAGCTCTCATCCCCCGTGGCATGGAAAAGACCAAGAGCCGCGCCGATTGCCTCGGTGACCTCCCACCAATATTTTTCTTCCACTACAGGGCGCCCATCAAAATCAACGGTGTAGCAGAAGCCTCCATCACGGCCCCATCCATCTGCCCACGCGCCCTCAAAAAGCCGCTGCGCAGCAGGAAGAAGCCACTTTTCTTTGATCCCCTTGGCGTGGATCTGGCTAAGGAGTTTCGCCCACTCCAACCAGTGCCCCGGTTGAGAGCCAAAGGGACGGAAAGGATGCCGAGGATTATCACGGTTATATTCCGGATCTGGCAGCCACTCAGTAGTGAAATGCTCATGGAGACGCCAGGAACCCTCCTCCATCGTTGCGGCACGCGAGGCAATACCCTTTGCTATTCGCACCGCACGTTCTAAAAGAAGATCCGACCCAGTGGCTTCAAAAGCCGCTAAATAGGCTTCCGTTAAATGCATATTTGCGTTTTGCCCACGATAGGGATCAAGATCGCTAAAAGTGCGGTCATAGGATTCCGGGCAGAGCCCGTAGGTCTCATCCCAATAGCGATCAATCACGCGCAGAGCCTCGTCAAGTAACTCATTTGCCCCATCAACCCCTAAATGCACAGCCGACGAAGCCGCAAGAAGCATATGCGCCTGCCCATAGAGTTGCTTAGAATCATCGGGCTTATCTCCTCCAACTTGGGCAAACCAGCCACCATGCTCTTTATCGCGTCCAGGCCCGTCAGCGTAAAAGAGGGCAATGCGTTGTGCATAATCTCCAGCTTGAATATCGCCGAGAAGACCTTCTAAACAATAGCAATGTAACATTCGCGCGCCGAGCCATAGTTGAAAGCCGCGATCTCCCATTGGAATGCCTTTATTGTCAAGCCAATAGCATCCGCCCGACTCGCTGAGAAGATGAGGGGTGTAAAAATCAATAAGGCCGCGGCGCCGAGTCTCAAGAAAATCCGCATGTTGTGGGGATTGGTAATCATAAAGCGTTGTCATGACTGGCTCCTTTGCTCAGTAAGGTGTGGGTGCGAAGCGCGCATACGCGTATTGAGGTAGATCTGGGTTGGGCACAGGGAATGAGTGGGAGGATTTGCCCCTAAAGCGGCATGCATTCCCAACTGCCCCATAATTGTCGAGTCGTGAGTAATAGTGATAATTCGTAAGGGAAGTTCGCGTGCTAAAGGAAGTGGGTCAAAAGCTACGACTATGGGCGATAGGCCGCACTGAAGAACACTATTAATAGCTCCCTCAGGAAGAACATTATTCCCGCAAAATATAATTTCCACATCTGGGGCGATGGTGCATAAATGGGTTGTGCTGGCCACTGCTTCGCGGTGAGTATGGGCACGCAAAATATGTTTATCTTGTGGGGGAGGGGCCCCGGCCTCGTGAATTGCGGAAAGGACCCCCTGCAAACGTGCAGGCATTGTCTTTAGGGAATCATCATCCAAAAGAATTCCGCATGTGCGCGCTCCTGTTGATAGGGCTTGTGACATTGCCTCCTTTGTCGCCTCAGTATTAGGAAAAGAGACATAGGGGCAGGTAATGCCATCGGGGGGTTGGTCAAGTGCCACAATGGGAGTTCCCATTTCCGATTCATAAACGAGGGCGGGGTCCTCACCTTGTGCCGGGGTAATTAATAATGCCCGCGGACGGTATTCCATCATCGTGTCAATAAGGCGACTTTGCCGATGAATATCACCTTCTGAACTCGCTGTCATGAGTAATAGACCATGCTCCTGGGCACTATCAGCTGCTCCGGCAGCAAGGCCAGAATAAAAAGGGTTCGACATATCTCGGACAATGAGGCCAACAATTGTTGATGATCCAGAGCGCAGCGTCGCTGCACCGCGGTTAGAGCGATATCCCAAACTTTCTACCGCTTGGCGAACGGCCTTGGTTTTACTTGGGCTGACTCCCTGCGACCCATTAATGACCCGTGACGCGGTTTTTAATGACACTCCGGCCAGGTCGGCAACTTCGGCCATTGTCGGCCGACGTGGCGCATTCATTAACAACTCCGCAGGAAGTCGCGATAGGCGGCAGGTTGAGTGGCCGAAAAAGATAGTGCAAACATCCTGGCTCCTTTGCGTTGGATATGTTGTGCGGGGTGCAACACTCCCATCGTGGACTCCGCTGGACAACGTTGTCAATTGTAATTACCCTTTTACGAACTCAAGGATGAGCAGCCCTTTTTGACGAAGTCGTCATTGACCAGGGCTTCTACATATAAGGAGAGATTATGAAACTCGCTCACAAGCTCGCCGCTGTTATTGGTGTTGCTTCCATGGTAGCGATGTCTGCCTGTACAACGGGAGATGAAGCAGCCAGTAGCGCTGCTGGAGGTGGGGACGGCAAGGTCGAAAAAGTTGGCCTCCTGCTCCAAGACGTCTCCAATCCCTTCTTTGCTGCTATGCAAACTCGAATGCAGGAAGAGGCAAAAACGCAGGGTTTTGAGCTCAATGTCCAAGATGGGCGCCTCGATTTGGGTACGCAAAATGACCAGATCGACGCCATGATTCAGCAGGGCACAGATTTGATTTTGCTCAATGCTGTGGACTCGAAAGGTATTGCCTCCGCAGTGCAGCGCGCCCAACAGGCGGGTATTCCGGTAATTGCTGTTGATGTTGATGCCGATGGTGCTAAAGCTGCGGTGACCACTGACAATGTCATGGCTGGAAAGCTTGCCTGTGAGGCTCTGGTCGAAAAAATCGGTGGATCAGGCAATATCCTGGTCATTGAGGGAACTCCGACCAGTGCGCCACAGGATCGCGTAAAGGGGTGTGACGAAGTTCTCAAAGCAAATCCGGGGATTAAAGTTGTTGCCCGCCAAGCTGGCCGCAATGACCGGGCCAGTGGACTGAACCTTGCCACCGATATGCTCACTGCAAATAAGGACGTCAAAGGCATTTTCGCCATTAATGATCCCGAGGCGCTCGGTGCTGATGAAGCTGTCCAACAGGCGGGACTGAAAGGCATCACCATCGTCGGTGTTGATGCTGCCCCAGAGGCAGTCACCGCAATGAAGGATGCCAACTCCAACCTGTGGGCCACCTCCGCGCAAAATCCCGGAGAAATGGTGGTCAAGGCTTATGAAATTGGGAAGGGCATTGTGGAAGGTAAAGAACCCGCCGAGCGCGTCACCCTGATGGAACCCAGCATTGTCACCCGTGACACTGTCAAGGACTACAAGGGCTGGTAATCCCCAGATCTGTTGACTCAAGGGGTGACATATGCCTGATACAGAACCCTTGCTCCAAGTACGGGGCCTCAGTAAACGCTTTGGTGCGACCCAAGCGCTCAGTGGCGTGGACTTTGACCTCCGCCCAGGCGAAGTCCACGCACTTATGGGGGAAAACGGCGCCGGAAAATCGACACTGATGAAGATTATTTCCGGCTCCTACCCCCAAGATTCCGGCGAGATGCTCATTGACGGAAAGGCACTCAACCTAGGATCGCCACGCGACGCTATGGCAGCTGGCATTGGGATTATCCACCAGGAACTCAATACCTTCCCAGAAATGACTGTCGCGGAAAATCTTGCTATTGGCCGCGAACCCACGCGATTTGGAGTTTTAGACCGCGCCCGCGTTATTCGCGAGGCCAAGGAAAAACTCGAACGTGTGGGTGCGCAGATTAATCCACGTGCCCGAATTGGCTCCCTCAGTGTGGGTATGCAGCAGATGGTTGAGATTGCCCGCGCTGTAGCAGAAGACGTCAAAGTGCTTATTCTCGATGAGCCAACAGCCGCATTATCTGCATCCGAATCAGAGAGTCTTTTTGCTCTGGTTCGGGAAATGCGCAAGAACGGAATGGGTCTGATCTATATTTCCCACCGAATGGAGGAGGTATGGGAGCTTTCTGATCGAGTCACTGTTTTGCGTGATGGCAAATATGTGGGCACGCGTACATTGAATTCGGACCACGAGGATCACGCTACTCCGAGCGATATTGTCCGCATGATGGTGGGCCGCGAAGTTGAAGACCTCTATACACGTGGAGAACGTACCCACGGCGATATTCGTGCTGAGATTACTGACCTCACGAATGGTGCTGGTATTGGCCCAGTGTCATTTCATGTGCGTGCTGGTGAAATCGTGTCCATGGTGGGACTCATTGGCGCTGGACGCACTGAGGTTGGGCGACTCATTATGGGTGCAGATCGCAAAAGTGGGGGAGAGGTGCGTATTGATGGTCGCTCAGTCAATCCGCGTTCTCCTGCTGAAGGAATTGCCCAAGGCATGGGAATGCTGCCTGAATCTCGAAAGGATCAGGCGCTCTTCCTTGAAATGAGTGTCCGAGACAATACGGCAATATCCACGCTTGATAACCATGCGCATTTCGGTGTTCTCGATCAACGAGGAATTAAAAACACCGTTGGCGAGCGTTTCGAGCAATTGCATGTACGCACTGCTTCGCAATGGACTCATGCACGATCTCTATCCGGAGGGAATCAGCAAAAGCTGGTCCTTGCCAGGCTACTGCTGGAAAATCCCTCACTCATGATTCTCGATGAACCCACCCGCGGCGTTGATATTGGCGCCAAGAGTGAAATCTACAGAATCATTTTTGACGCTGCAGAAGACGGTGCCGCTATTTTGGTGATTTCCTCCGACTTGCCTGAAGCCCTGGGCATTAGCGATCGCCTTTTAGTCATGCGCGGCGGACAGATTGTCGCCGAAATAGATGGCGCTGAAGCCACAGAAGAACTCGTTATGGCTCATGCCACTGGAGTTTATGACGACGAGACTCAGGAGAAAGGACAAGCCTCGTGAGCACTCCTTTAACGGGCCAAGAAAAAACCCGCTCATTCAATACCAATCTAGGATATTGGTGGGATAAAGTCGGAATGCTGGCAGTCCTCTTTATCCTCATGGTCTTTATGGCGATCTTCGCCGATAATTTCCTTAGCTATGACAATGCCATTAATGTTCTGCGAGCAGTCTCAATTAATGCCATTCTCGCTGCCGGTATGACCATGATTATTATCACCGCTGGTATTGACTTATCAGTGGGTTCAATTCTGGCAGTCGCCGGTGTTGTTGGTGTTCTTCTGCATACCTCAGGAATGCCCGCTCCGGTGGCTATTCTTGGCGGTCTTTTGGCCGGTGCACTAGCAGGTTTTGTCAATGGCGCATTTATTGCGTGGTTGGCTCTGCCAGCATTTATTGTCACCCTAGGGTCAATGACCTATTTGCGTGGTATTGCCTATTCACTACTCAATGGTCTGCCACTGGTCGCTTCTGATCTGAGCTATCGAGGAATGGGCAATGGCGTCATCGTAGGAACGCCAATTCCTAATCCTGTCGTCTTGATGGTGGTCGTCTATGCGATTACCTGGTTCCTTATGGAAAGAACGGCATTTGGGCGCCATGTCTATGCCGTGGGAGGTAATCCAGAGGCTGCCAGGTTGGCCGGTATTAATGTCAAAGCGACCTTGCTATGGGTTTATACCATTGCGGGCACATTGACAGCACTGGCCGGACTGATTTTCTCCGCACGTGTGACATCTGGTCAGCCTAAAGCGGGCGAAGGATATGAACTCGACGCTATTGCTGCTGTCGTCCTTGGTGGGACGTCATTAGCTGGTGGACGCGGCCGAATCCTGGGAACGCTTGTGGGCGCATTGATTATTGGTGTCCTCAGTAATGGCTTGGTGCTGATGAATGTCCAGTTCTTCCACCAGCTCATTATTAAGGGCGTCGTCATTATCCTGGCCGTCGCCTTGGATAGTTTGCGCACATTAGGCCGTTCCTCTTAAGGGGTGACCTACCTGAAGTGTGATCCCCGCCCTCGTAGATGAGTAACGAGGGCGGGGCTCCGGTAGGCTACTCAGGCCGGAAACCCCGGCCACGTGTAGCCGGCCGCAAGAATAGGTGGTGACCAATGAGTCCCGAAAGAAAGCCTCTGCTCCCAGTTGTCCTCGGAGGTGACTTCGGTGTCTATGGAATGGGGCGTTCTTTCCACCAGGCGTATGGATGCCGCGTCCTGTGCGTCAACTCAGCCCCCACTGCGGCGATTTCCCGCTCCACCTTCTTTGACCACCACCCCCTGCCTGAAGGGGCCACTGACGAACAGGTCATTCACGAACTTCTCGGTATTGGCGCAGCCTACCCCGATTACGACCTTGTCCTGATGGCCAATCACGATCTGCATTCGGTTTTGATTGCCCGTCACAGGGAAGAACTCTCGCAATACTATGCATTACCGTTCCCCTCAACAGAGGTCATTGATCGCCTGACCGATAAAGCGGCATTTGCTCAAGCGTGTGCGGATTTAGGTATTCCCACCCCGCAAACTGTTATTGTGGACTTTACTGGCGCGGATTCCCCTCAATGGACCGCACCACATATTCCCTTCGAATTCCCCATTGTTGCCAAATCCAGTGCCGGAGAGCCCTATGACCGCCTGGAATTTGAGGGCAAGAGGAAAATCTGGTTTATCGAAAGTGCAGAGGAATTAACCTCTCTTTGGCAGACATTAATTCAGGCTGGATTTAGGGACCGTTTCCTCGTCCAGGAACTTATTCCTGGTGATAACACGGCAATGCGTTCCATTACTGCTTATGTCGATTCGCGCGGCCAGGTCAGTTTGATCGGCTCAGCACGGGTGCTGTTGGAAGACCACGCGCCCACCATGATTGGCAACCCCGTAGCCATGATCACCGAGCCTTTCCCGCAGCTGTGGGCCGATGCCAGCAAACTCCTCACTACCCACGGCTACCGTGGCTTTGCCAACTTTGACGTCAAAATTGATCCGCGCGACGGGCGGGCTGTGTTCTTTGAAGTGAACCCGCGGATTGGCCGAAATAACTGGTATATGACAGCTGCCGGGCATAACCCCATGATCCATATGGTGTCAGATCTGGTGTACGGGCAACCACTGGACGCAGCTGTTGTGGAAGAGGAAATCCTCTACTCCATGGTTCCTGATTCACTGCTTCTTCGCTATATCCGCGATGAATCCCTGCGTGAGCGTGTCCACAACCTCATGAGAACCGGGCGACGCCATGATCCCTTGCTGTACCCTTCGGACAGGAGCCTGATGCGGACTCTTGTTGTTCGGGCACAAAAGCTCAATCACATTCGGAAGTTCCGTCGGTATTATCCCGAACCGACGGATCGCTCATTCTGAGTAAACGCTGGCATTTAAGTAGAGGTACCCATGACGGAAACTGTGCTCAATAAGATTACCGCCGAGGAAATGCGTATTGCCGCAGCAGGCGTTGTTCCCTTACCTGTTGAACAATGTGCTCAGTGGGAAGAATATGAAACGCTGCGTGGTAATCCCGCGTGGGGACGTTTTGAATGGTTAGAAAATGGCAAACGCCTCGCCGTTATTGCCCTTTATAGCCATAAAGTCCGTTCAGTGAATTACCTGTGGGCAATGTGGGGACCAGTGTGGCTCAAAGAAGCCACACCAGAACGTGAAGCCGCATTTCGGCGTGATCTTTTAGAGTATGTGCGCGCCCACGACCGGTCCGTTGCCTTTATTCGTCTGCACGCCTGGTATTCCGCCCCCGATATTTATGACGTCCTGCAGACAATCACCTATGACCGCACCGTGGTGATTGACACCTGCAAGGGAGATGAAGCCAAGATTCTTGAAACCATGCATAATGATGGCCGTCGGGCTGTACGTAAAGGCATGAAGAATCTGGATGCCTGCGGTGGCAGTATCCATGATGAAACAGAAATGGCAGCGGCAAGTTTCTCTGAGTACTACGCGGTCCTCGTTGAAACGGCAAAGCGTGACGGCTTTAGCCCGCACCCCATGCGCACCTACGAAAATCTGTTGCGCTCTCTCGGGAAAGACCACGCCCGGGTCTATACCGCCCGGACAGGAGAGGGGGAACTCCTGTGTTGGGACCTCGTCCTCGTCAATGATCGCCGTGCCCAATGCGAATATGGCGCTTCAACGGAAGCGGCCCGACGGATGGCGGCTCCTATTGTGCTCGACTGGAAGGTCGCTGCATTGTTGGGCACAGAAAAAGTTGAGGGCCTGGATTTGATGGGCGCACATTCTCCACGTGTTCCCGAACTTTTTAGCGTCGGCAAATACAAGATGCGTTTTGCTTCGCATCCCACAGATGTGCCCGGCGCGTGGGAACTTCCTGTGAAGAACACTCTGTACAAGGGCCTGCGGGCCGCTGCCGCCATTAAACGCGGCATGGCCCGCTAGGGGTGGGTCGCTAGACGCCGGTTGGCATTGCTGCGAATCACGTGGCAACCTCATGCGGGCAGATTCCCCGCATGAGGTGCAGACCGGTAGCATGGAGGGGTCCTAATCTTTCGTCGATTTTGAGGAGCCCTTGTGTCCCCCATTGACATCCGCCTAGACCATCAGCCACACACCATTGAGGCGGGTACAACGGGTACAACCCTATACGAGGGCCGCAAAGACGTTATTGCCATGACGGTCAACGGCGAGCCCTGGGATCTTTCCCGGGAAGTTCCCGCTGATGCTGATATTGAAGCTATTGAGATCACTTCCCAGGCGGGCCTGGAAATTTTGCGCCATAGTGCTACCCATGTCATGGCCCAAGCCGTCCAAGAAATGTATCCGGATGTGAATCTGGGTATTGGTCCCTTTATTACTGATGGCTTCTATTATGACTTCGGCAATATTGATGCTGTCACCCCTGAAGTGATGCGCGATATCGAAAAGCGGATGAAGCGCATTATTAAAGAGGGGCAGACTTTTCGCCGTCGCGATATTTCCGAGGCCGAGGCCCAAGTCGAGCTCGCCGCGCAACCCTATAAGTTGGAGTTAGTGACCTCTAAAGGGGCAGGAGCCGAAGGCGCATCCGTCGAGGTGGGCGCTGGCGGGCTGACCATGTATGACAATGTGCGACGCGATGGGAGTGTGGCCTGGACCGACCTATGCCGTGGCCCGCACCTGCCCTCAACCCGCCTTATTGGCAATGGTTTTGCCTTAACAAAGTCCTCAGCTGCCTATTGGAAAGGCGATCAAAGTGGGGACCAATTACAGCGTATATACGGTACCGCCTGGGCTTCTAAAGAAGATTTAGTTGCCTATCAGGAACGGATTAAAGAGGCTGAGAGGCGCGATCACCGCCGCCTGGGCGTCGAACTTGATCTCTTTTCTTTCCCCGAAGAATTGGGTGCAGGTTTGCCTGTTTTCCACCCAAAGGGTGGCATATTAAAGCGGGTTATGGAAGATTATGTGCGCCAGGCGCATATTGACAATGGCTTCCAATATGTTGGCACCCCGCATATGTCAAAAGAGGAGCTTTTCCACACCTCGGGTCACCTTCCATATTATGCGGATGGAATGTTCCCGCCAATGGATGATGACGGGCAATTGTATTACCTCAAAGCAATGAATTGCCCGATGCATAATCTCATTTTCCGTTCACGAGGACGATCTTACCGAGAACTACCCTTGCGCCTTTTTGAATTCGGCACGGTGTACCGCAATGAAAAATCAGGTGTTCTTCAAGGGCTGACCCGGGTTCGCTCTATTACCCAGGATGATTCTCATAGCTATGTCATGCCGGAGCAGGCTGCTGATGAAGTCAAGCATCTGCTGAATTTCGTCCTCACCCTCTTGCGGGATTTCGGCCTAGATGATTTCTATTTGGAATTATCTACTCGCGATGCAGATGGGAAAAAGAAAGATAAATTCATCGGTACCGAGGAACAGTGGGAGCAGGCTACAGAAATCCTTCAGCGCTGCGCCGAAGAAACCGGTTTAACTTGTGTTCCTGATCCGGGTGGCGCGGCATTTTACGGACCGAAGATTTCTATTCAAGCAAAAGACGCCATTGGTCGTACCTGGCAAATGTCAACGATCCAATATGACTTTAATCAGCCGCACCGTTTTGGCCTGGAATTTACTGCCCCTGATGGTACACACCAAGAGCCGATTATGATTCACTCAGCAAAATTTGGCTCGATTGAGCGCTTTATTGGCGTTCTGACTGAACACTATGCGGGAGCATTTCCTGCATGGCTCGCGCCAGTTCAGGTGCGCCTGGTTCCTGTGGCCGAAGCCTTTAATGACTACTGCCAGGATGTGGCACAGAAATTGCAGGCTAAAGGTGTGCGCGCTGAAGTTGATTTCAGCGACGATCGTTTCGGTAAGAAGATTCGCAATGCGTCAAAGGAAAAGATTCCTTTCACTCTCATTGCTGGCGGGGACGATGTTGAGGCGGGCGCAGTCTCTTTCCGTTTCCGTGACGGGTCGCAATTGAATGGCATTGCTATTGACGAGGCCATTGCGAAGATTATTGCCCACATTGACGGGCGTGTGAATACTGATCATTTTGTCGATTCAGTCGAGTAGGACCGATGACTTCAGGGGATTTGCCAGTTGAGGACTCCCGCTCGTTAGCGGGAGTCCCCGACGCCTTTTCACGTTTTTGGACGCCCTACCGGATGGCGTATATCCAAGGGGAGTCAAAACCCGCCGATACGTCCTCCAACGAATGCCCTTTCTGTATTTCTCCCACACGCAGTGACGAGGACGGACTTATTGTCTATCGGGGCGACACCTGTTTTGTTGTGATGAATTTATATCCCTATAATCCGGGTCACCTTTTAGTATGCTCCTATCGTCATGTGAGTGACTACACGGATCTGACGCAAGCCGAACGGGTCGAATTTGGGGAATTGACCGCTATGGCAATGACTGTTTTGCGTTCTGTTTCCACTCCTCATGGCTTTAATCTTGGGATGAATCAGGGCAGCGTCGCGGGAGCAGGAATTGCTGCGCACCTTCACCAACATATTGTTCCCCGTTGGGAGGGAGACGCGAACTTCCTTCCAATTATCGCGCGCACAAAAGCCGTACCTGAGCTACTCTCCGACGGACGGGCGCGTTTAGCTCAAGCATGGCCCCGCCCTCGTCAATGATTCCTTACCCAGGGATTCCCATCAGCAGGTGCCTATCAAGGAGACCCCAATGACCCAGTCGCCTAGCCCCGATGACTATGGGCGCAGTCCAGATCTTGGTGGGTCAACACCAAGTGGCGACTATGGTCAAAACTACGCAAGTGGGCAGCAGTGCAGTGGGCATGTGCCTGCTGTCCCTCCGACCTATGGCACTATCGGGCTCTACGGCGACCCTGCTGACTCCGCGCCTCACGACGACCCACCTGGACCCACCCCTGTACCGCCTCAATCAGCACAACCAACTCCGCAGGGATTTGGGGACGTTTTTGCTCCGCCGAGCCAGGCTGCTACATATCAGCCGCAGAGCTACCAACCTCCCACACAGCAGCCTTCCGCCCCCGTCCAGGCACCGCTGTATCCGTCGCAGGGGTACCAGCCGCCTGCACCCACCCAGCCACCCTCTGGCTTCGACGTGCCTGGACAACAGGATTCCTTGGCGCCCATGCAGGTTCCACCGCAGACCACCTATGGGCAACCTGCGCCACCGAATTCCCAGGGCATGCCTGCTGGGCCACAACCCGGGCACTATCCGCAGCCATCGCTTCCGACACCGCAACAGTCGTATACGCCGCAGGAGGATTTCACCTCCTCGCCCCCAGGCCAGTTCCCGCAATCAGCCCAACCGCAACGCCCTGCAGCGCCCCAGCATGGCGACTTTTCAGCACCTCCTGCTGCCTCCACCCACGGCACCCAAACACCGGCCTCCACCGAACCGTGGTACCACCACCTGCCCGACGAGGAGGATGGTTTTTCGGAGCCCACCACCTACGCCTTACCCCAGGTGCAATCCGCTGAAACGCTGGCGGGTGTAAATGTTGTTCCTCCGCCCCAGCAATATGCGACTCCCTTATGGGCGCCACCTATTGTGAAAAAGGCTTTCCCTATTGTTGAGTCCATTGTTGCTGGGCTTTCGCTTTTGGGGATTATGGCCCTTTTTGGGATGTATTTTACTCGCTGGGGTTTTGGGTTAACCACCTTTGTTACCCTTTTTGCTATTCCCTCCCTTTTGGCAATTATCTACACCCTTCATCTTATTGATCGTTGGGAGGGGGAGAGTTGGAAATCCCGTCTTCTTTCCTTGGGATGGGGTGCGGGTATTGCTACCGCCGTATCGCTGTTTTTCAATGGAGCAGGGAGCACTATTGCCTATTATGTAACGGGAAGTGAAGATATCGCGCAGGGTTTTGGTACCGCCGTTGTCGCTCCCGTTGTCGAAGAGACTTTTAAGGGCGCATGTGTTGCCTTTATTGTTCTTGCCCGCCGGCACCATCTGCAATCCGCATTAGATGGAGTCGTCCACGGAGGTTTAGTTGGAGCAGGCTTTGCCTTTGTCGAGAATATCCTCTATTTCGCGCGTGGTTTTGAGCAGGGCGGCGAATTTGGGTATCTTCTCCACATTGTCTTTTTGCGGGGAGTAATGTCGCCTTTCCTCCACCCAATGGCCACCTCATTAACAGGACTTGCTATTGCGTGGTCTGTCACGCGAATGAGACGTCGCCATTCCTGGACCTGGATGGGGCTCATTGGTTTATTTGCCGCAATGACTCTTCATGGACTGTGGAATTTTTCGGCATTATTTGGGCAGGGAGTTTTCTACAGCGTTTACGCCTTTGTGATGTTCCCGCTCTTTATTGCCTGGCTGGTTCTGCTTTTTGTTGCCTCATCAAGAGAAGCCAAAGAAATTGCCCAGGGCCTTCAGCCCTATGTGGCGACAGGGTGGATGCTTCCCTCTGAGGTCACTATGGCCACCCATGGACCTTCACGTTCGCGCGCTATGCAGTGGGCCAGGCGTGGCGGCCCTCATGCGAAGAAGGCAATGAAGAAATTCCTGCGGTCGGTGTGCATTTTGGGGCTCGACCAGCAATTGATGGCTCGTACAGGTCCAGACCAAAAACGCATTGATTATGACCGGGATCTTCTTGCTGAGATCTCAACAGCACGCAATACCTTCCTCAGCGCCCACGGCATAAGCATCTGATGACGACTTTTAGTTCTCTTGGGCCGGAGTGGCCCTTTGACGATGAGGGTTTTCCGCATCGTCAGGCTGCTCGTATCGTTGTTTTTGACTCACGAGGCCGGATCCTCCTGGCCAGGGGCCACGATCGGGACCAGCCTGAGCGCTCCTGGTGGTTCACCATTGGGGGTGGCTTAGGGCCAGATGAAGACCCGAAAATTGGGGCACTGCGTGAACTAGCAGAAGAAACAGGCCTATCAGCTAATCCGGAGGATCTGATCGGTCCAGTCCTGTATCGCAGCGCGGAATTTGATTTCCTCTCCGTCACCGCGCGCCAAGACGAATGGTTTTTCCTCCTCCATCTTTCTAGTGTCGCCCCGAATACCAGTGATGACGGGTGGACGGATTTAGAGCGTGATGTCATTGACGAACATCGCTGGTGGGATATAGAGGATTTAGCGGCAGAAGAAAGCCGCGCGGAAGTGTATCCACGCGGCTTATCAACTCTTGCCCGTCAATGGCTCACAGGGTGGGATGGTGTCCTCCACCAGATAGCTGAGCGCAAAGCCTAGGCCCAACATGCCCGCACGGCATCAAGGCGAGCAATATTGAGATGCGCACTAATATCTTCGCGGACAGCAGGTTTGGCGCAGAAGGCCACACCCAATCCAGCGGTCTTCAACATTGGCACATCATTGGCGCCATCCCCAATGGCTAAGACATGAGCAGCGTCGGTGCCATGCAGGCCAGCCCACTCATGAACCTTTTCCACTTTGGTTTCAGCGGTTACCACATCACCAAGAACGCGCCCAGTAAGTTCTCCATTGCTGACTTCTAAACGGTTGGCCACATAGTGATCGATGCCCATGCGCTGGCATAGCGGGCCAACAACCTCCTCAAATCCGCCGGAAACCACACCAAAATGGCCGCCGTGGCGATGAATCTCATCAATAAGGAGTTGTGCCCCGACCGTTGGCGTCACAGCATCCACAACCCGCTCAAAAATAGAGAGTGGCAGGCCTTTAAGGGTGGCCACACGCGCGTGGAGTGACTGAGCAAAATCGAGTTCGCCATTCATTGCTCGTGCAGTAATAGCAGCAACTTCGTTGCGACTTCCTGCATGGTGGGCCAACTCCTCAATGACTTCCTGGCTAATCAAGGTGGAATCAACGTCAGTAATGACCAGTGGGGGAGGAGCAGCAAAAAAAGCTGGTGGCACAGCGAAGACGCTGCCTTTTTCAGGGAGGTATTCGCGGAGGTGGTTAAGAAGGTCATCCGGTAGTGCGGGCGGGGCCCCGCCCTCGTTCATTGATTCATAAACGAGGGCGGACCACTGGTTTTCCCCGGGGATGGACCTGCCACTGACGTGGCGGCAGGCCCATCCTGGGTGATCGGGGATACCGATATCGTCCACACGTGGAGCGAGAACAACGACTCGTGAGTCGCTCACTTAGAAATCACCGTATTCTTGCGAACAATAGTGATCCCTGATTCTGTGACGGTATAACCACGCGCCAGATCGTGTTCTAAATCGACGCCAACAACAGCGCCTTCTTCGACAAGAACACCCTTATCCAAAATGGCTTTGGAAACGGTGGCATTGCGTCCCACTCGCGCTCCGTGCATGAGCACAGAATCTTGCACTTGTGCCCAGGAATGGATATAAACCCAGGGGGACACAATGGAGTTAAAGACTTCACCGCCAGAAATAATGGCGCCAGGTGAAACAAATGAGTCCACTGCGTGACCCATACGGGAATGTTCTTCACCATAGACAAACTTTGCCGGTGGGAGAGAACCTTCCAATTGGGTCATTGTTGGCCACTGCTGGTTATACAGGTTAAAGACAGGGTGAACGCTAATGAGGTCCATATTGGCCTCATAATAGGCGTCCAAAGTACCCACATCCCGCCAGTAATCGCGATCGCGCTCGGTGGAACCGGGAATCTCATTGTCTTTAAAGTCGTAGACTCCGGCCCCGCCACGTTCAACGAAATAGGGGACGATATTGCCGCCCATATCGTGTTTGGAATTTTCATTTGCAGCGTCTTCACGCAATGCGGCCACAAGGTCGGCTGTAGTGAAAACATAATTGCCCATTGAGGCCAGAACCTGAGTGGGATCATCCGCTAAACCTTCAGTGTGAGCTGGCTTCTCCAGGAATTCCTTAATGACGCCGTCTTTGGCATCAATAACACCCAGAGCGGGAGCCAATTCAATGGGCTGTCGAATACCGGCAACGGTGCAGGGAAGGCCAGAGGCAATATGGTGATCGACCATCTGGGAGAAATCCATCCGATAAATATTGTCTGCACCGATAATGACAATGTAATCGGGGGTTTCATCGTCAACAATATTCAGCGATTGGTAAATCGCGTCTGCACTGCCTAAATACCAGTGCGGACCGCGACGCTGCTGAGCCGGCACTGGGGCAATAAAGTTGCCCAACAGTGGGGACATGTACCAGGTCTTGGTGACATGACGGTCCAATGAATGGGACTTGTATTGGGTCAAGACGACCACGCGCATATATCCAGAGTTGACGATATTGGATAATGCGAAATCGATCAGTCGGTAGTGTCCACCGAAGGGAACAGCAGGTTTTGCGCGATCCTCGGTCAGGGGCATGAGGCGTTTGCCCTCACCGCCAGCCAGGACAATTGCGAGTACATTTTTCTTCGCCATAGGGCCAGCCTATGTGAGATTCGGCTCCTAAGGGAAGGAATGGACACACGTGTTGGGCACCACTATCTATGAGGTAAGGGAAAAATCGATTTTTCTCGCCAAAGTTCAGCCACGGGTGCCTTGTCGCTATAGGCTGTGACTACCGCTGTTTACCAGGGAAGGACCATCATGCGCATTGACTTACTAACCCGCGAGTACCCGCCTCATGTTTATGGTGGTGCTGGGGTGCACGTTGCTGAACTTGCCAAGGTTTTGCGCCCCCTGATTGATGATGTTCGCGTCCAATGTTTCGATGGCCCTCGCCCGGCCGGTACAGAAGGTGGCGACCCGGGAGTCCACGGACACAATCCGATTGCTGAATTGGATGGCGCTAATGCTGCTCTCCAAACGATGGGCGTTGATCTATCCATTGTGAATGCCACGGCTGGCACTGACCTCGTCCATTCCCATACGTGGTACGCCAATTTCGCGGGACATGTGTCCTCCCTGCTCCACGAAGTTCCCCATGTGATTTCTGCACACTCTCTGGAACCTTTGCGCCCGTGGAAAGCAGAACAGCTCGGTGGCGGATATCGTTTAAGTTCGTGGATCGAACGCAGTGCCTACGAGGGCGCGGCTGCGATTATTGCGGTCTCTAACGGTATGCGTGACGATATTCTTCGCTGTTATCCAGCAGTAGATCCACTCAAAGTCCACGTGATTCACAATGGTATTGATCTGAATAAGTGGAAGGCTCCCGAAGGTGATGAGGGCGCCGCATTACAAGAACGGGTTCTCAAAGAGCACGGTATTGATCCGAGCCGCCCCACCGTTGTTTTTGTTGGACGTATTACCCGACAAAAAGGATTGCCACATTTCCTTCGTGCGGCCCGACAACTTCCCCAAGATGTCCAGATTGTTCTCTGTGCTGGCGCTCCTGACACCCCTGAAATTGCTGCTGAAGTTGATGGTCTTGTCGCGCAATTAGCAGCAGAACGCAATGGCGTTATTTTAATTACGCAGATGCTGCCTCAACCAGAATTAGCATGCATTCTTAATGCCGCTCACGTTTTTATTACCCCATCTGTGTATGAGCCTCTTGGCATTGTGAATCTCGAAGCTATGGCTTTAGGTTTGCCTGTTGTTGGAACAGCCACAGGTGGCATTCCCGATGTCATTGTTGATGGTGAAACGGGCTTCCTTATTCCCATTGAGCAAATGCAAGATGGCACGGGTACGCCGCTGGATCCGCAACGTTTTGAAGCCGATATGGCTCAGCGCCTTACTGCCGTTCTCTCCGACCCGGATTTGGCAGCCCGTATGGGGCAAGCGGGCCTAGAGCGCGCAAGGGAATATTTCTCCTGGGAAGCAATCGGAGTGAAGACAGCTGAGCTTTACCAATCGCTACTGTGATCCTCATTAATGTCTCGCACTCGAGAAATTCTGGGCGCCCCCGGGCCAAAAGGCTCCGGGGGCGATATCCTGGGCTTATGAGGAGCGTTCTTGAGGTCCAGGACCTGACAGTGGTGAAAGCAGGACAGCCCGTCCTTTCTTCTGTGTCATGGTCAACCCATCTTGGCGAGCATTGGGTAGTTCTGGGGCCGAATGGCGCGGGTAAAACCACACTTGTGCGAACAATTGCTGGTAGGGAAAGGCCTACTCACGGTGAGATCCTCGCGTGCGGTCTGAATCCGCTTGAGGCTGATACCTCCGATATGGGTTCAATAATCGGTTTCTCATCGCAATCGTTGGCCCAGAAAATTCGGCCAAGCCTTCCGGTGTGGGACGTCGTACGTACAGCCGCCTGGGGTAATGCGGAAGCGTGGGGGCAAAGTTATGAGGATATCGATGATGACCGCGCTGCGGCTCTTTTAGAGGCTTTTGGTATTGACGCCCTTGCCCGGCGCAGTTTTGGCACCCTTTCTGAAGGGGAACGGCAGCGTGTGCTTTTAGCACGGTCTCTCATGACTGACCCTGAAGTTTTAATCCTCGATGAGCCCACTGCTGGCCTTGATTTAGGTGCCCGTGAAGTCCTGGTCCAGGCGTTGTCAGAAATCATTGCTGGTCCGCATTCTCCCCAGATTATTTTGGTGACCCACCAAATTGAAGAGATCCCACCCGCTTTTACCCATGCGCTGATTCTGTCCCAAGGACAGATGCATGCCAGCGGCCCCATTGACGAGGTCCTCAATGGCGTGAATCTTTCAGGCGCATTCGATTTACCGTTAAGCGTTGGTCGTAATGACGGACGCTGGTGGGTGCGCGCGGTTGATATTCATCGTCCCCAACCTGCAAGCACAAACTAGAAAAGAGGAATGCTGTGGAATATTACTGGTGGCTACTGATCGCAGTAGCATTAGTCATTATTGAAGTCCTCAGTGCCGACCTAATTTTTATTATGTTCGCTGGTGGCGCCGTTTCGGCAACGATTGTGTCTCTACTAGACGGGCCATTCATTCTTCAGGTCCTCGTTTTCGCCATTGTCTCGGTTATTTTGCTTCTATTTGTGCGGCCGGTCGGGAAAAAACTTCTAGCCCGCCATACGCCAAATATCCGCACTAATGCTCAAGGCCTCATTGGAATGCAAGCAGTGGTACGTGAACGTGTCACCGCAATGGATGGACGCATTCTTCTTGATGGGCAGGTGTGGAGCGCCCGGAGTGAAACGGAGATGGAATTACCCCAAGGGACCCGCGTTGCCGTTGTGGAAATTGATGGCGCGACAGCAGTTGTCGCTCCACTGGGAGAGCCTGTTCCCACACCACCAGATCGCTACTGAAAACACCAACACCACCTAGGAGAGGACGGTCATGGGACCTACTATTGGCGGAATTGTCGCCCTGAGCATTGCGCTGCTCGCTATATTTACAATTTTTCGTGCGGTGCGGATTGTTGAACAGTCACGCGCCCTCGTTGTAGAACGACTGGGCCGCTACCACTCCACAATGGAAGCTGGCATCCACGTCATTATTCCTTTCTTTGACCGGATTGCGAGCCGCGTTGACCTGCGCGAGCAAGTGACGTCCTTCCCACCTCAGCCAGTGATTACCGCCGATAACGTTCAGGTCAATATTGACTCGGTGATCTACTACCAGGTGACCGAGCCTCAACGCGCCACCTACGAAATCGCCAACTTTATCCAGGCCATCGAACAGCTGACAGTGACCACACTGAGGAATGTCATTGGCTCGCTCGACCTCGAGCAGACCCTGACCAGCCGCGACCAGATTAACCAGCAGCTGCGCGGTGTTCTTGACGAAACCACAGGTCGATGGGGTATTCGCGTGAACCGCGTGGAACTCAAGGCGATTGATCCGCCCCCCTCAATTCAACAGGCCATGGAACAGCAATTGCGTGCTGAGCGTGATAAGCGTGCTGCCATTTTGACTGCCGAAGGTGTGCGTCAGTCGCAGATCCTCCAGGCTGAAGGTGAAAAGCAGTCGCAGATTCTGCGCGCTGAAGGTCAAGCTCAGGCTGCCGTTACCCGCGCAACCGGTGATGCTGAAGCTATCCAGACCGTCTTTAACGCCATCCACAATGGGCGTCCCACTCCGGAATTGCTCAGTTACCAGTACCTGCAGATGCTTCCGCAGATTGCCCGTGGAGAAGCCTCCAAGGTATGGGTGGTTCCCACCGAACTCACCGCAGCACTGGATGCCGTGGCCAAGGGTTTCAACCCCGAAAAGTAAAGCCACCATCTTCCATCTGGTGCCCCAACCTCACATTGGTTGGGGCACCAGCCGTATATTGGTCGTGCTAAAACTCCGCGCAGAAAGATAGGGCACCAATGGACCGCCAACAAGAGCACGTCATGCGTGAAGTCACCGAAAAAGGAATTCGCTTTGTGCGCCTGTGGTTTACCGATGTTGCTGGCGTGCTGAAATCTGTGGCAATGGACCCAGGTGAACTTGAGGAAGCCTTTAGCGAAGGCATTGGCTTTGATGGCTCTGCCATTGAAGGTCTGACCCGCGTCCATGAGTCAGATATGCTTCTGCGCCCCGATGCCTCCACCTTCCAGGTGCTTCCCTGGCGAGGCTCTACTGAACCTGTTGCCCGAATGTTTTGCGACGTCTTTACCCCCGATGGTGATCAATCGCGTGCTGACCCTCGCGCGGTTTTAGAACGCAGCGTGGAACGTGCCCGGGATATGGGTTTTACTGCGATGGTCCACCCGGAAATCGAGTTCTATTTGCTGTCGAAGCCAGTAACCCCACAGCGCCTGATTCCCGTTGATGATGCGGGGTATTTCGACCATGTGGCTCGCGGCGAAGATAATGATTTCCGACGTAAAGCGGTACGGATGCTCGAAGATATGGGAATATCCGTAGAGTTTTCTCATCACGAGGGCGGGCCAGGTCAAAATGAAATTGACCTGCGAGCGGTGGACCCTGTGACAGCCGCTGACAATATTATGACCGCGAAAGTCCTCATTGAAGAAGTGGCATTGCGCGAAGATATTGTTGCCACCTTTATGCCTAAGCCTTTTGCGGAACATCCAGGCTCAGGTATGCATACGCATTTCTCGCTTTTTGAAGGCGATCAAAATGCCTTCTATGATCCGGCAGGGCCCCACCAATTATCTGCCACCGCACGCCACTTTATTGCCGGACTATTGGAACACGCGGCAGCTATTTGTGCAGTGACAAATCAGCACGTGAATTCCTATAAGCGACTATGGGGTGGGGGAGAAGCCCCCTCCTATATTTGCTGGGGGCATAATAATACGTCTGCCCTGGTGCGCGTTCCCAGGTATAAGCCCTCGAAACGTTCCTCTGCCAGGTTGGAATATCGTGCTTTAGATCCGGCTGCCAATCCCTATTTGGCATTGGCTGTCCTTCTAGAAGCAGGCTTAGATGGTATTGAACGCCGTCTTGAACTTATGCCTGAAGCTGAAGACAATGTCTGGGAATTGTCAGAACGCGAACGTCAAATCATGGGCTTTAATCACCTTCCTCATTCTCTTTCCGACGCGGTAAAAGAAATGCGGAATTCGGAACTTGTGGCGCGAACTTTAGGCGAAGAAATGTTCCACCATGTTCTGCGCGATAAAGACCAAGCGTGGCGCACCTATCGCCGCCAAATCACTCCTTTTGAAATCGCCCAATTTATTAGGATGCACTGAGTATTGTGGCGTCACTTGACTTGCGCAGCTATGGATGTATAAACCCCGCCCTCGCCAATGAGGATATAGAAACGCTACCTGGGGGAGCCGCTATTTGGGCCCACCTGCTGGCCCATTGTGCTGATCCTGATCTGTGTGCCGCGCAACTTGCCCGCCTTCACCACTCCCACCCCACCCTATTGGCACAGGCAACAGGGGAGGAACGGCGTCTGCGCGTGGTTGCACTTTTCGGGGGCTCCCAATTTCTTGGGGACTATATTATTGCCAACCCCCAGCAATTCTCAGCCCTGTGGGAAGCCACTCCGAATGCACGCCAGACCCTTTTAGAGGCAATTGGTACGCGTCCCGATGCCCCTATTCCTGTGGCTGCTCCTAATGCGACTGCAGATGATATTCGGCGGGCCTATCGACGAATCCTCATTGGAATTGCGGCCACCGACCTCGCAAATCCTCAGCCATTGGATAATGTGCGCCCTACCGCTGCTCTTTTAGCAGATCTCGCCGATGCTGCATTAGAAGCGGGATTGGCGATTGCCCGCCGCGATATTGACCCCGATGGGCATATTCGTCTGGCCATTATTGCGATGGGAAAAACAGGGGCGCGGGAACTCAACTATATTTCCGATGTCGATGTCCTTTATGTTGTCGATGACAATAGCGAGCAAAACGGCGACCAGTCCACTACAGAACGTGACATTATTGAAATGGGAACGCGTCTGGCAGTAATGACAGCAGCCATGTGTTCGGGCCCAGGAAATGAACCACCATTATGGACAGTGGATGCGAATTTGCGTCCTGAAGGACGTAATGGCGCACTTGTCCGTACTCTGGCGTCTTACCGCGCCTATTGGGAAAAGTGGGCGCAAACCTGGGAATTCCAAGCCCTGTTGAAAGCACGTTTTGCTGCAGGAAATCGTGATCTTGGCCAGGATTTTGAATCTGCAGCTGCCCCCTATGTGTGGAATGCGGCTGGGCGTGAAGGATTTGTTCACGATGCGCGAGCTATGCGCATTCGTGTGGAAGAAAATATTCCCCGCGGCCAGGCTGATAGGGAATTAAAGCTCGGGCGCGGGGGTTTACGCGACGTCGAATTCACCGTCCAATTACTTCAGCTTGTCCACGGCCGTACCGATTCGTCGCTACATCATCGCGACACCCTAGGGGCGATTGAGGCATTAAGCGCAGGCGGCTATGTGTCCCGCGACGATGCCCGTGAGCTTTCTGCCTGCTATTGCTTCCTTCGCGCTGTGGAGCATCGCGCACAACTGACCCGGATGCGGCGTACCCATCTGGCTCCCAAAGGGGAGAATGAAGAACGCACAATGGCCCGTGCTTTGCGACTTGACCCAGCGACACCGGCTCATTTCACGCAGGAACTTGCACGAATACGAGGCCGGGTGCGTGCCCTTCACGAGGACTTCTTTTACCGGCCAATTGTTGCCGCGATTGCAGGATTGAGCCCTGACGAAGCCGCCCTCGACCGCGACGCCGCAAAGGCGCGTCTAGCTGCTATTGGCTATCTCAACCCAGAAGGAGCCTTACACCACATTACCGCGTTGACATCGGGCACATCACGACGTGCGGCGATTCAACGACACCTTCTCCCCGTTTTTATTTCTTGGCTGGCTCAAGGAGCTGATCCGGACCAAGGACTACTGGGATTCCGTTCGATCTCTGAACGCATCGGGCAATCACACTGGTACTTGGCGCTGCTACGAGATTCGGGGGTGGCTGCTAGCCGCCTGTGTGCCCTATTGCCAAACTCTCGGTGGCTTGCTGACGCCTTATGCGAACACCCTGAAGCGGTCCAATGGTTGGATGATGACGATCTTTTGGAGGAAGCGGCACCCGCACGTTTAGCAAAGGAAATCGCGTCGTTAATTAGTCGCCACGACGGGGCGGCGGCTGCCAGCCGGATTCGCTCGGTGCGATCCCGGGAAGTCACACGCGCTGCTTTGGCAGATGCACTAGTTGGAATTGAAGCGCACCGCGGAGCAATTGCCCATGCTATGGATGCCGCCTTGGGCGGAGCACTAGCTATCGCACAGCGTGAAGAAATCACAGCCCACGGGTATTTACGCGCCCATATTGGGATTATTGCTATGGGCAGACTTGGCGGAGAAGAATGCTCCTACGCATCGGATGCCGATGTGATGATTGTTCACCGTCCAGGGCCAGGTAGCAACGAAGCCCAAGCGGCTGCCGGGGCGACAGCAATGGTCAATCGGATGACAGCCCTGTTGGCCAGTGGCGCCTCAGGGATGCCTGTCGCGGTGGATATGGCGCTGCGACCTGAAGGCAAAAACGGGCCCCTGTCACGCACCGTGGAGTCCTACCATGAATACCACCAGCGGTGGGCCTCACCGTGGGAACGGCAAGCACTCCTTCGCGCCCGCCCAGCAGCTGGCGACACGCAGGTCGTGGAGGAGTTTTTCCAGGCAATGAACCCGATCCGCTGGAATAGTGAGGTCACCACTGCGGACCTGAAAGAAATCCGGCTGCTGAAAGCACGGATGGAAAAGGAACGCCTTCCACGTGGAATGGAGCCACTACGCCACGTGAAATTAGGGCCGGGCGGATTTACGGATGTTGAGTGGGTGATCCAGCTTCTTCAAATGCGCTATGCCGCCGATTACGAACCTCTTCGCGTCACCTCAACAGTGGCCGCACTCAATGCTGCCGTTGAATGTGGCCTTTTAGAGGAAGACGCAGCCCAGATTTTGCAGCAATCCTGGTCCCTGGCATCACGTATCCGATCAGGAAATGTCTTGACCTCAGGACGAATGTCAGGAATCAAATTGGATGTTCTGCCACGGGAAAGCCGGGAATTGATTCCTTTGGCCCGGATTTTGGGCTATCCGCCCGGTGGACACGGCCTCTTAGAGGAAGAATGGCTACGCGCGTCGCGGCGCAGTCGCGACGTCATGGATGATCTTTTCTGGTCGTAAATAAGGGAAGGCTTTAACGTGACAACACTGGTTCTTATCCGTCACGGACAAACCGCATCAAATATTTCTGGGGCTTTAGATACCGGATGCCCGGGAGTTCCTTTGACTGCCCTGGGTAAACAGCAGGCGCAGGCGCTTGCAGGACGCTGGCTCGATGATATTGGCCCCGCCCCGCACATTGTCGGAATATCGCCTTTGCGGCGCACCCGTATGACTGCTGCTCCTTTAATTGAGCGTTTTTCTCCCCGTGTTGACGTTAAACGGGGAGTGCGGGAGATTCGTGCTGGCGACCTTGAAATGGGAACCTCCCTCAGTGACGGTTTTGTCTACCACCGCACTGTTGAACGCTGGTGCGCAGGAGAAAAAGATCTCCCCATGCCAGGGGCAGAAAATGGGTATGACGTGCTGGCGCGCGCCCTTCCTGACATCTTCGACCTTCTCTACCAGGCACAGGATGCGAGCGGGAATGAGGGTATCGCCGCACTGGTTGTTCATGGTGCCTTTATTCGCTTTATTGGCTCGCAGTTAGCACATAATCTCAGCGCAGAATTAGTGGGCGCCGTGCGGATGGATAACACAATGACTACCCGCATTGAATTTGACGCCAATATCCTCGAATCTGCCGGGCCTGGGGAAATTTTGGGCAGGGGAACAGCGCTGACATGGAATGACCAACCAATTGACTCTTATAGCTCACTCAATGGAGGACACAATGAGTGAACGCACATTAATTCTGATCCGACATGCCCATGCCCGTTCTCATAGTGGCAGTGGAGACCACGGGCGCGATTTAAGTAAAGGGGGAATACGGCAAGCCCAGGAATTAGGGGCGAAAATTGCCCAGCATATTTCCCATATTGATATGGCGGCGATTTCCGATGCCCAGCGCACTCGGCGCACCTTTGAGGAAATCGCTCCCTCATTATCTATTGATCAGTCCTGGACTGATCGAAATGTGTATTTATGTGGGGGAGAGGAGATTATTGACCTAGCTCGCACATTTGAGGGGGACACTGCCATGGTGGTTGGCCATGAGCCCTCTATTTCTTCAGCTGGATATCTTCTCGCCCCCACCGCCTCCGATGACTTATGGGGAGGTGTGCCTACTGCCACCGCACTGATTCTTCGTTTTAACGGGGAGTGGTCGCATTTAACGGAAGGGTCTGCCACCCTGGCGGCATTCTTGCACTGCCCGCGCCGCAGTGCTGACTAGGGGAGACTGCCACCTTCACGTGTTGGTGGCGTGACATTCACGAGGCAGGGGTGCCACTTGTGCCCCGCCCTCGTCGATAACCATGTGCCCACCAACTTGCCAAGGTTCACACATGTCCACATTTATGCTGACCTTCGGCTTGAGGCGACTCAGCGGTAGACTAATGCCGTACCAAACCACCCCTTGCAGAGGGAGCATTCATGTCGGGACACTCAAAGTGGGCAACCACCAAGCACAAGAAGGCGGCAATCGACGCCAAGCGCGGCAAGCTTTTTGCGCGCCTCATTAAGAATATTGAGGTAGCGGCGCGTACCGGTGGTGGGGACCCTGCTGGAAACCCGACCCTTTTCGACGCCATCCAAAAGGCGAAGAAAAACTCGGTCCCCGCTGACAATATTGAACGCGCCATTAAGCGTGGATCTGGGGCCGAAGCTGGCGGCGCCAACTACGAAACCATTATGTACGAGGGCTATGGCCCAGGCGGCGTCGCTTTCTACGTCGAATGTCTGACTGACAATCGCAACCGCGCTGCCTCCGATGTGCGCCTGGCCTTCTCACGTTCAGGTGGCTCTATGGCGGACCCAGGATCGGTGGCCTTCCTCTTTTCTCGCCGCGGAATTATTGAAGTTCCAGCAGCTGATGGTGTAGACGAAGACTCCATTATGGAAGCCGTTCTCGATGCTGGTGCCGAAGAAGTCGAAGACATTGGCGAGGGCTTCATTATTGAATGTGAACCGAGCGATGTGGTGGCCGTGCGCACTGCGCTGCAGGAAGCTGGCATCGACTACAACTCTGCTGAAGTCCAATTCGTGGCTTCAACCGATGTTGAACTTGACCTTGAGGGCGTGAAGAAGGTCAATAAACTCATTGACGCTCTCGACGACTCCGACGACGTTCAAAACGTCTTCCACAATATGACCACCTCTGACGAGGTCCGCGCCGCACTTGAGGAAGAAGACTAAAAGTGAGCACCGATACCACCCCACAAGCCCCCGCTACCCCTGAGCGCGAGGTCGGTACCGATCGCGTCAAACGCGGAATGGCTCATATGCTTAAAGGCGGCGTCATTATGGACGTTGTCACCGCAGAACAGGCAAAAATCGCTGAAGATGCGGGCGCCGTGGCAGTAATGGCCCTTGAGCGCGTACCCGCTGATATTCGCGCCCAAGGCGGCGTTGCCCGTATGTCTGACCCTGACCTCATTCAGGGCATTATTGACGCCGTTTCGATTCCTGTGATGGCCAAGGCGCGTATTGGCCACTTCGTTGAAGCACAGGTTTTGCAATCACTTGGCGTCGATTACATTGACGAATCCGAAGTGCTGACCCCAGCCGATTATGAGCACCATATTGATAAGTGGGCCTTTACAGTCCCCTTTGTCTGTGGCGCCACAAATCTTGGGGAAGCTCTGCGCCGTATTACTGAAGGCGCCGCCATGATTCGCTCTAAAGGTGAAGCTGGCACCGGCGATGTCTCTAATGCGACCACCCATATGCGTAAGATTCGCCAGGAAATCCGCCGCCTCACCTCCCTTCCTGAAGATGAGTTATATGTGGCTGCCAAAGAATTGCAGGCACCTTATGAACTCGTTGCTGAAGTCGCCCGCGAAGGTCGTTTGCCTGTTGTGCTCTTTACTGCCGGTGGAATCGCCACCCCCGCCGATGCAGCCATGATGATGCAACTCGGCGCTGAAGGTGTTTTCGTTGGCTCTGGGATTTTCAAGTCCGGTAACCCGGCCCAGCGCGCTGCCGCCATTGTCAAAGCCACCACCTTCTACGACGACCCTGCTGTGATTGCAGAGGTCTCTCGCGGACTGGGTGAAGCCATGGTGGGTATTAATGTCGATGATGTTCCTGTTTCGCACCGTTTGGCGGAACGCGGATGGTAACCATTGGGGTACTTGCCCTTCAGGGTGATGTAGCCGAACATATGCGGGCGCTGGAAGAATCCGGCGCCCGCGCCACTTCGGTGCGGCGGGAAAGGGAATTGGCCAGCGTTGATGCGCTGATTATTCCCGGTGGGGAATCCACAGCCATATCAAAGCTCCTTCTCGCCTTTGATTTATTTGATCCTATTCGCGCCCGAATTCAGGCAGGAATGCCCGTGTGGGGAACCTGCGCAGGAATGATTATGGTGGCCAGCACTATTCTGGATGGCCGTGATGATCAAGTGTGTTTTGGCGCCCTCGATATGACTGTGCGCCGAAATGCATTTGGGCGGCAGGTCGATTCTTGGGAAGAAGACCTGACTATTTCTGGCCTAAACGGCGAGCCTTTCCATAGTGTCTTTATTCGCGCCCCCTGGGTGGAATCGGTAGGCAGCGGCGTTGAGGTTTTAGCGCGGGCCGGAAATAGGGAAGAGGGCGCAATTGTTGCAGTGCGGCAGGGGCACATTATGGCGACGTCATTCCACCCTGAAGTGGGGCAGGATTACCGCCTTCACCGCTATTTCATTGAGAATATCTGCGGCCGCCTGCAGGGGGATGCCCTGTGAGAATTATGGGTATTGACCCAGGTCTGACCCGATGCGGATTGGGAATTGTTGACATTGACCTGTCGCGAAAAGCCCGATTGGTTTATGTTGGCGTTGCCCGGTCAGACCAGGGGGTCGCCACCCATTTTCGACTGCGCACAATTGCTGATGCTATTGACCAGCTGATTGCTGAATACTCTCCCGATGTGGTGGCTATTGAACGGGTTTTCGCCCACGAGAATCTGCAATCAGTGACAACCACCATGCAGGTCATGGGTGCGGCAATGACCTGCGTTGGCCGGGCCGGTTTGCCGATGGCAGTGCATACTCCTACAGAAGTAAAATCCGCTGTCACCGGAAATGGGCAAGCCCAAAAAGCCCAGGTTCAGCATATGGTGGCCCGTATTTTGGGCCTAGCAGAAGTGCCGCGCCCCGCCGATGCTGCTGACGCTTTAGCGATTGCTATTTGTCACGGGTGGAAGGGCAACGGTTTGCTGGGTGAAGGCGAAGATTCCCACATTCATGTGACTCTCTCAGGCAAAGTGTCCTCCCGCGGAGAGATGACACCTGCTCAAAAGGCGTGGGCTCAAGCTCAGGCCGCGCAACGCCGTACGGGTGCAGTAGATCCGCGCCTGCGGGGACGCTAACATCGATCGTACAGATGTTCGCAACTGGCGCTGTGGTCTGCAGATGTTGCGCGTCGCGCGCAACGCAACAGGGTGCACAGCCGGGGCCGGGCCTAAGGTGAATATGTGCCTAAGGAGGCATAAATGATTGCGCAGCTACGTGGACAGGTCGAATATGTCGGTCTGGACGAGCTGATTATTATGGTCGGCGGAATTGGATGGCGCATTCTTATTGCCCCCTCTTTTGCCCAGGAATTGTCGCCCGGTAATGAACTTTCTATTCACACCTCAATGGTGGTTCGCGAAGATTCCATGACCCTTTATGGTTTTCGCAGTGCCGATGAACGCACCGTGTTTGAAAAGCTCCAAACCGTGTCCGGAATCGGCCCGAGAACTGCTTTAGCGGCATTAACGGTATTAAGCCCCGATGAATTGCGTACAGCGGTTAGCCAGGGTGATCTTTCCGTATTGCAGCGTATTCCTGGAGTGGGTAAAAAGAGTGCCCAAAGAATGGTCCTCGATATTGGTGACAAATTAGGTGTGGCGGCCTCTTTGCCAACCGCAGGTGGTGGCGTGGCAGCGCCTTCCGATGTTGAGGCTGAAGTGAAAGCTGCCCTTGTGCAATTAGGTTGGACTGAAGCTGTTGCTACTAAAGCCTTGGAATCCTTGAGTGGCCAGGGCTTGGGTTCATCTGATCTCTTGCGTGCGGCACTACTGAAGTTGGGTGGTAGCCGTGGTTGAGTCGGAAGATTTTGAGGGCCCGCGGATTGTTGGTGCTGACGCGGGTGATATGGAGCGTGCCGCAGAGGCTGCTCTGCGTCCTAAACGCTTATCGGAGTTTGTCGGTCAGGCAGTGGTCCGTGAGCAATTGCAGTTGGTCCTTGATGCTGCACGAGGGCGGGGCGTGCCCCCAGATCACGTTCTTCTTGCTGGCCCGCCAGGCTTGGGTAAAACCACATTGGCAATGATTATTGCCGCAGAAATGGGCACATCGTTGCGGTTGACCTCAGGCCCCGCTGTCCAACATGCTGGCGACTTGGCAGCGATTTTGTCTGGCCTCCAAGAAGGCGATGTCCTTTTTATTGACGAGATTCACCGTCTGGCCCGCACCGCGGAAGAAATGCTCTATTTAGCAATGGAAGATTTCCGCGTGGATGTGGTGGTCGGTAAAGGTCCGGGGGCGACTTCTATCCCTCTGACTCTTCCTCCTTTTACAGTGGTTGGGGCAACAACGCGTTCTGGTCTTCTTCCTGCACCCTTGCGGGACCGCTTTGGGTTTACTGCTCACCTTGAGTTTTACGAGGTTGAAGAACTCGAATCGGTAGTGCGTCGTTCTGCGCTGTTACTGGGCGCGGAATTAGATGCTGATGCTGCCCATGAGATTGCTTCACGGTCGCGTGGCACCCCGCGTATTGCCAACCGACTTCTGCGGCGAGTGGTTGATTATGCGCAGGTCCGCGGAGATGGGCAACTCTCTATAGACGCAGCTCGCGGGGCACTTGATCTCTTTAAAGTTGATAGTCGTGGGCTGGACCGTTTAGACCGGGCAGTCTTGGAAGCAATATGTACACGTTTTGCTGGCGGGCCTGTGGGGTTAACCACATTAGCGGTCACTGTGGGTGAAGAAGCAGAGACAGTAGAGACCGTTGCCGAACCCTATTTGGTCCGCGAGGGCTTCCTTGTGCGTACCACACGAGGGCGGGCAGCAACGCCTTTGGCGTGGCAACATTTGGGATTAACGCCCCCTGCTCAGGGCGGTCTCTTTACCTGAAAACCCTCCTCATAACGTGCTGGTAGGCACATTATTGCGTAGGCGTGGGTGGGCATCGACCAGGATGGGTGTTGACAGTTAAACTGCCACGGGCGCGCGTGTGCGCGTTTTCCTGCGTCAACGAAAGAGGCCCCCAAAAGTGGAGCAGTTTATCCAGCAAAACGGCTTATTGATCATGATCGCCGTGCTTTTCGGCGTCATGATGATTTTTTCCAGTCGCTCACGTAAGCGAATGATGGAAGAACAAGCCCGCCGTGAAAAGCAGCTAGCAGAAGACCTCGTACCCGGCGCGTGGGTACATACCGCCGTAGGTTTTTGGGGACGCTTCGTTGAACAAGACGGCGATATTGTCATCCTCGAAGCTGCTGATGGCACCGAAACCTACTGGGATCGCAGCGTTATCCGTGAAGTTGCCGAGCCGCCATTTGCCAGTGATGACGCAGATAATGCGGAAGCGGCAGATGATGACGTTGCTGAAGAAACCGAAGAGAAAGTCTTAGGGCTCGACGAACCCACCCAATCCTCAGGGCCAATTGAAACTTCGCCCTCGTCGGATGATAAGAACTGAAATAGGTTCCCCGGATTAACTGAAGGAAACCACCCAAGTGTCAACCAAACCGCGCCGTCCCATCCGCGCGTTGCTCACCCTGATCGTCATTACCGTTGCTGGTATTGCGGCCCTTGGCATTGGCAACACCGCCGGTTATGGCGCCTCCTATACACCTGACCTTGCTCTTGATCTTCAAGGCGGAACACAGCTGATCCTGACTCCCGTGTCAACGGAGGAAGGCGAGCGTGCCATTACTGAAGACGATATCGCTGAGGCCATTAATATTATTCGTCGGCGTGTGGATGCCTCTGGTGTTTCTGAATCAGAAATCACCGCCCTCGGATCAGAAAATATCGTTGTCGCAATCCCAGGAACTCCCTCGCAGGAAACTCTGGATCTGATCCGTTCGTCATCGCAAATGAATTTCCGGCCAGTTCTCTACGCAGATATGGCTGTGCGTAACCAGCTTCCCACTCAACCTAACACTCTTACCGGCCAAAGCGGTGCGCAATCGGGTGCTCAGTCAGCACAGGCAACCCAATCAGGTGCTTCGGCGGCCACTCAATCGGGCGCCCAGTCTGGTCAGGCACAAAGTGGTCTAGCCCCCAATCCGCTGACCCTGCCCCAGTCTGCTGATGCTGCTCAATCCCCGGCCACTGAACCTAATGTTCTTCCCGCTGATCAGGCTCAGTCCCTTGCTGATGCAAATAAAGATGGGAAGTTAGCTGATGCACCCCAATCAGCACCAACAAATAACTCCGATTTAGGTTGGGTCACTGAAAAAGTCCTCTACGACTTCTATACCCTGGATTGCTCTGCCGGTGATCAGCGTACCGAAGCCCCAGCAAATCAACCCTACGCAGCATGCGATGAGCAAGGGGTGACCAAGTACGTTCTTGGACCTGTTGATGTTTCTGGTGCGAATTTGGCCTCCGCTTCGGCTGGCCTTGCTCAGAATGCCCAGGGTATTCCTACTGGTGGATGGTCTGTAGCACTGCAATTCGACCCTGAAGGCACCCAGTCTTTTGCGGCGACTTCCGAACGCCTTTTTGGTTTCCGTGCTGACCCGCAAGGCGGAGCACGCAATCAATTTGCTGTTGTTTTGGATGGGTCGGTCATCACTGCTCCGACAATGAATGCCGTCATTAATGATGGCAGGGCGGAAATCAGCGGCAATTTCACGGCGAATACCGCCTCGGCGCTGGCGAACCAGCTGAACTTTGGTTCACTGCCTCTGAACTTTGAAGTCCAATCTGAACAGCAGATTTCTGCGACTTTGGGCTCCGAGCATCTGGAAAAGGGCTTGTGGGCTGGCCTGATTGGTTTGCTGCTGGTTGTGGTCTATATGGTCTGGCAGTACCGCGGTTTGGCAATCGTGTCCGCTGGGTCGCTGATTGTGGCAGCAGGACTGACCTATCTGGCGATTACCTTACTGTCCTGGGCGATTGGTTATCGCCTGTCATTGGCTGGTATTGCTGGCCTGATTGTTGCTGTGGGCGTCACGGCTGACTCCTTCATTGTGTACTTCGAGAGAATTCGCGATGAAGTTCGCGATGGGCGGCCCCTACAAGCAGCTGTTGATGAAGGCTGGGATCGTGCGAAACGGACCATTATTGTGTCTGACGCAGTGAACCTTGTGGCAGCAGTAGTCCTCTACGTCCTCGCAGTGGGCGGCGTTCAAGGTTTCGCCTTCACTCTTGGCGTGACAACCATTGTTGACCTGATTGTCATCTTCCTCTTTACCCACCCTGTGATGGAAATGCTGATTCGCACGGAGTTCTTTGGCAATGGACATAAGTTGTCCGGCCTTGATCCGAAGCATCTCGGCGCAAAAACGACATTGACCTATGCCGGACGCGGCCGCGTTGTCCGCACCGGTGCTCGTGGGGTCAAGAAGGCATCCGACGAGGGCGGGGAGCGTGAATTGTCGTTGGCACAGCGCCGACGTGCTGAGCGCGCTGCGGCTCAGAGCAGTACTGAAAAGGAAGGGGAGGAGTGATGATGAGCTTCGCCGAATGGGGTAATGCCCTTTATACGGGGGACAAGTCCTACCCAATTGTCCAGCGCCGCAAGCTATTTCTTGGCGTTTCAGGAGCTCTTGTTGCTCTGGCCCTGATCCTTATTGTGGTTCTGGGGGTTAACCGTTCCATTGAGTTCACTGGTGGTTCCCAATTCACTGTTGCGGGGGCTACTCAGGTGTCTGAGCAAACCGCGCATGACGCCGTGGGCAGCACTGGTTTGGCGAAGAATATTCGGGTCTCCCGCTTGGGTGCCGATAGTATCCGCGTCCAGACTGATTCACTGAACTCCGAGAGTACGGCGACTGTGCGTACTGCCTTGGCCACGGCCTACGGGGTGGCAGCAGAAAATGTCGAGTCCTCATCTATTGGCCCCTCCTGGGGTATGGATGTGACGACTAAAGCAGCACAATCTCTGCTGATTTTCCTTGGGTTAGTGTCACTGCTGATGGCTGCTTACTTCCGTTCCTGGACAATGGCACTTTCAGCAATCGTTGCCCTATTGCACGACATTATTGTCACCATTGCCTTCTTCTCTATTGTGCGAGTCGAAGTTTCACCTGCCACTGTCATTGGCTTCCTGACCATTTTGGGTTACTCGCTTTATGACACGGTGGTGGTTTTCGATAAGGTCCGTGAACTTACCAAAGATATCGATAATCGCCGTGACCTTACTTTCCCTGAGCTGGTGAATCTAGCAGTCAACCAGACAATGGTTCGTTCGATTAATACCTCCGTTGTGGCTCTGCTTCCCGTGGGTGCGATTCTCCTGATTGGTTCGCTTCTTCTGGGTGCGGGCACACTTATGGATATTTCCCTCGCACTCTTTATCGGCATGATCGCAGGAACCTACTCCTCGATTTTCATTGCCTCCCCACTATTGGTGGCATTAGAAAATTGGCGTGGTCGGTATAAAGAACACGATGAAGCCGTAGAGAAAGCTCGCCAGCGCGCTGCTGACAAAGCCCGTGCTGCTGGGGAACCTGTTCCTGCTGTTCCAACTGGCCCTGCTCACGCTGGACGTCGCCTACCCAATAGCGCCCAACCGAAAAGGAAGAAGCACCATCAATGACTCATGAATTGGGTCAGCGTATTGCTGATTTAGTCTCCTCAAATCTGCGCGAAATTGAGGATTTCCCCGAACCTGGCGTCCTTTTCCGCGATATTACGCCGCTTCTCGCTAATGGTCCGGCTTTTGCTGAACTCATCAGCATTCTCGCCGATCACTATCGCGGGCGTATTGACGCTGTTGCCGGATTGGAGTCCCGCGGATTCATTTTGGCAGCGCCGCTAGCGACAGCGCTGGGGATTGGCATGATTACCATTCGGAAAGCTGGGAAGTTGCCCGGACCTGTTATCGGTGTGGACTACGCCCTCGAATATGGCACTGCTCGAATGGAATTACGGCCTGACTCTGTCACGAAAGGTCACCGCGTCCTCGTCCTTGATGACGTCTTGGCCACGGGTGGAACTGCTGCCGCTTCAGCGGATCTTCTGCGCCAAGCAGGAGCAGAGGTCGTTGGCATTTCTGTGTTGCTAGAACTGGTGGATCTGGGCGGACGCGCCAAGCTCGACGGAGAAGTTGTCGAGTCAGCTGTCGCCTTCTGAGGCCATATCGCAACGGACCCCACGGCGCCTATGTGCATCGTGGGGTCCGTTCCTGCGTATTATGGGGCGATGACTGAGGAGAGCGTTGCAACAACAAACCGACCTCCCGCTGTGGGGTCGTCGGTACGTTCGCGTCTAATGTGGTTTGCTCAACGCTCACGAACAACAGCCCCCGAGATTGAGCCCCTCATTCGGGCTCTACGGGCGAATCATCCGAAAGCGGATGTCAGTGTGATTGAGCGTGCCTATGCCACAGCAGAACGGCACCATGAGGGGCAATTTCGTAAGTCCGGTGAACCGTATATCACCCATCCGGTAGCAGTAGCGACCATTTTGGCGGAGATGGGCATGACCACGCCCACACTGGTTGCGGCCCTGCTTCATGACACCGTTGAAGACACTGATTACACGGTGGAGGAACTCACTGCTGATTTTGGTGCGCCTATTGCCCAACTTGTTGATGGCGTGACCAAACTCGATAAAGTGCGTTACGGCGCAGCCGCCCATTCGGAAACCCTGCGCAAAATGATTGTGGCGATGAGCCGCGATATTCGGGTGCTGCTGATTAAACTTGGCGATCGTCTTCATAATGCGCGGACATGGAAATTCGTTCCTGCTGAATCGGCAAAACGTAAGGCGCAAGAAACCCTAGAGATTTATGCCCCCCTGGCTCACCGACTGGGGATGAATATGATCAAGTGGGAGCTGGAAGAACTCTCTTTCCGCACCCTCTACCCCGAGATTTACGCCGAGATTGACCGGCTTGTCACCGAACGCGCACCAGAGCGCACCCCCTATCTGCGTGATGTTATTGGCCTTATCGAAGAGGATTTACGCCGCTCGGGCACAAAAGGAACAGTGAGTGGCCGCCCGAAGAATCACTATTCGATTTACCAGAAGATGATTGTTCGCGGTAAAGCCTTCGACGAGATTTTCGACCTGGTAGCGGTGCGGGTCCTCGTCGAATCCGTGAAAGACTGTTATGCCGTTTTGGGCGCGCTGCACGGCCGTTGGAATCCTATTCCAGGCCGTTTTAAAGACTATATTGCGATGCCCAAATTCAATCTCTACCAATCGCTGCATACCACCGTGGTTGGGCCGGGCGGTAAACCTGTCGAAATCCAGATCCGCACTTTTGAAATGCATGAGCGGGCAGAACACGGCGTTGCTGCCCACTGGAAATACAAGCAAAACCCGAATGCCACCTCCGCTGATGGCGACCGAATGAGCGCCGATGAGCAAATGAACTGGCTCCGGGCATTGGTGGAAATGGAACGCGAAACAGGCGATCCAGAAGAGTTTCTTGACGCATTGCGCTATGAGATCGCCGGCGACGAAGTGTATGTCTTTACTCCTCGCGGAGAAGTCATTGCTCTTCCTGCTGGTTCAACCCCCGTTGATTTTGCCTACGCGGTACACACTGAAGTCGGGCACCGGACGGTGGGCGCCAAAGTCAATGGCCGCCTCGTGTCTCTCGATACCAAATTGGAATCTGGCGAATCGGTGGAAGTTGTCACATCCAAATCCGATAAAGCGGGGCCCTCACGCGATTGGCTGGCTTTTGTGGCCTCACCTCGGGCGCGGTCAAAAATCAAATCCTGGTTCTCTAAAGAACGCCGTGAAGAGGCCATTGAGACAGGTAAAGAACACTTGGCTCGGGCAATGCGTAAGCAGAATCTGCCTTTGCAGCGCCTGATGAATCACGGGTCTCTCATGTCGGTGGCCCACGCCCTGGGCCTGCCAGATGTCTCTGCTATGTACGCCGCAGTGGGCGAAAATCATGTCTCTGCCCAAAATGTGGTGTCTAAGTTAGTAGACAATTTGGGTGGCGGTGATGGCACTGAAGAAACACTAGCTGAAGGTGTTTTGCCCGGTGCCCCCAAAGTTCGCACTGCATCAGCAGATTCGGCGGTTTCGGTGACCGGAATGACCTCAAATGAGGTCTGGGTCAAACTGGCCAGGTGTTGTACGCCTGTGCCCGGAGATGACATTGTTGGGTTTATTACTCGAGGTCAAGGCGTATCTGTCCACCGTAGTGCCTGCCAAAACGCTCTGCGCTTAACCGAAGAACAACCCGAGCGTTTTACCGAAGTCGAATGGAATGCGGGGACGGTGGGCGCCCAATATCTGGTGCAGATTGAAACCCGCGCACTAGACCGACCAGGTTTGCTTTCGGACCTGACCAGAACCCTGTCGGACTATCGGGTGAATATTCTTTCCGCCACAACGGCGACCTCACGCGACCAAATTGCTAGCGCCCGATTCTCCTTTGAATTGGCTGATATGGGACACCTAAATGCCGTGCTCTCAGCCTTGCGGAGGGTTGATGGGGTCTTCGATGCGGTACGTCTGACAGGGACTGCACCTAGGCGCTCGGAGGTCTCGAACGTTTAACGATTGCTCAGAGCGTGGAACTGCGGTTCGATACCTGGGCCCTATAGACGTAGTATGGGAGATGTGCCACAAGGTGGCACAAAGGTGCACACCGGTGCACACCGCGCACAGGCCTCCGGGCCTCACTCCCATTGAAGGACGATCGTGACCGAGACGCCCACACCCGACACCCCTTCCGTAGAGCCCACCACCGGCGCCGCCGAGACGCCCACACCTGAGGCAACCCAGTCCCAGGTATCAGCGTCAGGTACGCCAACTGGTGATAGCACGTTGGCTCCTACATCTGACAGCACCACTTCCGCTGAACAGGCCGCACCATCCCAAGGGGAAACCAGTCCCGAAAACGAACCCCAGAATCCATCTGGGAGTGAAGAAACTGCTACGCCAGCTGCTAGCGGTGATGAAGGCAGCAGCCCCGCCCTCGTCAACGGGCCAACAACCTCGGAATTTGCCCGCATTGATGACGAAGGAAATATCTTCGTCATTGACAATGGCACTGAACGCCTTGTTGCTGCATTCCCTGAAGGCCTGCCTGAAGACCCATTGGCACTATATGTGCGTCGCTTTGAAGACCTCGAAGCCACAGTGAAACTCTTCGAGGATCGCCTTCCCACCCTGTCGCCAAAGGATATTGACTCCACTTTGGCCAGCATTCGCGAAAGCGTTGTCGAGCCCAAGGTGATTGGTGATCTGCCCGCATTGCGTGCGCGCGTTGATGAGGCCGCTAAACGCGCTGAAGAACGTAAGGAAGCTTCCCGCGAAGAGCGTCGCCAGGCCAAAGAAGCTGCTTTAGCTGAGCGCACGGCATTGGTTGAACAGGCCGAAGAAATTGTTGCTTTGGATCCGCAGAAGATTCACTGGAAGCAATCCGGCCAGACCCTGCGTGACCTTCTTGAGCAGTGGAAGGCCCTGCAACGCCGCGGACCCCGCCTGGAAAAGGCCGTTGAAGATGGTTTGTGGAAGCGTTTTTCTGCGGCTCGTACCCAATTTGACCGCCAGCGCCGCCAATTCTTCTCAGCCCTTGACCAGGCTCAGAGCGATGCGAAGCGTGTGAAAGAACAGCTCATTGCTGAAGCTGAGGCCCTCCAGACCTCAACCGATTGGGGCCCAACATCGGCCGCTTACCGCGCCTTGATGGAACGCTGGAAGGCTGCGCCTCGTGCTTCCCGTAAGGAAGACGATGCCCTGTGGGCACGTTTCCGCGCTGCTCAGCAGGTTTTCTTTGATGCGCGCCGAGCAAAAGACCTGGCCACTGACGCCGAATATAAAGAGAATCTCGTCGCGAAAGAAGCTCTTCTTGAAGAAGCCGAAAAGATCCTTCCTGTGACGGATTTGCAGGCTGCCCGAAAGGCTCTTCGTGCGGTGCAGGAAAAGTGGGATGCGATTGGTCGCGTTCCCAATGCGGACCATTCCCGGATTGACCAGCGTATGCGCGCAGTCGAATCTGCGATCCGCGCCGCCGAAGATAAGGAATGGAAGCGCACCAATCCTGAAACTCGTGCACGCGCTCAGGGAATGCTCGGCCAATTGGAAGATCAGCTTGCCCAGCTCAAGGCGGATCTTGAAGCGGCGCAGGCTGCGGGCAATGCCAAGAAGGCCAAGGATCTCGAAGATGCTTTAACCACCAAGACTGCCTGGCTAGAGCAGATTCGCTCGTCCATGGAATGACATGCGCTTAGAAGTTATTCCTTCCCCCTATTACGGGGCGAATTGTGTGGTCGCGACACAAGGAGCGGGCCAGCCTGCCCTTGTGATCGACCCATCTGCAGGTATCACGGATAAGATCAAGGCTGCTCTGGATCAGCAAGGCGCCACCCTTGCGGGCGTGCTGCTGACCCACGGGCATCCTGATCACGTCTGGGAGGCCGCTGAGGTGGCCTCATGGAATGACGTGCCGTGCTGGCTGCCCGGCCCGGACCGGTACCGGATGGATGACCCTATGGGTAGGGTGACCAACCCGCCTGGGGTGGATTTGCCGCCATGGCGTATTCCTGAGGATCTGCGGGATGTGCCTGCAGGGTCGGTGGAGATTATCCCCGGAGCGTGGATGAAAATGGTGCCAGCTCCCGGACATACCGAGGGGTCAGCGGTTTTCCTTTTCCATTCTCCGGTGGAGATTGTGGTTGATGGCACCGTTGAGTATTCCTCCGAATTGCCAGCGCCCTGGGCGCTGTCTGGGGATGTTCTTTTCGCTGGTTCGGTGGGGCGCACTGATTTGCCAGGTGGGGATGAAACCCATATGCGGCATTCCTTGCGCACCATTGCTAATGCAGTGGACCCGCAGACCCGGGTAATTCCTGGGCATGGGCCACTGACCACATTGGCCCGTGAAATTGAGAGCAATCCCTACTTGATTCGCGCTATGCGCATTGGTTAGGCACTTATCCACTGCGGGGCGGGGGAGTGGGACCGAAGTGGTCTCGCACCTTCGCCCCGCATGGGATAATTCTGCCTATGGCACGTACATCTCTTTCCGGTTTTCCCGAGTGGCTTCCGCAAGGTCGAATTGTTGAGCAGTCTGTTCTTGACCACCTTCGCCGGGTTTTTGAGCTTCATGGGTTTGCTGGGATTGAGACGCGCGCAGTTGAAACCCTGGAACAATTAGAAGCCAAGGGTGAAACCTCGAAAGAGGTTTATGTTCTGGATCGTCTTCAGGCTGTCAAAGAGGGTGAGCGGCGTTCATCGAAAGAACGCAAAATGGGGTTGCACTTTGATTTAACGGTGCCTTTTGCGCGTTATGTCATTGAGAATGCAGCTGAATTAGATTTCCCCTTTAAGCGCTATCAGATTCAGAAAGTATGGCGTGGAGAGCGTCCCCAAGATGGGCGTTTTAGGGAATTTACTCAGGCTGATATTGACGTTGTGGGAATGGGGGAACTTCCCTTCCACTATGAGGTTGAAGTGGCACTGGTAATGGCCGAAGCCTTAGCTGGGCTGCCTATTCCACGGGCAACCGTATTGGTCAATAACCGTAAAGTCGTGCAGGGAGTGTGCGAATCTCTTGGCGTGACTGACGTTGAGGCTGCACTGCGGGGCCTGGATAAACTCGACAAGATTGGCGCCGATGGGGTGCGCGCGGAATTAGCGGAAAATGGCATTGACGGTCAGGCAGCCGATACTTTGCTGGCTATGGCCGCTATTCGCGGGGCGGATGCGGAGCAATTGCGGGCCGATGTGATGGCGCTGGGCGTTTCTGGCGATCTGCTGGAAGAGGGCCTCGACCAGTTGTGTGCTCTCGTTGAGGCAGGAAATAAGCGTCTTCCCGGGGCCATTGTTGCTGACTTAAAGATTGCGCGCGGCCTGGACTACTACACGGGGTCGGTCTATGAAACGGTCATTGAGGGGCACGAAGATTTAGGGTCGATTTGTTCTGGTGGCCGTTATGATTCATTGGCGACTGACGGTAAAAGGACCTACCCGGGAGTGGGATTATCGATTGGCGTATCGCGTTTAGTGTCGCGAATGCTGTCGGCTCCTATGGTGCGTGCGTCGCGCAAAGTTCCGACCGCTGTTTTAGTGGCGGTGACAAATGAAGATCAGCGCCACCTTAGCGACGATATTGCTGCCATTTTACGAGGGCGGGGCATTCCCACCGATATTGCGCCGACTGCTGCGAAATTCGGTAAGCAAATCAAGTTTGCGGATAAACGCGGAATACCGTGGGTGTGGTTCCCCGGTGAGGATGGTAATAGCCACACAGTGAAAGATATTCGCAGTGGCGAGCAGGTTGATGCTGACGTCAATACGTGGATGCCACCAGCAAGCGACTTGACTCCTGAAATTCATATTGAGGCATAAATGGCGCAATTGGATCCCCATTCCTCGCTTGATGTCCTTGGTCAGGCATTAGAGGAGTCCCGTCTTGCCTTACAAACCCCGCGAAGTAGCGAGGCCGAAGGCCAGCGTTTACGGGCACTGAGGCGGCTGAATGACCATATTCGTGCCAGGGTGGATTCCCTCGAATCACCGTTGTTGACGGTGATTGGTGGGTCCACTGGCGCGGGTAAATCCACGCTGTTGAACTCGTTACTGGGTCGGTCGATTTCTGCCTCGTCACCAGTGCGTCCAACAACTCGGCGCCCCGTCCTCGTTCATCATCCCAACGATGCCCACTGGTTTAGCGATACACGCATTCTGCAGGGGCTTGCCCGCGTGCATGTTGAGGGCGATGCTGCGCCCACCCCGGCTGGCACGGGGACAACCAGCGAACTCGAAGTCCGCCCGAATACGCATATTCCCGCGGGAATGGCGGTCCTCGATTCTCCTGATATTGATTCCGTATCGGAGCAGAATCGGGCACTGTCGCGCCAACTTCTGGATGCGGCAGACTTATGGCTTTTTGTCACCACTGCGGCGCGCTATGCCGATGCTGTGCCCTGGGAACTTCTTCGTGAAGCAGCCAGGCGCGGCGTGCTGGTGGGTATTGTGTTGAACCGCGTGCCTGCAGGCGCGGAAGAAGCCATTGGTGAAGATTTGCGGCGCCTATTGGCTTCCGACGGATTGGGCGGCGCTCCTGTTTTTATTATTGGCGAACAGGATTTGGCCGATGGGCTTTTGCCTGAGGCTGCCTTTGGCCAGGTACGTGTCTGGTTGGAGGGCCTGGCTGCCGATGCGGCTCAGCGCGCTGGGATTGCCTTGAAAGCGCTGGGTGGATCGCTGAAAGAAGTTCTCGATTCTGCTGACCAGGTGAGTGCTGCCTTGGAGGAAGCCGCCGAGGTGCGTGGTGAGGCTGAGTCCGTCCTGGATAAGGAAGTGGAGGATGCTCTGGCGCGTCTGAAACTGGCCACAGCAGACGGGTCGCTGTTGCGTGGCGAAGTCTTAGCGCGCTGGCAAGACGTTGTTGGCGCCGCTGATTTTACGCGTGACATTGGGCGTTTTGTGGGTCAGCTCCGTGACCGGATTACTGCCTTTTTCCGCGGAAAACCTGCCCCTGTAGCTCCTGTTGAGGATGCCCTGCAAGCGGGCCTGGCTGCTCTCATTCATGAAGAACTTGTGCGCGTGCGGGAGGAAGCTGAAGCAACGTGGAGGCTGATGCCTGCGGTGGCGCCCATTGTGCGCGCTCTTCCTCCCGTTGATGAGGCGGCAATGGAGCAGGCCGCTATTGGGCTGACTCGCCAATGGCAACGGGACTTGCTGGAGATGGTGCGCAATGAGGGCGCCGAAAAGCGTTCCAATGCGCGGATTGCCGCTATTGGCGTCAATGTGGTTTCTGTTGCGCTGATTATTGCGGTTTTTGCCTCCACTGGTGGGCTGACAGGCGTTGATGTAGGGATTTCAGGCGCCTCTGCCGTTGTTGCCCAAAAAGTGCTGGAAGCTGTTTTTGGTGACCAGTCAGTGCGTACAATGGCAAAGAGAGCACACGAGGCCCTGATTGATGGGGTCAGCGATGTTCTGGCAGAATCTATTGCTCCGATGCGCGAGCGTCTGCCTGAGGTGAGCAACCCCGCGCATTTGCGCGATATTGTGCAGGAGGTGCGCGGCCAATGGGGGCTGTGACAATGAATCCTAAAGAGCGCGTCGATGTTTTAGCGGAGGTCATGACTCTTTTAGGAGATGATGCTTCGGCGAATCTTCAAGATGGTGTGGCCGATGTCCTGTATCGCTGCGAAAACAGGAATCTATTGGGCTTAGGCCAAGTGGTGATTGCTTTAGTCGGTGCCACTGGGTCGGGTAAGTCCTCGCTTTTTAATGCGTTAGTGGGCGCCGATTTAGCCCATGTTGATGTTTTACGGCCGACAACGCGTAAAGCTTTGGCCGCTTTGCGTGATGAAGAGGCCGCTTCGGAGATTCTCAATTGGGTGGGAGTCGATAGTCGCGTTATTCCGCCGAATCCCGATGTTCTGCCTGAGGGTCTTATTGTTTTAGATCTGCCTGATATTGATTCACGCAGTATGGACAATAGGGAATTAACCCGGAAACTGGCGCAGCGCGTTGATTTAATTGTGTGGGTTTTAGATCCGCAGAAATATGCGGACAATGTGATTCATTCGCAGTGGATTGCGCCTTTAGTTGATGCCGCGCGGGCAACGCGTGTGGTGTTATCCCAGGTGGATTTATTGCCGGAAATGGTGCGCGGCGAGATTGCGGCCGATTTGCAGTCGAAATTAGAGCGCGATGGTGTCCGTGGCGTGCCGATTCATCTAGTGTCGTCGAAAACGGGTGAAGGCGTTGCGGATTTGCGTGAGGCCATTGCGCACCATGCCGAACAGGTCCGTGCTGAGCATCTGCGCCTCCAGGGCGAACTCGACCATGCCTGCTCGATGGTGGCCGGCGAACTTGGTTTAAGCCCGGAGACGGGAACCTTAAAGGAAAAAGAACTGACCGATGCCCTGGTGGGTGTGGTTGCCCAAGGGGCAGGTGTTGAGGCGATTGCTGCCGATACTGGACGGGCCTATATGCATCGGCATCGTTTAGCGGCGGGCTGGTTGCCGCTGCGGTGGATTGCGGCATTGCGTAGTGACCCCTTGGTGCGCCGCCATCTTGGCGGGGGTGGCTCCGGTTCTGCTGCAGGGGCTGGGCAATCAGTGTCCAGCGTGGAAACAATGGGGACAACGGCTTTAGCGCAGGTTTCGACGGGTATTCGTCGCAGCGTTGATTCGGCGGTGCGAGGCCGGCCAGATATTTGGGTGCGGAAAATGCGCGAGATCGCTCGGCGAGGAGCTGGCGATGTGCCCGATAAAACGGATTTGGCCATTGCACGCACAGATTTGAATATGGGGCGTGCGCCCGGGTGGTGGCTGGCATCGAACCTATTGCAGATTCTTGCGTGGTTGGTGGCGCTGGTGGGTGGCGGTTGGCTTGCTGCCCGATTGGCGGCCCAGGCATATTTGCTGCTTGAACTACCAGTTTTCCCAGTGAACGGATTGCCATTGCCCACCTGGTTGTTATTGGGCGGATTGGCAGCTGGCGTTGTCATTGCCTGCATTTCTTGGGTGTGTGCGAGGGCGGGGGCCGGACGGCGCAAACGCCTGGCGGCCAAGCGACTGCGCGATGCGGTGCGCGCTGCCGTGACTGAGACGGTTGTGGCGCCGTTAATGGAAGAAGAGAAACGGCAGGGGAGAGTGATTGAGTTGATGTCGAGTATGCGGCGGAAATAGCGGCGAGTGGGCGCTGGGCAGGATGCCTGGCGCCCGTTGTTATTGGTGCCTGGTGGGGCGTAGCACGCAGTGGAGTGCATCCAAGTTGTGGACAAAGCCGAAAAGTTTGGTTTCTTACGCTAATATGAGCGGAGGCACGAGGGAGGCCTAAAGAGGGGAGTTGAGTTTTTGTGACAGAGATTTCCTTTGACGACGGCAGTGCACGCGACTTCGTGCGCCAATGTCGGCCGATTGGCAGATGAGCATGGGGCGGGCGGCGGCGTTGCCACGAGCGATTTCGGTGAATGATTTTTGCAGGCTGGCTCTGTGTGTTCCCTTTTTGATTGCAGCGCTGTTCCTTTCTGCCTGTTCTGATGGGCGTGTGCATCGGAATGTGGCGGATGTGAACTTTCGTCCTGAGCTATTAACGTTGGAGGAGGCTCTTGGCGGGAATGGCGTGTTGGACGACAGCGTGCATAATTCTGAGCTGACTATTTGTGGCCCTGAGAAGGATCTGTGGAGTTCTTTTTCGTGGGAGTACAGTAATGTAGCGTATTTTACGCAGAGTGATCGTTGGTTCACTCTGGGCGTGTTCAATAAGAGTTCGCCTGAGGAGTATGAGATGCAGATGAAGGAGGCTGCCCAGCGTTTACATGGGGATCTGTGTCTTTTGGGGCGCAAAGCCGCAGAGGAGAAGGAAGGAATTACTTCTGATTGGCGGATGTATCCATTGGATTTTGGTCAGAGTGTGGTGGCATACCGTGCTGTTGCTTGGTCTATTCCTGGAGTTGATGTGCCCCCGTCGGCCCCTGTCCCACAAGAAGGTCTAAGAATCCGCTCTACTGCCCGTGCTATGGGTGTTGTTGATGGGTATCTTGTGAAGGTGCACATCGATCAATACAAGCCTGAGCCGCCATATGAAGAGGAGCTGCGTGCTTTGTGGGATGCCCAGTCTTCCAAGGTTCGCTATCTTGCTGCCCTGGAAAGGAATAAGACTGCGTCCGTCCAACAGAGCGGTTCCATAGGAATACCAGCAAATGAGTGAGCGGGTGACCACTCGCCTTAACGCCAATCGTCCATGAAAGCCTTCTGTGACGGTGTAGGTACCAGCTTTGCGACATCGCTATTAATGGCACTGTGCACTCAGTAGGGTGGATCCATGACTGAAACCCTAGGGAATTGCGCCTCACAGATAGAACGCATCCAACGTAAACTCGCCGTCGTGCGCCTGGTTGATCATCTGCGCGAGATCTCTGGCGCGGATTCCCATGATTATGTTCTGGGTGAGCCGCTATCAATAGAACAGATTCGCCACTTCGAAGAGGAATACGAGGTGACCCTGCCCGAGGCATATGTTGCATTCCTTACGCAGATTGGACATTCTGGCTTGTCTCGACCCGGACGATGGGTGGACAGCATGTCAGCTGGGCCGAAATATGGTCTGTACCCACTAGGGTCACAGGCGCAAATTGGGGAACTTGACGACCTTTCACACATTCGGAAGGACGCTCTAGTCGGTTCGATAAGTAATGAGGAATGGGCACGAACTTTTGGGCCACTAGAAGAGATGGATTATTCCGAGGATCCTGAATCTTGGGATGCCCTATGGGAGAAGATCCATTATGGGACTTTGCCGGTTGCCTACGGGGGCTGCAGTGACTTCTACGGCTTGATTCTCAACGGGCCCCAATGTGGGGCCATTGTCGACAGTCATGGTGAATATGAATTTCCTGATGGTCCCCCGAAAACTGTCGGGAGTGACTTCTTATCCTGGTATGAAGGATGGCTAGATGAGATCCTTCAAGGTGGAGTCCGTAGATCGCGTTCACGCTATTCGTTGAAGCAGAAGGAAATATTCTCTCGCCTCGCCGAAAATGTCGATAAGGGGCGTATTGCATCGAGCGCAAGAATGGCCGGTGCGATCAAGAGAATCAAACCAAAGTATGTGCCTTCCCTATGGCAGTGGTATCGGGAGGCAAATGATGAACGCACGAGGGAATACCTTTTAGCGCTCCTCGCCCAGTTCGATTATGAGAATGCGAAAACCGAGATTCAGGGTGCCTGTGATGGGTTGCTGATTCATATTTTCGCCACTCGCGCTCCTCAACATATTGGTGATTGGGAAGATCGTCTCAAGGAAATGGAATCGAGTGGACGCCAAGACCTGATTGACGCCGTGTGGCTTCAGAGGACTTATTGCGGATGCGACTAAGAGGACACGCTTCATGTTTAGCTTTCCATATGCACGTGCATTACTAGTGCAAGAACCCACTATGGAGAGATATGCTGCCGAGGAAATTGGAAAGCAGGAAATTATTCTCCCCTTCGGGACGGATGATGACCATTTGAAGATTGCCTCAATGTGGATCGATGATACGAACTATCTGGTCATATCCCGTGGCCAGGAAATATGGCTAGAAGAACCTATTTCCGGACAGAAAATTGGGCAGCCAATAGCCTCCGACCTTGGAACTATTTTTTCGCTAGCACCCTTTTTGCTAGACGGGCAACCGCTCCTGCTTTTCACACTCTACGGCGGAAAAGTTCTAATTGCGGATCCTGTGACAGGAGAAGTAGTGGATCAGGTTCCGCACCTGGGAGCTCATCAAAACTCGCCGGCCACGGTCTTTAGTGATGCCGAGGGAAATACCTTTCTTGCTGTTGTCACTCACCTTGTGTGGCTGCCGCGTAAAAGACATGAAGCGGAAGTGCGCCTTGTTGATCTTCACACGATGCAAATGGTCGGGAAACTCAAATCCGTTGATCCTTGGTGTACAGGGATTACCTCGTTAGAAGACACGTCTGGAAATCCTAAACTCGCGCTAGGTTTCCGTTCAGGACACTTGGAAATATGGGATATCGCCAATAAAAATCGACATGGGTGGCCCCACCGGGTCCAGGATGAGGAACTCTTCGCCCTCCACTTCTTCCGCACGGCGGATCAGACTGGCATTATCGTCACTGGAGGCGAAGATGGCACGATCGATTTGTGGGACCAAGAAGGCGAACATCGTTTTACTCTGCCACTTATCAACGAAGGGTTCATTACCTCGGTTGCCACCTGGCAAAATCCTCATGGAACTACGTTTCTTGTGGCGACAGATACGGAAGGGAATATTCATTTCTGGCCATATATAGACCGAATATCAGCATGATTTTGTGCCAGGTGTGTCGAATTGAGGAGTAGGGGCAAATGACGATTTACCTGGAAGAGTCTCATACGCAGGTGGAGCGTATTCGCCGCAAACTTGGCGTTGTGCGATTAGTGGATTATCTACGGGAGGCTTCCGGTGCGGATTCCCATGACTATATTTTGGGTGATCCAATTTCCTTGTCTGAAGTACGCACTTTTGAGGCTGAATATGAGGTGACATTGCCTGACGAGTACGTTCTTTTTCTTACCGAAGTAGGAAACGGCGGAAAATTCATTAAGCCTGGTCATTGGGCTAATGGGTTGGGCGCGGGCCCGGGTTATGGGATATACCCTTTCGCTTTGGAACAGCAAAGGGAAGAAACGGAGGACTTCAAGGACCTACAGCAGATGGCTACAGTTGGTGTGCTGTCAGACGAAGAATGGCGCAGTACCTTTGCTCCCCTGGATGAAATGGATTATTCCGCGGATCCAGATACTTGGGATGCTTTATGGGAGAAGATCCATTATGGGACATTGCCAATTGCTTATGGGGGTTGCACTGACTTCTACGGTCTGATTATCAACGGACCTTCATGTGGTGTCATTGTTGACAGCAATGGTGAGCATACGTTCCTTGACGGTCCGCCGTCCGTGGTGGGTAGTGACTTTCTCTCGTGGTATGAATCGTGGTTGGATGACATTCTTCTATCTGGTGTACGCAACTCCTGGCAGCGGAAGAACTTTATAAAGTCGGAACTAGCCAATCATCTCCCGCTCACCGACAATATGCAGGCGGCCGCAAGTAGCGCTCCTTTGGGTCAGCACGTAGGGGAAGCGAAAAGGCAACGCTTACGTTCCCTGTGGCATTGGTATCAGGCTGAAAGAGATGATTACCTGCGAGAACAGATGCTCGGTCTTCTCTCTGAATTCGATTATGAGAGAGCCAGAGCAGAGATTCAGGGGGTGTCTGACGAGTTCCTGATTCATATTCTCGCTACTCGCGCTCCTCAACATATTGCTGATTGGGATGATCGCCTGCGGGAAATGGAAGCCATCGGCCGCCAAGACCTGATTGATGCCGCATGGTTCCTAAGAGAAAACGCTGATTCATTGGCAGCAAGCGCCTCCGCTACGCGTTCCTGATAAGCCCATAACGCTGGAGGGAAAGCAATCAAATGTCAGCATATTTAGCAGACAGTCCATCACAAATCCAGCGTATTCGCCGTAAACTTGAGGACATACGTTTAGCGGATCCCCACCGAAAATGTGGTTGGGCGTGCGTTCATGATTACCTTTTAGAACCGCCGCTTGCAGAGGACGATATCCGGCAGTGGGAGTCACACTATGGGCTGACCTTGCCAGATGGCTACAGAGCATTCGTGACTCAGGTAGGAAATGGCGGACCTGCTCGTCCTGGCCATTGGTTGGATCAGGTTGGCGCGGGACCCGGACGCGGGGTGTACTCCCTCGGATCTGAAGCGCAGTGGCTGGAAATAGAGAATCTGGAGAGTGAGCAACTAGAGGTTCTCCGCGAGCACCTGGATAGTGGCGATAATGACTGCTCAAATCCTGAGGCACGCCATGGAATAGTACCCATGGCACCCGGCGAATGCGACGAATTCTATGTCCTGGTTTGCAGTGGCGAACACAAGGGAGCGGTGGTTGAGATTGATCCCGATGAGTTTGCTCAGCCAAGACTTTCCCGCATTATTGCCGGCGATTTCCTGTCCTGGTATGAATCCTGGCTAGACCAGGTGCTGAAACAGACATTGGACTGTGCAGACAGCGCTTGTTGACTGCAGGTATCAGCTTTGCGACCTTGAGGACGGGTACTAGTGCGACCTCGCCAACTAGCCTTGGGGTATGACCGCAAAATTCAGAGAGTGTGCATCGCCAGTCGAGCGTATTCGCCGCAAACTTGGTGTTGCGCGACTAGCGGATTATCTGCGCGAGGTGTTCGGCGCAGATTCCCATAACTATGTATTAGGAGAACCGATTGCAATAGAGCGGATCCGCAAATTTGAAGCAGACCACAAAGTGACGCTCCCTGAGGAATATGTTGTTTTTCTGACCGAGATTGGACATCCTCAATTCGCCGTTTCAGAAGGCTCAGAGGAAGATATTGGAGACGCAGGACCGAAGTATGGGCTTTTTCCTCTAGACACAGGTTATCAATGGGGAATGCTTACAGACCGGAATTGTCTGCATGAAACATCGTGTATTGGTGTGGTCTCTGATGAGGAATGGCAGGAGCTTTTTGCTCCTTTAGATGCCTGTGATGATGACGAATGGGAAAGCCTACGTAGGAAGAGCCATTATGGGATTCTTCCAGTTGTATATGGGGGAGGTAGTGACTTCTATGGCCTAATTGTCACGGGAACAGCGCGAGGAGCCATTATTTCTTCAAATACGGACTGCTACGATATTCCAACTGCGCCAAACATCATTGGCAATGATTTTCTTTCCTGGTATGAAGAGTGGCTGGATGGGATTCTTGATGGTGGCGTGGTGAAGTCATGGATGCAGCCACGCCTGGATCAGGACGAGGTTTTTCGGCGTCTTAGTGAATATGCCGAGCAGGGCACTATTGCTACTCATTCATCACTTGCTCACCGAATGGCCGGTGGGATAGAGAATCTCGATCCGGAAAACAGGGATTCGTTGTGGCATTGGTATCGGGAGGCGAATGACGAACGCTCAAGGGAATGGCTTTTAGCGCTGCTTGCCCAATTTGATTATGAGAATGCGAAAACTGAGATTGAGGGCGCGTGTGATGGATTGTTTATTCACATTCTGGCCACCCGAGCGCCCGAGCATATTAACGACTGGAACGACCGCCTCAAAGAAATGGAAAGCAGTGGCTGTCAAGACCTGATTGACGCCGCATGGTTCCTAAGAGAAAACGCCGATTCATTGGCAGCAAGCGCCTCCGCTACGCACTCCCGATAGACCCATAACATTGGGAGGAAGAGTAATTACATGGCACGCTATTTACTGGATTGCGCTTCGCAAGTCGAGCGTATTAAGCGCAAACTTGGCGTTGTGCGCTTAGTGGATTATCTGCGGGAGATTTTCGGCGCGGATTCCCATGACTATATTCTGGGTGATCCGATTTCCCTGGACAAGGTTCGTGCTTTTGAGACTGAACATGACATACGTCTGCCAGACGAATACCTTCTTTTCTTAACTCGAATCGGCCATGCGGGTGGCAATAAGGGAAAACATTGGCTCAAGGGGTTAGCGGGCGGTCCGAGATATGGGATCTATCAATTAGGCTCTGAAGATCAAAGCGCGGCAGTTGAAGATTTGCTATCGCTCAAAGAAGTCGCGACAGTGGGGATGCTGTCTGATGAGCAATGGCGTCAAACTGTCGATTTGCCTAATGAAGTCATGGATGAACTAGGCGATGAAGAGTATGACGCGCTCTACAAACGGATGCATTGTGGAATATTGCCAGTGGCTTATGGTGGCTGTACGGACTTTACGGGACTCATAATGAGCGGGCCGCTACGAGGGGCAATTATTGAATCGAATAGCAACTATGACGTGTGGCGGACTAGCCCTCCCATGGTGGTAGCCCCTGATTTTCTTTCGTGGTATGAGGGGTGGCTTGATGGGATTCTTGGCGGTGATGTGGTGAAGTCCTGGCGGCGGCCACGTTTGGATCAGGATGAGATTTTTTGGCGCCTTGGGGAATATATCGAACGGAGTCCTAATGCTTTTCTCTTATTGTATTCGCTCCAAATGGCTGGTGGGATTGAGAATCTTGATCCGAAATACTTGGCTTCACTGTGGAAATGGTACCGGGAAGCAGATGATAAACGGACGCGGGAATATCTTCTTGCGCTCCTGGCTCAGTTTGATTATGAGAATGCCAGGGCGGAAATAGCAGGTACCTCTGAAGGCTTGTTTATTCATATTCTGGCTACCCGAGCCCCTGAATACATTAGAGACTGGAACGACCACCTCAAAGAAATGGAATCCACCGGCCAGCAAGACCTCATCGACGCTGCTGATTACCTTCGAGATATTGCTTAAGGACTGGGTATGACACATGAATCCGCTGTGGAACGATTCCAGCAATGGTGCGTCAAGCATCCGGATCGAGAAACGCAAATTCGACCATGCGAACCAGAAGATATTGACGGCGTCGAGCAATGGGCGCCAGAAGTAGCATCTATTGCCGATTTTCTCTGGTGCGATGAAGAATCAAACTATGCGGGCATTTTCCATACGGGGCCGCTAGCAGGCTTCGTATTTTTCTATATCCACGATCAGATGCCTGCACGACTAGCTTTTACCACTGCAGATGAATGTGTTGTCCGGATTATGGAAGATGATGCGGCCGCTGCCACGTTGGTTGACCTCTTCGATTCCCACGCCTGCATGCTACCTCCAAAAGAGTTAAATCCGGAGGAGCAAAGTCGCCGAATAGATATCGCCCAGGAAATTCTCAACGCTGCAAACCCGCAGGACGATGAGGAGGCACATTCTGCAGCGCTATTAGCACTCGGCTTATTTCCGCCAAGTGATGTACCAGAAGAAATCATGCAGATCCTTCTGCGCTACCTAGAAAAGGGCGACAATATTTACTGCTGGCAGGACCTTCCTGAAGTTTTCGCCCGCAATAACTACAGGGGAAGGGGAAAGGAAATAGCCGCCTATGTAGAGAAACAATCTCAGCCGCCATTTCCGCGTCGCTGGGCAGAAATACGGGCGATTCTCTTCTCTAAATAAGAGGAGCCCCGGCCTCGTGAATGAAAATAACGAGGACGGGGCATGAACACAGCAACGGACTACTGCTGATCCTTAATCCACTGGGCAGCGACCGGGGGTGCTTCTTCTAACGAGGTTTCCTGATCGGGCGGAATCGGAGTCTCCCCAAATGCCTCACCAGTACGTGCCTTCGTTGTCCCAACGGTTAAATAGAGCACCGAATTTGTTGGCAAAGGGAATCCCTGATTTACGGACGCAAATCCTGCAGTGGGCTGGCCAAAAACCCGAGCATTTTCCATTCCTCGGAAAGCGAGAAGAGTTTGCTCGCCAGAAGACCCTGTTTTATCCGAGGTCAAAATCGCAATCGGCACATTCAAATCCCGCTTGACTTCTACTGTGGTTGGCGTACCGCCACCGGTGACAGATCCACCCTGAATGGTGACAGGAGATTCGCCGCCCTGTGTATTCACAAAAGATGTGGATACACCATCGGGGAGTAGGGGAGTTAAACCGGCAAGCATAGGCCCCATATCTCCACCACCATTCTCACGCAAATCAACAATGACGCCGCACAGGTCATCTCGATCTAAAGCAGTAGCCACAGTATTGGCATAAGACTGGCCCTGATCCGCAGTACCAATAAACGCAGGCATCTTTACCGTAAGAATACAGCCGTCAAGTGACGACGATGGGGGAGTGTTGTCCTCGGAGACCTGAGTGAACTCCTCATTCTTGAGGATAAAAGAATGTTTGCCGCCAGCAACTTTTACCGCATCAACGAGAATCTCATCGACTTCCTCTAAAGAGGACGCCTGATCGATCTGGGTTTTCGCCTCGGCACGGGTTTTTGCCCATTCATCCCCTTTGGCGTAAATGCCACTATCGAGAATCTCTAAGACCTTATTGCCATACGTACTAGGGGAAGGCGGGAATAACCAGACACCGTAATTCGGTCCAAAAGCATGGACCAGCCACACGAGGCCGCCAACAATAACGACCAGGGTTACGGCTATTACTGACAGAACGATTTTCATGACTCTGTGGGGCTTCTTTGCCGGGGATGCTGTGTTCATGTCTCCAGACTATGCGCCGACCTGCGACAAATACACTGAGGGAGATCACTGATTTAACCCTGATTCTCCATCCCATTCCGGTGACAGATGTCATGGCAAGGAATAGGTATTTTTCATCGCCGCACTATTAAGCTATTTCCTGCGATGAGGCGCTGCCTGCTGTGATGACTCCCAGGATAACTGAGGAGTGTTGTGGTTGTGATGGGGCCGCGCCGAAGGCCCCCTGTGGCCCGGCCGGCATAGATCCCGGTTTCGATGTTCCTTTCTCGATCCCTAGGACCACCATGAGCATTGACCCTGTAGGCGACCTTGTTTTTGAAGACGACATTCCAGAAGGCGTAAATCCTGCTGTTGTTGAAGACAATGGCAATGTGATTGACCGCAATGACGGTGATGATGAAACTCTGCTCGACGAGCAGGATGACAACGCAGACCTTGATGACACCGATACTGACCCTGAATCAGAAGACTCGGCTGACGACGGTGCTCCTGAGGACTCCGACAGCGGCCTGACTTTCGCAGATCTCGACTTGCCCGATGTGCTGTTAAGCGCCGTCACTGAAATGGGTTTTGTGACCCCCACTCCCATTCAGGCTGAAGCTATTCCTGCCCTTTTAGAACGCCGTGACGTGGTGGGTATTGCTCAAACGGGAACCGGTAAAACGGCGGCCTTCGGTCTGCCCCTGCTTACTATTGTTGACCCGGCAGAATTCCACGTTCAAGCATTAGTTTTGGCGCCCACTCGCGAATTAGCAATGCAGTCAGCAGTGGCCATTGAGAACTTTGCGGCACACACCCAAGACCTGGTTGTTGTCCCCGTTTATGGTGGTTCTGCTTATGGCCCACAAATTGGCGCGTTAAAACGTGGCGCGCAGGTTGTTGTGGGAACTCCCGGCCGCATTATTGACCTTATTGAAAAGGGCGCTTTGGACCTGACCCAAGTGCGCATGTTGGTCCTTGATGAAGCTGACGAAATGCTGCGAATGGGCTTCGCAGAAGACGTTGAAACCATTACCGAAACGGTTCCGGATGAGCGTCTTACCGCGCTTTTCTCAGCCACAATGCCAGCAACAATTGAACGCATTGCAGCCACCCATATGACAAATCCGCTGCGTATTGCGGTCTCCGATGAATCCTCTACGGTGGACACCATTCATCAAACCTACGCGGTGGTTCCTTATAAGCATAAGATTGGCGCATTGTCGCGTGTTCTGGCCACTCGTGCCCAGCATTCCGCATCAGAACGCGCCGATGCTGCCATTGTTTTTGTGCGCACCCGCGTTGACGTCGAAGAAATTTCTCTGGAATTAGCGGGCCGTGGATTCCGTGCTGCTGGCATTAGTGGTGACGTTGCCCAGACTGAACGCGAAAGAATGGTGGAGCGCCTAAAAAATGGTTCGCTCGACGTTTTAGTAGCCACCGATGTGGCCGCGCGCGGACTCGATGTGGAACGCATTGGGCTAGTGGTGAATTTCGATGTTCCCCGCGAACCGGAAGCCTATGTTCACCGCATTGGACGCACCGGTCGTGCGGGACGCGAAGGGCGTTCACTGACATTCTTTACCCCACGGGAATATTCACGACTTCGCCGTATTGAACGCCTGACCGGCACACCAATGGAAGAAGTCCAAATCCCATCCCCCGCGCACGTTTCGGAATTCCGGGCCCGTCGTATTCTTGACAATGTGGGATCGCGTATTGAACGAGGCCGACTTGATCTCTATTTAACGCTTCTCGACGAAATACATGACACCACTGATTTAGAGGCGTCCGATATTGCAGCGGCACTTTTAGCGCAAGCCGTCGGAGATGAAGGTCCCGCCTTGCGCATTCTGAAAGATCGCCGTGGCGAGGGACGTATTCGTCACGAAGAAGAACTCGATGAATCCGGCGAATTTGTGGCCGCCACATTTGAAGGCGGACGCGATAAAGATCGTCCGTTGAAGGGTGGCCGTGATGGTTCCCGTCGCCGTGGCGGTGGCCGCGCAGTGGGCGGTTCGGGGCGCCGCTACCGTATTGAAGTGGGCAAAAAAGACCGCGTAATGCCGGGCGCAATCGTCGGCGCCATTACCGGTGAAGGCGGTATTGCTGGCACTGATATTGGCCATATTGAAATCTTCCCAACCTTCTCGTTGGTGGAAATCTCTGGCGATATTGCGCCCGATGCCATGACCCGCATTGCCAAAGCTCGCGTTCAAGGCCGCGCCCTGCGGATCCGTGAAGATGAAGGCCCCGGTGGTGGCCGCGACCGTTCATTCAATGACCGTGACGACTTTGGTGATCGCGGCGGGAAAGAACGTCGTGGAGGATTCGACCGATCAGACCGGCGCGGAGAGCGCGGAGATCGTCGCGACTATGGTGACCGCCGTGAGCGTGGTGGGCGTCATCATCACGAGGGCGGGGTGGACCGTCGAGACCGGGCCTCTTTTGACCGCCGCTCAGGAGACCGCCACGGGCACTCCGGTAGGTCAGAGCGTCGTTTTGGGCGTCCTCGCAGCTAAGTGCCGTTAGCCGTTAAATAGGTGGCATAAATCCACGTGGGAGGGGCGACATTTTGGGGTTTACTCACCCCAAAATGTCGCCCCTAGCGCTGTGTCTCAAGGGCTTTGCTCCGCCCTCGTTGATGAAGAAATAGCGAGACCGCGGAAAGCAGCAAAAACTGCACCCAGCGCAAAAAGTATCGCCAAAATCGGAGCCGGAATATAGGTAAAACCAATAGAATCAGTGGCCACCTGGGCCCACAATCCCAAAAGAATCGAAGTGGCCGCTAATTCGACAGCTCCGCCCGCGGAATCAGCAACCTGCAGCCACGATGATCCTTTTCCGTGTTCATTACGTGGCAGCACATCCAAAATACGTACGGATAAACTTGAGTGCGCAAGGCCAATACCGCAAGCGGCAATAATCAGCCCAAGAAGAACAGGCCATAAAGGCGCACTCTTTATCAGCAATAGGGAGAGTGGAATAAGGCCAACTGCCACCAAAATTGTCCCAATTAAAGGTAAGCGAACTCGTAGCTGCTCAGAATTAAAGCGTGATTGTATGAGCGACCCAAAAGACCACCCTACCGACCCAATTGTGACAGCAATAGCTGCGCTCTCAGTAGTCCATTCGTGAACCCGCTGTAATAGCAGGGGTAAAATCGCAGTTGCGCCTGTAAACGCACCTGTCATCCATGCTCGTGTAGCAACTAGTGAGGGCAAGCCCTGCCGAAAAGTCAGGGTTCCCGCGGGGAGAAGACGCGGCAAAGTAATGCCAAGAAGAATAAAACCAGCGCCAATTAAGGCCCACGAAATAATGCCTTCCAGGGCTCCAGATAACTGCAAAAGGAAGATTGCCGCACCCGCGCCCCCAGCAAATAGCGTTAAATATCCGAGCTTCCTTGCAGGCTGACGTTCAATCTCAGGTATCTGGTAGAGCACACGAAGTAAAGGAATGCACGCCAATAGAGCGACAAGTGGAATCCCGCCAAAAACCCATCGCCACCCGACTTGTGTAGTAATCCAGCCAGCTAAAGCCGGCCCAACAATCGACGGTAAAACCCACGCCATGGAAAAGGCCGCAAAAAATGCTGGCCGATGGGATTGATCACCCACTAGGCCAGTGAGAACATATAACGGAACAATAACCAGCCCACCGCCCACTCCTTGGATAAGACGCCCCGCAACAAAAACCGCAATATGAGGCGCGGTGGCACAAATCAGCACCCCGGCCAGAAAAACAGCAGTACCCCCAATGAGGACAATTCTTGGCCCCCGCGAATCCGATAATCCACCGGCAATGACTGTCGCCGTTAATTGCGCAGCAAGCGCCGCACCGCTGGCCACAGAAAACCACGATTCTGCCCCCAAATCTGCCACCACATTCGGCATAATCGTGGTGGTTGCCATTGCCTCAAAGGCATTAATGGTGATCAGCAGAACCGCCCCCACCATCAGGGCAATTTCTAAAGGAGACCAGCGCACATGCGCTGGCTTCGCGCCAGAATCTTCAAGCTGCGGTGATGAGTCTGCGGAATCACTACTGCCACCATCTGACCCAGATAGGGGAGTGGAGTCAGGGTATTCCGATGGGGAAGTGGTTGGGGGCATAACCCCTATTGTCGCACCTACGAGATATTCACCCTAAATATGTCAATCCACATGTGCAGCAGGTAAGCGAAAGAGGGAACACCGTAGAATTGCTGATGCCGCCGCCCGTCTCGCGGATGGCACTGACGAAAGGACAGCTCATGCTGCGCACACACGATATTGGCACCCTCAGTGCCGACACCATTGGAAAAACTGTCACCCTGGCGGGGTGGGTCGATCGCCGCCGAGACCACGGAGGCGTGGTTTTTGTTGATTTACGCGATGCCACCGGAATTGTCCAGGTGGTGGTTCGCGATGAAAGTGTCGCCCACGATCTGCGCAGTGAATTCGTTCTTCAAGTCACCGGTGAAGTGGCCGCCCGCCCTGAAGGCAATGAGAACGCTAATCTCGCTACCGGCGCAGTGGAGGTCATGGGTGACGATATTACGATCCTCAACACCAGCGCCCCGCTGCCCTTCCAAGTGTCTGCCCACGCTGAAGATGCGGGCAATGTTGGCGAAGAAACCCGCCTGCGTCACCGTTACCTGGACCTGCGCCGTGAAAGCGCACAAAAAGCGATGCGTTTGCGTTCAGCCGTGTCACGTGCCGCGCGCGACACCCTTTATGGGCATGACTTTGTTGAGGTGGAAACCCCAACCCTGACACGTTCCACCCCCGAAGGGGCGCGTGACTTTATTGTCCCAGCTCGCCTGTCGCCCGGCTGCTGGTATGCATTGCCCCAATCACCTCAGCTCTTTAAACAGCTGCTGATGGTGGGCGGAATGGAACGCTATTTCCAGATTGCCCGCTGCTACCGCGATGAGGATTTCCGGGCTGACCGTCAACCTGAGTTCACTCAGCTCGATATTGAGATGAGTTTCGTTGAGCAAGATGACGTGATTGCTGTGGCGGAAGATGTTCTGAAGAATGTCTGGGCACTGATTGACGTTGATTTGCCGACGCCACTGCCGCGGATGACCTATGCCGATGCGATGGAAAAGTATGGCTCTGATAAGCCAGATTTGCGTTTCGGTCTGGAGCTAGTGGATCTGACTGAGTACTTCGCGAATACTACCTTCCGGGTCTTCCAAGCTCCCTATGTGGGGGCCGTGGTGATGCCTGGTGGCGGGTCGCAGCCTCGCCGCACTTTCGACAAGTGGCAGGAATGGGCAAAGGCTCGCGGAGCTAAAGGTCTGGCCTACGTGACAATCGCTGAGGACGGGACTTTGGGCGGTCCCGTGGCGAAGAATATTACGGAAGAGGAACGCCAGGGCCTGGCTGCAGCTGTGGGAGCGGCCCCCGGAGACTGTGTCTTCTTTGCTGCTGGTGCGCCGACCCCTGCGCGCGAACTCCTGGGCGCAGCACGTCTGGAAATTGGCAAGCGCTGCGAGTTGATTGATCCTGACGCGTGGGCCTTTACCTGGGTTGTGGATGCGCCCTTGTTCAAGCCTACTGGTGAGGCTGAAGCTGAAGGGGACGTGGCCTTGGGGTCTTCAGCGTGGACCGCTGTGCACCATGCGTTTACTTCGCCAAAGCCCGAATGGTTGGATCGCTTTGATGAAGATCCGGGCAATGCCTTGGCCTATGCCTATGACATTGTGTGCAATGGCAATGAAATTGGCGGTGGTTCTATTCGTATTCACCGAGCTGATGTGCAAGAGCGTGTCTTTAAAGTCATGGGAATTGACGAGGAAGCCGCTGAAGAGAAATTTGGTTTCCTCTTAGGGGCCTTTAAATATGGCGCGCCACCACACGGCGGAATCGCATTTGGGTGGGACCGTATTGTCGCCCTGCTGACCAAGGCAGAATCCATTCGCGATGTCATCGCATTCCCGAAGTCCGGTGGCGGATTTGATCCTCTCACCGAAGCTCCCGCGCCAATTGCTCCTGAACAACGTAAAGAAGCAGGAGTTGATGCGACACCGAAGAAACGCGGTGAAGAATCCGCTGGTGAATCGCAGGAATTATCAGTTGACGAGGGCGGGGCACAGAATTCATAAACCCAGTTGCGGTTGATCCAGCCTTTGAGCGGGGCGCCAGATATCTCTGGCGCCCCGCTCTTTCTTATGGGAGGATAACGGAATACAAAATAAGCACAATGGACTCGATCGATCCATTGGTAGATAACGAGAGAGGCGCATTATGTCTCTTGAGAAGCAAATATCTGCCCGATCTGCAGTGGAAGTGCGCTTTACTGCATTGCTCACCAGGAAAAACGGTGTAATCTGCGCTATTGCTGCGATTATCGCTGGTGCGGTGGCGTATATTCCTTTGGCTTATTACTTAGGGGAGAAACGCGGCGACTCCTTGGCAATACTCAACCACTTTGTGGCGCCAATACTGATCTACCTGGTGGCAAATAGCGCTGCATTCTTTTCCTTTCTAGCATTGCTCTATATAAAGCAGATGGTGGAGGCCCGTAGCGCAATAATCGGGGGACTACTGTGGCTGCCAAGCGCCTTATGTGCATTAATCGTGGGAGTGGGAAGAACTAGTGAGGATTACCCAGACACATCACCTTTCCCGGAAGAATTCTTCTCTGCACTGGCACTTGAGGTTCCGAGCGCGCTTGTGCTCTCCCTGAGTTTGACCGTACTTGCCTACAGTGCGTTACGTCGCCGCAGATGCTCGCGACCTGTGAGTGTAGTGACAGGCGTATTTCTGGCAGGAAATATTGGGTGGGTTTACCTCCACGTGGTCAACCCATGGGTACTGACAGTCTTCTATACAGTGATGCTGGCGGTACTGCTTCTTTTTGCCCATACCCCAAAAACCTATGAGGGTAAAGAGTGTGTGAGACCTGAAATTTCGAAAAAGGCAACCTGGGCGGTCTCTTTTCTGTCTGTCCTCGCGCTTGTTCATGCTCTTCTTTATGGTTTATGGGGTGTGTATTCTCACCTCTTTGCCAACGGCATTGGGTTGGCGTTCTCATTTGGGCAGTTGACTGATTTCCTTCATCCGGTCCCGAGTCAAATTATTACCCTACTTATTGCGTGGGGCATTTTTGAGACGAGCAGAAATCGATGGCAGGTTCGCCAAATCTGGTTTCCTATTCTCTGTTTTTCCTCAGCACTTATAGCGATGTGGATCATGGGTCGATTGTCCTATCCTTTTGCTGGGAGTCTGATCAGTCCACTTATTCTTTTCTTGATTACACTGGCAGGCATTCTTTATTACCTCGATATTAGAGTGAGAATCGGATTGGCGCTGAAATGGCTTCTAGGAATCGTTATTGCATTTGCGTGGCTCATGTCAATTTGGGGATCGATATTATATGCGCCTCTCATTGATCCGTATCCGGCGATTATCTCTATTTTTTCCGTGGTTCTTCTGGTCAGGACTCATTCATATGCACCGGAAGAATATCTCCAGCCAGCCTCGTCTTAAAGAAAGGGGACTCTATGAAATCCGCTGACAATAAGGCTCTTATGTGCGTCTGGTTTGGCGCAATGATCTGTTGTATTTCCGCCTTCGCTTTTCAAGAGTATCCAGGCACCATCATTTCCGGGATCCTGTCATTTACTGGCGGTGTAACCTTAAGTCTGCTTGCTGGGCTTATTCTCTTATATAGCCGCGGTAGGGTGACGGTCATCAAAGCATCAGTAGCTATTGGATTGTGGATTCCCTTATCCCTTGCCTTCGCCTTTTTCTATGCCCTTGGTTATCAGCGGCAAAGAAACAGCGAGTTTCTTAGTTCTCTTGACCCTATGCTGCCTTGGGTTCTGGGGGCTTCTATTATCGTCTACGTTCTCCTGCTTTCCCAGATTCTCCGTATGTTACTTACGGGTCCAGTCAATGATCCTCAGAAATGGGGTATCACAATGGGAGTCACAGCAATAGGTCTTATTATTTTCCACCTTCTCGCCATACTCGCATTGTTTATTAGCTTTCACTTGTTCATTGCACTTTTTGTCTCCATTGTGGCAATGTGTATCACCGCAAATAGTGTGCGCAAGCAAGGGGGTGAAAGTCCGATTTCTTATATAGCTAAGAATCGGGTCACAAATGTTATTCTTTTTGTCTTCCTGACGCTGATCGTTGCCTTGATTTCGATGCTCATTCCTACTATTCCAGTTGTCTGGTCGATTCTCGAAGAGAATAAATATGGGAACCCGATACTGCCTCTGCTTCTTACAGCGCTTGCACCGGTTCTCTATGCTGCTTTTGCGCAGGAGTATTTCATCTCAAGGATTCATCGTTCGTCGCCTGCTCATCTCATTCTGCCTGCATTGCTCATTTTGATTGCTCCGGTCATTGCCAATGTGTATGCGATGATCGGGGACCAGGGAGAATATTACGGGACTTCAGCTGGCGCTGACTACGTCCTTGAAGGCTACACCTATTTTGCTTATCCTGTTAGCCTTATTGGCATTTTATGGGCGCTGGGTATGGCATTTCCTTCGGGGCACTGGAGAAGGCTTCTCCTCTTACTCCCGTTGCCTTTTGGGTGGTTCATACCAGGAATGCTCGTGACATTAATGCCTGGCATTTCGGTTTTTGCGGCTTTCGTGGTGATGGCACCAGCTTTGTTCCGTTGGAATCCTAAACCTACAGGCGAAGGTCAGCCTGCTTCGATTGGTGCCCAATGACCTCAGTCGATAAAAAAGCACTTTTGTGTGCGTGGCTCGGAGCAATGATATGCAGTATCTCTGCTTATCTTTTCTCTCCGTATCCTGCGATTATTGTGCAGACGGCAGTATCGCTTACTGGAGGACTAACACTTAGCCTATGTGGGCTTTTGATTGTCATGCACAGTCTTGGCCAGATAAAACGACGTGGAATAGTCGCCGCAATCGGGATCTGGATTCCGCTATCCATTTCACTCGCATTTTTCTATGTTCGAGGCGAGCGGCGTTTAAGCGATAGCAAATTCTTGGCTCCTCTTGACCCGCTATTGCCCTGGATTGTGGGCATATCTATTATTCTCTACCTCCTCCTCATTTTCCTCATTATTCGTCCGCTATTTCACTTCCGTGACAGTGGAATCCGTACTCAGTGGGGCAGTCGGACCATAATGTCAATTGCACTACTCATTCTTACTCACATTATTGGCGGCCTCATTCTTGTTGTTAATCAGTATATGTTTTTCTCAATGGCGACTGCTATTTCAGTAATGTGCCTTGTCGGAAATGTGGCGCGCAAAAAGGAGGGCGAGATCTTACCTCCTAACGGTGCGAATACTGCGGAAGGAGATTCCTTTCTTGTGTTCGCCCTTACAGTGGCTGTTGCGCTTGTGTCAGTGATGATTTCCCTCACCCCCTTTGTTCATGCCCTGATCGAGGGATATATCCGGCAATCTCTATTTTCGCCACTTCCTTTGGCTGCCCTCCCTATCGTCTATGTTTCTGTGGCACACCATTATTTTTCAGAGAGAATTCCCCGCTCTTCTCCGACCTATATGATAACCGCGGGAATTCTCCTTATTGCCGCCTTTATTCTCGCTTATTCTTTTACGATCACAGAAGAGTTCGAGAAGTTTGTCAGCGCCTCGAATGATGCTGACGCACTAAGTGGTGCCTATATCGTATTTTCCTATCCAATTAGCCTCATTGGCATTTTGTGGATAGTGGCCCTTTTCTTCCCTCGACGGTGGTGGATGCAAATGCTCCTCATGATTCCTATCTCTATTGCATGGATACTTCTTGGCCTCATTTTCCTGCTAATACCTATTGCGTGGCCTTTACTTGCTGGCATCTTGCTGGTGGTTGCTTTCCTTCGATGGACTCCACCCTCCGCCAAGGCTTCACCTCGACCCTAGTGTCGCCACCGTTTTTACTGTTTCGTGCCCCGTCCTCGTTGATGGAAACGCGACATCATAAATGTGATGTGCTGAAAGAACTGCAAACCGCGGTGATCTAGGGCACAATAGGTTCATGTCATACGTTGAGATGCACCCAGTGAACCCCCAAGCCCGTTTTGTGACCAGGGCGGTTGACGTCCTGAACAGTGGCGGGACTATTGCTCTACCTACTGACTCTGGCTACGCGATTGCCTGCAAGTTGGGAAATAAAGATGGCATGGACGTGATTCGCGACGTCCGCAAGTTGGATGACAAGCATAATTTCTCGCTCCTGTGCCATTCCTTTGCCCAATTCGGGGACCTTGTCATTGTGGGGAACTCAGAGTTCCGCACCATTAAAGCTCTTACCCCCGGGCCCTATACCTTTATTCTCACTGGAACTAAAGACGTTCCCCGTATGACGCTGAATAAAAAGAAGCACACGGTGGGCGTGCGTCTGCCCGATCATGTGATCACTCAGGCAATCGTCGCCGAGCTTGGTGAACCACTGTTGTGCTCGACTCTGATTCTGCCCGGCGAAACCGAGCCGCTTACCGATGGCATTGATGTCGATGACAAGATTGGTCACAAGGTGGATCTGGTGATTGTTGGGCCCGTAGGAACAGGTGAGCCGACCACCGTCATTGACTTCACCTCAGGCGCACCCGTTGTGGCACGTCAGGGCGCTGGAGATACCTCCCTTTTTGACTGAAAGCACGCCATTTTGTGTGACCTGTTCACCTCATCGCCCGTAGTGTGATGCTCACCGCGTAGTTGAGAGTTGAAATGCTCTCGGCGTTTCGCGGGAGCAGCCACTACCATCGGTACTGATGAAGCGTTCAAAGGTTATTGTGCTGGGCTCAACCATTGGTGCCCTTGCCCTACTTGGTATTGGTGGGGCGGGTATAGCCCACTCCATTCACTATTCCGACCACGTGCTACCAGGCACCCAGGTGGCCGGCATCGATATTTCAGGAATGACCCGCGACCAGGTGGTCGCCGCTCTCGATGAGAAGGTAGCGGCAACCACTGTCACCGTTGACGTCGCAGGCACAAAAACCACAGCTTCACTGGGTGACCTTGGGGTCACCATTGATACCGGGGGCACCGCCGATACCGCATTAGCTCCCAATAGTGATCTCATGCGCCGCTTTGCGCTGGGGCAGACCTCGCAAGTGCAAGTAGTGTCCACTATTGACGAGGCCAAACTTGACGCCTACGCCGAAAGCCTTGAAGCGCCCGCAGGCGCACAAATGCGTGACGCTACGGTCGAACCCGCCCCAGACGGAAAGAGCTTTATCCACACCGAATCCGCTGAAGGTGTGAAAGTGGACCGTGCGGGGCTAAAAGATGCTGTGGTGAAGGCGAGTAGTCAGCTGGCTGCGGGCGATTTTGCTTATGGGGTAACACACACCCCACCAGCGACGAATACCGACAAAGCCCGCCAAATCGCGGATAAAGCCAATGGTCTCATTGCCCATGAGGTCACTATTACTGACGGTGTTGACGACTACACCGCTTCTCCTGAAGACAAAATCAAATGGGTCTCTATTCCCAATAAAGACGGTGCTTTAGGGGATCCTGTTCTTGACTCGGCAAAAGTCAAAGAATGGGTGGATGCATTGGCCGAACAAACCAATGAGGAAGCTCCCCAAGCCACCCGCTCAATTAATTCGCAAGGCAAAGTGGTGTCCACCCAATATCCCGGTGGAAAGAGCTGGCGCGCAAAGAATCAGCAAGAAGTCACCGATGGCATTATGTCAGCTTTCAGTAAGGGTGAGTCCTATAAAGGCGATTTCGATTATGACGAAGTTGAGCCTGAACTGAAAGACGTTAATGTTCCCGACTGGTCTAAAGACGATGTCTACAAGCCTAAAGGCAACGAAAAATGGATTGATCTTGATCTCGGCAATAACACCGTCTCTGCCTATGAAGGTCGCGTCCTGGTCTATGGGCCAACCCCAATGGTGCCTGGCGAACCTGGTTTGGAAACGGTAACAGGCACCTACAAGATCTATCTGAAGTACGAAGTGCAGACTATGAAGGGCACCAACCTTGATGGGTCTGAATACGAAACTCCGGATGTTCCCTGGGTGTCCTATTTCCACCTTGGTTATGGATTCCACGGTGCCCCCTGGCGTGATTCCTTTGGCTGGTCTGGCCCAGGTGGCTCCCACGGGTGTGTCAATATGCCCGTTGACGCGGCGAAGTTTATTTACGACTGGTCAGATTACGAGACAGTAGTGAACTCCCACTACTAAAATGACCCTGTCAGTATCGGAGCGTCGACAATGTTGTCGTCCTCTCCGGTGGCACATAAAAGAATGAGGACTGTCGTTATGGACGATGCAGCAGGTGGCGTTCTCCCACAGATGTTCGCCCTTCAAGGTATCTATGCTGAACAGCCCTATCTTGACGGCGCTGCCTGGCAGGAATTTCTTATTGCCGAGTTTGGCGCCACCGACCTCGTTAATCCTCAATCACCACTGCTTTTTGCCTTTACGGAACACCTCATCGACTATGAAGACCGTAAAGCTGTTCCAGCCATGGCTAATGTTCTGCCCAGTAGTAAACCATTGACCATGGAAGATTTTGACGCGGCCGATATTGGGCAAAGCTGGACCTTCCCCGACGTCGAAAACGTTCTTCCTTATGGACGACATTCCCTTCTCGTTACAGAGTTTATGGCCAGGAATTTACCTCGGGATATTCGTCATCGGCTTTTTGTTGCCCTGATCCGTGCTCTACTGACGCTGACCAATCCTATTGCCTTGTATAACTCACGTGCAGGTGCTTTTTACGATCCAGAAAAATGGCGTCAAGCCTATGCCGATGGCGACCTTAACTATGGGCTTTTTAATGTGCGCTGCTTTAATGTGAGCAATCATGGCCCAAATGAAGCAGTAATGGATTCACGAGGCCTGGACATGTTCGCGCTTCCTGATCTGCAATGCCATTTCCGTGATCTTGACTATGGCGATGTTTCCCACCTGTTGTATTCCATTGGTTATTACCTCCTCAATAATGGCCCCATTATTGAGGATGGGCACACCGTCCCAGGTATTCCCAATGATGCGACCTGGCAATGCCACTATGAAAATGCGTTGATTGGCCCACAGCGCATTGTTCTCGATATTTGCCCCCATAGCCCTCACGCAGCGGGAAACCGGGGCTGACCACTCCGCTGTCTTTACACGCTCACACATAAGGGTGCTGACCCGTAGGCTTAAGACTATGGACCTGTTTGAAACTCAAGGCCTAGAGGACACAGGAATCCCCGCATGGTCGTCATCGTCGCCCCTCGCAGTACGAATGCGGCCTCAAACTCTGGATGAAGTGGTGGGCCAATCCCACCTTCTGGGGGAGGGCGCCCCATTACGGCGCCTTTTAGATCCGGTGACCCCTGGCCGCCCGGCCCCGTCCTCGGTCATCCTGTGGGGCCCACCGGGAACAGGGAAAACAACCTTGGCCTATTTGGTTGCCCGCGCAACAGGCCGCCGTTTTGCCGAAATTTCAGCAGTCTCCGCAGGCGTCAAAGATATTCGCGACGTCATTTCCGCTGCTAAACGCCGCAGCGCTGCCAGCAATGAAGACACCATTCTGTTTGTCGATGAAGTCCACCGCTTCTCCAAATCTCAACAGGATGCCCTTCTTCCAGCAGTAGAAAATCGCTGGGTCACCCTGGTGGCGGCCACTACAGAAAACCCTTCTTTCTCAGTCATTTCTCCACTGCTTTCACGCTCGCTACTCCTCACCCTCAAACCCCTCGAAGAAGACGATATATCCGCACTGATTCTTCGCGCACTCGCCGATGAACGAGGCCTGGACAATCGGTGGACGCTCGATAACGAGGCACGCGCCGCCCTCGTACGACTTGCTGGGGCCGATGCCCGTAAATCCCTGACTCTGTTGGAAGCCGCCGCCGGGGCTGCAGCCGATACGGGAGACGACGCTATTACGGTTGAGCATGTAGAAACCGCAGCAAATCGGGCTTTAGTTCGCTGGGATCAAGACCAGCATTACGACGTGGCCTCTGCATTTATTAAATCCATGCGTGGCTCTGATGTGGATGCGGCCATCCACTATCTTGCGCGAATGATTGAGGCAGGGGAGGACCCGCGTTTTATTGCCCGCCGCGTCATGATTTGCGCGGCTGAAGATGTGGGAATGGCCTCGCCGGAAACCCTGTCAGTCACTGTTGCTGCGGCCCAAGCTGTCGCCATGATTGGTATGCCCGAAGCGCGTATTCTTCTGGCTCAGGCAGTGATTGCCGTGGCTACCGCACCAAAATCGAATCGTGTGGTGACTGCGATTGATTCCGCTTTATCGGATCTTCGCGAAGGAAAGGGTGGGCCCGTTCCCGCGCATTTGCGTGACGCCCACTATTCAGGGGCGAAAAGGCTTGGCCACGGCGAGGGATATATTTACGCCCACGATGCGCCTCACCATATTGCTGCCCAGCAATATTTACCTGATGACCTTCACGGGGTCCGCTATTTCGATCCCACCACAAATGGGACTGAGGCAATGCTCACGAAGCGCCTTGAGGCGATTAGGGGATTGCTGCAGATGCGCTAAACTTTTCCAGTTGCCTATTTCAAGGTAATACCCCTGGGGCCTTAGCCGATAGACATATGTCTGGGAGTTGGCCCCGTGCCTGCGGCAATGTCGTGGGCATGACATGAGAAACAGGAAAGGAGTTCCCGTCCTATGGCAGGGAATCGTTCACGGAAGCAGGTGCGTGAGTCACGCGCCCTCGGCTTGGCACTGACCCCCAAGGCTGTGCGCTACTTTGAAAAGCGCCCCTACGGCCCCGGTGAGCACGGACGTAGCCGTCGCCGTCAAGAGTCTGACTACGCGGTGCGTCTGCGTGAAAAGCAGCGTCTGCGCGCTCAGTACGGTATTCGTGAAGCTCAGATGCGTCACGCCTTCCAGGAAGCTCGTCGTACCGCTGGTCTGACCGGTGAGAACCTCGTCGAAATCCTCGAAATGCGTCTTGACGCTCTGGTTCTGCGTGCAGGTTTTGCCCGCACTATTCAGCAGGCTCGTCAATTCGTTGTTCACCGTCACATCCTCGTTGACGGCAAGATTGTGGACCGCCCCTCATACCGCGTGACCCCAGGTCAGACCCTGCAGGTCAAGCCTAAGTCTCAGACCACTGTTCCTTTCGAGATTGCTGCTCAGGGCATCCACCGCGACGTGCTTCCCGCCGTTCCGGATTACCTTGATGTCGAACTTGAGCGTCTCAAGGCCACATTGGTCCGTCGCCCCAAGCGCGCTGAGGTCCCCGTGACCTGCGACGTCCAGATGGTCGTCGAACACTACTCGCGCTGATCGAGTTTCGCGCCGCATGTGCGGCTCCCGCCAACCCCGGTGTCCCTCGTGGCCCGGGGTTGGTGCGTTTTTCGGTAGGGGAGAGTTCCCCATTGACGAGGGCGGGGCTCATCTGCTTTGCAGGAAATGATGAGACGGCAGCGATTGTCGCTGACAATCGGCTTTTTAGCGCCTGCATAGTCGCTTTCGCCGCCATATCTTCTTGAGCCCCTGGCTTTAGGAATACCTCTGATAGGCAGTGGACTTCGCTCATGGGCTCAGGTGCCTATCCCCATTGGGCCAGGCGGACAAACCGCCACGAGGACGCATTTTCCGACCACAGTTGTCGTCATGGGCGCGGTTTATCAATTCGCTCGCTTGACTTGTAAATGCCGACCTTGGCAAATAGTGGCCCCGCCCTCGTACGTCAATACAAATAGCCGCCACGACGCGTTTCCAGACGGCATTTGTCATTGTCACCGCGGTTTGTCAAGGGAGGGCTGTTGACCTGTCAATGCCCGATCATGTGGCGTTGCGACCTGTGCCCTAGCATCCGAATCCGAGAAAGTGGTCCTAATTATCAGACCCCGTCCTCGTCAATGGTGGCGATTACCACCCTATCTGGCGCAATACCCCTTTATCCCCAATCAACGGGGATGGACTTCACCTTTTTAAGGGGGCAGCGGATGTGCTCTTAACCCACTGTGCCCACTACCATGAGGGACCATGCGCACTTCTGAGATCCGGTCCCGCTGGCTCGACTTTTTTGCTTCAAAGGACCACCACATTGCGCCTCCGGTGTCACTGATTTCCCCGGAGCCGTCAATCCTTTTCACCGTAGCTGGAATGGTCCCTTTTATTCCCTACATTCTGGGAACTGAGCCCGCACCTTGGCCGCGCGCCGCATCGGTCCAAAAGTGCATCCGCACCAATGACATTGACAATGTCGGGAAAACAACCCGCCATGGCACCTTCTTCCAGATGAATGGCAACTTTTCCTTTGGCGACTACTTTAAAGAAGGCGCCATTGATTTTGCCTGGGAATTGCTGACTTCTCCCATTGACCGCGGTGGCTATGGCATGGATGGCGACCGGCTCTGGATGACAATCTGGGAGGAAGACCAGGTCTCCTACGACCACTGGACCCGAGTCATTGGCGTGGACCCCAGCCACATCCAGAAACTTCCTTTCGCTGAGATCTCCTGGTCTACCGGACAACCAGGGCCAGCAGGGTCCTGCTGCGAAATCCACTATGATCGTGGCCCTGAATTTGGCCCCGATGGCGGCCCCATTGTGGATACCAATGGTGACCGTTTCCTCGAGATCTGGAACCTCGTCTTTGATGAGTTTATTCGCGGCGAGGGCGAAGGCCACGACTTTGAACTCGTTGGCCGCCTGGATAACACCGCTATTGATACTGGCGCCGGCTTAGAACGTATTGCCTACCTAATGCAGGACAAGGCCAATATGTATGAGATCGACGAGGTATTCCCTGTCATTTCGGCCGCTCAAGAAATGTCCGGCAAGACCTATGGGCGTGGCGCCGCTGGCCCATCGGCCGGGGATGCCTGGGATACCGACGTGCGGATGCGTGTGGTGGCCGACCATGTGCGCTCGGCACTGATGCTCATTAATGACGGGGTCCGCCCCGGAAATGATGGACGCGGTTATGTCTTGCGGCGCCTGATCCGCCGGGCTGTGCGTTCTATGCGCCTCCTGGGCGTGGAAGAGGCCACCTTGCCGGCCCTCCTTCCCGCCTCAAAAGAGGTTATGGCGCTGTCCTACCCCGAATTAGAGACGAATTGGCAGACGATCCAAGACGTTGCCTATGCCGAAGAAGAGGCCTTCCGCCGCACCCTTTCTGCGGGCACCACTATCTTGGACACTGCCGTATCCGAGGCGAAAAAAGCAGGCAAGAGCCAGTTGGCTGGGAAAGATGCCTTTGCTTTGCATGACACCTATGGATTCCCCATTGACCTCACCCTGGAAATGGCAGCGGAACAGGGCTTAAGCGTTGATGAAAATGCCTTCCGCTCACTGATGAATGAACAGAAGGAACGCGCCCGCGCTGATGCGCGCGCCAAAAAGAGCGGTCACACCGACGTCCGTATTTTCCAGGACATTGAAAAGCAGATGGGCGGGGGATCGACCTTCCTTGGATATACCGAGGTCGGCGCAGATGCCACTATTCAGGCTGTTCTCGTTGATGGCGTTTCAGTGCCTACCGTTGCAGCGCCTGCGGAAGTGGAAGTCGTCTTGGATCGCACTCCCTTCTGGGCGGAAATGGGTGGCCAACAGGCCGATCATGGGGTGATTCGGCTTGAAGGCGGAGCCCTGATCGAAGTCCACGATGTGCAGGCGCCTCTAAAGGGCCTCACCGTCCACCGAGGGACACTGACTGAAGGCGGTCTGTCGGTAGGCGAGAAAGCCTGGGCAGAAATCGACACTGTGCGCCGTCTGGCCATTGCACGCGCCCATACCGCTACCCATATGGTCCACCGGGCACTGCATGAGATTGTCTCTAGTGACGCCACCCAGGCTGGTTCGGAAAACTCTCCCTCACGGATGCGCTTTGACTTCCGCCATTCCACGGGACTTGAAGCTGCTCAAATGGGTGACATTGAAGCCCTGGTCAATGAGAAACTCGCTGAAGACCTGGCAGTCACCGATGAGGTAATGCCTATTGACCAGGCACGCGCTGCGGGCGCGATGGCACTATTCGGTGAAAAATACGGCGCGGAAGTGCGCGTGGTTTCCATCGGTGGGGACTGGTCGAAAGAACTCTGCGCTGGCACCCACGTGCCTGCCACGGGCCATATTGGCCGTGTCGCGCTGCTATCTGAAGGGTCGATTGGTTCTGGTGTTCGCCGGATTGACGCCCTTGTCGGACAGGGTGCCTATGACCACCAAGCGAAAGAACATGCCTTACTTTCTGCCATCACCACCATTGTGGGCGGGCGCACTGATGACCTTGTGGGTCGCGTCGAAGCATTGGTGGCGAAACTCCGCGATGCGGAAAAAGAACTCGATAAGGTGCGGATGAGCCAAGCATTGGCACGCGCTGGAGAACTCGCTAATAGCGCAGTTGCTGCTGGTGCCACACAAGTAGTGGTTTCAGGAGTAGGCGAGATCCCTTCTGCTGACGCTTTGCGTGCATTGGTCCTTGATGTCCGCGACCGCCTTGGGGACGCTCACCCTGCGGTAGTGACCCTTATTGGCGTTGTCAATGACAAACCGTCGATCGTGTCAGCAACAAATTCTGCCGCCCGGGACGCTGGGATTAAGGCGGGACCATTGGTACGCCTTGCTGCCCAAATTCTTGGCGGCGGCGGTGGTGGCCGCGATGATGTTGCTCAAGGTGGCGGTCAGGATGCGTCGAAGGTCGATGAAGCGCTGGCCGCGCTGACGAAGGAGCTCACGGCACTGTGACTATTCGTCGGGGGGTGCGTTTTAGCGTTGATGTTGGCTCAGTTCGTGTGGGTATTGCCCGCACGGACCCAGAGGGTATTCTGACCTTTCCAGTTGAAACGCTTCGACGCGCCGATGATGCGAGTGAGATCACATATTTAGCGACACTTGTCGAGGAATTCGACACGATTGAGGTCATCGTCGGACTGCCTCGCCACCTCAAAGGAGGCGAGGGAGTTTCAGCGAAAGGTGCTCGTCGCTATGCTCGGCATATTGCTCGAGCGCTACCGGGGGTGCGTGTTGCCCTCGTTGACGAGAGGCTAAGCTCGAACCAGGCACATGCGAGGCTGCGGGCCTCGGGTGTACCCGAACGCGACCACCGCGAGGTCATTGACCAAGTGGCGGCTCAAATCATTCTTGAACAGGCACTGGACATGGAACGGATGGGGGGTCGTCCCCCTGGCGTTACTGTTGAGAGCCCCGATAGGAAGGAAACCACGTGACGGAGAGCGAACGTCCTATTCCGAAGTTCCGCTCCCGGCGTGAGATCCACGCCGAAGAGCTTGCACGTGCGCGTGAGGAGCTTGCCCGGCGGGGAGCCGATCTTGACTCTGATTCTGCGCAGCGTCCTCAGGCTCGTGGCCGACATGTCAGTCCATCTGCATTGGACCAGGCTCGTTCTTCTGCGTCTTCGGCCAGTCGTCACGAGGGCGGGGCGGATCCTGCCTCATCCACTGCGGCTTCAACAGGTTCGCGTCGCCCCTCCCATCGTGGTGCCCATAGTTCTTCAGATAGCCCTGCCTCGCCACGTGAAAAAGGTGGGCGCCCCCAGGGAAGTGTGCGTCCCACTCGTCGGGCTGCCGCATTGAATGGGAGTAGTGCCTCATCTACCGGGGGTACTTTTGGTGACCACGCCCCGGCCTCGTCACAAGAAATCCCAACAACGCCCAGCAGCGGTTCACGTCCACAACCGCCCACACGGCGCCGAGCTGACATGCGTAAACGTCAGCAGGGCGCTAATAGCAATGCTGCTTCTTCCGCGACGTCTGACACCGGGTCCATATTGGCTGGTGAAAATGCGCCTCGGCGTACCCCATCGGCGAGTTCACCGACAACAGGCAGTATTGACTCACGTACTCTTCCGCGTGCCAATGGGCGCAATGCTGCTGCGGCGGCGAATGCGGGCGAAACGGCTAGTGCCGCCCCCGCCCCGCGTCGTAATTCCAGTCAAGATGACGTCGGATCCTCCAGGGGTGCCACACCCCATTGGCTAAATTCTGGCGTAAATAGTGATTCTGCGGCCGATCTCGAGGAAACTCCTGCCTCTGGCAGCATTTTCCCACCGTTAGATGCCCCAACTCCGGCTACGGACTACCAAGATGCGGGCACCCATGATGACTTTGCCAGCACTACCGCACCAGCTTCACCAGCAGGGTGGAAACCACTGTCAGGTGGCGGGGACACTGCAACCCCGGCACAGCAGTCCGAAACAGAGGTCACCCCTATTGATCTTGAAGATGACCTTGCCCTTTTCCCTGGAGTGAGCGAACCGGGTGCAGAAACCACGGGAATGCGGACCCGACGCCTCGAACATGAGCGCCGCCAAGTCAAAAGGCGTACCTTCTGGCGTAGAGTCCGTGCCTTTATCATTATTCTTCTCGTCCTTGCTCTGGTGGCCGGAGCTGCCTATTACGCCTGGACATTCCTTGGAAATCAGCGTCCCGTTGCCCAAGAATCCGATGACTTTGTGGGTGAAGGTAGCGGTCAGGTGGAAGTGGTGATTGAGGAAGGCGAATCCGGCACCGCTATTGGCGAAAAACTCATGAATGCCGGCGTGGTGAAATCAGTGCCTGCGTTTACCCGCGCCTGGGAATCCAATAAAGCCTCATCCACAATCCGCCCTGGAACATATACGCTGAAACAACAAATGAGTTCATCCAATGCGGTTGCCGCATTACTCGATGAAGCTAATCGCTCTGATAATACGGTGACAGTAAATTCTGGCGAAACCGTAGCGCAGGTTATCGAAAGAATGCGCAAGGTCACCAAATTCGAGGAAAAAGATATTCAAGCGGCAATTGATTCCCCACAGTCATTAGGCCTGCCTGCAGAAGCAAAAGGCAAACTGGAAGGCTGGTTAGCACCAGGCTCCTATGAAATCAGTTCGGAAGACACGCCCACTACCGTTTTTGCCAAGATGGTGGCGAAAACAGATGCCACTTTGGATAAACTCAATATCCCCGAAGGGCAACGGCAAGTCGTATTGATCAAGGCGTCGATTTTGGAGCGTGAAGTCAATATTGACGAATACCTTCCTAAGGTTGCCCGAGTCATTGAAAACCGTCTTGCCCAACCGGATGGGGAAACGCAGGGCAAACTCCAAATGGACTCCACTGTGACTTATGGTCTTGGGCGTGCGGGTGGCTTACTTGAAACCGGCGACCTGGAGAAAGACACGCCTTATAACACCTATCTTCATGCTGGTTTGCCTCCAACTCCAATTGCTTCTCCCAGTGAAGCAGCTATTGCCGCGACACTGAAACCTGCTGATGGCAAATGGCTGTATTTCGTCACCATCGATTTGGATACAGGTGAGACTTTATTCGCCGAAACAAATGAGGAACACACCAAGAATATCGAGCGCCTCAACCAATACTGCGCGGCAAATAAAGGCAAGTGTAAGTAATGCCTTGGGCTGCCGTTATTGGATCCCCAGTTGATCACTCGCTATCGCCAACTCTGCACCGCGCTGCGTGGGATTGGCTGGGGATTAGCCAAGAGTGGGAATATCGCAGAATTGACTGCGATAAAGAGGGAGTAGAAGAACTCCTGACCTCTCTGGATAAAGAATGCCGTGGACTATCGGTGACAATGCCCTGTAAACAGGCTGTCATTCCCTATCTTGACGCTATTGATCCATTGGCGCAGGCACTGGGAAGCGTCAATACCGTTATTCATTCCGGTGGGACCCTGACCGGTTTTAATACCGATGTCTACGGTATCTTTTCGGCGATATCACAGGTGCGTTCACAGCCAATCCGCTCCGCCCTCGTCCTCGGAAGTGGCGCGACCGCTGCCTCAACCCTTGCCGCTATAGGTAACCCAAACCTGACCCGTATTCATGTCGCGGCGCGACGTTTTCACGGCCCACATTCACTTCTCACAGTGGCAATGCGCCTCGGCTTAGAGGTCGATCAGATTCCTCTTAGCGACGCCGACCGGGTGATCGGCCTGGCCACCAGTGTTGACGCTGTCATTTCTACCCTGCCCGCAGGGGTGGCGGATTCTCTAGCTGCCCGTCTTGGTGCCCCTGAAACTCCAACCCCACAGGGCGTGCTTCTTGATGTCATTTACTCGCCTTTAACCACACCACTTGTGGCCGCGTGGAAGGATAAAGGTGGGGCAAGCGCCCACGGCCTTGATATGTTGGCCGCCCAAGGAATCCAACAGGTCAAACTCATGACAGGACGGGACGCCGATCTGGATGTTGTTCGTTCTGCTCTATGGGCTAAAGTCAGCTCATGATGGAGACCATCCGCACATTCCTTACCACCCACGAAGAAACTCGTCTTCTTGCCGGATTCCTCACCTGGATTCTTATTGGATGGTGGATGTGGCTACGCGGATGGAAAATCCAACGGCGCTACCTGATTGAAGCAGGATTGACCCCTTTACCTAAAGGGAATGTCTGGTGGTCAGTGGTGATTATTGGCGCTATTTTCGTGATCTCATCGCAGCAGCGTCCAGCCTCGCCAGCGGTTGTTTCTGTGGCCATGCTTGGTGTTCTTTCCGCCTATGTTGATTGGCGGACCCACCGCCTTCCAGATAGCTATACCCGGATGATGGGCTGTGGAGTCGCGGTGGGTGTCATCCTGGCCTCACTCATGTCCGATACGCCCCTGTGGATCCTTACAAAATCCATTGTTGGTGCCCTGATTTGGCTTATCCCACTGTGGATATTGTCGCGACTGCCTGGCGGAGTAGGGCAGGGGGATGTCAAACTTGCTCCGGTCCTCGGCGCGATGCTGGGAGTTCTGGGCATTGAGGCCCCAGTATCAGGTTTGATTGTGTCGATTGTCGCTGCAGGATTGGCTGCTTTATGGAATCTTGTGGCCCGTTCTGCTGCCACTGATTCGCGAATGGCACTGGGGCCGTGGCTCATTGGCGGTGCAGTCATATCCCATCTCCTCTGGGGTGTTCTCCCTGACTGGATCTAAAGCTCAGCAGTCCACTACCACGTGGATTGTTTTGGACCCCGCCCTCGTAGATGGGTGGACGCTGGCACGTGGAAAGCGCGCGGAATGTCATGATGGTGATGTGAGTTTGGACCCGAGTATTGCCACGCGATTAAAACGTGACCCCAATGGGTTGGTCCCTGCTGTGATTCAGCAATGGGATTCCCATGAGGTCCTGATGGTCGGATGGATGGACGATGAAGCGCTCCACCGGACCCTCACCACAGGTCGAGTCACCTTCTGGTCCCGCTCGAGAAGCGAATATTGGCGTAAAGGGGACACTTCCGGACACGCCCAATACGTCCATTCTGTTGCCATCGACTGCGATGGAGACACCCTTTTAGTCCGCGTTAACCAAATTGGAGCGGCCTGCCACACGGGTGCTGCTTCCTGTTTTGACGAGGGCGGACTTTTGCCTGCAATAAACGCTGTGAACGGTTCAGACACCACAGGTGCACCCAACCCCCAGGAAAGGAGCTGATATGGAAACCCCCATCACTGTGCCCTGGGGTGGGACCTGGCCCAGCCTTGACGGCTTCCGCGAGTTAGCCGCGCAGCGTCGCGTGATCCCCGTTGTGCGGCGCGTCCTGGCTGACGAACTTTCTGCTGTGGGTGTGTATCGCCAACTCAGCCACGGCAAAGAAGGAACATTTATCCTCGAATCCGCCGAACATGATGGACGGTGGGGACGCTGGTCATTTGTGGGGGCTTCCAGTGCCGGATCGATTATTTCCTCTGGTGGTCACGCAAAATGGCATGGAGTGTGCCCAGCTGGCGCATTAGAAGAGGGCACCTTTTTAGAGGTCCTTCATTCGGCCTTGACCACGTTGAAAGTCGAGCAATTGCCCGGCCTGCCGCCACTGACAGGTGCACTGGTGGGGAGCCTCGGGTGGGGGATTATTCCCGAATGGGAACCCACATTGACGCCAACCGCCCCTAAAGAACATGACCTGCCTGATGCGGTGCTGTGTCTTGCCTCCGATGTGGCTGCTATTGACCACTCTGACGGCTCCGTGTGGCTGGTGGCGATCGCCTGGAATCTGGACGGCACAGATGAACGCGTTGATCAGGCTTATGAGGATGCTCTTGGCCGCATTGAGAAAATGGTGGCAGACCTGTCACGGCCCATCGCTCCGTCTATTTTCGGAATTGACGAGGGCGGGGCGGGCACAGAAATCCGCGAACGTACATCCCGCCCCGACTTTGAATCGGCCGTTGTTGGAGCAAAAGAAGCGATTCGCGACGGGGAAGTATTCCAGGTTGTTCCCTCATTGCGATTGGATATTGACACGGCGGCTTCTGGGGTTGATGTCTATCGTGTTCTGCGGACAGTGAATCCATCGCCCTATATGTACTACCTGTGTCTGCCTAAAGGTAATGGCGACACCTTTGAATTAGTTGGCTCCTCGCCAGAAACGCTATTGCGCTGCGAATCAGGACGCGTGTGGACCTATCCCATTGCAGGATCGCGGCCCAGGGGTGCAGATTCTGCAGAAGATCGGCGTCTCGCTGAAGAGCTTCTGGCTGATCCAAAGGAATTATCCGAGCATGTCATGTTGGTGGATTTAGCGCGTAATGACCTGTCGAAAGTGTGCGACCCCGCCACTGTAGAAGTGGCAACGCTCATGGAGATTAAGCGCTATTCGCATATTCAGCATATTTCTTCGACGGTGACCGGTGTTCTCGCCGACAATGTTGATGCCTTAGATGCATTAGTCGCCACATTCCCTGCGGGCACATTGTCGGGTGCGCCAAAACCACGAGCTATTCGCCTCATTGATGATTTAGAACCTGCTGCTCGCGGTTTCTATGGGGGAGTAGTGGGCTATTTCGATTTCAGTGGCGACGCTGATTTAGCCATTGTTATTCGTACCGCAACAGTCGAGGCTGGTCGGGCCAGCGTTCAAGCCGGCGTTGGCGTTGTCGCTGAATCTGTTCCCGCAACGGAATATGAGGAAGCCCGAAATAAAGCAGCGGCCGCCCTATCTGCTGTGACTACTGCAACCTGTTTGATTCCTGCCTCAGGCTCGGAATCAGGTCAGGGCGCGGTGGGCACTGCGTTACGAATAGCCGAATAACAGGACAAAAGCGCGAGTTGGCCTCATGCACGTTAGGCTGCATATGGTCAAGGAGGAAGGCAACGCGACATGAACGTCCTAGACGACATTATCGTCGGCGTACTTGAGGACCTTAAGGTCCGCCAATCCCATACCCCTTTAGAGGCAGTGAAAGAACGGGCTCGCCGAGCCCCCGAAGCGCTTGACGCTTTGGCGGCATTTCACCGAAATCAAGGTGCCGTGTCGATTATTGCCGAAGTAAAACGTGCCTCGCCCTCGAAAGGGGCATTGGCGGGTATTCCTGATCCCGCCGCGTTAGCCTCCCTTTATGAACAGGGTGGCGCCACCGCTATTTCCGTGCTGACTGAAGGCCGCCGTTTCGGCGGGTCTTTAGAGGATCTTGCTGCAGTACGGGCAGCCGTGGATATTCCTGTCCTGCGGAAAGACTTTATTGTTACCCCCTATCAGGTCCATGAAGCCCGCGCTTATGGGGCCGACTTGGTGCTACTGATTGTGGCCGCCTTGGAGCAACCCGCATTGGTGTCCTTACTGGATCGCATTGAATCACTGGGGATGACTGCCCTAGTGGAAACCCATTCCCGTTTGGAAGTTCTGCGCGCCCTTGATGCTGGTGCCCGACTGATTGGTGTCAATGCGCGGGATCTGACCACACTGAAAGTTGATCGCGCCACCATTGATCAGGTCATCGATATGATCCCCGATGATGTCATTGCTGTGGCTGAATCCGGTGTGCGCGGGCCCCACGACGTTTTTGACTACGCCAATGTGGGTGCTGACGCTGTCCTGGTGGGGGAGGCTCTGGTGAAATCTGGGTCTCCAGCAGAAGCAGTACGAGATATGGTCAGTGCTGGTTCACACCCTGCTTTAGCAACTAACCGGAAACAACGTGTGCGCTCTGCACGACAGGAGGAATGGTCGTGACCATTGCCAATGTTCAAGGCCCATATTTTGGGCGTTTTGGCGGCCGATTTGTGGCCGAGCCCTTAATGGGGCCCCTCGAAGAACTTGAACAGGCCTGGTCACGACTCTGGAATGACGCTGACTTTCGTGCGCGCCTGTCGGACCTGCTGAATAACTATGCTGGGCGGCCGTCACTTTTGACTGAGGTTCCTCGTTTTGCTGAGGATCTTGGGGGCCTGCGCGTTCTGTTGAAAAGGGAAGACCTGAATCACACAGGCTCCCACAAAATCAATAATGTTCTTGGCCAGGCGCTTCTGACAAAAGAACTCGGGAAAACCCGGGTGATTGCGGAAACTGGGGCTGGTCAACATGGCGTGGCCACCGCAACGGCAGCAGCTTTGCTGGGCTTAGAGTGCACCGTATATATGGGCCGTGAAGACACCGAGCGGCAAGCCTTAAATGTGGCCCGTATGCAAATGCTCGGCGCTGAGGTCATTGCGGTGACTCAAGGGTCGCAGACCCTCAAAGATGCCATTAACGAGGCGTTCCGGGATTGGGTGACCAATGTCGAAACGACGAATTACATTTTTGGCACCGCAGCCGGGCCGCATCCTTTCCCCACCCTTGTTCGCGATCTTCAACGCGTGATCGGTGACGAAGCGCGCGCAGAAGTTCTGGAGCGTTTTGGACGCCTACCCAACGTGGTGTGTGCGTGTATTGGTGGCGGATCCAATGCGATTGGGACCTTTACTGCTTTCCTTGATGACGCTGATGTGGAAATCCTTGGCTGTGAAGCCGGTGGCGATGGCTTTGAAACCGGCCGCCATGCAGCGTCAATTACGGCAAACGAGGCCGGGGTTCTTCACGGTGGCCGCACCTTTGTCTTGCAAGAACGTGATGGACAAACAAAGGCCTCTCACTCTATTTCTGCTGGTTTGGATTACCCAGGGGTTGGGCCAGAACATGCCTGGCTCGCAGAAACTGGCCGCGCAACGTATATCTCTGTCACTGATGCAGACGCCATGAATGCGTTTATGCGCTTATGCCGCACTGAAGGCATTATTCCTGCGATTGAATCGGCTCATGCACTGGCAGGAATCCGCCAATGGGCCAGGGACCATCGCGATCAATGGGAGCCAGGCAGTGAAGCAATTGCCGTGGTGTGTTTATCGGGCCGTGGCGATAAAGATGTGGATACTGCCTCACGCTGGTTTGGCCTGGGTAAAGCTGACCTGCGGGTCATTGACCCCAGCGCAGGGCCGAGCGGTATTGCCCACCTTGAATCCGCTGGCACCGAATCAGCAGGGGAGAGCCACCAATGACACCTACACTTTTGCGTTCAGCCCAGGCTATTGATACCGCTGTAGCCGCAGGTAATGCGGCGCTCATTGGCTATCTTCCTGTTGGTTTTCCCAGCGTGGATGGCTCAATCGCGGCCGGTAAAGTCTTAGCTGATAATGGCGTCGATATTATCGAATTGGGTTTTCCCTATTCCGATCCAGGAATGGATGGGCCAACTATTCAAAGGGCTACGACAGCTGCTTTAGAGACCGGCGTCCACCTTGAAGATCTTCTCCGCGCCGTCCAGGAACTGACCGATTATGGGATCCCTACAATGGTGATGACCTATTGGAATCCCATTGAATGGTACGGGGTGGGCCGTTTTGCCAAGGACTTTGCTGAAGTGGGTGGCTCCGGCCTGATTACTCCTGACCTTCCTCCAGAAGAGGGTGCGGAATGGGAAAATGCCGCCAGTGAATATGACCTTGAACGTGTATATCTTGTGGCCCCGTCCTCGCCGAATCATCGACTGGAATTGATCAGTGAGCATTCCCACGGGTGGGTGTACGCGGCCTCGACAATGGGAGTCACTGGAGCACGGGCACAGATCAGCAAAGACGTACGTGACCTGGTCACACGTACACGCGCAGCGGGAGCCGAGCGGGTCTGTGTTGGCCTTGGCGTATCGACAGGAGAACAAGCGCGCCACATCGGTTCTTTTGCTGATGGCGTTATTGTGGGGTCTGCCTTGGTGAAAACCCTTTTCGAGTCTGACCGCGATCGTGGACTGCGCCAACTGGCGCAGGTGTGTGCTGACTTGAGTTCTGGAGTGAAAGAAGCCCGTGCATGATCGATCTTTTGCCTTTAGCCGCAACATACGGCCCACTGCCAACGCCGCTACCCTCACCGCCAGTGGGCGTGTGGTACCTGGGGCCAATTCCCTTGCGTGCCTACGGCCTGCTGATTATGACGGGTATGCTCATTGGCGTGTGGTGGACCTCTCGCCGCTACCGCACACGTGGGGGTAACTCTGACCTGGTCTTTGATGCCGCTCTGTGGGCTATTCCCTTAGGAATCGTCGGTGCACGGACCTGGCATGTGCTGACCCACCTACAGGATTACTTTGGTCCTGGACTTGATCCAGTGAGCGTCCTCTATATATGGGAGGGCGGGATTGCCATTATGGGTGGCATTACTGGTGGTGTCTTGGGGTGTTTAATTGCGGCACACCGCAGTGGACAGCGTCTGGGGCCTTTAGCTGACGCCGCTGCTCCGGCACTTCTTTTAGCCCAGGCGATTGGCCGGTGGGGAAATTGGTTTAACCAGGAACTTTTTGGTGCACCCACAACCCTTCCTTGGGGCCTCGAAATTGACGATGCTCATTTGCCTCCTGGTTATCCTTCCGGCACGCTTTTCCACCCAACATTCCTCTATGAATCGCTGTGGAATCTCTTGGGTGTCATCGCGCTGGTCATCCTTGATAAGCGCCTCAAATTGAAAGCCGGGCAGCTTCTTGGCGTCTATATGATGATTTACGCCGTTGGCCGTTTCTTTATTGAGAATATTCGCCTTGACGAAGCCCATGTGCTTTTGGGCTTACGTATTAATGCCTGGGTGGCCATTCTTCTTTTTGTTGCGGGCCTTGCGCTCTTTATTTTCCTTGGCAAGGCGGGGCAAAACCGCAATGTCCTTCCTGAAGAACTCGACGCCAAGGCAGGCGAGGGTGACACCGATTCTGAGGTTGATCTCGCTGACGAGGACGAGGAAGATACTGAGGATGAGAACGAGGGGCTTGATTATGCCGTAGATGCGGAAGAAGAAAAGGACCCCGCCCTCGCCAAAGACAAAAAGGACACCGCGCATGTGAGCGCCGATGGAGGAAAGGCCTCATCTGCGAAAGACTAAGCACTGGCTGGTTTTTTGCCGTGTCACGTGCTTTTCGGGGCGCTTCACCAGAAGGTGGGGCGCCCCACCTTTAGTTCAACCTACGGTGGATCTCAGCATGAGGGGCGCGTATCCCTGTAGAGTGTGCATATGCGCCGCGCAAAAATCGTCTGCACAATTGGGCCTGCTACTGCCTCTCCTGAACAGATTCAGGCTTTGGTTGACGCCGGTATGGACGTCGCCCGTATTAATCGTTCCCACGGTACGCCTCAGGAACACGAAACCACTATTGAGCGTGTTCGACGTGCCTCAGCCACGTCTGGGCGTGCCGTAGCGATTCTCGTTGACCTTCAGGGGCCCAAGATCCGTCTTGAGACCTTTAAAGATGGCCCTCAGCAACTGAACGCAGGGGACACCTTCACGATTACTACTCGTGACGTTCCTGGCACAAAGGAACTTGTGGGTACCACCTTTAAAGGCCTACCCGCTGACTGTGCCCCTGGGGACCGTCTTCTGATTGATGATGGCAATGTGGCCGTGCGCGTCACAGAAGTCACCGAAACAGATGTGGTGACGCGAGTTGAGGTTGGCGGCGTCGTTTCAGACCACAAGGGCCTGAATCTGCCCGGTGTTGCCGTGTCAGTTCCTGCTCTATCTGAAAAAGACCGCACTGACCTTCGCTGGGCTCTAGAAGTTGGCGCAGACTTTGTCGCCCTGTCCTTCGTCCGTAATGCGAAGGACATTGAGGATGTTCATGCAGTCATGGACGAGGTCGGACGTCGCTGCCCCGTCATCGCCAAGATTGAAAAACCCCAGGCTGTTGATGCCCTTCACGAGATTATTGACGCTTTCGACGGCATTATGGTGGCCCGCGGTGACCTCGGCGTGGAAATGCCTCTAGAACGTGTGCCGCTAGTCCAGAAACGCGCTATTGAACTTGCTCGTATTGCTGCTAAGCCTGTGATTGTGGCCACCCAGGTGATGGAGACGATGATTAAGAATCCTCGTCCGACTCGCGCTGAAGCTTCTGACTGCGCCAACGCCATTTTGGATGGTGCGGATGCTGTCATGCTCTCAGGTGAAACCTCCGTTGGCGCATACCCGATTGAAGCGGTACGTACTGTGGCACGGATCGTGGAGTCCACCGAAGAACTAGGCGGCGAGCGCATCGCCCCGCTAGGTGCCTTTGTGGTGGACCGCCCAGCGGTTATTTGCCAGGCTGCCGCGTCGCTGGCTGAACGCCTGGACGCACGCTACGTCGTGACCTTCACCCAAACGGGATCCTCGGCACTGCGAATGTCGCGTTTGCGTACTGCTATTCCAATGCTGGCCTTTACTCCACTGGAATCGACCCGTCGGCGGCTTGCCCTGACCTGGGGCGTGCAGACCTACCGCGTGCCAGAAGTACGTCACACAGATGACATGGTGTGGCAGGTGGATCAGGTGGTGCAAAATGCCCAACTGGCTGATCTGGGCGATGAAATGGTGATTATTGCCGGTATGCCACCAGGCACCGCAGGCTCGTCAAACTCGATTCGCGTTCACAAAGTTGGCGATGAATTGGATTACTCCATTGGAGGATCTTCCGGGATGTGATCCACGTGATCCCTGGCCGCCCCTAGCGATAGGGGCGGTTTTCTTTTTGCCGCGTGTTGGGGTTGCACTAAATCTATAGTCGTGTCATGCTCTACTTTCCTCCATTTTGTTGGACAGATGGCAATGGAGGCACCTAGAGGGTTTTCCCGATGATGGGTGAATCCAATAGAGATACAGCTTCCCTATAACCGATTGCCTGTGCACCCCCAGCACATATCGCTATAGGGCCAGATGAAGAAGAAGAGAAGGATGATGAGAATGACAACATCAACACCTGAACTCACTACGGTGAGTGTTCGTGATCTGGTGGGTGACCACCAGGCCTACAACCTGAATATTGACGTCCTCGCTGACGCTGTGCGGCCGTGGTATGCAGATTGGAATGGTTCTGAAGAGGTTACTCACGCCATTGATCAGTTACGTGCCCCTGAGACCCGTGACGAGGCTGCTCGTTTCCTCGGGTTGGAATTGAGGGTGAAGCCCTAAACGCTAGGTGCTCATGCTTCATGAGGTTGCGTTTGACGCGGCCTGCAGGAGCGGACATTCAGAATAGCGAAAAGCCCCGGAAGGATATGCTTCCGGGGCTTTGCTATGTGCTGTTCTTCACTTCAGACATCTGGGCCTAGAGTTGCTCAGGCATTTGTGATTTTAGCGACCCTGCGAAGTTCGTCAAACTCAATGGTGACCTTCTCTGGGAAGTGGGCGGTAATGGTGTTGCCTTCATCGTCGTAAGGAGTGCCATTCCACAAAAGGAGAGATTCTACACAGATCCGGCCATCGACTCCGGCCATAATGCACTGCTGAATGACCTCGATGAAACGTGTCCACGTAATGGGGGAGTAGACCTCTTCTGGGACAGGGAAGCACATGAGGACACTGCCATACTCGTGTGGGCCGCGGTAGTAGGCCAAATTCGCACCGGAGGTGACCGTGGCAATCATGCCCAAGGAGTGTGCATTGACCTCGTCTGTGAGGGGAAGTTGAGGAGTGGTGAGTTCTTTCAGAGAGAAGGATTCACCCAGGCTATAGAGGTGATTTGCGAGGCTAATGAGGTCTTCTGGGAAGCCGTTGATATTGTTCCAGCCCCACATCCACGTATTGTCTTCAGTCGATTCTGAGCCGATGAACTGGACGGCGAACGCTTCGTCACCAAAGGAGAGGGTGCCCCGTTCAAAATCGACGAACCAGTCACGGTTACGAACGACCTTCTCCGAAGCGGCTTCTTGAATGACCATTGACGGGCCAATACAGGCGGAATACACCTGATGAAAGTTGCTCAGGTCTATACGACCAGAAGTAAAGATTGAGTTTCGTTCAGTAGCAGTCACATATGTGAGCCTACCCCCAATGGAGAGTGAACGCAGGGTTTTGGAATCCCAATCTGATGGTGAACATCAGGTAAAGAGACGGGGCTCTGTCGAAAAGAGCCCCGGAAAGTGGCAGAATCGCAAGGAAAAAAGCGATGTGCCAGGTACATGTAGTACCCCGAGTGGGATTCGAACCCACAACAAGCCGGGTTTGAGCCGACCGCCTCTGCCAGTTGGGCTATCGGGGCGTCCGCACATTTTTGTGCTCGACCAGCATAGGATAGGAATGACAAACCCACCAAACGAGGACAGGATGATGACTGAGAACTCCACCGAACCACGCCGCGTGCTCGTCGCCGAGGATGAAGGGCTGATTCGTCTCGATATTGTTGAGACGCTTACTGGTGCAGGGTTTGAGGTGATCGCCGAGGCTGCAGATGGTGAAGAGGCCGTTGCATTGGCGTTAGAACATGAGCCTGACCTGTGTGTCATGGACGTGAAGATGCCGAAAATGGATGGCATTACCGCAGCTGAGAAAATCCTCTCTGAACTTTCCTGCGCTGTGGTAATGCTCACAGCCTTTTCTCAGACTGAGCTCGTTGAACGCGCCCGCGACGCTGGCGCAATGGCCTATGTCACAAAACCCTTCAGTCCAGCCGATCTTATTCCGGCCGTTGAGATTGCGATCTCCCGTCATCAGGAAATCGAGTCTCTGGAGGAAGAAATCGCTGATCTGCAGGATCGTTTTGAAACCCGTAAGCGCGTTGATCGCGCCAAGGGCCTGCTGCAAAAGTCCATGGGGATGACTGAACCTGAAGCTTTCCGCTGGATTCAAAAGACCTCTATGGATCGCCGCCTCTCTATGCGGGAAGTCGCTGATGCGGTGATTAATCAGGTTGATGAGTGAGCCCGCCGGCCGCACTCATCTCTAATAGACAATCCCGGCGCCTGTGGCTAGTTAGCTGCAGACGCCGGGATAGTTCTTTATGTGGCGGCGGTTTGTATTCACCGACGAGGGCCAGGCTAGAGCCAGCCCGCAGTCCCTCGCGGCGTTTATGCGCGGCGCTGCAGGATCCGATTCGTCACCCGTCCAGTGGCCACCAGCGCCCCGCCCTCGTCGCAAATATCAACACTGTGAACGGTTTGTGAGCGCCCAAGGTGGATGGCGCGTGAGGTGGCAGTAATGATTCCACTCTCTCGCGATCGTAAATGTGAGACGGAAATCTCTGTTCCCACAGCGAAACCTTGATCCGCACCAAAGATTGCGCGCGCGTGGATCTGAGCACTAAATGATGCAGCTGTTTCAATGAGAGCAGCACTTGCCCCTCCATGAAGGATGCCTGCGCTTTGTGTATTGCCGGCCACCGGCATTGTGATCACTGTCCGCGCAGCAGAATGCTCGAGGACTTCCATTCCCATTCGCTCCATCAGGGAACCTGGCCAATGTGCGCCAACGAATCCTCCTTCACGGGAAGGGTCGGGCACAGAAGGGGAGTCCGTGGGGGTGTTCATTGGGTCCAAATCGCTCATGGGCTCTAGGGTGTCATGTGTGACGGACACATTGCTGATTATCGATGGCCACTCCATGGCGTTTCGCGCCTTCTACGCCCTGCCTGCGCAGAACTTTGCCACCTCAACGGGGCAGCACACGAATGCCGTCTATGGATTTACCACTATGTTGGTGCGCTTACTTGAAGAAGAAAAACCGACGCATGTGGCCGTTGCTTTTGATGTGTCCCGGCATTCTTTCCGTACCGATATTTATCCCGAATATAAAGGGACGCGCGACGCTACCCCAGAAGAATTCAAGGGTCAGGTCGAACTTATTCGTCAGGTACTGGACACAATGGGAATTGTGTCGCTGACAAAAGACGGCTATGAAGCTGACGATATTTTGGCGACATTAGCGTGGAATGGAGGAAAGGCCGGAAAGAATGTATTGGTCGCTTCTGGGGACCGGGATTCGTTCCAAATGGTCACCGATAATGTCACGGTTCTCTATCCGGGAACGGGTCCTGGCGATTTACGGAGAATGACGCCTGCCGCTATTGAAGAAAAATATGGTGTGCCACCGCATCGCTATCCAGAATTAGCGGCGATTGTGGGGGAGACTTCCGATAATTTGCCTGGAGTCCCCGGGGTTGGTCCGAAAACAGCGGCCGGCTGGATTCAAAAATACGATGGTCTAGAAGGATTACTTGGTCGTGCTGACGAAATTAAAGGCAAACGTGGCGATGCCTTACGTGAGCACATTGACGATATTCGGCGTAATCGCCAACTGAATCATTTATTGACTGACCTCGAATTAGAAGTGGGTATTGACGATCTTCATCGCGGGCCCACCATTCGCGGTAGCCTTGAGGACCTTTTTGACACGCTGGAGTTTGGGGCTTCCCTGCGCAAACGTGTCCTTGCTGTGGCAGTGTCAGGTGAAGGGGAGGCTGCGGGTAGCGGGAGCAGCGTCGCCCTTTCCTCTTCCAATGACGAGGGCGGGGCCAGCACTGAGGATGAGAGTGCGGCGCCAGATATTACTGTGGCCACCAGTGCTGCCCGTGTGCACGAATGGCTGAAAAGCGCAGAAGGACCTCTGTCTTTATGGGTGGAAGGCATCAAAGCCCCGGCTCACGGCCGGGTGGATCTCATTGCTATTGGCAGGCCCGGTTCTGTTCTTCTGAGCGACCGACCTGGTGATCTTGATGGTGACACGGAGACTGCTCTGCGGGAGCTCGTGGAAAGTACGGGCATGGTTGTGGGGAATTGGAAAGGCACATGGCATGCCCTGCGCTCCCTCGGATGGGACCTGCCAACACCACTTTTCGATGTCTCCCTGGCCGCCTATATTGACCGGCCTGACCAACGTAGTTATGAGGCCCCCGACCTCGTGAGCCGATTCTTACGGATCGATCTGGACGATGACAGCATTACTTCCGCGGCGCCAGGTGACGATGCCCTTTTTTCTTTGGACACCAACAGTAGTGATGAACCCACTCGCGAGCAGATTCGTGCCGCACGCATTTGCGCGGCATTGCACCCCCTTAAGCAGCGTATTAGCGCCGACTTAGAGGCTGCGGGGACTTTGTCTCTCCTTGGTGATCTGGAAATTCCCGTCTCCCAAGTGCTGGCAACAATGGAAGACCGGGGAATTGCCACTGACGGCGAAGAATTACGCGTTCAGGCGGCATCTTTGGCTAAAGATGTGGAGGCGGCGAAGGCTGCTGCTTTTGCTGTCATTGGCCATGAGGTGAATCTGGCCAGCCCCAAACAACTGCAGCAGGTTCTTTTTGAGGAACTCGGCCTGCCCAAGACGAAGAAAACGAAGACCGGCTGGACCACCAATGCTGAAGCCCTTCAGGACTTATTAGAGCGCACAGGTAATGAATTCCTTGTGCACCTGATGGCCCATAGGGACCGGACGAAATTGGCGCAAATGGTGGAAACCTTGCGCTCATGCGTTGATGACGACGACCGTATTCGCACGACTTTCTCTCAGGTAGTTGCCGCCACTGGGCGTCTGGCCTCAGCAGATCCCAATTTGCAAAATATTCCTGCCCGCACCCCTGACGGGTTGCGTGTGCGCCGTATTTTTATTGCTGGACCAGGGTATGAATCCCTCATGAGCGCTGACTATTCGCAAATCGAAATGCGGATTATGGCGCATTTGAGTGAGGATTCCGGCCTTATTGAAGCCTTTACTACCGGTGAAGATTTACACCGGACAATGGCGTCAATGGTTTTCAACGTGCCCATGGATGAGGTGACTGGCGAACAGCGTTCCCGAATTAAAGCGACCTCTTACGGGCTTGCCTATGGATTATCTCGCTTTGGTTTAGCCGCCCAACTACGGATTGGTGTCGATGAGGCAGCCGAATTAATGGAACGGTATTTCCAGCGTTTCGGGGGAGTGCGCGATTACCTTGCGCAAGTGGTCGAACAAGCCCGTAAAGATGGATGGACCGCCACAATGGCTGGGCGCCGGCGCTATTTACCGGATCTCAACTCAGATCACCGTCAGCGCCGTGAAATGGCAGAGCGTGCAGCGTTGAATGCTCCAATTCAAGGAACGGCAGCTGACATTATTAAACTCGCCATGATTGAGGTGGAAAAACGCCTCACTGACGGTGGCTTTACCTCACGTTTACTCTTGCAGATTCACGACGAACTCCTTATCGAGGTCGCGCCAGGTGAAAGGGATGCTGTTGAGGCAGTTGTTCGCGAAGCAATGGCTACCCCGGTCTCTCTATCGGTACCTCTCGATGTGGCAGTTGGCGTCGGAAAGAACTGGATGGAGGCTGCGCATTAAATACGGCGCAGACTGACCTTCCCCCTGAGTGGCGAATAGGGGATAAGGGCTGCACGCTGGCCAACAGTGCTGATATTTCCCCTTGTCGCAAGCTTTTTACCCCGCCCTCGTCAAGGGAGAATCACCATACTTTCTGCGCCGAGACGCCCAGGGTAAAAATATGCCCAAGGAATTTCCTTGTGGCTATGGACTTTGAGTCCAGAACTGGTAGGATTGACGAGGTGTCGCGCTCTTAGCCTTTCCATATTCTGAAAGGGCTGAGGTGTGTGCCAGTCAATTGTCCACCTACTATCCAGTCCGTTTCGGAGAACACAACTACATGACCACCAATACGCCGCAGGTCGCAATCAACGACATCGGTTCTGAGCAGGAACTGCTCGCCGCCATCGACGAGACCATCAAGTACTTCAACGACGGTGACATTGTCGAAGGCACAGTCGTCAAGGTCGACCATGACGAGGTCCTCCTCGATATCGGCTACAAGACAGAGGGCGTTATCCTCTCGCGTGAGCTCTCTATCAAACATGACGTGAATCCCGAGGACGTCGTTGTCCTTGGCGATCAAATCGAGGCTTTGGTCCTTCAGAAGGAAGATAAAGAAGGCCGCCTCCTCCTGTCCAAGAAACGCGCACAATACGAACGCGCGTGGGGCCAGATCGAAAAGATCAAGGAAGAAGACGGCGTCGTTACTGGCACGGTCATCGAAGTTGTTAAGGGCGGCTTGATTATTGATATCGGCCTGCGCGGCTTCCTTCCCGCCTCTCTCGTGGAAATGCGCCGCGTTCGCGATCTGCAGCCCTATATCGGACGTGAACTTGAAGCCAAGATTATTGAGCTCGATAAGAACCGCAATAATGTTGTGCTTTCTCGCCGCGCTTGGCTGGAGCAAACCCAGTCCGAAGTGCGCACCACCTTCCTTCACACCCTTGGCAAGGGACAGGTCCGCTCCGGCCATGTGTCCTCCATTGTCAACTTCGGTGCCTTCGTTGACCTGGGTGGCGTTGACGGCCTGGTCCACGTCTCCGAACTGTCCTGGAAGCACATCGATCACCCCTCAGAGGTTGTCGAGGTCGGCCAGGAAGTCACCGTCGAGGTGCTCGATGTCGATATGGATCGCGAGCGCGTCTCCCTGTCGCTGAAGAACACCCAGGAAGATCCGTGGCAGGCATTCGCCCGCACCCACGCTATCGGCCAGGTTGTTCCCGGTAAGGTCACCAAGCTTGTGCCCTTCGGCGCCTTTGTTCGCGTTGAGGATGGCATTGAGGGCCTCGTTCACATCTCTGAGCTCGCTCAGCGTCACGTCGAACTGCCCGAGCAGGTTGTCAAAGTGGGTGACGACGTCTTCGTTAAGGTCATCGACATTGACCTTGAGCGTCGCCGCATCTCTCTGTCGCTGAAGCAGGCCAACGAGGGTGTCGATCCCGGCTCTGAAGATTTCGATCCTTCGCTGTACGGTATGGCCGCCGAATACGACGAAGACGGCAACTACAAGTACCCCGAAGGCTTCGACCCGGAGACCCAGGAATGGATCGAAGGTTTCGAGGCTCAGCGCGAAGCATGGGAAGCCCAGTACGCCGAAGCTCAGGCCCGTTGGGAAGCCCACAAGGCTCAGGTCTCTCGCGCCCAGGAAGAAGATTCTGAAGCAGCAGCAGCTGCTCCTAGCGTTGAAGAGCAGGCTTCCTACTCTTCACCCGTGGAGTCCTCCGGAACTCTTGCTGCCGACGAAGCTCTCGCTGCTCTGCGTGAGAAGCTGACCTCCGGCAACTGATTCTTCTCGAGCGTAAATCGCGCTTCTAGAGAAAGTGGCCCACCGCTTAATGGCGGTGGGCCACTTCTTTTTATGCACGGGTGAGTAGGTTGAGGCGTGGTGCCTGGTGCTGGTTTCAGGGCACAAACCGCCGCCAGGATGCATATTTAATGCGGCAAGTGTCGTTGTGACCGCGCTTTGTCTGTGAGGGCTCTAGCCTGGAAATTCTGACCTGCAAAGATAGGGACACTGAGATTATCTAGACTGATAAACCGCCGCGACAACGTGCTTGTTGGCGGGGAATTTGCATTGTGGGCGCGGTTTGTCAGTTGGGTTGTGGGACCGTAATTGATGACCTGCATAAATAGGCGCGGAGTCGGGGGCCAGGCGCCTTTCCTCATCGCGCAGAGTGGACAAACCGCCGCCAGGACGTGTTTTCGTGCAGCGAATGTCGTTGTGGCGGCGGTTTGTTGGTTTTCCTGGGCGCAGGGTGTCTGCGACGAGGGCGGGGCGCGCTTACGTTTAACCTTTACTTTCTTCGCCAGCTTTGCTTCACATTACGGGCCGTCAGGGAATATGGAGGAGCCCCGCCCTCGTGAGAGATAATGGCCCCGTGACTTCTACGCCACGCACTGATCTTGCCGCTCTTCACTGCGGCAACGCACGTGCCACTTTGCTTCATCTTTTCCAACGCCCCCATGGCCGCGCCCTCCGTATTGGCGTGTCTGGCGGGATTGGAAGTGGGAAATCCTCTTTCGCGCGTGCACTGGCTGAAAATGCTGCGGTTCTTGCTGATGCTGATGCGATTGCTCGTGAAGTTGTTCAGGTAGGGACCCCAGGATTAGCGGCCGTCGCCAAGCGTTTTGGCCCCACCGTTATCGATGACCGCCGTGGTCTTGATCGGGCTGCCCTTGCTCAGATTATTTTTGGTGACCCTCAGGCGAAGGCCGACCTGGAAGCGATTTTGCACCCTCGTATTGCTGAGCGTTCCGCACAGATCCTCTCTTCTGCAGCCCCAGGGGAGCTTGCAATTTATGATGTGCCGCTTCTCGTGGAAACGAATATGGCAGCGCAATTTGATGCGGTCATTATGGTGGATGCCCCACAGGATGTACGTCTTGACCGGCTGGTACAGCGCGGACTTGAGCGGAGTGAAGCCGAGCGACGAATGGCAGCCCAAGCAAGCCGGGCTGAGCGTGAGAAAGTGGCGCATCTGTGGGTGGAAAATACGGGCACTGCCGCTGATCTGAGCGAGTTAGCCCATAAGTGTGACGCCTGCTGGCTTCGACCATCTGAGGATGAGTAACAGCCACTTTGATCTGGGATTCTTCCCGATTGCGCAAATGTCGGTCCCACACCCTATCCTTATAGAACACGTGTTCTAGATAGGGGGGGTGAGGAGATGCTTCCGCTCAGCTCAGCAGATCGTCTGCGTGCGGCGCGTAGCGCCTTGGCAGCAGCGGAAAATGGTGTGGGTCTGCGCGACAATCTTGACGAGGCCGAGGGCGGTGTTTTCCATGGGCCCGCAGGTGGCGGCCCTTTTCTGCGTGCAGCCATCGCTGTGGTTCCTAGTGGCGGCTGGGTCGCTTTTGTTAATGTGCGCAATGTGGGGTGGCTGGCGGGCGCTGAGGCCGGGCTTGACCTGTCTCATGTCTTGCATATTCCTCAGGTGGGGCCACATGGTGCCCAGGTGCTGGCTCTCCTGATTGAAGGTGTGGATGTTCTTTGCGTGGGGGGTGTGTTTTTAGAACGTTCCCATATGCGTCGTTTAGCTGCCCGGGCCAGGGCTGAACGCACAACGATCCTCAGCGTTCAGCCCTGGCCTGGGATTTCCCGACCCTGGGAAGAACGTACTCTTGTGCGAGGTAGGCCCGCCCACCTGCAAGGGAGATCTTCCCGCCCCTGGGAGGAGCGCTCCCACCCATGGGAAGAGGGCCGTGGTGCTGTACGGGCGGTGGTGTCGTAATGCGGCGCATTACGTTATGGGTGCCGGATTGGCCGGTCAATGCCTTGGTGTGCGACGTTCCGCCGGGAGCGCCTGCAGCTTTGATTGATGAGCGGCGCAGGATTGTTTTGGCGACGCCGTCAGCTCGCCGTGGTGGGGTGCATGTAGGAATGCGTTCTTCACTGGCAGTGCATGTACTGCCCGATCTTATTTTGCTGCCGCGTGATGCGGATCGAGAGGGGCGCGTTTTTGAAGAGGTCCTTCGTGCTTTTGACGCGCTAGCAGCTGGGGTGGTGTGCCACCGGCCAGGGTTGGCGTGGGCTCCTGCACGTGGGCCAAGTCGGTGGATTGGCTCTGAAGAGGCCCTTGCCGAATGTCTGATTGATAGCGTCGCGGAAAACACGGGAGCAGAATGCCAGGTAGGTATTGCTGAAGGGCCTTTTGCCGCGTTGGCAGCCGCAAAAAGGGGAGTCATTATTCCCCCGGGGCAGGAAGCAGCTTTTCTTTTGCCACTTCCTTTATCTGAAGCTGCGGAACTTTTCCCTTCGCATATGTCTACCTCTGGGCAGGAGATACTTGGTGCATTATCGACATTAGGTGTGCGCATGTGTGGGCAGTTCTTGGATCTTGGTCGCGGGGCGGTTTTGAGTCGTTTCGGGGCGGCTGGAGAATACCTGTGGTTTTTAGCTTCGGGGGGCGAAGCCCCTTTTCCTTCAGGGCAGCGCTCTATTCATGATGAGGAGGTGCTTATTGAGTGCGACCCCCCGCTGACACAAGTGGAATCGGCTCTTTTTACTTTGCGGGCGGGGGCGGCTGATCTTTCACAGGCGTTAGTGTCGCGGGGGTTAGTGTCTAGCGGGTTGACGATGACTTTAATCAGTGAAGAGGGGAGGGAATATCAGCGTTCTTGGACGGGGGTAAATGCCTGCGACACTGATCAGGTTATTGAGCGTCTACGGTGGCAGATTCGCGGGTGGATTCAGGGTGGTGATGCGCCAGAAAGTCCGTTGGTGGCTGTGCGCATTACTGCCCGGGAACTCAGCTATTCGTCTCCTTCTGAGGCTTTATGGGGCAGGGGTAGGGGCCGTGAAGGCTTAGAAAAGTCAGTGATGCGTGTGCGGGCTCTATTGGGGGAGGATTCTATTCTCACTCCCTTATTGCAGGGTGGTTATGATCCGCGTAATCGGATTCTTTTTACCCCGTGGGGAAAAGAGAATAATGATGCTTTGCCGTGCGGGGGAGAATGGGAAGGAGCAGTATGGGAAGCCCCAGGAACTCTTTTTGATTCTCCCATTCCTGTCGATTTTCTGGGAGAAGCACAGGGGGGTATTAAACGCGTGCCTGTGCGGGTTAATGCGCGCGGTTTTATTGAACCTGTTCCTGCATTGATACGGATAGGTGAAAAAGAGTGTCCGCAGGGGATTCGGCCTTTTACTGGGCAGGGGCGCGTAGTGGGGTATGAGGGGCCGTGGCCTATTGTGGGCCAATGGTGGGCAGGAGAGAAAAGCAGTCAGGGGACACGCACCTTTCTTCGTATTTCTCTTGAGAATGGCCCTGATTGCCTTTTATCGCTGTACCTTGGAAAAGGGTGGCATTTAGAGGGGATTTATGACTAGCTCATTAGGGACATCAGGACAATAGTGAGGGCGTTCGGTTTAATATGACGCTATGGGTATTTTCGATGCGTTTAAGAAGAAGGTGCCTGCGCCGCCTTCAGATAGCGGAAGCGTGACACGACCAGCCACCGGTCACCTTGGCGATGATCATCTTTTAGCGATAATGGCTGAGGATATGGATCTATCTTTACCGCGCGATTGGGTGCATTACCTGTATTTTTCTAGCGAAAATGCCGCGCAGGAGGCTGCAGAAAAAATTACTGCTCAAGGATGGCAGATGAAACGGCAGATTCTCCCCTCAGAAGACGGCAGCACATGGGGCGTCATTGTGCGCCGCGATGATATGACGGTCAATGAGAAGAGCGTCCCTGAAGCACGTGCATTTTTTACTGCGATTGCCACCGAGCTCGGTGGGGAATATGACGGCTGGGAAGCAGCTTTCCATCCGAATATCTAACGAGGCCGGGGCCCGCTTGATACTGCCGGATTTCTTCGACAGCTACCAACTGAGAGTGCTGGCGGATCTGACAAATAGCTCGGCAGAGGCAGTGTTCGCAATACTCGTGGACAACAATATCTGCCTGCCTGCCTGCAGGCCCCATTGGACAACAAAACATACTTTCTGCCAGCTAACCCGGACGAAATTGGCTGGCTAGGGAGTATAAACTCACTTCAGTATGTCGAGTGTCATAGTATGCTTTCCCTCACGGGTGGACGAAGGCTGTTCGCCATCAATGTCGGGAGGAATGAGACTATGACAACCCTCACTCTCAGTGCACTGCGGGAAAAGCTGTTGGATCCTGAGTGGGCTGCTGCTCGCATCACCGTGACTTACCAGCCAAGCGGTGGACCTGGGGCACGTATCTTTCCACCAACCTTCCCCGTTGACTCCAGCAGTGAATTGCCTTACTTGTTGGAGCAACGTGTTTGGGAAGGCGAACCGCGCCAGGTAGTACTTCTTGACCAAGTCCCTTCTCAAGCTAACCGTTGTGAGGAGGCAATGGCGGCTGCCTGGCGGGGCGAGCAGATTCGCCTCCCTATGCTTCGTCTCCTGCATGAAGGCGCCGCACATTTTGAGATTATCGGCCTGGAGGCGCCGCACCGAGCATTTGATGCTTACTGGCGGGATGCGATGTTGGATGGAGAGAAATTCGATCGTACTGAGATTGGCAAAGCCTTACAGGCAGTCTCGCAGCAGGATGCAACAGCACTCGTCACTTATGACCCGGGAACACTGGTCTACGGTGGTTGGAACAGTTATCGTAATAAGGGGCGTCAAGCCAAGTTCCCAAGACTTTACAGTAGTGAGATTATTGGCTGGGATCCGGTTCTTGGTGCTCGGAAAGCCGGGCGGATGGACCCAGCGAACCTCACTGGATCCTGCAGTGAAGAAGGCGATGACTGGACCTACTCGTCCAACGCGGCCAACAAGGCTAAGAAGGCAAAGAAACTTAGCGAAATTGGGCACGGCAACATCAGGCCAAATACCTCACACGGTGGTGTCACTATTACTGAGGCCACTCGTACCGCCGTATTCAGCCTTACAGCTACTCGACGAATTGGGTTCGGTGATCTTCACCTTGAAGGGGTTGAAGCGGCCCGCTCTCTCCTTGTCACTATCGGTCTACTTGGGGATCGTTTGGCTTTTGGCGATTCAGGGCTCTGGTTGCGCAGCGGGTGTGACCTGGTAATGGTGGCTGAAACACTTGAGTGGGTAGGGCGTGGGGGAGTCCTCGAATCTTTTACGTTGTCAGGGCAGGAAGCAGTTGAACTCTATGCAGAAGCAGTTCAGGAAGCTATCGACGCTAAGGTGCCGTTGCATCTCACTCCCATCGACCTGAAGCCATCTAAAGCGCTGGAAGATGCTATCGATTTCACTCTGACCAAGGCTAAGTCGGCAGGGGAGTGACATGCCCGTTCGACTGGACATCACCTTTCTCAGCGGACGCTACGATGCGGGCGGTGGTGAGGATCCTCAAGAAGCAGAGTGGCCACCACATCCCGCCCGCGCTTTTGCCGCGCTGCGCTCTGTCGCGGAGGATAGCGAACTGTCATCTTTGACCGAACTCGAGCGTCTGGCCCCTCCACTTATCCATGCTGCCCCAGCTGCTGAGAGGCGATCACGGGGCTACGTTGTGACAAATGCGCGTGAGAAGGAGGGGCGTCATCAGAATTACCCTGGCCGCACTAGCGGATTCCGGGTACGGTTCAGCAGTCTTCCTCATGATTACTGTGTCCGCTTTGACTGGCTCGATGGCGATAACCTTTCCGATGACACTCTTGCCACCTTAGACCGGCTGGCGCGTCGTGTGCCATATCTGGGACGTTCCACGTCTCATGCGGTCCTGATTTTCAGTCGCGTCACAACTCCAGAGCCTCCTCCAGGTCACATTACGTATGAGCCTGCATCCCGGGCGACTGGGACCATGGTAATTCGGGTTCCTTATCCCGGGTATGTGAGTGAACTCAATGCTCTTTATCTGGAGAAACAACCTGCGTGGCAAGCATCAGGCGCTCGAGCACGTTGCTTTTATCGGGAAGCCGGGGTGGAAGTATCCGCGTTTGATGATATGCCTGTGGAATCACCTTATCCGGATCTAGTCATTCTCCGTTTTGTGGGTCAGCGGCCTCCTGGAAATGTGGTTGCCCGATTCACGGAAGCACTTCGGAGCAAGGTTATGCAACAGACGAAAGAACCCTTGCCATCCGCATTGCATGGCCATGGGCTTCCGGGTGTACCACATGTCGCATACTTAGGGATGCCATTTGCGGGGTATGAGTACGCTGACGGACAGCTTATGGCACTTGCTGTTGCTATTCCTGGTCTGGAAAGAGATAAACGACGAAGTATTCTGCGGGGCATTCTAGGAACGAACCCGGAGGGTGAGATCTCACTATACGTACCCGGATTTCCCGGGAAGTACCAACTGCAGTATGCCCCGGACGCTCCCCTTCCAAAAAGTGCCACCGTAGAACGATGGGTATCACCATCGAGAATATGGGTTTCGGTGACGCCTCTGGTGTTGGATCGTTTTCCGAAAGACCGCGACATTTCTGGGGCGGTAACTGCATCGTTTATTCAGGCCGGCCTACCGAAGCCATGCAATGTGCAAGTTAGCAGATCCCCCATGACTCCTGGAGCCCTTTCTCTAAGCCCAAGAGAATTACCCAAACGGTGCCGCGGGCGCCTGTACACGCACGCCCGTGTGACCTTCGATCAGCCCCTGCGAGGACCCGTGTTGGCTGGAGCGGGACGTTATTTCGGTGTTGGGCTTTTCGCCCCAGAGCCAGACGGAGTAGGACAGTGAAGGCTACGGACTTCGACAGGTTTATGCGTGAGGTACACGGTCATCCGCCGTTCCCATGGCAGTCTGCTGTTGTCGAAGAGACATTGAACAGGGGAATCTGGCCAGCCATGGTCGATGTCCCTACGGGCCTGGGGAAGACTTCCATGTTGGACATTGCCGTGTTTGTCCTCGCTTTGGGAGCTGGAGGTGAGACTGCACCCGGTCTCGGGCGGCGTCGTATTTATTTGGTGGTGGATCGGCGCATCGTTGTTGACCAGACTGAAGAGCACGCCCGCCGTATCGCTAAAGCAGTCGATGAAGCGGTTCCGGGGACCATATGTTGGGAAGTCGCCCAAAGGCTGCGGTCGCTGTCAGGAATGGATGCTCCCACTTCAGTTCTTCACGTCGTAAAAATGCGGGGAGGAGCAACATGGGACGCTGCGTGGCTACCGCGACCAGACGTGCCCGCCATTATCACCGGCACCGTGGATCAGGTGGGGAGTCGCCTGTTTTTCCGTGGTTACGGTGTGAGTTCTCGCCGCTACCCCATTGACGCCGCTCTCGTAGGTACCGACTCCCTCATTATGATCGATGAAGCCCATTTGAGTCAGGCGTTTACCTCTTCGCTGGCTTCAGCGCAGGCTGTGGACCATAGCGAGGTACTTGGATTGCCAAAAACCTCAATCATTCACCTGAGTGCAACTAACGTTGCGCCTCCTGAGGGTTGGGTGCCGACATTTGATGAGGATGCTCACACCGTTAATAAGATTGCACGTCAGCGTCTCGCCGCTCCTAAAGCCCTGACATTCGTTGAATCAACAGAGAAGAAAATTGTTGCTGACATCGCGAGTTACGTTGCCGATGCCCTATCGGCCAAGACAAAGCAAGTCCCCCGTGTCTTGGTTGTCTGTAACACTGTGAACCGGGCTCGGGAGGTGTACCAAACGCTGACTGACGGCAAATATAAATGTGCTGACACTGAGGTACTTTTGCTGATGGGTCGTTCTCGAGCACTCGATCGCGAGAGGACCACATCCCGAATTGTCGAGTTGTTTGGCGCAGGGCGGGATGCGTCTCCAGGGGCCGCGGTGTTGGTCGCCACCCAGACCGTTGAGGTAGGTATTGACCTTGACGCTAGCGACATGATCAGCGAGACAGCATCATGGGATGCGCTCGTTCAACGCATGGGGCGAGTAAACCGCCGTGGAGAGTGGGCTGAATCGACGGTGATAGTAGTCGAAGACAACGTCCCTGCACCACCTGTCTACGGGAAAGCGAAGATAGCTACGGCCGACTTCTTGCGGGGCCTGGCCACCTATCCCATCGATGTGTCACCGCTGGCTCTACGCCACCTTTCTGTGCCTGATGGGTTGACAGCGTTGCCACCACTACTCCCACTGCTGTTGCCCGCGCATCTAGACGCGTGGGCGCGGACGAGTCCCGCGCCATCAACTGACCCTCCTGTGGATCCATACCTGCATGGCATCAATCGCTCGCTTGCCCCCATTACTCTCCTTTGGCGCGACGGCTTGCTCGATAATTTGGGTGAGCAGCTGCCAGCACACGAGGCCGGGGCAATCGTTGACTTGCTGCCAATCCACAGTGAGGAAACTGTAGACATCCCTCTCGGAGCCGTTCGAGCGTGGCTCAGTGGCGGGAAAACACCCCCAATTGCTGATGTGGACGACTTTGATGACATCGTTTTTGACAATGTTGATTGTCCCCGAGAGCTACTCCGTAAAGCGGGGGACTCCGAGTGGCGGTGGGTCACAGTTGGTGCGCTACGACCAGGTGACGTGGTCGTAGCACCCAGTGAGTTCGGCGGCCTAGACCGCTTTGGATGGGAACCGACAAGCACCGAAAAAGTTATAGACGTTGCTGAGTTGGCTGCGCTGCAACGTGGAGTGGCGATGCTCCGACTGGATGGCGGACTTTCAGCGCGACTCGGCCTGCTTGCTCCCACGAGCCTGCAGGAGTTGATTGTCAACTGGCGGAATTCTGACGATCCGGATGAACGTGAAGAGATCTCACAGCGTATCGTCGAATCGGTTCGTGATTGGTTGGCTAACTCAGATGCAACGTACGAGGACAGTTTATGGTCTGCCGAGGACATTGAGAATCTCGCGAACGCGATGGCAGGAAACGTTATTGTCATGGGTAGCGATGGCTCTGACCATGCGATACTTCGGTCCACGTTCCTCGATAGCGGATGGAAGACAGTGGACGAGGATCGTGTGGCAGACAGCTCCAGTTTGGCTCGCCGAGTCACTTTGGCGGAGCACCTGGATTCAGTCGCGGCACGGGCAGAGCTCATCGCCAATCACCTGAATCTTCCGAAGGAACTGCGGCGTGCCATTGTCGATGCAGCTCGTTGGCATGATCTAGGTAAGGTTGATACCCGTTTCCAAGCCATGCTCTTCGGGGGCAGCGTCATCGCTGCTGAATTGGCGGAAGAACCGCTAGCCAAGTCGGGGATGCCCCCGGGGGACCGGGTGCAGCACCGCCGTGCTCAACAGTTGAGTGGCTTGCCGAAGGGAGCACGCCATGAGGCGTGGTCGGAGACGATTGTTGCTGAGCACTTAGATAATCTGCCAAATCCATATCCGAGTGATGCTGAACTAGTCCGGCATCTGGTAGCCAGTCATCATGGGTACGCCCGACCCCTGTTACCACCTGTCAAGGACCAAGTTGGCAGCACTCTGGAGGCTCATTTCGGGAGTATCCATGTTTCCGTATCGCATCCCTATGGGGTGCGTCTGTCGGACGCGGATCGTTTTGCACGATTGAACGCCCGATACGGGCGGTGGGGTTTAGCTCTATTGGAGACCATTGTTAGATGCTCTGACATGACGGTGTCATCGGAGGGATCATGAGTGACATTACCTTTCCTGCACTTGTGGGCGACTCGCCGCTGGCGATCCTCGCTGCCATCGGTACGCTGCGCCTCATCCACGACTTCATTGACGAAGAAGCTTGCCTGTCCTGGGATTCTGACACCCATGCCCCTATGCTGACGTCATCGTGCACTTCACTGGAAGAGATCGTCAACCAACTACGTCAGATCGTCAATGACATGCCTGATGGGGTGATAGTTCCTGGTGGTCCGGTTTGTTTCCCTCCCCCTGGTAGGGCTCCGGATAAGCTTCGTGTACAACAGGGGGAATTGGCCGGACTTGTCAACAGATTTGCCTTGGATAGTGTGACAGCACCTGTAGTACAAACATGGGTTTCAAGCCTGGTGACAGATCTTGCCGTAGACAAGGATAAACGAGGAGCCATCACTCAATTCGCTGCACCGGCAGGTCAACAAACCATGGCGACAATGCTGGATAAACCGTTGGAATGCGTGCGCAAGGATCCTGACTGCCTGCGACAGGCGCTTGTGGGTTGGCGCAGGGTTTCGGGAGTAACTGGTGAATATCTCGACCACCGAGCCTCCTGGGCTAGCAGTGAAGATGGGATAGGGAAATCAACAAAGCCAATGATGCGGGGGGTTCCTGGAGCAACATGGTTGGCGCTCATGTCATACCCGCTGTGGACCACTACCGTTAATAGAGGATCTGTTTGCACCAGTGGATGGCACTCTGTAAAGGTGGGTCGGCGGACTGTGTACGAACTTCGTCTACCGCTGTGGCGTGAGTCCCTCGCACCTGCTGCGGTGAAGGCGCTGGTCGAACATCCCACTTTAGACGGCCCATGGGATGAGATTGACCTAGAGGACCTTCGAGTGTTGGGGGTGATTGACGTCTGCCGAGCCAGGCGCCGTCAGAGCCGAGATGGGAAATCTGCTGGAGTGCTAGTTCCATTGCGAACAGGGATTCGTGTTGGCTTCTCCCATTGACCGGGAGCTAATGCAAGAGAGGAGCGGCGGCCAATGTCCATCGTCCGACCAGAAAATCTAGGCTTGCCAGATACAGTGCCAGCGCGGATGATCAACGAATTCGTGTATTGCCCGCGCTTGTTTCATCTGGAATGGGTCCAGAAACAGTTTGCTACCAGTGAGGATGTTGAAGAAGGACTATACCTGCATAGGAATGTTGACCAGGAAAAAGGGAACCTTCCTGCCCCAGATAAGGTGGCAGCATGGGGCGATCGCCATGCGACGTCGATATCACTCACATCGTCAAGGCTTGGTCTTACAGCAATCATTGACATCGTCGAGGGTGATGGCCAAGGCGCTGTCATTCCAGTTGATTACAAGAAAGGCCGCCCAAACCCACATGGGGAAGCCTGGCCAAGTGATCGGATTCAGGCACTAGTCCACGCTCTCCTGTTACGCGAGGAAGGATACAGCGTTGAGGAGGCCGAGATCTGGTATGCAGAAACACGGCGAAGAGTCCACCTCACACTGGATGACGCAGCACTGCGGGAACTTGAGGTAACACTGGGCCAACTTTGGGAAGTTGCCGCAGATCCGATGGCACCACCACCACTTAGCAACAGTAACAAGTGTCGAAAATGCTCACTTGTAGGTATCTGCATGCCTGAGGAGATGCATGCCTTACATGAGCCTCCACAAGAGCGACGCCCGCTAAAACGACTAATGGCACCATTATTAGAAGGTCGCCCGGTGTATATCACTTTGCAAGGTGCGACAGCAGGGATACGGCGTGAACGCCTAGAAATCCGTGTCACTGGAGAACTACAGGTCAGCTATCGGCTCATTGATGTGAGTCAAGTATGTGTCTTTGGTAATGTCACGGTGTCAGCCCAAGCGATAAGAGAACTACTATCGCGTGATATACCCGTCCTATGGTTTAGTCAAGGAGGTTGGTTTGCTGGCATATCGGAAGGACTACCAGGCAAGAACATTGATCTGAGGGTCGCCCAATTCCGTATGGCAGAGGCCGAGCAATTGGCTATTGCGCGGAAGATGATTTCCGGGAAAATCCGAAACGCGCGTACTATGCTCCGCCGAAATAGTCGGCAGGGTAGTGGCGAGGACAACCTCGATATAACAAAAGTTGGGGAGCAACTAAAAGCGCTAGCACAGCAAGCGCTACATGCTGAGTCCTTTCAACAGCTTCTAGGAGTTGAAGGGGCGGCTGCTCGTCTCTATTTCGCAGCTTTTCCAACTATGATTGCCTCCAGCGCACGTGTTCCTATTGATGACTTCCAAGAGGATGGTCGCACTCGACGCCCACCAACCGATCCGCTTAATTCCCTGCTTTCCTACTGTTATTCGCTGTTAATAAAGGACCTAACGGTTACACTCCTTGGAATCGGTCTTGACCCGTACTACGGCGTCTTCCATCGACCGCGATTTGGACGCCCCGCTTTAGCGTTAGATCTTGCCGAAGAATTTCGCCCCCTCATTGCCGAGAGCGTCGTACTCCAAGTCGTCAACAACGGGGAAGTTGGAGCAAAGGACTTTGAGTTTCGTGGTGGCGGATGCTGGCTCCAGAACAAGGGCAGAAAGGCGGTACTTCGAGCTTACGAGCGTCGGCTCGACCAAGAAATTACTCATCCCCAATTCGGTTACAAGGCTTCATATCGGAGAATCATGGATATCCAAGCGCGAATACTGGGAGGAGTCTTCGTTGGGGAACTTGATGCATACACAGCGATGGTGACGCGGTGAAAACGAAACGACGGCGGCATCTTATTGCGTATGACATTAGGGACTCTGCTCGCCTCCGACGAATTTGCAAACTAATGGAAGCGCACGGTGAGCGACTGCAATATTCCGTTTTCATCTGTGACCTCACGAAGACAGAACTTATTCGCCTCCGCGCGGCTAGCGAAGCGCTTATGAAGCTCACAGTAGACTCGGTAGTGATAGTCGATCTAGGGGACGTCAATGACAGTCGCTTTACTTTTGTTGGCCAGCACCAAGCATTGCCTCGGAACGGACCCCAAATTGTCTAGCGAGAACTCCAATGTGGCACCGGATACTGGGGAGCCCTCGCGTCCTGGTCAGACGAACATTTTCTTTTTCGGTCAGGTATCTATCGACCATAAACCAGGTGTAGATTGCAGCTTCTCGCACAGTCCCATTAAACTCGAGGCCAGGGCCAACGAATTTCCCGAGCTGTCTGTCTTCCCAGCCAATAAGGCTGGGCTCCATTGCGGGCAGATCAATCAGATCATGACCCAGCGCCCGCTCAAGTCTTCCCAGCCAATAAGGCTGGGCTCCATTGCGGGCCTCCGATGACGGTGGCGTCATGAGAATAATGACCAGTCTTCCCAGCCAATAAGGCTGGGCTCCATTGCGGGTTGCCAGTCATGGTGTGGCACAGCATGGTAAAGCAGGTCTTCCCAGCCAATAAGGCTGGGCTCCATTGCGGGTATAGGCTTAGGTGCGCTAATTCAACTCTGCGGGGCGTCTTCCCAGCCAATAAGGCTGGGCTCCATTGCGGGTCCTTCCCGTATGGTTGGCGGCCGCGCCTTGCCTGGTCTTCCCAGCCAATAAGGCTGGGCTCCATTGCGGGTGCTTGTGCGCGGTCAGCGTCTCAAGCAGTTTGCCAGTCTTCCCAGCCAATAAGGCTGGGCTCCATTGCGGGCCCAACGCCGCCACCCCCTACGCCTCCTACGCCTCGTCTTCCCAGCCAATAAGGCTGGGCTCCATTGCGGGCCCATCGCCACTTCCATCAACGCCATGCATCGCCCAGTCTTCCCAGCCAATAAGGCTGGGCTCCATTGCGGGTTCATCGCGCCCGCCCCTGGCTCTGCTGCTGCACAGTCTTCCCAGCCAATAAGGCTGGGCTCCATTGCGGGACCGTGGGAGCGTCCGCCCCCACCGTTGGCGTGCCCTGTCTTCCCAGCCAATAAGGCTGGGCTCCATTGCGGGAGTGCTTGCGGGGTGTGCGTGGGCTTAGTCCGTCAGGTCTTCCCAGCCAATAAGGCTGGGCTCCATTGCGGGTACTACCGGGTGAACCCTAAGGTCAGTGACGTTCCTTGTCTTCCCAGCCAATAAGGCTGGGCTCCATTGCGGGAAGAAGAAGACGGGATGGTCCTTCCACTCCCCGAAGTCTTCCCAGCCAATAAGGCTGGGCTCCATTGCGGGTTGAATCTCACTGCACGGCTCGGCCGAGCGCTCAAGTCTTCCCAGCCAATAAGGCTGGGCTCCATTGCGGGACCACCCCAGCAAGCCAGAACGTGGTGGCCGCGGCGTCTTCCCAGCCAATAAGGCTGGGCTCCATTGCGGGAAGAAGAAGACGGGATGGTCCTTCCACTCCCCGAAGTCTTCCCAGCCAATAAGGCTGGGCTCCATTGCGGGTTGAATCTCACTGCACGGCTCGGCCGAGCGCTCAAGTCTTCCCAGCCAATAAGGCTGGGCTCCATTGCGGGACCACCCCAGCAAGCCAGAACGTGGTGGCCGCGGCGTCTTCCCAGCCAATAAGGCTGGGCTCCATTGCGGGTTCTCCTCTTCATTCTTAGTCCGTGGGTACGAAAGGTCTTCCCAGCCAATAAGGCTGGGCTCCATTGCGGGATTACGGACCCCGAAACACCCTTTGGGTGACGCGCCGTCTTCCCAGCCAATAAGGCTGGGCTCCATTGCGGGCGCGCGAAATGGTACGCGCCAACAAGCTTCCCCGCAGGTCTTCCCAGCCAATAAGGCTGGGCTCCATTGCGGGAGTTCCTCAATGGGCGCGAATTCTTGGAGGGCCTGGTCTTCCCAGCCAATAAGGCTGGGCTCCATTGCGGGCTGGTGAGCGCGGAACTGCTGAAGACTGACAAGGAAGTCTTCCCAGCCAATAAGGCTGGGCTCCATTGCGGGTGCTTCCTTTACTGAGCAGGCGAAGGTCGCTACCGGTCTTCCCAGCCAATAAGGCTGGGCTCCATTGCGGGTGTGTGGAGGGGTTTGTGTATGGGGTGCGTAGGGCCGTCTTCCCAGCCAATAAGGCTGGGCTCCATTGCGGGCTCAGTGAAGCAATCGACACCACCACACCCGCGGGGTCTTCCCAGCCAATAAGGCTGGGCTCCATTGCGGGGGATAATTCGGACAGCCAGTGGCCACCAGAAACCGTGTCTTCCCAGCCAATAAGGCTGGGCTCCATTGCGGGAATAGCTGCCGCAGTGTTTGCTTGGCCCGCTGCGCGGTCTTCCCAGCCAATAAGGCTGGGCTCCATTGCGGGTCGACCTCTTCGCTGTACCTGATATTTTGCAGGGCCGTCTTCCCAGCCAATAAGGCTGGGCTCCATTGCGGGTGGTTTGCATTGGCTTAATGAGCTCTCTGATGCCTGGTCTTCCCAGCCAATAAGGCTGGGCTCCATTGCGGGTTTATCGAGCTGAAGACCGACACTGGCGTGGTCAGGTCTTCCCAGCCAATAAGGCTGGGCTCCATTGCGGGTCGTCCACAGAGAAAAGCCCCCGTTTCCGCGTCATTGTCTTCCCAGCCAATAAGGCTGGGCTCCATTGCGGGCATTCTCCGAAAGGCGTGTATGAGCTTACCTATGGGTCTTCCCAGCCAATAAGGCTGGGCTCCATTGCGGGGCAAACCTCCCAGTTGAAACGATCCTCAAGGTTTCGTCTTCCCAGCCAATAAGGCTGGGCTCCATTGCGGGCACGTGAAACGGTCATCACTCGCTCGCTTGCTGGATCGTCTTCCCAGCCAATAAGGCTGGGCTCCATTGCGGGCTGCTGTGCCTTTGGGTGCGGTTGGTGGGGCGTCCGATTTTCCCAGCCAATAAGGCTGGGCTCCGTTGCGGGACTTCTTCAACGGCGTCCTTGAACGCCTTCAGGTCCATTTTCCCAGCCAATAAGGCTGGGCTCCATTGCGGGCACTTCTCAACAAGCGTGTCGAGAATAGTAGCCATATTTTCCCAGCCAATAAGGCTGGGCTCCATTGCGGATGGGGGTTCCCTTGTGGGCGACGATTACGGGCCCATCTTCCCGGCTGATAAAGCTGGGCTCAATGCGGGCTCCGAGATCTAGTGATCGCACCAGCCGCGAAAAGGTTTTCCTCGGATAACGAGGCCAGGGCCCGCTTGATATCACCAATACCCACAGCCCTTCTACTGTGCCGAAGGGCTGCGGGTACTGACGCATCAGCACCTGCGGGCAAAACCCTACCCGAGTCAGCACCAATAATCAGTTCTGTGAGGCTTCACTAAGCGCAGTGCCCGCCCTCGTCCCTTGACGGAAAGTCACCCATCGGGCGGCTTGCAGAGTCAATAAGGACAGGAGAAGCATTTCACTTCCGTCCTCGAGAACAGTAAAGAAAAGTTCTCGTCTGGGCGATGTCGAAAAATGCGTATGCATAAAGTCAATGACGATGCCAACAAAAGCTAATGCACACAAAATAAGAATGCAGAAGCGATGCAGTGTTTTCATCTCGGGTGGGCACCACAAAAAGTGGGAAAGTAATAAAATCACCATGACAAAGGCAGCGCCAATACTGAAATAGGTGACTTCCCCCCAACTATAGGCCAGTGGGCCTTTCAGAAAATCGGGGAGATATTCTGCAATACGTCCACCCCAGGATTCATGCATTCCTAGCGCATCATCAATAAGAAGAATGATGACAATGAGAACCCACCATGCAAGGAAACTCTGTTTATGTACGTAGGCTGCGACTCCAAAAAAGGTCATGGCCATGATGTATTTGACGATCTGGAAAATTTCGGAGTAGCTCTGTTCCGCGCCAATGTGGAGCAAAGAATCGGGAGCAAAGGGTTGCCACACAACGAGGTGTAGCGCGATGAAAAGGAGATCAGTGACTGCCAAAGCAATGCACAAGGCAATAATGAGATGAAAGTCAACCGATCGAATCCTCTCATTTGGACCGGTACTATTCATGCACCACAGCATAAAGTGCTGATAGTGCTCTGTTTCAGTACTAAGATTCCCACCTGGAAATATGGTGCAATTCTGCGCGAAAGTCCACATTACTGCAGGGCGTGGCGCTAGCGGCACCCGTCAGCATTATCGCTGATCTGCAGGAATGAAAATCTATTGGCGAGTAATGTCGCCGCACACACTATTAAACTGAAGGGATGCCTTCACTTCCCTCATTTGCAACTGCCCTTGTTGCGCTGACCGATACGGACATTATGGCGCTGGTTGGCCCGGCAACGTGGGGGACGGGACTGACAGATTTTCGCGGTGGCCGGGTTCTGGAAGTGACCACCGAGGATGATGGTCGTATTCGAGGACGCGTTAAAGGACCGGGAGTGACGTATACAGCGTGGATTTCCGCCGCGCCAACATCCCCTTCGGGTATCGCCCTCAGTTGTGCATGTCCACTTGGAGTGGATTGCCGCCACGGAGTGGCTCTTGTCTTGAAAGTGCGTGAAGCAGCCCAGGAGGAGGCCGCTCGCACGGCAGCAGGTTCGTGGCGCGTGACCTTAGAGAAAATTGTGGGCGGCAGTGGCGCGCAGGGTCAGCCTCTTGCTCTTCTTATTGATGCCAGTGATCCTTTTCAGCCGATTTCTTTGACGCCGTTGCGCCCAGGCCGAACGGTGCAGTGGACTCGTAAGCGTGCCTCATGGCTGGATATCACCACCACCCAATGGGATTCTGTGGTGGATGGGCTTAATCCCACGCACGTGGCACTTCTTCGTGAAGGATATGCGACGTCGCATTCAGGGTCGCAGTGGCGCCCGAAAGGTGAAGTCCTTTTAGCGGATCTCGGTGAGGGAGCGTGGGAATGGTTACGCCGTGTAGAACGCGCGGGAGTGACTTTACTTGCCGATGACTCTCCCTTGACTCCTTTGGAATTAGATTCTTCTGCCTGCGATATCCATCTTGACGCTCGCCTTGATAATGAGGGTCTTCATCTGCGCACTATTGCAGGTCAGGGAGCAGTAGAGCATCCGCAGGCTCATCTTGATGCGGATACTCAGATTCTCGTTTTAGATGGTGGCCTACGTTTGGCACGTACCACTCCGTCGGCAGCATTGGAGTCTTTCCCTGCAGAGGGTATCGACATTCCCTTAGCAGATGTCGCCGAATTTCAGGCACAATGGCTCCCTAAAGTGTCTTCCTGCGTGCCTGTAGTTTCTACTGACCATTCCTTTACCTCTGTGGCAATGGGAAAGCCGCATGTGGTCGCCACGGTCACAATGGATAGCCCACAAGCCATCCACGTGCGCTGGTGGGCTCAACTTGAGGTGGGCGAACAGAGCTCTCGTACTCCTCTAGAAGCTGCCTCTACTTTGGCGGGATTGGGTGAGATTTGTTCTCGGATTGACCGCCTAGGCCAGCGCCATGCGCCGTCATACCTGTGGGCTCTAGGCCCGCAGGATCTACATCTTCCTGCCTGGCGCGCCCCGGAGTTCATGGATGCGGTGGTGGCCCGCGTCATTGATGAGGATCTGACGTGGGAGGTGGATCCGCTTGTTGCTCAGATTCACGTCGATGATCACGGGATGAAAGTCCATATTGATATTGATGACGAGGGTGACTGGTTTGGCTTGAAAGCACGCCTGGTGATTAGTGGCCATGACCTGCCCCTGTCTGAGGTTTTAGCGTCCCTTTCCCGCGGGGATGAGTTTCTCCTTCATGATGGTGTATGGGTGCGTCTTGATGGTGAGCGGATTGATCGTCTTCGTGTGCTGTTGGCTCAAGCCGAAGAGTTAGGTGAGGGCCAGGGGCAGTCTTTCCGGCTGCGTCTTGCCCATATGGGTATGCTGGCTGGTCTTGAGGGTGTGGCTGATGAGGTGTTGGCTGCTCCGCGTTGGCGCGAGCGTCTGCGGGCACTCACGCACGATCCCGCTTTGGCGGCGCTACCGATATCCCGGCAGTGCCACGCCACATTGCGTCACTATCAAGAAGAGGGTCACCAGTGGCTAACTACCCGTGCATGCCTAGGGTTGGGTGGTGTTTTAGCTGACGATATGGGGTTGGGGAAGACCCTGCAGATTCTGTCCGCAGTGGTTGCTTTAAAAGAGGCTGATACTGGCGAAACCCGCCCGCCAATTCTGGTGGTGGCGCCCACATCGGTGGTCTCAACGTGGGCGAGTGAGGCCGCCCGTTTTACGCCGTCGCTGACCACCCGTGTGGTGGCGAGTAGCGGTAAACGTAGGGAGGAGGATTTGGCGGCTATTTGTGAGGGGGCTGACCTGGTGGTCACCTCCTATACACTCATGCGCCTGGATAGTGAAGAGTGGGCTGAGCAGGCCTTTAGTGGCTTGATTCTTGATGAGGCTCAGGCTGTGAAGAATCCGACAACGGCGATTCACCGGAGTTTGCGTGAACTGCAGATTCCGTGGTGTTTTGCGGTCACAGGTACGCCTATTGAGAATTCCTTAGCGGATTTATGGTCGATTATGGCTTTAGCCTGCCCTGGTTTATTCCCCGGATGGAAAACATTTACTGCTCAGATTCGTCGCCCTATTGAAGGTGGGTCTCAAAGAGCTTTAGAGCGTCTTCATACGTTGATTGCTCCCTTTATTTTGCGTAGACGTAAAGAGGAAGTTGCGACGGATCTTCCGGATCGTATTGAACAGGTGGTGTCTGTTGATTTGGGGGAGGAGCATCGGCATATTCATGACCAGTATTTGACCCGCGAGCGCACGCGTATTCTTGGTCTTTTTGCTGATTTTGCGCGGAATAGGATGGATGTTTTGGCGTCGATTACGCGCCTTCGTCAATTGGCTTTAGATCCTGCCCTTGTTGATAGTGCCTATTCGCATGTGGGGTCTGCGAAAATTGAGTATTTAGCTGATCAGCTCGACCAATTATTGCCGGCTGGCCACAAGGTCTTGGTCTTTAGTCAATTCACGTCTTTTTTGGCGCGTATTCGGGCGGTGATTGAAAGACGGGGCCATAAAGTCACGCAATTAACGGGGTCAACGCGAAATCGTGAGGCAGTGGTCACGGCTTTCCGTGAAGGCCCACCTCAGGTCTTTTTGATTTCACTCAAGGCTGGCGGGACAGGGTTGACGCTAACAGAAGCGGACTACGTTTTTGTGATGGATCCGTGGTGGAATCCTGCGGCGGAAGCGCAGGCGGTGGACCGTGCGCATCGGATTGGGCAGACCCGGCCTGTCAATGTCTATCGTTTGGCAGCGCGCGACACTATTGAGGAGAAAGTGTTGGCCTTGCAGGAAAAGAAGCGTCAATTAGTGCGTGCTGCTGTTGATGGTGGTGGGATGGGCGGACAGATTTCTGTGGCGGATTTGCGGTCTCTTCTTGATGATTAACGAGGCCGGGGCTCACCTCTAGAACAGGTGTTCTATTTCTGTTAGGCTGCGGGTATGAATGTTCTGCCCAGTGCTGCGCCTGCGTATGTAGAACTTCATGCCCATTCAGCCTTTACTTTTCTTGACGGCGTTGACACTCCTGCCGCAATGGTTGAGGAAGCCGCACGCCTCGGTCTAGAGGGTTTAGCCATTCTTGACTGTGATGGCATGTACTCCGCCGTGCAGACGCAAACACGGGCCCGCGAATGCGGTCTGGCGGTAGTTCACGGTGCTGAACTCACCCTAGATCGCGCTGCCCTGGCCTCTGCAGCCCTGGGAGCGGCCTCCCTAGGGTGGGGCCTACCTGGCGGCGCACACGACCCGGGAATCCGTCTCCCTGTGCTTTCGACATCCCCACAGGGAAGGCGGCACCTGTGCCGTGCAATGAGTGACCACATTCTGTCCCACCTGGGTAGGCGCGAAGCTAGCCACGTTCTTGAAGACCTTGCCACCTACGCCCACGATTGGCTGATTTTGACCGGGGGCGTACGCGGGCCACTTCGTCGAGCTTTATACGAGGGCGGGGCCAGCGCTGCCGGGCGTCTCCTCGATCACCTTATCCACCTTTTCGGCACGGAGGCGATCGCCGTAGAAAGCGCTTTAACTCCGACAGACCCTCCCGCCCTCGCCAATGCCCTCGCTGACCTTGCCACGCGCAAAAAGCTCCCTCTTGTGGCCACAACGGCAGCCCGTATGGCCACCCCAGCATCACACCGCCTTGGTGACGTTCTTGCTGCCACGCGCCTGGGAATGAGTATGGAATCTGCTCAACCTCACCTGCCTGGGTTACGTTCTTTCCTGCGCAGCGGCGAAGAAATGCTCCGCATCCACCACCTGCATCCTCACGCCGTGGCCACAGCTGCTGCCCTTGGCCAAAGCGCTGCCTTTGACCTGCGCCTATCGGCCCCTCATTTACCCAAAACACAGGTCCCTGCGGGGCATACCCCGGCCTCGTGGCTGCGTCATCTCACCGAAAAAGGCGCCCACCAGCGCTACGGCAGCCGCAAGGACGCTCCCTGCGCCTGGGCCACCATTGACCATGAACTCGACGTCATTACCAGCCTCGATTTTCCCGGATATTTCCTCATCGTCAAAGACATCGTGGACTTTTGCGCCTCCCGCAATATCCTCTGCCAAGGCCGCGGATCTGCCGCGAACTCCGCAGTCTGCTTTTGCTTAGGGATTACCGCCGTTGACGCCATCCGCCATCGCCTCCTCTTTGAACGTTTCCTTTCCCCCGGCCGATCAGGCCCACCCGATATTGACATCGATATTGAGGCAGGCAGACGTGAAGAAGTCATCCAATACGTCTACAGCCGCTACGGACGCCACCGGGCCGCCCTGGTTGCCAATGTCATTAGCTACCGGCCCCGCTCCGCCATTCGCGACGCCGCTAAAGCCCTCGGATACGGAGCTGATACTGCCACCCAATGGTCCACCTCCACCCACCGCTCCGGCTCCGACAGCCCAGCCCCTGCCCCCGTCCTCACCGTAGCGAATGCTCTCCTTCGGCTCCCACGCCACATGGGTATTCACCCTGGAGGTATGGTCCTCACTGACACGCCCGTCGCGGAAGTATGCCCACTGAACTGGGGCGCCATGAAAGACCGTTCTGTCCTGCAATGGGATAAAGACGATTGCGCAGACGCTGGACTGGTCAAATTCGACCTTCTTGGTCTGGGAATGCTCACCGCCCTACGCACCGCCTTTAACGCCCTCGAACAGGTCGGTGTACGCGGTCGCGACAGTCGCCCCCTGACCCTGCATAACCTGCCTGAAGAAGACCCCCGCGTCTACGATCTGCTCTGCGCTGCAGACACTATTGGCGTTTTCCAAGTTGAATCCCGCGCACAAATGAATACCCTGCCACGCCTCGCCCCCCGATGCTTCTACGACATCGTCATTGAAGTTGCCCTCATCAGGCCAGGGCCCATCCAAGGACGCGCCATTAACCCCTACCTGCGGCGCCGACGCGGCCGCGAAGACGTGACCTACCCTCACCCACTTTTGCGCCCCGCCCTCGAAAAAACCCTTGGTGTCCCCCTTTTCCAAGAACAGCTCATGCAAATCGCTGTTGACGCCGCCGGATTCACCCCCGCCATGGCCGACCAACTCCGCCGCGCCATGGGATCAAAACGCAGCCCCGAACGAATGGAAGCGCTACGCCAACCCCTCCTTGACGGCATGGCACAACGCGGAATCCCCGAAAACGTCGCCACCACCATTTACGACCAGCTCCGTGGATTCGCCGACTTCGGATTCCCCGAATCCCACGCCTTCTCCTTCGCCCACATTGTCTACGCCTCCGCCTGGCTCAAAGTCCACCACCCTGAATACTTTTACGCCGCTCTACTGGCCAGCCAACCCATGGGCTTCTACTCGCCGTCCTCTCTGATCCACGATGCGCGCCGACATGGCGTAAAAATTGGGCCCATCTGCGTCCAACATTCTGTCCTAGAGGCGCGAGTCGCCCCCGCCACCCCTGATCTTGACACTCCAGACATCCGCGCCCCCACGCCTGTTGATACTGAAGAAAGTCAATGCGTGCGCCTTGGACTGTCGAGCATTAAGGGGTTAGGGGGTGCTGCTCAGCGCATTATTGACGCCCGAGAAAAAGGCGGCCCTTTCGCTTCTCTTGCTGACCTCGCCAGCCGAGCGCACCTCCGTCAGCGCGAACTTGACGTACTTGCCCAAGCGGGAGCCTGCGACGCCCTGGGAGACACCCGACGTCAAGCCCTGTGGAGCGCAGCCGCGGTTGCTCAAGAACACTGGCACCAACCTTTCCTCCCCGGAACAGAAATCGGTGCCACCGCGCCAGCGCTACCGGCTATGACCGCCGAAGAAACGCTTCTTGCTGACCATGAAAGCACCGGATTCACCCCTGGAGAACACCCCATGGCGTTAGTACGCAAGGGGTCACATAGGCAAAGTTCAGCGGATAAGCAAACATATGGTCACGAAAGTAGGGGAGAAGGCAGCAAAAAGGTGAGCCATCCTTCGCACGCCCCACATGCTGCTCGTGGACAGGAATGGGAGGACGTACTCACCTGCGCCGACCTCGATACCACCCAACCTGGCGATGTTGTCACTGTGGCTGGACTTGTCACCCACCGTCAACGACCACATACAGGAGCTGGAATCACCTTCCTCTCCCTCGAAGACGACTACGGACTCATCAACATCACCTGCACAGCAGACGTCTGGAACGCTCACCGGCGTGTCGCCGCCTCCGCCCGAGCCCTACGCATCCGCGGCCGCGTCGAAAAAAGCGATGGCGCTACCAGCATCCGCGCCCACCGTATCTGGGATATTCCCACCCCGCTGCCTGTGCGTTCACGGGATTTCCGGTGAGGAGGAGCAGTTGGCGCAGCGCCTGAGTTGTTGACTTATCCAAGGAAGAAAGTACGCACGCTATCAGGGGTAGGAAAGTGGAAATCCGCGTCAGCAACGGTATCCGGGGTGCCATATCCCCATTCTGCAATGGCGACAGGTATCCCCACTTCACGCGCACCTTTAATGTCCCACTGAGTGTCACCGAGAAGAAGTGGTGCGGAAACATCAAAACCGGCGTTTTTGAGACGATGTAAGCAATCACACACTACTGTTGCCTTAGTGGACCCCCTATCTGGGGAGGCACCTGCAATTACGTCAAGAAAAGGCGCTAGACCTGTTTTGTCCATTTGAATACGTGTCATTGGTTCCTGTTTTGAGGTGGCTGTCGCCAGGGGTACCCCTGCTGAATGGAGCTGATTGAGCAACTGCGACACGCCGGGGAACACCTTCTGTTGAAGGAATCGTTCCTTGTAGATGGCACGAAAACGGGTAATGAGCTGGTCATGTTTTTCTTCGGGAATTCCAAGTGCGCTGAAAGAATCCCATAAAGGTGGTCCAACTTGGGCGAGCAAAAAATCGCGAGAAGCCTTGGGATAACTGAATTCTGCGAGGACCTGGTCAAATACACCGATCACCACATCTGATGAATCGATTAACGTGCCGTCAACATCGAGCAGGAGAACGGTTGGCGAGTAGTGAAGTGTCACGAAAGTTAGCCTAGCGGTAAGGGTGTGTGGAGTAGGATAATTTTGCCTAAACGAGATATCTTGATTCCTCAAGGAATTGAAGGCCGAAAGGCCAAGAAGGAACGGACAGCACGAAGGTGACACCGAAGCCGATTCTCAACCCAGTTGAGGACATGAACAACGAACGTTCCAACGCGTGGAGGGTTTTCTTCCGCGTGCAGGGACATGTCAACTCGATCCTCGAAGCGACACTGAAAGCACGATTGGGTCTGACCCTTTCTGACTACCACGTGCTCCTGGCACTGTGGGAAGCAGAAGAGCACACCCTCCGTATGGGGCAGCTGGCCGACATGGTCGTCTTCTCCCCATCGCGCGTGTCATACCTGGTGACGCATCTTGAAAAGGATGGCCTGGTGAAGCGCCAGCCCTCTTCGTGGGATAAGCGTGGCTTTGACGCCACCTTGACCCCTGAAGGTGAGCGCCGCTTCCTCGTGGCTACACGCATCCACCAGGAATTGATCCGCGAAGTTGTGTTGGCGGATATGGGTGAAGAGCAGATCAACGAGCTTGTTGATCTCTTCGCTCGCATTGAAGAGCAGATGAACGCCTCTGACTACTGAGTTTGAGCGTCAGGATTGCCGTTCTACCTGAGGATATATTCTTCAGGTAGGGGCCTCCTGGATGATTCTGCCCTGCTTGAAAGGACCCTTTGGCCACGGTGCCGAAAGGGTCCTTCTTGTTGCATTAGGGGGTCGGGGGCAGGTGCTTTTCATGATGGATGATGCTTGCCTTGACGGCAATCGAATGAGGGTTATGTCAATCGATTGACGAGGGCGGGGTGTGGAAATGGGGTTAAAGGACAGTGGGTGTTGTTGTGGGGCCTGTTTTTCGTTCTTATGTCGGG
>JAUNHH010000038.1 GCA_030524055.1 Actinomycetaceae bacterium | reverse complement strand
ATCCCCTTTCCGTTGTGCACACCGTACAACTTGCGAAACGCAGATGCAACGCAAAAGTTTGCGTTGCATCTGCGTTGCAGCGGTGCAACGGTCTACGGAAGTTGTACTACGCGCCAGTCTCCTTAGCGTGGACAACCGCCCAAAGCGAAGTGATGCCCACTTGGGGCCAGCAAGGGTTTCGTCACAGGTCAGCCTGCAACCCCGCCCTCGTGAATACAAAACATAAGGCGCGTGGCCATACGCCCCGCGCCTTACGCTTTACTCCCATTCAATAGTCCCCGGCGGTTTACTGGTCACATCCAACACCACACGATTGACCTCAGGAACAGAATTGGTAATCCGCGTCGAAATCCGCGCCAACACGTCATAAGGCAAACGTGTCCAATCAGCCGTCATTGCATCGTCACTGGACACTGGACGCAAAACAATAGGATGCCCATAAGTGCGTCCGTCACCTTGAACGCCAACAGAACGCACATCAGCCAACAACACCACTGGACACTGCCAAATCTGCGCATCCAGTCCAGCAGCAGTCAATTCTTCGCGAGCAATCGCATCCGCTGCACGCAAAATCTCCAAACGCTCGCGAGTCACCTCGCCAACAATACGAATCCCTAATCCAGGCCCAGGGAAAGGCTGACGAGCCACCAAATATTCTGGAAGCCCCAATTCTCGCCCAACGGCACGAACCTCGTCTTTAAAAAGGGTCCGCAATGGCTCAATAAGCTCGAAAGTCATATCGTCAGGTAAGCCGCCCACATTGTGGTGGCTCTTAATATTGGCCGCGCCGTCTCCCCCGCCGGATTCAACTACATCAGGGTAGAGAGTGCCCTGCACAAGGAAACGCACCTGCCCACCTTCAGCACCGATTTGCTCGATAACCCGGGCCTGCGCGGCTTCAAAAGAGCGGATAAATTCGCGCCCAATAATCTTCCGTTTTGTTTCCGGATCACTCACTCCAGCTAATGCACTCAGAAAACGCTCAGATTCATCGCAGGTAATGACACGAATGCCCATTCCACGCGCATAATCTTCTTCGACTTGTTGCCTCTCTCCGGCGCGCAATAATCCGTGGTCAATAAAGAAACACGTCAATTGGTCACCCACTGCTTTATGTACCAATGCAGCAGCAACAGAAGAATCTACCCCTCCAGATAGGGCACAAATAACTTGCGCATCCCCAACCTGTGCGCGAATAGCCGCAACCTGCTCGTCAACAATAGACCCGGCTGTCCATGAGGGTTCCAAACCTGCGCCCTCGTAAAGGAAGTTTTTCAGCGCATTCTGTCCGTATTCCGAATGCCCAACTTCAGGGTGCCATTGCAAGCCAAAAAGCTTGCGTTCCCGGTTTTCAAATGCTGCCACAGGCGTTTCCTTAGTGGAAGCGGTGACAGTAAATCCTTCGGGTGCTGCTTGGACAGAATCGCCGTGACTCATCCACACGACTTGATCATCCGGCGTTCCCGAAAAAAGGCAGGATCCACCAGCAATTTCCGCCTCGGTATGCCCATATTCGCGCGTTCCTGTGCGCCCAACTGTTCCCCCAAGGGCCTGCGCCATTGTTTGGAAGCCATAGCAAATCCCTAAAACGGGAACGCCCGCGCGGAAAAGTTCTGGGTCAATACGTGGGGCACCGTCCTCATAAACGGATGACGGGCCGCCGGAAAGAATAATGGCCGCAGGATCTTTAGCGAGCATCTGCGCAACGGGCATGGAATGCGGAACTATTTCCGAATACACGTTGGCTTCGCGGACACGGCGAGCAATGAGTTGAGCGTATTGCGCGCCAAAGTCAACTACGAGGACGGGGCGCAAATGGGTGGCAGTCACCCCTCTATGCTAGCTGTCCACCGGGTGGGCGAAAGAAAAGCGAGCAGATCTGAGTCACAATGTCACTATGAGTTCAGGGCGCAATCGCACCTCCAGGAAAAGTTCGTGGGCATCAATGACGGTCCACGGCGCGCATAAGCGCACCCCTGATGGGCGGAAATTAACCGCTGAGGAAAAGGACTCATGGAAGATTCTGGGCGCGATTAATGGCGACCTTCAGGCAGCTACGCGCGCTGTTGCAGAGGTGGCGCAGTGTCCTGACACTGTGTGGGTCCTCGAACAATTCCTTGACCCCGTTACACTCTCAAAGAAGAAAGCGCTAAAAACCCCGGGGAAAGACCTTATTGCGCGGGCAATTGCGCGGATTGAGGATATTTCCGCTGGAATTACTCCGGGCAGCGCAGGTGCACATCTTTTCCCGAAGAAAAAACTTGCTGCCGCATTGCAGGAATGGGAAGAGGCCATTATTCGGCGACGAAATGATCCGCGCTGGAAAAATGTCTCAGGCACTCCTGTGACTTTACATGATTTGCGGCAGTGGCAAGATCGCGTCACCTCAATGGATTTAGAGGTCATCCCGCATCTGGATGTCAATGCTGAGTTTCAGCGCACATTAGATATTGCGAGCCAGTGGGATGAAGTATTAGCTCGACGCGGGCATATAGGCGAGCGTTTTTCTTTACTTCAAGAGGTCCTCCAACTGCATAATTGGCCGGGAGACCAATGGGATGCGGGAGATGATTATGCGCGCGCCCAATCGCGTTATCACCGGAGACTGCGCAAGGCCCGGGAAATAGGTAAAGATCGAGTACGTGACCGCATTATGCAGCGGGCATTGTATTTACGTGAGGGTCTTCTACTGGATCCCGTTGACGATTTAGAGTGGTTTCTTGCGGTCTGCCATTTCCGCTGGGCGACGCCAGAATCTCTTGATATTCGCCCTGAACTGACCTCATGGCAGCTTTTAGAGTGGGTAGCTAATCTTGGGCGAGGCGACACTTCTCCGTATTTAACGGATATTCCACAGTGGGTGTGGAATGCACGCGATCCTCGAGATATTCCCACCGATTTATTAACTGCTGTATCCGGGCCGCCAATGATGATTGATGTGGATGAGGATGTGGTCACTGCTCTTCCGCCTGGCTGCACCATTTATCGGCTGATTGTCAGCGCCCGCGGGCCTTTAGGTCCAGATTGGCTGGTGTATTGGGTGGAATCGGAATGGGATGATTCTCGCCCTATTTTGGATCTGGTTGAGTCAGCAAAACTTCACCCTGATGTGGTGTTTATTTCCGACTGGGAGCCCAGTGATCTTGCGGATCTTATTGGCCCCTATTTGGGGGATGCTTTCGTTATTCCCACCCACCAATTAGTGGCCTATTCGCATACACCTGGAATTGATGGGGAGTTCGATAATGACAGCGATACGCTTCCCGATCGTTTCGATGCAGGTGTGTAACGAGGGCGGGGCCAAAATATTTCTGCCCCGCCCTCGTCAATAGAACCCATTTGGCGCAAACTACCCGTGATTCCATGTACGCCACAAACTGGCGTATTCCCCTTCTTGGGCAAGAAGATCCTCATGTGAACCCAGTTCGACAATCCGTCCATCCAACATGACAGCGATCCGATCGGCGTCGCGAGCAGTGTGGAGACGGTGGGCTATAGCAACCACTGTACGTCCTTCTAATGCTTGCCCTAAAGAGTGTTCCACTGTGCGGGCCGCCGACGGGTCCATCAGGGAGGTGGCTTCATCAAGGACCACCGTATGTGGATCGAGGAGAAGAATCCGCGCCAAGGCGATCTGTTGGGCGCGAGCAGGTGATACTTCAACACCTTCCGAACCAACTTTGGTTTCCACGCCCTGCGCTAATTCCTCAATCCACTGAGCTGCGCCAACAGCATCCAGCGCCTGACGGATCTGCTCATCAGTGGCTTCTGGCGAGGCAATGCGCAGATTGTCAGCAATGGTGCCCACAAAAATATGCTGCTCTTGGGTGACCAGAGCAACCTCTCGACGCAAGGTCGCTTCGGTCAAATCCACTAGAGGTACACCGCCAACTGTGACGTAGCCTGTTGTTGGCGGGTGAATGCCCGCAAGAAGTCGGCCGAGCGTTGACTTACCCGCACCTGAGGGGCCAACAATCGCCAGGGTTTCCCCTGGGATTAAGGTGAGGTCAATATCGTGCAGGACATCATGGCCATCACGGTAGGCGTAACCAACGCTGCGAACCTCCACAGTCGAGCCCTCAGGCTGTTGCCCCGAGGGGGTGCGATCCTTTTCTACCTGTTCGACGCCAGCAATACGACCCATTGACGTCCAGCCGGTTTGAAATTGTTCCGTCCAGAAATTCACTTCCCATAATGGGGCAGAAAGATTTGAGGACAAGATTGCTATTGCGGAAACCTGACCGATGGTGACATAACCTGCCTGTGCTAAATATCCGCCAATCCCGATAATAATGACCACGGGAAGGTGGGCTATAAGGAGCATGACAACAAATACTAGGGACCGCGCATAAGTGCCATAGCGATTCAATGCCCACAGTTCATCAACGATAGCTCGAAAATATGATAAACGCACCGCGCCAAGACGCAGAAAACGAATGGTATCCGCCCCATCAATAGATTCTGCGGCCATCCCTGAGAGGCGCGAATAACGCGCCATTGTTGACCGATACATAGGGACTGTGCGCCGCAGATAATACTGCACAAGGGCGAGCATAATCAGCGTTTCAATAATGAGAATGAGTCCCAGCGCAGGCGAAAGAATCAGCCCAGTCACAATAGTGACAGTAAAGGTCACAATAAGAACCAGAATCCGATAGGTGCCACGGCGAATAAGGAAATCGAGTTGACCCACATCATGAGTGGTTCGACCAAGAAGATCACCGGTTCCAGCAGCTTCCAACACCCCTAAGGGTAAGGCCATTGCCGCAGTTAGCAGACGATCTCTAATCCGAGCAAAAATCCGTTTACCGGTGCGAACAGCAGAATATTCCGAAAACCAGCCAGTTAAAGCGGAAACTAGTCCCAAGGCAATAAGGCCGTATATCCACCCGCTACCCCATTCCTGCAGAGTATGTGCCGGGTCGTTGCTTGCAGAAAAGGTGTCAAGAATCTGCCCAATCGCAACCGGCAATAACGCTTCAGCTACTGAGGCAATAACCTGCGCAACTAGTACCCCAATAAGGGCGCCTTTATGAGCCCGCATAATATCGATAATCCAGGCCCACGTTTCACGTGCATTCGCAATAGGGAGCCTCATTAATTCTCTTTCCCTTCACGACGAGTATGGGAAACAACCGTCCCATCTGCCCCCAGCACAATAACTTCATCACAATGCTCAATTAATAGCGGTGAGGCGGTAGCAATAACCATGGTTTTTCCATTCCTCGCCTGTGGCAGCACCCTACCAATTCGTGCTTCTGTGTGAGCGTCTAATGCCGATGTCGGCTCCTCTAAAAGAACAATATCGGTATCAGCACATAATGCCCGTGCCAAAGCGACCCTTTGGCGTTGACCGCCGGAAATATTCCTGCCTTTTTCAGTGAGGTGGCCGTCTAATCCACCCAAAGAGTCCACCGCATCGCCTGCTTGTGCCCATTCCAATGCTTTCAACAGAGGAGTGTCATCGCCCTCGTAAAGGGCAGGTGCTAATGATCCCGCGAGCCTGGGGTTTTCGACTTCGTAATAAGTGATCTCTGCGTGGCCACGAGCTCGAGGATGTGGCGCCTTTGAGCCGAGGAGATTGTCGCGCAACGTGCCCTCAAAAAGGTGGGTTGCCGAGGGTGAGCGGAGAATATGGTCAAGGATCTCCGTCTGGCGAATCTCCCCCATCGGCTGTTGGTTAACAGTCACACCAGCAGAATCTCCTTCTCCAGATAAACGTGCCATGATCGCTGCGGAGATTTCCGGAGTGGGTGCAACTAATGCAGTGAGTTTCCCGGGAGTAATTACAACGCCTGATTGGG
>JAUNHH010000037.1 GCA_030524055.1 Actinomycetaceae bacterium | reverse complement strand
ATCCCCTTTCCGTTGTGCACACCGTACAACTTGCGAAACGCAGATGCAACGCAAACTTTTGCGTTGCATCTGCGTTGCAGCGATGCAACGGTCTACGGAAGTTGCGCTAAGCGCCCGCCTCCTTAGTCTGGAAAACCGCCCAAAGCGAAGTGATGCCCACTTGGGGACAGCATGGGTTTTGTCGCAGGTCAGTCTGCAACCCCGCCCTCGTCAAGAAAAACGTAAAGCGCAAGGCTCTACATGCCCCGCGCCTTACACACGTTTACTCCCACTCAATGGTCCCCGGCGGTTTGCTAGTCACATCCAGCACCACGCGGTTGACTTCAGGAACCGAATTCGTAATTCGCGTTGAAATCCTCGCCAATACGTCATAGGGCAAGCGCGTCCAATCGGCTGTCATTGCATCGTCACTAGACACAGGGCGCAAAACAATTGGGTGCCCATAGGTGCGCCCATCTCCCTGAACCCCCACAGAACGCACATCAGCCAGCAGCACCACCGGGCACTGCCAGATCTGCGCATCCAGCCCAGCCGCCGTTAATTCTTCGCGAGCAATCAGATCGGCAGCACGCAAGATATCCAGACGTTCCCGCGTCACCTCGCCAACAATACGAATACCCAATCCAGGCCCAGGGAAAGGCTGCCGCGCAACCAAATATTCCGGCAGCCCCAGCTCACGCCCCACGGCACGAACCTCATCTTTAAAGAGGGTCCGCAAAGGCTCAATCAGCTCAAAAGCCATATCGTCAGGCAAGCCTCCCACATTGTGGTGGCTCTTAATATTGGCAGCGCCTTCTCCCCCACCGGATTCGACCACGTCAGGGTAGAGAGTGCCTTGGACAAGGAAACGGACCTGCCCGCCTTCGGCGCCAATTTGCTCAATAACCTGCGCCTGTGCAGCTTCAAAAGAGCGGATAAATTCGCGCCCGATAATCTTCCTCTTTGTTTCTGGATCGCTCACGCCTGCCAAAGCAGTCAAAAAACGCTCGGATTCGTCACAGGTAATCACGCGAATACCCATTCCGCGCGCATAATCTTCTTCGACTTGCTGCCTTTCGCCAGCGCGCAATAATCCGTGGTCAATAAAGAAACAGGTCAATTGATCGCCCACTGCTTTATGCACTAGAGCGGCAGCAACAGAAGAATCTACCCCGCCAGATAGGGCACAAATAACTTGCGCATCCCCGACCTGCGCGCGAATAGCAGCAACCTGCTCGTCAACAATAGAGCCGGTCGTCCATGAGGGCTCTAGGCCAGCTCCCTCATAAAGGAAGTTTCTCAGCGCATTCTGTCCATATTCTGAATGGCCAACTTCGGGATGCCATTGCAGGCCGAAGAGTTTGCGTTCCCTATTTTCAAAAGCGGCCACAGGAGTTTGGTCCGTTGAGGCGGTGACTGTAAAGCCAACAGGTGCCGCCTGGACGGAGTCGCCGTGGCTCATCCACACCACTTGACCCTCTGGCGTCCCCGAAAAAAGGCAAGACCCATCAGCAACTTCGGCCTCGGTATGCCCATATTCGCGCGTTCCGGTACGTCCTACTGTTCCACCGAGGGCCTGAGCCATTGTTTGGAAGCCGTAGCAAATACCTAAAACAGGGACGCCCGCATCGAAAATCGCAGCATCAATACGTGGAGCGCCGTCCTCGTACACAGATGAGGGGCCGCCGGAAAGAATAATGGCCGCAGGATCTTTTGCGAGTATCTGCGCAACAGGCATCGAATGCGGGACTATTTCGGAATACACATTGGCTTCGCGGACACGGCGAGCAATGAGCTGGGCGTATTGCGCGCCAAAGTCAATGACGAGGACAGGGCGCAAATGGGTGGCAGTCACTCCTCTATGCTACCTGCCCACCGGGTGGGCGAAACAAAAGGGGCCAGATCTGCGCCACAATGTCACTATGAGTTCAGGGCGCAAACGCACCTCCAGGAAAAGTTCGTGGGCGGCAATGACGGTCCCCGGCGCGCATAAACGCACCCCCGACGGGCGGAAACTCACCGCTGAAGAAAAAGACTCACTCAAGACTCTGGCCGCAATCAATAGCGACCTTCATGCAGCTACGCGCGCTGTGGCGGAGGTGGCGCAGTGCCCTGACACCATGTGGGTCCTTGAGCAATTCCTAGACCCTATTACTCTGTCAAAAAGGAAGGCCCTGAAAACTCCTGGGAAGGATTTAATTGCACGAGCAATTGCCCGTATTGAAGATATTGCGGCGGGAATTGCGCCAGGCACCTCCAATGCCCATCGTTTTCCGAAGAAAAAGCTCGCTGCGGCTTTACAAGCGTGGGAGGAGGCGATTCTTCGGCGCAGAAATGATTCGCGTTGGAAAAATATTTCGGGCACGCCTGTCACTTTGAGCCAGTGGCGTGGGTGGCAAGAGCGTATGACCTCAATGGACCTTGACGTTATTCCCCACCTAAATGTGAATGCCGAGTTTCAACGCACCTTAGATATTGCCAGCCAATGGGATGAGGTACTGGCTCGGCGCGGCCATATGGGGGAACGTTTCTCTCTGCTTCAGGAGGTGCTCCAGTTACATAATTGGCCGGGGGATCAATGGGATGCGGGAGATGATTATGCGCGCGCCCAGTCACGCTATCACCGGCGACTGCGCAAAGCACGCGAATTAGGTAAAGACCGTGTACGCGACCGCATTATGCAGCGCGCCTTATATTTACGTGAAGGCCTTCTTTTAGACCCCGTTGACGACCTCGAATGGTTTCTTGCGGTCTGCCATTTCCGCTGGGCTACACCAGAGTCCCTTGATATTCGGCCTGAACTCACCTCCTGGCAGCTTTTAGAGTGGGTTGCGAATCTTGGGCGAAGCGATGCAGCCCCGTATTTAACGGATATTCCGAAATGGGTGTGGAATGCGCATGATCCCCGGGATATCCCCGCTGAATTACTGACTGCCGTTTCTGGGCCTCCAATAATGATTGATATCGATGAAGATGTGGTCACAGCCCTTCCGCCAGGCTGCACCATTTATCGATTGGTTGTCAGCGCCCGCGGACCTTTAGGGCCGGATTGGCTGGTGTATTGGGTGGAATCGGAGTGGGATGATTCTCGCCCTATTTTGGATCTGGTTGAGTCAGCAAAACTTCACCCTGATGTGGTGTTTATTTCCGACTGGGAGCCCAGTGATCTTGCGGATCTTATTGGCCCCTATTTGGGGGATGCTTTCGTTATTCCCACCCACCAATTAGTGGCCTATTCGCATACACCTGGAATTGATGGGGAGTTCGATAATGACAGCGATACGCTTCCCGATCGTTTCGATGCAGGTGTGTAACGAGGGCGGGGCCAAAATATTTCTGCCCCGCCCTCGTCAATAGAACCCGATTGGCGCAAACTACCCGTGATTCCACGTCCGCCATAGGCTGGCATATTCACCTTCTTGGGCAAGAAGATCCTCATGCGTTCCCAATTCAACAATCCGCCCATCCAGCATGACAGCAATCCGGTCTGCGTCGCGAGCAGTGTGGAGACGGTGGGCTATAGCAACCACTGTGCGCCCTTCTAATGCTTGCTCCAAAGAGTGCTCCACTGTGCGGGCCGCCGACGGGTCCATCAGGGAGGTAGCTTCATCAAGGACCACCGTATGTGGATCGAGGAGAAGAATCCGCGCCAAGGCGATCTGTTGGGCGCGAGCAGGTGATACTTCAACACCTTCCGAACCAACTTTGGTTTCCACGCCCTGCGCTAATTCCTCAATCCACTGAGCTGCGCCAACAGCATCCAGCGCCTGACGGATCTGCTCATCAGTGGCTTCTGGCGAGGCAATGCGCAGATTGTCAGCAATGGTGCCCACAAAAATATGCTGCTCTTGGGTGACCAGAGCAACCTCTCGACGCAAGGTCGCTTCGGTCAAATCCACTAGAGGTACACCGCCAACTGTGACCTGACCTGTTGTTGGCGGGTGAATGCCCGCAAGAAGTCGGCCGAGCGTTGACTTGCCCGCACCTGAAGGACCAACAATTGCCAAGGTTTCCCCAGGGATTAAGGTGAGGTCAACATCGTGCAGGACGTCATGACCATCACGGTAGGCGTAACCAACACTGCGAACCTCCACAGTCGAACCCTCGGGTTGCCGCCCAGAGGGGGTGCGATCTTTTTCTACCTGTTCGACACCAGCAATGCGACCCATTGACGTCCAACCGGTTTGAAATTGCTCCGTCCAGAAATTCACTTCCCATAACGGGGCAGAAAGATTTGAGGACAAGATTGCTATTGCCGAAACCTGCCCGATGGTGACATAGCCCGCCTGTGCTAAATATCCACCGATCCCAATAATAATGACCACAGGAAGGTGAGCAATAAGGAGCATGACAACAAATACTAGTGACCGCGCATAAGTGCCATAGCGGTTCAATGCCCACAGTTCATCAATGATGGCTCGAAAATACGATAAACGCACCGCACCAAGACGCAGAAAACGAATGGTATCCGCCCCATCAATAGATTCTGCGGCCATCCCTGAGAGGCGCGAATAACGCGCCATTGTTGACCGATACATAGGGACTGTGCGCCGCAGATAATACTGCACAAGGGCGAGCATAATCAGCGTTTCAATAATGAGAATGAGTCCCAGCGCAGGCGAAAGAATCAGCCCAGTCACAATAGTGACAGTAAAGGTCACAATAAGAACCAGAATCCGATAGGTGCCACGGCGAATAAGGAAATCGAGTTGACCCACATCATGAGTGGTTCGACCAAGAAGATCACCGGTTCCAGCAGCTTCCAACACCCCTAAGGGTAAGGCCATTGCCGCAGTTAGCAGACGATCTCTAATCCGAGCAAAAATCCGTTTACCGGTGCGAACAGCAGAATATTCCGAAAACCAGCCAGTTAAAGCGGAAACTAGTCCCAAGGCAATAAGGCCGTATATCCACCCGCTACCCCATTCCTGCAGAGTATGTGCCGGGTCGTTGCTTGCAGAAAAGGTGTCAAGAATCTGCCCAATCGCAACCGGCAATAACGCTTCAGCTACTGAGGCAATAACCTGCGCAACTAGTACCCCAATAAGGGCGCCTTTATGAGCCCGCATAATATCGATAATCCAGGCCCACGTTTCACGTGCATTCGCAATAGGGAGCCTCATTAATTCTCTTTCCCTTCACGACGAGTATGGGAAACAACCGTCCCATCTGCCCCCAGCACAATAACTTCATCACAATGCTCAATTAATAGCGGTGAGGCGGTAGCAATAACCATGGTTTTTCCATTCCTCGCCTGTGGCAGCACCCTACCAATTCGTGCTTCTGTGTGAGCGTCTAATGCCGATGTCGGCTCCTCTAAAAGAACAATATCGGTATCAGCACATAATGCCCGTGCCAAAGCGACCCTTTGGCGTTGACCGCCGGAAATATTCCTGCCTTTTTCAGTGAGGTGGCCGTCTAATCCACCCAAAGAGTCCACCGCATCGCCTGCTTGTGCCCATTCCAATGCTTTCAACAGAGGAGTGTCATCCCCCTCGTAAAGGGCAGGTGCTAATGATCCCGCGAGCCTGGGGTTTTCGACTTCGCAATAAGTGATCTCTGCATGGCCACGCGCTCGAGGATGTGGCGCCTTTGAACCAAGGAGATTGTCGCGCAAAGTACCCTCAAAAAGGTGGGTTGCCGAGGGTGAGCGGAGAATATGGTCAAGTATCTCCGTCTGGCGAATCTCTCCCATCGGCAGTTGGTTAACAGTCACACCAGCAGAATCTCTTTCTCCAGATAAACGTGCCATGATCGCCGCGGAGATTTCCGGTGTGGGTGCAACTAATGCAGTGAGTTTCCCGGGAGTAATTACAACGCCTGATTGGG
>JAUNHH010000036.1 GCA_030524055.1 Actinomycetaceae bacterium | reverse complement strand
CTCTTGGCCAGGAAGCGGATTTATCGCTGATTGAAGGAGCAGCAGGCATTGAGATCGTTGATGGTGTTGTCACCGTTAATGATCAGATGATGACCGGACTTCACGGTGTTTTTGCTGGCGGCGATATGGTGCCTTCGGAGCGCACAGTGACGGTGGCTATTGGGCATGGGAAAAAGGCGTCACGCTATATTGATGCCTTTTTACGGGGAACAACGTATACGCCTGCTCCTAAACATGGGGATGCCACTTTTGATCGAATGACTCCCTGGTATTATTCTGACGCTCCTCAGCAGGTCAGGCAGAAGTTAGAGGGGCCAAGGCGCGCGTCAAATTTCGATGAGGTTGTCCAAGGCCTCGACGAAGAATCGGCTCTATTTGAGGCGCGCAGATGCATGAGTTGCGGCAATTGTTTTGGTTGCGACAATTGCTTTGGTGTCTGCCCGGATAATGCAATTACGAAGATTCGCCCCACGGAATACGAGTTCAAATACGACTATTGCAAAGGGTGTGGGGTCTGCGCTGAAGAATGCCCGTGTGGTGCTATTTCTATGATCCCTGAGGAGGTATAGCAAGCGGGTTGTTTTTCTTGCCGTGCCCCGCCCTCGTTGATTGAATTCACGAGGGCGGGGCACTTCCCACTCCACCTATTCTCTTTTATAGCCTATTCGCCGATCGGTGCTCCCAAAGCGTTCCCCTTGAGCGCGAATCGATTCGAGAATCTGCAGATGCTCAGGGGACAACTGCACATTGAGGGCACCAATATTGCTCTGCAAATGCTTCCGCTTAGCAGTTCCCGGAATAGGAATAACATCCTCGCCACGCCCCAAAACCCACGCTAATGCGACCTGTGCCGTCGTCGCACCCAATGAATCAGCAATAGCGTGAATTTGACTAACCGCCGCTAAATTCGCGTCAATGTTCTCTTTCCTCCACCAGGGCAGCGTGCGCCGATAATCAAGGATCCCCAATTTCTTCGAGCCTTGCTCTGTGGCTGTCAGCATTCCGCGCCCCAGGGGAGAAAAAGGCACAATTGCCACCCCTAATTCGCGCGCTGCAGGTAAAACACTATCCTCAATATCGCGGCTAAAAAGGGACCATTCTGACTCTAAAGCGACAATAGGATGCACCTGGTGAGCACGGCGAAGCTGGTCAGCTGTTGCTTCACTTAACCCGATTTCGCGTACTAAACCCTGTTGAACAGCCTCAGCCATAGCGCCTACAGACTCTTCGACAGGAACTTTCGGGTCAATCCGGTGTAGGTAATACAGGTCAATATGGTCAACGCCGAGCCGCTGAAGCGATGCACGCAATTCTTTCCGAATGGCGCCAGGACTGCCATCAAGACCAATAGGAATACCGGGGGGAATACGGCGAATACCGCATTTCGTGGCAATAGCAACCCGGTCACGGTGCGGCTTTAAGGCCGCCCCAACAAAGCGTTCATTTCTTCCTGCTCCATAAGCAGCAGCGGTATCAAAAAGAGTAATCCCCGATTCAACGGCATACTGCAGCGTGAGCAGGGCTTCGCGGGGGTCACTACGGTGATAGGAGGTTGTCATTCCCATGCATCCAAGGCCAATAGCAGAGACTTGGAGGGACCTAATTGCGCGTTGAGGAATGTGCATTGTTCTCTTTCAATCAACGAGGGCGGGCGCGGAATGTTGTGACAGTTGCTCTTGGCAAACCAGGAGGGCCTTAAAGTTCAGGAGGCACCTCAACACAACTACCTTCTTGTTTATTGAGCCGGCGATGTGCAAGAGTAATTTTGTGTTCAGTCAAGGCAAGACTAAGACGTAACTCCGCGATTTTTCGCTCTAATACTGCGCGGTGCTCTCCAAGGACCTCAATACCCATTTTCAGCGTTTCCGGGTCATGAAGATCATCGAGAAATGGTGCCACCTTTTTCAGTGTGGCAATGGGCATTCCCGTGAGCCGAAGATGAGCAATACGTGCCAGCCGACGAAGAGCGTAAGTATCAAAACGTCGATGCCCATGCTCGGTACGGAGGGTCCCCAGCAGACCTTCTCTTTCGTAATAACGCAGAGTATGTGCGCTAATTCCGGTCAATTCAGCGGCTTCGCCAACACTTAGCAGGCGGTCAGTATTTAGCGTTAATGCAACTGCGCGTATTTCTTCAGCTGTAGGGACTGCTGTTGGGTCCGCCATTAAGCGCTGAACTGCCCCCTCAATAGCCTCAGGAAGTTTCATGAAAGCAACAGTAGGACTTTGAGCCTACTCAAAGGCAAGAGGAATCTAGAGAGCCCTTTTGCCATCATGAAGCACATGGGAATGTCAAAATTGTGTCCCTCAGTAAAGGAAAACCCTGCACCACGTGCAGGGTTTTACCGATGTGGCACGGAGAAGTCTTTTGCTTTCCGTTACCAGTATTTGACTCTAGGGGCAGCGTTACCTATATCACATGCTTAGAGGCCTTCAATGGCTAATGCGCCCCACCCAGGAATCGTCACCTCGCCCTCGTTCGCGATTTCCTGACCGCTGAGCACATCGACGCCAGCGATCGGGAGAGAAACAGCAACCTCATCCTTGGAGTAGTTCAATAGCCATGTCAGCGGCTTTCCTTCGGCATTAATACCGCGGCGCACGCTGACCGTTCCTGCAAGGTCCTGCGTCCAGTCGGACACTCCCGCCTGGTCAGCAATCAAACGCAAGAGGTGACGTAAGAGCTCATCGGAGGTGTGGACGCCAATATGCCATGCCTGCCCCTTGCCATAGGTGTGGCGGGTAATTGCCGCGCCACTCCACGCATGGTGGTCATAGGTGGCCAAGATTTCCGTGTCTTCTGCGGGATTGAGAAGTTCCATAAAGGTCCGCGCCTCCAGATCGGCGCTATCCGTACCACCCAATTGCTCACTCAAAGCCTCACCAAGAGCAAGTTTTACCCCTTGAGGAGCAGTGAATTGGTTGTAGGTAAAACCAAAAACATCTGTCAGTGAATGGGGCGCAGCATCGTGCCATACGCTGACATTTTCATCGGCCACGAATGAGCGGAAAGTACTGACCAGGTGGCCACCCGCCTGGACGAAAGCACGCAAAGCATCCAAGGTTGATTGAGGCGCGGTGTACAACACGGGCGTCACCACAATGGAATACTGCTGTAAGTCTTCAGCACTGGCGGTTATGGGCAGGAAATCCACCTCAATATTGAGGTCGAAAAGTGCGTCATACACCCACCTGAGAATGTCGTTATATCCCAGTGACGGGAAATAGGCGGTGGGGAATCCTGATTGAATGCCAAACCATTTCAGGGCACTTAAAGCCTCATTAGAGACCATAATGGCGACCTTATTTGTCTTTGTCAGGCCGCGCAGACGGTCGCCCCCGCGCTCTAAGTCAGCCCCAATGGTTCCCGCTTCTTCAAAGGTGGGGTTGGTCGCCATGTCATGGCTGAGTAGGCCTTTCCAGTAGGTCTCAAATGAGTTATGGATGGAATGCCAATGCCAATACATCACGCCATCAGCGCCGCTGGCGATATGCGAGAAAGCCTGTAGGCGGAGTTGACCAGGATAGGGCAGCCAGGCGAGTTGCCCCTGAGCCTGAGTTTCCACCACCAGGTAATTCGCACCCTTCTTAATAGAGCGCGTCATATCCCCACCAAAAGCAATTTCGCGGCCGGTGAGTCCATCTTGAGTCGGATGGTAGATATCCACCCCAGCAAGATCCACTGTGTCAGCGCTGCGGAAGTGATCCACTGCTGGCTGCAATCCGTAGGACCAACCCGGACCCCAGTCAAAGTCGAAGTTCTGGGTAATGAATTGATCCTCACGGCGATACTCGTCAATAATGGCGCTTTGCCATGCCAAAAACTCGGTGACTAAACCGCGTCGATATTCATCAAAGGCGCAAGCAAGTGAGCCATTAATTGTTCCGAGGACATTCGGGAAGTCTTCCCAGGCATTAATGCGATTCGACCAGTAGTTCAGTCCGAAAGCAGCATTTAATGCGTCTAGGTCGCCATCAAAACGGCGCCGCAGGTGTGCAACAAATCCACGTTGAACAGCAGTTCCAGCAGTGTCATAGTATTTGGTCTCATTATCGACTTGGAAACCAATGACATTGGGATGCGGTGCGGTATGCGCGGCAAGTACCCGAATAGCGCGTTCAGCGTGATAACGATAGGCCGGATGGGTAATATCCATATTTTGCCGCGCACCATAAATGGATTGCCCATTTGCCGTTGTTGTCAGCACATCAGGATGGTCGGCAGCAAGCCAGGTGGGAATCGCATAGGTGGGGGTGCCAATAATGACCTGCATATCGCTGCCGTGTACTGCGTCCAGTACCACGTCGATATGGTCCAAATTGAATACACCTGGTTCCGGTTCCATCGTTCCCCAGGTGGATTCTGCAATTCGGATGACATTAATGCCGGCCTGGCGCATCATCTCTAAGTCCAGGTCAACCCGACTTTCAGGCATATATTCGTCGTAATAGGCAACCCCGTAGAGGGTTCGCGGCAGGCGCTTCGTCATTGATGGTCCCTTCAGTGGTGGAGCAGCGACGCCCCAGCGAAAACCTACCGACAAGTCTATTACTACTTCCCTCTTTCGTCGAGCCCTTTTTCGACACCCCCTTTTAATCGACCGATCCATATATTATTCTGTCCACGTGGCCGCTGATGACCACACCCGCAGTACTCAATGACGCGCCATGCCAAAGGAGACATCGATCGTGAGCAGCCCTTCAGGATCAGCCAATCCGCATATCACACCACCTACCGTTCCAGGCACTTCAGCCAAAATCAATGGTGGCAGCCCTTTTGTCAGCTACGTTTGTGCCTACACAATCGCTGCGCTCGCAGTTTTTGCTAGCTATTCAGCACTCGGGAGTATCCTCCTACCCAACCAGGTGCAGACCATTGAGTTCCAAGCCATCTTCGCGGACACCAGCGTCACCGCAGATCAACTACAGGCCCTTGCTGACCTGAATAATTCCGGCACTACGCCTACTGATCCCACTATGGCGGATAATCTTGCTCGCTTTAAGCAATACGAAGCAGCACGTGCCCAATCACTGTCCACCGTGCTTGCCATCGCCTCGTTTTTCACCCTCTTTGCCCAACCAATAGTTGGCGTTCTGTCTGACCGTTGGCGCTCTGAACGCGGGCGGCGCGCATTCTGGATTGCTGTTGGCACAATTGCTGGCGCGCTATTTATGGTGGGACTCCGCTTCTCCACCACACTGGCTATGGTTACCCTCTTCTGGATTACCACCCAAGTGGCACTGAACTTCGCTCAAGCACCTCTCACCACCACTATTGCTGACCGCATCCCCGAAAGACGTCTAGGCGTGGTCTCTGGCCTGGCAGGTATTGGCATGATGGTTGGGTCGCTACTGGGCACAGTGATTGCAGGTAACGTCTTTAACCTATTGGGACTAGATACCTACTACATTATTGGTGGAGTTGTTGCTGTCAGTGGCATCCTTTTTGTCCTCATGGCACCGGATACCTCCTCTAAAGAACTCGAACTCGAACCTTTCGACTGGATCGGATTCTTTAAGGGATTCGCTATTCCACTGCGTGACCACGACTTCCTGTGGGTGTGGCTTGCCCGATTCGCATTTATGTTTGGCTTTACCGCCATTAACAACTACACGCTCTTTATCTTGCAGGGTTATGTCCAACCTGCATTAAGTGTTACAGAGGCCAATACCTGGACCCCATACCTTGCCTTGATTGGCATGCCAGGCATGTTGATTATGATGCTTATTTCAGGCCAATGGTCCGATAAGGTAGGCCGCCGCAAGCCCTTCGTCGCCATTACTGCCATCGGTTTCGCCGTGGCACTTGCCA
>JAUNHH010000025.1 GCA_030524055.1 Actinomycetaceae bacterium | reverse complement strand
TGAGAAGCAAACTATGCCCTGAGAAAGAAACGATTCCCTGAGCGCACAACCCTGCCCCAAGAAGGACGGGGCGAAATAGCTTGGGGAATACACAAGGCAATTCACGAGGGCGGGGCAGCCGGAATTAGGAATTAGAGAGCGAAATATGAACACTGGCTCAGAGGCAAGTGACGGCCGCATTGGAAATAAGATCTGATTTATGAGCCGCACTTCTCATACACAAAGTCAGGGTTTATAGCGCGGACTTAAATTCTTTCCACCTAGCGGGCAGACATCTTGCTGGCACATTTATCCGGGAATCGCTAATCAAAGCGGTCCCGCCCTCGTAGATGCCATGGCCATGGGCAACAATACTTGACGTCACCCTCTCTTTAAATTTTGGATACTAGTCGCACATACTGTCTTTTACCTGGGCGTATGATCGTTTCTGACATCCCGTCAGCAGTGAAGTCCATTGGAGCACTATGTATCCCCCAGCACCTGATTTCCCGCCTCAAATAGCGAGAAAAGAAAGCAACCCACTTGGAATTGTCGCCCTGACAATCTCTATTATCGGCTTTATTTGTGCATGCATTCCCGGCATTCTTATTGTCGGCTGGATCCTTCTCCCCATTGGATTTATCCTCGGCATTGTTGCCGCGGTTCTGAAAAACAAGGTGATATGGCCAGGGGTAAGCGCCATTATTGTCTCAGTGACCGGGACAATTATCGGGGTTCTCGTCTTTCTTTTTGTTCTCGGATCCGCTTTCGATCAGTCCCTAAATACAGAGGTCACCGACACACCTCCCACAGCGACAACGACTACTGAACAGGCAGCGGAGCCCCCAATAACTTCGGCTCCTACTGTTACACCGGAAGACGCAAACGCTCACACACCTAGCAATGAACCGCGTGAGGGAACCCGGGAAAATCCTTTTCCGATTGGCACCCCACTATCGAATTACGAGTGGATCTTCACTGTAAATCATGTTGACCTTGACGCCACCGAAGCCGTGACCAGCTTCAATAGATTTAACCAGGTTCCGGTTGATGGCTATACCTACATTCTGCTAGATGTCACGGTTACTTACATAGGTAACGACCCCAATGGAGCAATACCCTTCATGCGCGTTGAATATGTCAGCCCTCAGGGACATAGCTACGACTCGCTGGGCACTTATGCTGACATTCCTTACAGCCTCGACTCCACATCCTCACTATATTCTGGCGCTTCAGTGAGGGGAAATATCGACCTAGTTGTCCCGACTGAAGGCTTAGAAGACGGGGTACTGGCAATACAGCCAGACTTCCTAACAGACAAGGCCTTTATTGCAGTGAAGTAACTGCTGACAACAAAAGCGGGAGCTGAAAACCACCATGTTTTCAGCTCCCGCTTTTCTTTTACGCGCGCCCCGGCCTCGTATATGCCCACTAGAGGAACCGACGAAACGGAGAATTCAGTTCCGCGGGCACCGGCTTCCATAGGTTGCGTCCGACTGCCAAAGTCAGCCCTGTCCTCTCAGTCAGCAGGACAGCAATGGATAAGCGAAGACCCTCAAAGTCACTGAAATCCCTCCATTGAAAACGGATGACTGTCCACCCTGCACGCTCCAACATGCGCTGCCGATCCAACATATCGCGCTGCGCCTGGCGGAACTGCGCCTCGTCACTACCCATTTTCCCGATCCCATCAAACTCGAAAGCGAGTTTCACTTCCGGAAATGCAAAGTCCAGATAGAACCTGCGACCTTCAATAACAACCTCATGCTGGCACCGTGGCAACAAGGGGCTAACTGTGAGGATGACCCACAGTAGCGCTCGTTCTCCAACTGATTCACAGGCAGCATCAGCCAGGGTAAGGAGTTCGCGGGCACGTTGGCATCCATGAGTAATGGCAGATTCGGACAGGATACGGAGAAGGTCCTGGCGGATCTGCGTTTCACGCTTGCGAGATTCTGCTAGGGAGAATCGGTCAAATCGCGCTAACTTTCTGAGGATTCCACAGACAGCAACAAAGGCCTCCAACGGGTGGGCTCCAGCTGCGAAAGTCACCGCGGTATTTTCCAAAGAATCCACCCGGAGACCGTGAATCACCACTGGGCGCGGGGCAATAGGAACGCGGCACTCGCGGCTTCTAACTGCGGGAACCCGGGTGGAGCCAAGGACGACTTCATCCATTGATGCACCTCGATATCGGCTAGAAGGGCGTATGACAACATCTGGGTTGCTCACCCACGCTTCGATACCCCATAGGAGCAGCGCTGAGTTCAACACGAAAATTACCTGCTGTTTCAGCGCATTATTAATGGAGTACATCCGATTGTGGGCAACGTCCAACCAGCATTCCCACGGAGTAGTGGGAATTGGAGCCGATTCTGGTAGGTAAAATCCGCGCCGGAGCCGCCGTCTATTGAAATTTCGGCCGGCTGCGTTTTTTTGAGAGCTTGGGACTGAGGTTAATCGTGGAGTGCTCATGACTCCATGATGACCTGTTTATGTCAGTTTGTCACGGTGCATGTCGCTAGCCTGTGGATAACTCGGGATCGCTTGATGGTTTGACGAGGCGCGGGCGGGGTTCCTGTTGCACTCAGGGCATACTTTTGAACTCAAGGCATAGTTCCGTGCTCAAGGCAGCGTTAATTCGTAATTTAACGGTGCCTTGAGGCTAAAACTATGCCCTGAGCGCCGAACGGTGCCTTGAGAAGCAAACTATGCCTTGAACAAAATGGGGCACGCCAGACATGGGGAACCTGAGGACCTAAAAAGAAGCCAACACCTTGAAAACACAGAGCCGAAAGGAGAAAGCCCCAACACCTTAAAAAACATAGAGCCGAAAGGAGAAAGCCGGGTTATCGGCGTGAAGGTGTGTGCGGTTTTAGGGTTTTTCGTTGGGGGCGTGCGGGAAAGCGGGGATTGTTATGGTCTGAGAGCATCATGGATGCCTCTTACACGCCCCGGCCTTCATGTGTGGTATGCGGCCAGCAGCTGATCAAGAAAGGACCAGGAACAAGCCCGCGCAGAGAAATTTCCAGGCGACCAGACCTGTAGGCAAAGGCCGCACTACGCCAGGCCTGACCGCCAGACCGGCACCCCGGCCTCGTTCATCCTCTTAGCCGACCTGCACCCCGAAGGCGAACCCTAAAAGGTAAGTAATCAGCGCCGCACCATACCCAATGCCTAACTGGCGCAAGGCTCGCGGCAGTGGCGCCTGGCCGGACAGAACCCCAACAATCCCACCAGTAATCAGCAGGGCGCACCCCACCATGACGGCAGCAACCACCACGGCCACCATCCCCGACAAACCCACCAGCCATGGCAGCAAAGGCAGCGCAGCACCCGCGGCAAAAAACCCAAAAGAAGACACCGCAGCTCGCCACGGCGTCCCCAACTCTTCAGCGGCGCCGCGGCCTGCTCCCCCACCATCACCCAAGGCGCTGCGCACCGCCAGCATCCCCGAATCCGTGGTCGCCGGCACGAGGACCCGCTCAAAAACGGCGGCCGCATGCGCCTCAGCCTCTTCCGGGGACTCACCGCGAGCCCGGAATACCAACGCCAACTCATTGGCATCCACATCCAGGTGTGTTACCGACCGGTGGGCTTCCGGGTCAGGAATAGAGGCGTCAAGGAGTTCACGTTGACTGCGCACACTGACCCATTCGCCAGCTCCCATCGACAGCGCCCCCGCCAGCAAGCCAGCAAATCCGGTGGCCAGCACCATATGTCCGGCCATACCAGTGGCAGCCACACCCAAGATCAGCGCTAAGTTCGACACCAACCCGTCATTGGCGCCGAAGACCGCAGCACGGAAGGTGCCAGCCAGCGCTTGACGCGACCTGGCAGTTAGCGCGCGCACTACCTCGCCGTGAATGTGCTCATCCGCTGCCATTTGTTCAGTGGCGTCTTCGTCGCCGTCATAGGTGGAACGCTGTTCGGCGCGCTGAGCCATTGCCAGAACAAAGACCGTGCCAAACATCCGAGCCAGGGCAGCGCTAATACGTGCTGATAGGGAAGGTTGCGGTGCGGGCAGAGCCTTGTCACCAAGGAGGGTCAGCCAGTGTTCTTCGTGGCGGCGTTCGGCTTCCGCCAGGGCTAGAAGGACCTCGCGTTCCTCGCCAACACGTCGTTCAGCAAGTGCCCGGTAGGTGCGCGCCTCCATACGTTCTTCGGCGAGGTGGCGGCGCCAGCGGCGGATTTGCGCGGGGGTTGGGGCTTGGTGGGTGATGGTCACTGCGGTGGCCTAAAAATGGTGCGGTCTGGGGGCGGGTTTCAGCGTCCTTGGGACGAGGGCGGGGTGCCAGGATCAGTGAAACTTGCGCCTCCTGGGCCTTCGGTGGGGCCCGGGGCGGAGGCGGCAGAGCTGGACCCGGACGCCCCAGCGCTGCCAGAAGAGCTCCGCCCATCTGCGGGCATTCCAAAGAGACGTTCTTTGACTGCTTCAGCGACTTTATCGGTGACAGCTTCGCCCTGGGCGCGCACCACGTCAGAGAGTTTTTCTCCTGCGCGATCGAGGGGCTTGGCTACGACGGGCACTTGACGCAAACGGGATGCGCCTGCCCGAATCCGTTCATATTGTTCGCGACCTGCGCGCGTACCCAGAACATACCCAATACCGAGGCCAAGAATGAGGCCGAACTTTGTACCCATGGTCTCTCCGATCGTGACGGTGCCCTACAGCCTAATGGGGTAAGAGGTCGCCGCGCGAGAGGCGAAACTCTCACCTCGACACATCCTGGCAATTCGGGTGACCAGATGCGCTCTGTCTCGCGCTGGTCACAGCCGACATCTTGTCACATAGTTACCTACTGCGAGATGCACTGTTATCTGGGCACAGAAGGGTTTAGGTTGGAGGGGTGCGAGATGTACGGATTATGACTCCCCGCGGGCTGGCCCTGTCGGGGTCCTTTACTAACCCTGTTGATAGTGGGGATGCCGCGATCCTCTTCTCACACTCTTTTTTAGCCAATAGGCGTTCGGGGAAACATTTTGATCGGCTTGGCCGCGCATACCGTTCTGCGGGCTATGCCACGCTAGCTTTTGACTTTTCTGGTCATGGGACCTCTCCCGATGGGATTATTATTCGAGAGTCCCTGATTGAGGATCTGCGAGCCGCGTCTGGATGGCTCGCAGATCAAGGTTTTACTCGCCAAATTGTCCATGGTCATTCTTTTGGGGCGCTGGTGGCTTTAGCTGCCCACCCAACTCACGTGAAAACCATGGTTTTGTCTTCCCCTGTTCTTGGGCCGCGGACCTACGATTGGGAAGCGATTTTCTCGCAGAGCCAGTTGGATGAGTTGGAAGTCCATGGGGTCACCACTATTCCTGATGACCTTCCCGGGCCTCGCCAGAACTTTATGATCTCGAAGCAGACCCTGGTGGACCTGTCGATGGTCAATACCAAGGAAGTGCTGTCTGCGCAGGTCTCGCCGCTATTAATTATTCATGACCGGGATGATGTGGAAGCTGGGCTGGTGGATGTCACTCAGAACGCTTTTGCTCACCTGCCCGATGGGTCGCGGGTGGAGATTGTCCACGACGCGCGTTTTGGGCGGGGTGAGCGCCCTGAAGCGCTGGCTGATCCTGCGGTGGAGTGGGCGCGGCAATGGGTGCCGGTGGCTGGCTAGGCCGGCGGTGGCGAGCTAGAGCGGCGGTAGCCAGTGAGGATTTCGCGCCCCGCCCTCGTTGATGGGGAATGCTAACCCGCAATAATGCGGGCAATCTCCGGATCCTCGCGCCAGACTCGCGTACCGAAAGTGGTGGTGGACTGTGTGGCGATGGCGGCGGCAAAAGCGATGACCTCGCTTGGGTCCGTCAGCGTGCGCGCATCTGACGTGCGGCGAGCCAGCGCCCAGCATAGGGCTCCGTGGAAAATGTCGCCTGCGCCCATCGTTGAAAAAGCGTTAACAGCGTGGACAGGGACCTCACCTTCGCCACCATCCCACCACCAGCGCACAGGGCCTTCACCGTCAGTGCGAATAATCCGCGTAATCCCAAATCCCTTGAGGAATTCCGCGACGGCGTCGGGAGCGGGTTCGGTAAGCAGTGGCGGGCAGAAATCGGCGGACACGGCAGCAATATCGATAAATCCGAGCAGCGGAGTAAACCACGGTTTCCACGATCCTCCATCGAGTACCCGCAGGTGAGGGGGTTTTGCAGTGAGCTCAACAAAGGGGTCGTCTGAGCCTTGCTGGTCCGTTTGCGCGTCAATCCCCCACTTCAGGGCCTCATTGGCGAGGGCGGGGTTATGCCCGTCAACAAGGATAATGTCTGGCTCGCCGTGGGTGGCAACTGCCTGCATGAGGAGACGCCTGGCGAGGTCAGCGTCAGTGTCGAGGCGCGCATTTGTCGAGGCCACCATTCTGCCCGTGGGGTGCTCAATAATGGAGCAGACCGCGGGGGCTTGCTCGGGGGCGTTGTTGGCGACGGGTGCGCAAGCGTCGAGGATCTCCAGGCCGCAGGCGCCCAGGTCCGCGCGGATAAGGTCAGCAATAGCGCTAGTGCCGACGGCAGTCAAAAGGGAAACCGCGTTCGTGGGATCTGGGCTGGGGGCGGCTTCTGCTGCGGCGGCCGCAGGGTTTTCTGCGCTGAGTCTGGCCGCCACACGATCAAGCGCCGCAAAAGTGACAGCCGCATTTGTGGCCGGCCCGCCCGCGCACATGACGTGATCAGTGGAGGTCGTTTTACGGGTCGGGTCTGGGGCGTGGTCCAGTCCGTGAACAACATCAAGGGTTGTCAGGCCAACGAAGAGCGCGTGCGTCATGTCTCTATCTTGCCGTGGAATTCACGAGGGCGGGGCGCATATAGCGCACTTCATGACTCCGTGCTGAACTGCGCATGACTCAGCTTTGATACGTCGCGGGCAGGCGAGTGAAGATAGGCAGCCGATATGATGATCCGCGTTGTTTCAATGGTAAGGAGAGGCCTGTGTCGAGTAGTGCGAATTCCTGGCGTCACCGCCTGGATCGGTGGGTACATTCGGAGCGTATCCAAAATCTGGTGATGGCCGTTATCCTCATTAACTCAATTACCATTGGCTTAGAAACGGCGGTTTCCCACGATTCTGCCCTGTACACTGTTCTGCATTTTCTTGACTTGGCAGCACTAGTGATTTTCACGGCGGAAATCGCGGTGAAAATGGTGGCACTTGGGCCAGTAAAGTTCTTCTCTCGCGGATGGAATGTTTTTGACTTTGCCGTGGTGGCTATTGCTTTAGCTCCGGGTGCAGGGCCACTGTCTGTGCTGCGAACCTTGCGTATTCTGCGGCTTTTGCGGGTCATTAAGTTTATGCCGAGCCTGCGGCGCGTTGTTGAAGCGCTGTTAATGTCACTGCCTGGGCTCACCTCCATTGCCATTCTTATTGGCATTATTTTCTATGTGGCTGCAGTCATGTCCACTGTCATGTTTGGGCACGATTTCCCTGAGCTTTTCGGGAATCTTGGGGCGTCAACCTTCACTCTTTTCCAAGTCATGACATTAGAGGGATGGGCAGATGGGATTGTGCGGCCCATTATGGAGCAGATTCCGTGGGCATGGGCATTCTTTGTTCCCTTTATCCTGATTTCCGCTTTCACGATGCTGAATCTTTTTGTGGCGGTCATCGTTGACACTATGAGCAATTTAGCTCCTGTGGCGCCAACGGTTGCTGACATTAAAAAGAAAGAAGGCGATAGTGACGATCATAATGACGAGGACGACGGCGAGACTTCTCCGCGGGCTTCTGTTTTAGAACAGGGTGAAGTCACCAACATTGTCCTGCTTGAGGAAATCAAAGCTCTGCGCGAAGAAATCGCCGTACTGAAGAAAAACAGTGTCGGCGTGGCGACGGCGACTTCTGGTGACTAGGCACAGTGGGTAATACGCTCCCATTTCACTGGAATAGAAAACGCTGCCTTTCCTAGTGATTCGCGTCGAATCCCGCTTGAAATGACGAAAGGAAGACAGCCATGTCTAGTCCATCTGATCGTCAAAAAGAATTGCTCTCCCTCCCGCGTTGGAGTTGGTTGAGTAACTTTATTGCCACCTGGTATGCAGAGCCTCTCAGCAAGAAAGATGCCTTATCAGCTGAATTCATTAATGGAGTTACAGAGCGTCTAGGGGTGACAATTCCTGAGGCTCTACGCGAATGGTATGAACTTGTTGGCGCGCGGATTAACTCTCAGATACAAGACGTCGCGTTAGGCCCAGATGAATGGCAAGTAAGCAACAGTCACCTCCGATTCTGGGTAGAAAACCGTGGAGACTGGTGGGTCGGCGCTAGCCTTGATCAGGGCAGTGATCCTCACGTCTTTGCCTTTGGAATACGAGAGGAGCCGATAGGCATTTGTTCCTTGAGTGAATGGTTACGGGGGCGCGCAATTTGCGAAACGAGGATAGGAGTCTGGACTGGGGAGTCTCCAGACATGGACAGCAGCAAAAGGGTTTCCTTCCTCGGAAGGTTAAAGCCCGAAATTCGTGGGGGAGGAATAAGAAATGTCTCCGAGGAGATTATTCATTGGGTCACGCAGCACTTTCCCCAAATTCCGATCACTGATTGGCCGACATTTAACGGCGTCTCTTTCGGAGATACATCGACAAGTCTCTATGTTGCTAAAGACAGTGGCTATATTGAGTGGATGACAGCTACTCCCGAAGCTGCTGAAGAGATCAAGTTAGGGTTACGTCTATTCGAGGTGACACACGAGCTCGTCGTTACGAGTGATCCCATCAATAGTAGACCTGATAAACAGCGGGCTCGAAAGCAAAATGGCTTTGCGAAAGAGGTTTATCGCTCTGCTCTTGCTTCAGATGAATGCATGTCCCGATTCCGAATCACCCCGGAATCAATGTCGCTTTTTGCCGTGTTTACGACACCTCGACCAGAAGACCTGGCAGCGCGTCTTTTAGCTGTCACACCAACTGAATACCGAGAGGCTGCACGATTTTATTCCCTTCCTGAATACCGCGGCTACCTGGAAGAGGTATATCCGCACCGCCATGAGAACATCGCAAATGTAGAGACTTCCCAGTCCATTTCGACACCATTGTCACCGATTAATGCGGTGCCGGATATGCCGAAATAGTGATGACAAATAGCGGTGACAAAAGGAGAATATCCCACCCTCGTAAATGGAAAGTGGGCAGGATAGGACATTCTCAGTCATCCTCACTAATGCCCAGATCGACCGCGCAGAACCGTATAGGTTCATTTGGGACAACGGCAGCGGCAACACCAATTACATAGTCGGGTGCTTGTGACGCAATTGTGTAGTACATCAACAAGGTATCACCTTCCTCGTCATCATCATTCTGTTCTTCCGAGCCTTGCTCCTCACCCTCTTCATCATCACCATATGGGGCTTCGTACCAAATAGAGGCTGAATCCAACTCCATTTGAGAGAGAAACTCTTCCTCCAATGAAACGCCAATGGCCTCCAACTCTGCCTGCGCATTCTTCCATTCATCAGGATGATCGTCGAGATAGGCAGACAAATATTCACGCGCAGCACGATCATAAGAGGCGACATCCTCAAAAACCTCGGCGGCGGTATCCAACTTTTCCTCTGTGAGTTCAATTCCCGGTTCCGCCCACAGATGCACCTGAATTTCATTACCATTGACTTTTTTCGAACTCAGCCAAATCTGCTCTGTATCAGTTAGCGAGTCTGTGTCGAGGAAGCCAAAATAGGGGTGAACAATGAGAGTCATAGAGAGAGGCTACCCCGCCCTTGTTCTATTTACGAGGGCAAATGCGCCAATATCGCAACCCTGCGACAAGGCGACTTGTCTGATGCGGAGAGAAGGCAATAAATGCGCCTATTGAATGCTTGCTAGCTGCAAAATAACACTGAGGCGCAAACTACCAGGCACGCACAAGCAGCGATTTACTTCTCCCTGAGGCTGATTTGTCGCCCCTTATTGAGATACACTGATGTCACTATGTCCCCCACGCCTCTCCACGATGCGCACTTGGGGGATCTTATATATGCAGGGCGAAAGCAGAATGTCAGAGTTGACCCCCAGACAATTGAGCATGTAAGTCCGAGGGATAAGACCCGAGACAAGCCCTATCGAGGGCGACAGTAGCAGCTTTTCTTCCACCATTGTCGCCCTCACGGCATTTCAAATCACCCCTGCCTACCAAAAGGGAGCTACCAATGGACCCCAGAAAACAGAATTATGGCAGGCCGTCCAGCAACGACACTCTTTCTCTCCATGCAATAAGGACTTAGGGTCCGCAGGACCATCTTGATAAGTGGCCATATTTTCGTTTACAGACTGAGGTCAGCCATTAACTGAGGAATTCGCTGAGCTAGGGCGCGCCACATTAATTCATCATTTACCTTATCGTAATGATGCGCCACTAAATTACGCATGCGCCTAATGGCAATCCAGTCCATTTCTGGAAATGCGGCTTTAAATGAGTCAGGCAATTTCTCCACCACGGTTGCAACCTTAATCAGGACTCGTTCACCCGCATTACGGAGCAAGGCACCTTCATTGGTACTAGCTAGGTAAGCATTTTCCCCATGAGTCACAATGAAAGCCGCTTCCTCGCCGAACCGTTTTAGATCGATAAGAAGTTCTTTCGTGCGCTGGTCTCCTGTTTCAGCCATCCTATTCGACCACCACTTTCCGCAAAGGCGCCTGCACTGTTTCAAAGGGAATAGGTTCAGCGACGATATCTATTGACACCGTCAGCAGGTCTGAAAGTCGCTCTTCCATTTCAAGGAGGGTGACAATGTCAGCGGACTCCGGAAAACGCAGGACAAGATCGATATCCGAGTGAAGATCGTCAGTTCCCCGTGCAACAGAACCAAAAACACGAAGGCGATCACAACCGTAACTGGCAACAATTTCCTGCACTTCCGCTTCAGCATGATGCAGCAATACCGATGGCCGAAGCGCAAGAGCCTCACGAAGGCCCGCCCACACTGCAGCAGACGGCTGACAATCACCTGCTTCGATAGCGGCAATAATTGCGTGGCTCACACCAGATTTCCGCGCAAGTTCATGATGATCGAGTCCCGCAGCACCTCTACGGAACTTCAACCATTCTGCCGGACTTCGCGGAGCCATAACGCGATGTTAACATCCAGGCACGCTGGTGGGGAGCGTCAACTTTCCATGGCAATCTCAAGAATCTCGCCATTAATTTTCCTGGTCACACAGAGAAGGTAATCACTCTCATCAGGGGCAATAGCGTAGTCCAAACACAATCCCGTTTCTTCGTCGCTATCTTCAGACGAGAGAGTTATTGACACCGCCGATAAAGACAATAGGGAAACAAATTTCTCTGACTCTTCTGGTAGATGAAGGTGAGGAAGTTCAGAGCGATGATGCTCGATATATGTGGGGTCACCCTCAAGGTAAGTGATCAGCTCCTTGCGGCTATCAGTATCAATGGCCTCAAGATGCTCAAAAGCGTCAGCAACTTCATTTAGGGCAGCTTCGCTGAGTTCATAACCTGGTTCACTCCACAGTTCCAGGTCAATTTCAACGCCATTCACCTCTTTCTGACTGCCCCAAATAACATCAATATCGTCAATCAGGTCAGTATCAAGAGGGCCGAAATAGGGGTGAGAAATGCGAGTCATAACTAAGAGAATACCCCGGCCTCGTTTTATTCACGAGGGTGAATGCGCTGATATCGCAGCTTTGCGACACGGGTAGTGAAGGCCTTCCTCTGACACTCAAGTCAAACCGTGCCACACTGGATGGTGGCGCCAAGAATCTCACGCGAATCATTGTGGACCTATTCGGAGGATTAAATGCACCCTCACCCGCACCTTCTCCGCATTCTAGGTGTGCCTTTGGTCTATTTTTGTGCGGTCATTATGGTCTGCGGGGCATGCTCTTCTTCTGGCACTATCCCCAGTCCTTTAGCGTCGGGCGGGAGCCAATCTGGGGTCAATGCACAATCTGTTGGAACTAGTGGGCAATCGACTTCAGAAAATGCCTCAACCGGGATACCGCCATCTCTTGATTCTCTAAAGAATGCCACTGTCACTATTCCGCGCGCCTGTGCGGATTTTTCTTTACAACGCGACCAGCCTGCAACATTCTCACAAGGGGTAACTGAAGGAAAAACTCCTCGTCACAAGGTCACTATTAAACAGCTCCTTGCGGCGACATTGGATGAGAAGCCAGCGACTTTACTTGTGTTTTCCTGCGCCACTGATGCCGCTACACATGAATCTATTGGCGCGTATAACGCGAATATGGAGCTGATCGGCGCTTTAGAACCCTGGGAAGCAAGCCAAGAAAAAGGCAGCTCACGAATCTTCTCTGGAAATATCTGGAACTTTACTTTTGGCAATGAGATCACCGCTAAGGGAAGCACTTTATCTTTTACTGTCCCTCACATTAACGCCTTCGGCGATAATCCAGGAAAAGAAACTCCTGGCCGCTATTTCGCAAGTGCCGATCTCAAGTGGACTGGGAATACCTGGGAAGCGACCACTATTATTTACCATTCCCCTAATGGGGATGTTATTACCCCTCGCCGTACGGAAATCCATAGCCTTATGGCTGCAGACCCTGCTTTAAAAGGGAAAGAGGCTGATGAGTGCGCTTTAGCGCCATCAAACCCAATGATTTACCCAGCAAATCTCGGTGGCCAAGAGAAAATCCTTGCCGGGTGGGAGAAGTTTCTTTCCGAGTCAAGTTCATCCCGAGAACAGACTATTCGGCCAGGGGATTTCGTGTGCGGCGTTCCAAGTGGGTCTTCGCCTCCACCTTCTGCCCAGTCGGCCCAAGGTGATGAGTATGACCTGTGGTTTATTGTCCGTTCCCCTGCCGAAGGATCACCGAAGATTATTACGGTCGGCGGGCCGTTGGCCGGATACTAGACGGCACGCACGGAAGCCCCGCTAAAAGCGGGGCCCGGCTGCGACGGGAGTTGTTATTGCGGTAACCGCATAACAAGTCCCGCTGTGACAGCGGTACAAGTTGGGCCGTGAGGTGGACAAGACGCTGGCGGAAATCGTCTCAACAGGAAATGTGGGTGGGCACCGATACACTAATGCGGTGCCAGAATCATCTACCCCCCAGCCCTCTGATCCGCGCCAACCACGGCAGGGATCTCGTCGGCGTCCGCGCAGTGGCGCGGGTTCGCACTCTGGCGCCCAGCACTCGCACAAATCACGCAATCAACGCAGCCCCTCCCCTAATGCTGCAGGCTCAGATCCAGAATCCCCTCGTCGTTCTTCCCGTCGTTCTGGCAGCCCTTCGCACAGCCAATCCACTCACCCGTCACGCAAGCGCACCGTGGCCCGTTCCCACCACCAAGCAGAGCAGCCCCGCCCTCGTCGGCGCACACCCACCCACGAATACGCCACCCCTTGGCAGCCTTTCACCCCGGAAGAATTAGCTGGACGCGCAGCCGCAATCCCGGTCATTTCTTTCCCAGATTTACCGGTTTCTGCCCGGCGGGACGAAATCGCCGACGCAATTCGTGACCACCAAGTAGTAATTGTTGCTGGCGAAACCGGCTCGGGTAAAACCACTCAGCTGCCAAAAATCTGCCTGCAATTGGGGCGCGGCGTATCCGGAATGATTGGGCACACTCAGCCGCGCCGAATTGCGGCGCGCGCTGTGGCCGACCGAATTGCCCACGAATTGGGTCAAAAAGTCGGGAAGTCACCCGATCAAGTTGTGGGCTATCAGGTGCGTTTTACTGATGAAGTCGGGCCCAATACCCTTATTAAATTAATGACTGACGGCATTTTGCTGGCAGAAATACAATCTGACCCATTATTACGCCGTTATGACACTCTCATTATTGACGAAGCCCACGAACGTAGCCTGAATATTGACTTTATCCTTGGGTATTTAGCACGTCTTTTACCGGCCCGCCCAGACCTTAAAGTCATTATCACCTCGGCCACTATTGATTCGACGCGTTTCGCTCAGCATTTCGGTGTATGGGACGGTGCCCCTGGTAAGGGAGTTCTGCGGGAGACTGCGCCGGTCATTGAGGTTTCTGGGCGCACATATCCAGTGGAAATCCGCTATCGGCCGCTATCACCCACAACACCAAAAAATTGGTCAACGCAATCGGGAGAATCCCCAGATTCACCCGCAGAAACAGACCTCATCCCCACCCAGGATTCCGCATTAAAACCCGATCATCTTCTCCTGGAAGATCCGGATGACGATTTACCGTCTTTAGGATATGGCCTGGGCGAGGATATTGATATTGAAACCGCTATTTGCCATGCAGTGGATGAACTCTGCGCAGAAGGCGATGGAGATATTCTTGTTTTCCTCCCCGGTGAACGGGATATTCGCGATGTCGAACAGGCTCTTATTGACCATTTAGGTCCGCGCGCCCTGAAAGCCACTAAAGACGGTAAAGCCCAGCCCATCCTTCCAGGGTCTATAGAGATCGTTCCGCTTTTTGCCCGTCTTTCTGCCGCTGAACAGCAAAGAGTTTTTGAGCCGCATTCTCTGCGCCGGGTTGTTTTAGCCACGAATGTTGCAGAAACGTCACTGACAGTGCCGGGGATTCGGTATGTGATTGACCCAGGTTTAGCGCGCATTTCTCGTTACTCTCATCGCACGAAAGTACAGCGCCTCCCTATTGAGCCTATTTCGCAGGCCAGCGCTAATCAGCGAGCTGGGCGTTGTGGCCGTGTCGCTGACGGCATTGCTATTCGCCTTTTTGCAGCCGATGATTTCGCCACTCGCCCCGCATTTACTGAACCAGAAATCCTCCGCACATCTTTAGCATCTGTCATTTTGCAGATGGCGGCCTTAGGCCTGGGTTCCGTTTCTGATTTCCCATTCCTTGACCCGCCAGATTCGCGGGCAGTGCGCGACGGCATTCAGCTTCTCGTCGAAATCGGGGCTTTAACTATTGACGAGGGCGGGGCGCGCTCACGTCACGGGAAAACCGCTGCGGCCGGCCCACGTTTAACGGCTATTGGCCGGGATTTAGCGCGCCTTCCTATTGACCCGCGCCTCGGCAGAATGCTGATCGAAGCCGATGAACATGGCTGCGCTTCTGAAGTGCTCGTAATTGTGGCGGCGCTGTCGATTCAAGATGTGCGCGAACGCCCATTGGAGCACCAGCAATCTGCCGATACTGCCCATGCACGTTTTACTGACCCGCATTCTGATTTCATTACCTACCTGAATCTGTGGCGCTATTTAGGTGTCCAAAGTCGAGACCTGTCCGGCTCGCAATTTAGGCGAATGTGTCGTGGCGAATTCCTGCACTATCTGCGTTATCGCGAATGGCGTGATGTCGTTACCCAATTACGGCAAATGGCACGGCCACTCGATCTCAATGTGGAGCCTATTGGTTTACCATCGGCTGGAGATATTGCTGAAGAAGCCCACAGCGGCGGCATTCTCAATGCGGCGGCGCGTGCAACCGTCCGGTATACCTCATCAACAAATAGCGTTGACGCCGATGATATTCACCGGTCTCTCCTTGTCGGCCTGCTGTCGAATCTCGGCAATTGGGATGAGGTCAAACGCGATTATCAGGGAGCCCGAGGCACCCATTTCACGATTTGGCCAGGTTCTGGTTTAGCGCGTTCCCACCCAGCGTGGGTCATGACCGCCGAGTTAGTGGAAACATCGCGGCTTTTTGCGCGGACAGTGGCGCGCATTCGCCCCGAGTGGATTGAGCCTTTAGCGCGCTCACTAGTCAAGAAAGTCCATTCTGAGCCCTATTGGTCAGCCTCTAAAGGCGCAGCCATGATCAAAGAAAAAGTCCTCCTCTATGGCATGACTTTAGTGGCTGAACGGCCTGTTCTTTTGGGGTCTTTGGGGGATTCTCCTTTAGGCTCTGCCGTATCCACGCCAACACGGGCCTTCCGCAGGGTGCGTGCTGGCACAGTGGCTGGGCGCGCTCAAGGGTTGGGTTTAGGTGACACCTCAGCTGACGCTTCTTCCACCGCCTCCGGTGACGCCGCCCTCGCTCAGGATCGCGCGGAACTTTTCGCAGCATTGAGTTTGGCAGACCCCACTTTTGACGTGAATATTCGCAGCGACTATTTAGCGGATGCTTTAGCTGCGTCAAAAGGGGCTGCCCCCAGTCTCGCCAGCGATTCCACTGACCAAAGCGCCATTGACCTCCCCGCTACCGACGCTGCCCCTGAGCACCTCGCAGATCAGTCGCACAGCCCGGCCCCGCCCTCGTCAATGGACCAGGAACCCGGCAGCGACCAGCCCAGCGCACGCGATTTGGCCCGCGAAATGTTTATTGTCCATGCTTTAGTGCGCGGCGAATGGCGGGAACGCCATGCCTTCCAACAGCGCAATGAAGAGCTTCTTGACCAGGCAAAAGAAGTGGAGCGACGTTCTCGTACCCATGCTCTGGTCGCTGACGAGCACGCATTATGCGCATTTTTTGACGAGCGAATTCCAGACCGGATTACCTCAGCCGCCCACTTTAATCGCTGGTGGAAGGACCACCGTCGCAAGAATCCTGACTTTTTAACATGGACACTAGACCTCCTGCTCCCGCGCGGTGTTGGCAATAACTCCGAGGGTTTCCCTGATCATTGGGTCAGTGGGGATATGGAATTGCCGCTGAGTTACCAATTTTCTCCGGGGTCGGCGCGTGATGGCGTGACGATGACGATCCCCATCGAAGTGCTCGCGCGCGTGCGTGAAGAGGGCACAGACTGGCTGGTCCCAGGCATGTTGGAGGAGCTGATTACAGAGTCAATTCGCGCCCTCCCCAAAGCAAAACGGCGTCTTCTTGCCCCTGCGCCGGAAGTTGGCAGCCGCGCCGCACAGTGGATACGCGACACTATTTTCACGACGCCCGCTTCTGGTGGCGGTGGCGGCTCCGAGGCAGAGGGGAGTGCGCCATCAATAAACGAGGGCGGGGCGACACATCCCAAGGTCGCCACTGATAATGCCTACGGACCTGCGGATGCGTCCACAACAAATGCTGATTCTCAACATGGTCCGACCTCTGACGCTGCAGCAAAGGACGGTCCCGCTGAGGACCCAATGTCTTTAGATGCCGCGCTTGGTCGTTTGGCTGCCTGGGGGCAGCGTACTGGCCAGGCCAGGCAGGCCTCCCACAAGCGGGCCTCAAAGAAACAGGGCGGGCATACCCAGCGCTCCCAGAAAAACGGTGAGCAACTATCCGCCGCCAAGGATCCCGCCCCTGCCACTGCCTCGTCAGAAACGGCGCCCACTGAACAGTCCCTGACCGCAGCAATATCGCCCGCGTCGGATTCTGTCTCCACCTTAGAAGGGTCACGCCCCCGCCCTCGTCCATCCTTTGTCAGCGCCTTCTCCTCCGCAATTACTGTGCTTCGTGGCGTTGATCTGGACGAGGCTGACCTCGCGTATATGCGTGACCATCTGCCCGATCACCTACGGATGACCTTTGTGGTCATTGATCGTTCTGGGAAAGAACTCGGTTCCGGTCCGGACCTGGCCTATCTGCAAAAGACCTTGGCCAGCCAATCCGACGCTGCCATTCGGACCGCCGTGCGCAGTGCGGTCAGCGACGCTCTCGATAAAAAGCGCAGGTCAACGGGCGGTAAACAGGTCGCCGCGACACACCTTGGCCATACGCCGGCCGATCCGCCGCCAACCCCGGCCATGGCAGCCGCTAGCGATACCCCAACTACGCCCGCTACCAGCGATGATGCTGCCACTGGAGGCCCTGCTACGCCTGATCTCAACGGCGCCCCCGGCCTCGCACACCCGCCTAGCGTCAAGCCCGCGGACGCCGACTTTTCGGCTGTATCTCAGGGTTTGCATCTGGATAATCTCACGGATTTCCCGACGGATGCGCTGCCGCTCAGCGTAGATTCGCCAAGTGGTGCTTTGACGCTACGTGGTTTCCCGTCGCTGGTTCCGCAGGGTGATACTGCTACGCCACGCGCTGGGGTGCGCGTCATGGCCAGTGTTGCCGAAGCGTCCAGGCGCCATCGCGAGGGGCTCGCAATGCTGCTCACTCTGCGTTTATCTTTGGCGACCAAGCGCGTCACCACCCGGTGGACGGGACGGCAGGCCCTGATGTTGACGGCGACCGCCTACCCGAATACGGAAGCGCTGATTGCGGATGCACAATATGCGTCGGCTTTGTCGCTGGTGGACGAGCTCACCGGGGAGGCCGGTCCGGAGTCGATTCGGAGCCGGGATGCTTTTGAGAATATGGCTCGGCGGGCCCGTGATCTGCATGAAGACCGCGTGTATGAGATTCTCGGGTACGTGGTGCGCGCTATGGAAGCCAAAGCGGAGACTGATGGGGCATTGCGGGCGGCACCTCCATCACTGGATGAGGTCACCGAGGATATTCTGCGCACGGTTGATGCTCTGGTGAGCAATGGTTTTCTTCGGGAAACTCCACTGCGCTGGTTGCCGCATATTGCGCGGTATATCAAGGCTGGAGCGGTGCGGATTGAACGGGCAACCGGGGGTTCAGCAGCGCTGGACCGCGATATTGACAATATGGACCGCCTTCACCAGGTGGAGGCTGAGTTAGCTGACGCTCAAGCGGCTGCCGATCGGCGTCCATGGGATGCGGGGCGTGCGGCGACATTGCTGGAGGCTCGATGGCTGGTCGAAGAGTTACGGGTCTCCCTTTTTGCCCAGCAATTGGGGACGTCACAAAAGATTTCGGTGAAGCGTGTGCTTGCCTTAGTGGAGCGTGGCCGTTAATGGGTGGGGATTTTCTTCCATTGACGAGGGCGGGGCACTGGGCAGATTCCTGCACACTGGATCGTCAAGGCGCCAATGAATAGGCAGGCGGCGCGGGATCTGGCGACAGCTTTAATACTCCAACACGGTCTAAACGGCTGGACTTTTGTTTTTGATCGTGCACGGCGGCGTGCGGGCAGCTGCACACATTCGACGCGGACTATTTCTTTATCGGGGCCACTGACGGATATTCGCGATGAAAAATGGGTGCGAGCAGTAATTTTGCACGAGATAGCACACGCTTTGGTGGGACCGCAGCATGGACATGGGCCCGTATGGAAGCGCACGGCGGTAGCGATTGGAGCTGATCCACGGTCGCGTATCGATTCGGCGGAGGCCCCGCCTGCTGCCCCCTGGGTGGGGACCTGCCCACGCTGCAGTGCCCAGCGCCGCTTGTATTCAGCACCCCGGAGAGTATCCTCTTGTGGAAGCTGTTCTTCCACTTTTTCCTCGGACTTGATTTTGGAGTGGACCCACGAAGGAAAGCCCACCCAACCCGGTGGCGCCTACGCAAAAGAGCTTCGCAGGCTGCGTAAATAAGGGAGTTTACGAGGCCGAGGCACACTGAATATTAGATGCGAAGGCACTGCCGTTAGGGACCCCACTTTGATCCTTCCTTACCAATATAGATATGCTTGTCGCAGCCAACCTTCATCTTCAACCTCAGGAGACCTCAATGCTGCGCTCCCTCAAGCTACGCAATTGGAAGTCATTCGGCGAAGAAGTTGAATTCACTATGCTTGCCACTAGGGAACAAAAGGACGGTGACCGCTTAGCGAAAATAGGCAAAACACGCGTCCTGCCGATCACTGCACTCTACGGGCCCAATGCTTCTGGCAAGTCTGTGCTTATTGAGTCACTAGGTCTACTTAAGCACCTCGTCCACAAGTCGCGTAATCGCGGGGAGTTAATGCCCATTACCCCACACCTTCTTCACCATAAAAATGAGGCCACGACTTTTGGAGTGGAATTTTCTGTTGCAGGTGGCGAAGGTCAGTCTTCCCGTGACACAACCTTCTACTACGAAGTCACCGTGACAGCGCGGGCAGTAGAGGAGGAATCGCTTTATCTCGTTCAGCAGCGTAAAGAACTGTGCCTTTTCGAGCGTTCCTTCCAAGAGATTGAACTCTATGAGGAACTGGGTCACAATCCGTTAGTCCACGCTTTAGCACAGACAGTTTTACCCAATCGGCTTTTCCTGGAGACGCTATATAACGCTGACACTCCCCCGGCAATCATCAAGACGGCCCTGCGTTGGTTCGACGAGTTAGTCATTATTACTAAGCAGGCTTCCTATGTCTTTCTTCCACAGAGAATTGCCGCAGACAAGGACTTCAAGACCGCCCTCGGAAATGCCCTATCCACCGCAGATACCGGCATTACCGCTATTGATTTCCAGACAATAGCGCGCGAGCAAGTCCCCATTGACGGATCTGCGCTTAATGAAATTGAGGCGACTTTCCGCGTTCAAGACACTACCGAAGCCGTTATCCAGACGGGCGATGGCGATTTCTTCCGTTTAGTACGCACCGAGGGCCAAGATATCGAGTACCAACTATTGGTCACTATTCACTCTGATCAGCGGAATGGTTCCGAGTCTTTTACCCTTCCCTTGAGCGCAGAATCTGATGGCACTTCACGCTATCTGAATTTAATTCCCGCTTTTCTTCTTCTTGAGGAGGGAAAAAGGGGGGTCATTCTTATTGACGAAATCGAGGATTCCCTTCATCCACTCCTTACCGAAAAGCTCGTCTCCACTTTCCTAGAAGGGACGGGAGAAACGCAGCGTCAACAGCTTATTTTCACTACCCATGAATTGCACCTCATGAGCTCCGGATTGCTGCGGCGTGACGAAATATGGCATATCGAAAAACAGAATCACTCATCAACTCTGACTCGATTTGCTGATTTTTCAGCGGGTGGTCTACGTAAGGGTGCTGATCAGGTTTCGTTCTATACCTCGGGCCGCCTCGGTGGCGTGCCGAAACTCTAAAGAGGTCTCAAGGAAATGGGAAGAAGGAAGTCACGCGAACGCATTTCCTCACGAGGCCGACGTCCAAGCGGCACTCGGGCGCCCAAACCGCTCGTTATTGTCATTGTTGAGGGGAAAACCGAGGAAGAATACATCACGTTACTCAAGCGTGAGTATTCCGATCCTCTCGCTCTCCTCATCAAGAATCAACGTAATAAGACCTCGCTACGGAATCTTCTCACCAGCGCCAAAACCCAGGAAAGAGAAAATAGAGACTGCACTGCCGTGTGGATTATCTGTGACACTGATGAAAATGCCACCCACAAGCGCGAGTTGGAAAAGTGGCTTCAAGAAGACAGACATCACTGCTGCCTAAGCAATCCCTGCTTTGAATACTGGCTTCTTCTTCACTACACGGATAATCCCCGCCATTTCGCAGCCAAAGATGCTGAAAGTCGTGTCCAGGAATATTGTGCTGCTTTTTCCAAAGGCGGCCCTATTCCGCCTGAGCTTTTTGAGAATTACCGCCAGGCAGCTAAGCGTGCACAAAACACAACCGCGACCCATGAGGATTTATGGAGTGGCAGGTCAGGAACAACAATGTATGAGCTCATTGACTTTTTAGATCAACTAGCCGGAGCCAATAACGCAGTCACCACATGACACGCCCAGTTACGGGTCAGAGTTATTCTGGGCAGGCACACCAAAAGCGCCAGAGCACACACGTCGGAACCGAGACTCATTTTCAGCGGCGAGTCCCATGTCACATGCTCACAGTTACCGTGAATGGGCCGATAAAACCCGGTCTTCGAGCCAAGAAATAATCGCATGGGTGGCAGCACCTTGCGCCCAGCGTTCAAATGAACCCGATCGCCGGTGAGCAGTAAGAACAGGAATATTTGGACTGCGATAGGATTGCAAAAGCTCATCAAATGAACTGCTCCACGGAGTATCTAAAAGATGCACCCCTTCCCCATCAATGACAACATCTGTCACCATGGATGCGCAGGCAACTGCTTGAATGTAGGTGGCCAAATTGCGAACGTACTCATCAATAACAGTACGCGCAGTTACATCTCCCTCATCTGCTAAAACAATGAGATCATTCTGATCGGCGGGGCGCCGATCCTGATTGAGAATGCCTCGACCACTGCGGGCCCTGCCGAGAAGAGCTGAGGTGGTGAGGGCCCCATTAGCGCAGGAGATGTGGCCATATTGGCAAATGCCATGTGCACCCGCCAAGGGAAAGTGGCCAGTCATCCCATAGCCTGAACTTGGTGCCCGGAGGCGCCGACGGAGATGCACAAGTCCATGCCCTACTCCAGCACCAACGGTGACTAATGCAAAGGATGGGACTTTTCTTCCAAGCATGAACCACTGCTCAAAAACAGTCAAAGCTTCCAGGTCATTAACCACACTGAAGGGAACCGCTTCAGGAAGGTCGATATACGTACGAATATCGACATCACGCCAGCCGAAAAATCGGTTTTCTTTCACCCTCCCTTCGCGAATAGCACCCCCCAAAGATAGGCCAATCCCTCGTAGAGAGCCGGAAACGTTTGGCAGCATCGTCGCCATCAAAGCATTAATTACTTCGCCAATTTCCGAGGGAGACGCGTTCGTGACACTGATCCGCTTTGAGGACTGCACACGCGCACGAGCATCGACAGTGACTGCATGTACCGCTCCCACCGAAATATTGATTCCAATAAATCGATGCTGGCAGGCAGGAATGTCAAGAAGTTGGGTTGGGCGCCCCATTCCACTTTTTGGCACCCCCACGCCCTCGTCAATAACCAGTTCCGCTTCAAGGAGGGGCTTGACTAAACGCGTAAGCGTTCCAGGGGACAACTGTAATGCGCGAGCAATCTCCGCTCGGGAAATCGGGCCATTAGTCAAGATATGCGCAGCAGTTGCCATCGCCGAATCGTCATAAAGCCCGAGCATTTTTCCTCCTTGCTATGACACTACCACCACTGTAAATGGCAATCGCCAGATTTTCCGCTGACCCCTTGTCAAACAGCAGCAGCGTCCCCTACTATGTTCCATAGCGAAACTAACATCGACAGTGTGCGCAGTGATGCCACACCACGATTCCCACATCTACCACTCTCAAAGAAATAGAGATCCCATGAGCACCCCCTCACCATATATTCATCTTCGCAATGGCGGCACCTCGCTTTTCTTGGTGATACATGAGACTTCTTTACCCGAAGTTCTTCATTGGGGCGCGGACTTGGGCAGCCTCAACGACGAGGAAAAGGCCGCCCTCGCCGCCTCGCAGACTATCCCCACAGTCTCCGGCAGCCCCGACCTTCCCCCACGACTTACTTTAGTGCCGCAACAATCTGAGGGGTGGATTGGAACGCCAGGACTCCAGGGGTCGCATCATGGGCATTCCCAATTTTCTCTTTTCAATCACGTGTCAGCCGATACTGTCGGATCTGGCACCGATAACGCCCCCACCTCAGTAATGATCAGCGCACATGACAGTGAAGCCGATCTTGTCCTTGACATAGAACTTCATCTTGACGACTCTGGTCTACTCCGCGCTCGAGCAACTCTCACCAACGACGGTTCCCGCGATTACGACCTTGACTCACTACTTCTCGCTCTACCAACCCCAAATGTCGAAAGCCAGGTCATCGATCAAACTGGTCGCCATTTGCGAGAAAGGGAAATTGTCACTCACGATTTCAGTATCGGAGCCCACGAAAGAACCTCCCGGGTTGCTCGGGCCCACGCTACCTCGATGATCCACGGCACCTGCGCTGATGGTCCTTTATGGACACGCGCTTCGGTCCATTATGTCCACGTTGCCTGGTCCGGCAACACTCGAACAGTTGCAGAAAAAACGCCCCTTGGTCAGCAATGTCTGCTCGCAGGAGAGCTACTCCTCCCCGGCGAAATTCAACTGAGGACGGGACAGAAGTACACCACCCCGTGGATCATTGCCACATGGGGATACGGCCTCAATGCAGCAGCTGGACGCATTCACCAGTACCTTCGTTCACGGCCCCACCACCCACATACCCCTCGTCCGGTCACCCTCAACGCTTGGGAAGCGGTGTACTTCGATCACTCACTTCCTCGCCTATTGGAGTTAGTTGATCGGGCAGCTGAGGTCGGTGTTGAACGCTTTGTTCTTGACGATGGCTGGTTTTCCAGCCGCCGCGATGACACTTCCGGTCTCGGGGACTGGGTGGTGTCATCAGAAGTATGGCCCCAGGGCCTCGCACCTTTGGCGGATGCGGTCCATGCGAAGGGCATGCAATTTGGCTTATGGTTCGAACCAGAGATGGTGAATCCCGATTCGGACACTGCTCGCGCCCACCCCGAGTGGATCCTATCCCCCGCGCATCATCAGCCTATCCCCTGCCGCCACCAACAGGTTCTTGATCTCGCAAATCCAGCTGCTTTCGATCATATTCTCGGCCAGATGCTGGCAGTCCTCGAAAGCGTAAAGGTCGATTACATCAAATGGGATTTCAATAGGGACCTCTATGAGTCAATATCTCCCCGCACAGGAAAACCCTCTTATCACGCACAAACCGAAGCGACCTATGCACTCTTAGAGGCGATTCTCGCAGCCCACCCTGACATTGAAATCGAATCCTGTGCAGGCGGTGGAGGTCGCATCGACCTCGGGATAATGGAAAAAGCAGTACGCGTGTGGGCATCCGATTGCATTGATCCCATTGAGCGACAACTCATCGAAGCAGGAACTTCCCTTCTGCTCCCACCCGAACTCATTGGTTCACATATTGCGTCCACCACTTCCCACACAACAGGTCGAACCCTTCCCCTGAATCTACGCGCTTCTCATGCCCTCCTTTCCCATATGGGCATTGAGTGGGACCTGACGAGTGTGGCGACAAGCGAATTGGATGAACTGAAGTACTGGATTGATCTGCATAAGAAACTCCGTCCATTTCTCCACAGTGGCACCCTTATTCACAGTGAAGGACCTGATCACACGTGGAGCATTCGGGGCATTGTTGCCAATGATGGGACAGAAGCTCTCTATGTCATCGTTCATCTTGCAACTTCGTCCCAACGCCCATCGCCTGCCCTACGACTACATGGACTGCACGAGAAAAAGCGCTATCACGTGAAGCACCTGCAACCCAAGGATGGGAGTTTTCCTCTCGCTCTCCACAACCAAGGTCTGCCGTGGTGGCCAGAGGGGCTGTCCCTTCCTGGTCGTGTATTAGAGCAGGTGGGTCTGCGACTACCTGACCTTCCTCCAGCACAATCACTTGTCCTTCACCTTCGCTCCATCGACTAGCACATCAGTGCGGAAGGGACACGCTCAATGTCTAGCCATACCACTGGGAGAACTTCGCCACCGGCGCGAAAATCCCATAGAAAAGACCAACAATACGCGGCCATTTTTCTTCTACCCGCAACAATTGGCCTCATCCTCTTCTACATTCTCCCCGCTCTACGCGGCTTCTACTATTCTTTCACAGACTATCCTGTCCTTCAGCCCGCCCAGTGGGTAGGGACAGACAACTACACACGCCTCCTGAGTGACCCACTGTTTTGGAATGCCATGGGGGTGACCGCCTACTACGTACTGCTCAATATTGGCTTCCAAACCATTATTGCCATTCTCCTGGCGGTTTTACTTCAGCGACTCACAAATTCGACCTTCATTCGAGGCATGGCGCTCCTGCCCTATTTTGTTGCGAATGTGGTGATCGCCTTGCTCTGGTATTTCATGATGGATCATCAAATGGGCATTGTGAATGTGGCTTTAGATGCCATTGGCATGGAGCGCATTGCCTTCTTCGGTGAATCACTATGGGCAATTCCCACCGTCGCCTTCATCAATGTCTGGCGACACATGGGCTATACCGCTTTATTAGTCTTTGCCGGATTACAAACAATTAATCGGTCGGTGTACGAAGCCGCAGATATTGATGGAGCAAGTGAAGGCAGAAAATTCTTCTCCATTACCCTACCGCTACTTCGGCCGGTTTTAGCGATGGTCCTCGTAGTCACTGTTACTGGTTCATTCCAGATCTTCGACACGATTGCCATCACCACCCAAGGTGGTCCTATTAACGCTACTCGCGTGATCTATTACTACATCTACGATGTAGCCTTTGGTCAACTCGACTTTGGATATGCATCCGCGATGGCAATGGTCCTCTTCCTTCTTCTTGTCGGTATTGCTTTCATTCAACTCAAGCTCATGAGAGCTAGCGAGTCTGACGAATTGTGAGGATTCAGAAATGACACGCTCAACTCTACCTACGCGCGCAACCCAACATTCCTCTCGTCAGGCAAAAGAAAACCCCAATAAGGGAATTCACCGTGGCGCTGGATACTACTTTGCCTGGGCATGCCTTCTTATTATCCTCGCAATTACCATCATTCCTTTCTATTGGATGCTGCGATCCTCTTTTACATCCAATGCTGACCTCATCGCCAATCCTGGAGCACTGTGGCCCACAAATCCAACATTTGACGCCTACCGACGAGTTTTCGGTTTGACCACTCCTGAGGAAGCGATTGCTCAAGGGGGCGCTGGCGCCTCAATTGATTTCTGGTTATATCTACGCAACTCGACGATTGTTGCCACTCTTGTCACCCTTGGGCAAACAACATTTTCTGCAATGGCAGCTTTTGCCTTCTCTCGTCTTCAGTGGCGAGGACGAGACTTCCTCTTCGCCGTTTTCTTATCTGCCCTCATGGTCCCCTCTATTTTTACGGCGATCCCAAACTTTATCCTGATTAAGGAGCTGGGCCTTCTCAACACATTTGCTGGCATCATCTTGCCTACCTTCTTTATGACACCCTTCGCAATCTTTTTCCTCCGGCAATTTTTCCTCGGAATCCCAAGAGAGATTGACGAAGCCGCAATGATTGATGGCGCTGGGCCTATTAAAGTCTTCTTCCGCGTGATTATGCCAATGTCAGCTGCCCCTATCACCACTCTAGGGGTACTCACTTTCATTGCTGCGTGGAATGACTATATGTGGCCACTACTCGTCGGACAGAATAATGATGTCCGCGTTCTGACAGTTGCGTTGGGCATTTTCCGCTCACAAACACCACAGGGGTCTCCTGATTGGCCGGGATTAATGGCTGCGACACTAGTCGCCGCCTTACCAATTATTATTCTTTTCTCTATCCTCGGTAAGAAGATCGTCAATTCTATTGGCTTCTCCGGGATTAAGTGAGGCAATGATGACTCGTCAAATCCAAAATCGTCACAGAGCAACAGGGAAAAAGCTGCGTTCTTTCGGACGTCGTATTACCTTACTTGCAGGCTCCCTCGCCTCCACCTTAGCACTAGTTGCATGTTCGGCCATGCCACTCGCACACAATGACAAAGTCGTTCTTGACTACTGGCTCTGGGATTCAGCGCAAATGCCTGGCTATCGGCAGTGCGCTGCTGCTTTCGAAGCGAAAAATCCCAATATCGAGATCCGGATGACCCAATTTGGCTGGGGAGACTATTGGATGCAGATGACAGCAACAATGGTTGCCGAATCAGCTCCTGATGTCTTTACTAATCACACTGGTCAATTCGGTAAATACGCTGATCTGAATCAGCTACTGGATCTCGAACCTTATGTCCAACGCGATAATTTCGACCTGTCTATTTACAATGATGGGCTCGCTGATCAGTGGGTTGGGCAGAATGGCCAGGGACGTTATGGCATTCCCAAAGACTGGGATACTGAAGCACTTTTCTACAACGAGCAGATGATGAGTGATGCAGGCATTACCCGAGAGCAGCTCTGGAATCTTAAATGGAACCCTACAGATGGAGGTTCCTTCGAAGATCTCATCGCCCACCTAACGATTGATAAGAATGGGATCCGCGGCGATGAACCCGGCTTCGATAAGAATAATGTGGCTGTCTATGGTATGGGCTACAACGAGGCTGGCGCTGGTTATGGGCAGGTCCAATGGTCAGCATTTGCCCTGTCCAATGGCCAATGGCGATGGGCCGATAAGAATCCGTGGGGACAGACCTTCAACTACGATGACCCCAAGTTCAAGGAAACAATCAAGTGGTATATCGGCCTCATCGAAAAAGGGTATATGCCGCCCCTATCAGTGGCATCATCGGGGGTTGGGACGCTTGAATCCCTAGGCAGTGGCGCCTATGCAATGATTGTTGAGGGCTCATGGAATGTTGCTGGCATTGCCAACTCAAGTGCAGTTCCCGTTCAGGTTGCACCCACGCCAATTGGTCCTGATGGTCACCGCGCCTCTGTCATGAATGGCTTGGCTGACTCAATTTTTGTGGGTACCGAACATCCAGATGAGGCCTGGGAATGGGTGAAGTTCCTTGGATCTACACAATGTCAGGACATTATTGCTGAGCAGGCTGTGGTCTTCCCTGCGATTTCCACCTCTTCTGATAAAGCCGTCGAGGCCTTCGAGAAAATCGGTTTTGACGCAACGGCGTTCTCCGTCCACCTCGACGAGGATACTGCTGTGGCCTCGCCCGTCATTGATCGTTGGGCAGCTTTAGAGTCCATCATGAGTCCTGCGATGTCCGCCGTCTTCATGTTCGAGAAAGACATTGACTCGCTCGACCAAGCGACAGCGGAGGTGAATGCGATGATGAAGAGAAAACGCGAATAGCAACTCAGCTCCACGCATACATTAGGCCTTCGGTGTGGGACCACTAGGTACGCTCTCCACACCGAAGGCCTTTCTTTATCGGCAGGTAGCGATTTCAGGATGCACTCTTCACGTCACCGATGACGGCAAATTTTCCTATTCCTGGGTACTTTTAGAGGCCCCCGCCACCCCATCCCTATGGGATACGAGGGCGGGCAGTACCGACAGAAGCCATAAACCACTACCCCTTTCCCCGCAGGTTCCTTGTGCGCCGAGCAAAAACAGTGGCCGGCACCCACCTTGCACGCACTCGCTGCCCAGGTGCGGCACTATTCCACAGACCCGCAAGGAGAATGTCGCGCGCCATTGCCAAATCATCTGGGGACACAGACGGCACCGCTGCGGATACTGCTCCGCCAAGCGCAGCCATATCTTGGCTGGCCACCCACGCGGCTTCACCTTCCGGCGCCCATTTTTCTCCGTCAAGAGCGTGAAGAAGATAGTGCCCCGCCCTCGTTGATTCTTCAGAGACGGGCAAAGCCCCCGTATTTTCGAGGTATTCGACTACCGCTTCCGCTGTGCGGGCACGCAATTCTCCGCCAGTGCCTGCCACCGCCCGCACTGGCCCGCGTCCGCTGCGCACACTACGCCATCCAGCGACGTCAACACTTACCCACCCCAGGTCCGCTGCAGTATCGAGCACCTCATCCCAGGCTGCGCTCGCAGGCATATCGCCGCGCGCTACTGCTTCTCGACGCTGACGCGCCCGCTGAGCGCGAATCAGTCGCGGTGCGCACAGCACGCCCACTAGCAAGGCGAGTCCGCACAACCATGGAAATACCGCCATAAACGCGGCCCAGGCTCGCCCAAACCACGCCCCAATGCCACCGTCCCTGGCAGCATCACTACCTACTCCTGGGCTGCCAGACGTAGACCCCGAGGAAATCCCCTCCTCTTCGGATTGGCTTTGTTCAGCCGCACTATCGGCCGCTGACTGGGCATTCTCAGACTGCTCTGATTCCGCACTTTGACTATCTGCACTTTGAGCGTCCTGAGTGGCAGGCGGTTCCTCCCGATTCCCTGTATTTGCGCGCCATCCTGCCCCACCAGGTGTGGGCTCAACGGGCACCCAACCAATCCCATCAACGTGCACTTCAGGCCAAGCATGGAGATCTCGGCCACTGACACTGACCCATTCATTGGAATCATCTGTGCGCGTCGCATAACCCACTGATAATCGGGTGGGAATACCTAATTCGCGGGCCATTACGGCATAGGTCGAGGCATAGTGCACACAAAATCCGCTGCGCTGCTCTAATAGTGCTGTCATTACCCCATAGGGGTCTGCTGGATTTGACCCAGCAGTGTAGGGAATCGACTCGTCGTATTTAAAATTGCCTGACGTGAAGTAGACTTCTAAAGCCTTTGCTTTTGCCAGTGGGGTTGCCGCATTAGCAGTAGCTTCCTGGGCGGCGGCGGATATTTCTTCCGGCATTCCTTCTGGCAATGTTAAATAGCGCGACAGGTCCACACCATGAGAAGTAGTTGCGTCAATAGACTCGTTTGGCACCTCAATAATGCGTTTTAGGGCAGCGCCATTATCATCTCGGTCCAGCGCCAAGAGATTCACACTATTTGGCCCGCTAATTTCTGATGACGCCCAGCCTTTTACGCTATACACCATAGCTCGGCGCGTTGACCCGTCAGGGGAACGGATCGTATCGGTCCCGGGAACCCATCCCCACTTTTCAGGTTCAATAGTGGTCGCTTGCTCAGTGGTGGTGACCTGTGTTGGCCCCAGATTCACTGTGGCACCTGGCCCTACAGGGTCCAACTGCCATGTCCCTTGAAGGAGGGGCAACCATTCGCTGACCAGTCCTTGAACTTCAATGGCCACACTGCCTTCAACAGCTGGTTGCTCCCTATCGGAACGAATGGGAAGAGACTCTAAAACGCCCGAATAATTCGGCGCATTAATGTCCATTTCCCGTTCTAATGGCAGCAAATTTGGCGTATCAATGGGCTTCCATGTGCCGCTCTCAAAATCAGCCAGACTAGCCAAAGTAAAACGCGAAGAGGTGCCCGCAGGAATACCCGTATAGCGGAATGCTGTGGTTTCTGCGCCACGGCGGATCTGATTACTCAGGGAAACAGTCACGTCAGGAACAGTTGATCCAACTGGGGCAGGCGCAACACCAGTGGCACTCCACGGGTGCGTTTCTCCAATGGGGACAATGGTAACGAGGAATGAGGCAACCCCAATGGCGCAGATCGCGGCCACCAGTCGGGCAGTTCCTGTGCGGATTCGATCAATAAGGCGAGCGACAAATCCACGAATTCGAGCGGGAGGCGATTCAGGGGATGCCGCCCAAAGGACCCCCACCCACGCAGCAAGCAAACCCCACGTAACCAATGCTTCAATCCGCAGTCCGGTGACAATAGTTGAGGTGAGGGCAAGAGCTGTGGGAACGAGGGCGGACAAAAACAGGGAATCAGTACCAACTAATAAAAGGAGGCTCAGCCATACGGTTAATAAAACGAGGGCGAGGACCATATCGCTGGTGGGAACCAGAACTTCCATTGGGGCAGCACTATTCATAATAGCGTCACGAATAGCATCTCTTTGCCCAATAGGATCACGCAGCCAGGGCTCAACTCTTCCATTCACCCACAAATAGAACATAAAGCCAAGGAGGCTACCTATTGTCCCACTACTCGTGGCAATAATACGCGCAGAAGGAACGATAAATCGCGCAATAATTCCGGGAACAATGGCGAGAGAAATAATCAGTAGGGCCATTGTTTGCCATCGCCCAGGGGCAAAAAGCTCATTAAGACCGCGCAATGCGACAATCCAGAGAAGGAGAATAAAAATACCACACGGTACGATTCTCCAGCGACCGTCACCGCCATTCCACGGTGGCCCAAAAAGGGGTTGAATAATGCCTTCTTTACGCTCCACTATTGGCGCCCCCCAAAATACGGCGGATTGCCTGAGCTGGGGGGATGTGGCATACCCGGAGAATGCGGCATACGGGGCCCATGTGGCACACCCGGCGAATGTGGCACGTCAGGAGCAGCCGTTGATGACGGTGAATAGGTGGCTCCATAATGAGAATTCCGGGGCCGTGTTGGCGCCGGTGGCGCAGGTGTGTGGACAGAGGATTGGGGTGAAGAGTAGGCCTCACTTGGCGACACCTGGTCGAATAGTGAGGCAGCAGGGTGGATCGGCATCCCCGGGATCGGCGCATACTTAGGGTAAAAACGAGGTAAATGACTGCCGGGCACTGCCACCAGCGGCCCACTTGCCTCTAGTTCCGCGTCATAGGCATCAAAGCCATAGTTCTCCTGCCCATCATCAAAATCGCCGAGGGCGGGGCCCTGCGCATAGCCAGCAGTAGCGCCCGTATCGGGGCCCACTCTCACCAGCGTCCAGCCAGATGGGGTAACCACTGCGTTACTGTCGCCTAGCGGGGTATTAGCTGCGCCATCATTCACATCCAGATCACTACAGATAAAGGAGCCTTCCGGAGCAAGATACTCGCATAGTTCCGCAGATCTGGGTGAACCAACCAGGGTTGATAATCGGTCCCCTTCATCGGGGCGCCAATTCTGATATTCCTCCCGACTCTCAATATTCACTTGCGCTAATTCGCAAATGAGCGCATCGCCACCCAGTTCAGAGCTATCTAAAACCCGATCTCCCACATGCAATTCAATATCTTCCCCATTTTCCAGCCATTCCTCAATATAAAAGGCGCACACGCGAATGGCCCGTTCAAATGCAGCCCAGTCAATTATCGGGCGTGTTTTCGCAGCAGATCCCTCACGCTGGTCGCTATTAATAGTCCATGAGGTTTCACGCGTATCTAGGACAAGTGTGGCAACTTGAGGTGCTGGCACTTCAGGGACATTCACTAATAAACGCCCCTGGCGGGCACTTTGTTTCCAGTGAATAGAGCGCGGAGCATCACCATTTCGATATTCACGTATTGCACCTGCCGCTTCGCCCTCGTCAATGGGAATTGAACGCGACCTGGGGGCACCTGCCGGACGCGCTTCCTTCCCCGGATTTAATGGCGTTGGCAGGATTAATATCGAGGTCGCTCCACGCAGTTTCCGCCGGAAAGAAAATAAAGAAAATGGATCCGACCAGGCGATATGGCGGATTTCAACCTCAAGAAGCCCACGCCGACGCGCCTTAATAGGAATAGTAATCAACCCGCGCCGCCCACTCAGGTGATGATTCGTTGCATAGGTCGGAGCGTGTTGCCCCGCCGCCCACAGCACCCGAATAAAAGTCGTCCAGGGAAGGGTAGTTTCTATTTCGGCACTTACCCGGAGTTTATCTCCCACATACGGAGTGGCAATATCGCAGAACATTCGACTTATCCGCGGCCTCGCCACTAATGCTATTCCTATAGCACATGCGATTGCCACAATAATCCACCCCATAAAAAGGGTCATTAAATAGGTCACTTCCCTCAGCCCCATAATGCGGTGCAGAAGGAAAAGAATGACAGTCATTGCAATGACCGCCATTCCACGTTCTGTTGGCCGAAGAGTCACCGTGACGGCACCGGAACTGATCGAATAATGGTTGACAATGTAGCGCTAGCAGATTCACGCACCTGCGCAGCAGAGGCAAAACGGCCATTTGGCACCAGGCGGTGCGTGAGAACTGCGTGAGCACTGCGCGCCACATCATCAGGGTTAACATGACCGCGCCCTTCAAAAGCAGCACGCGCCCGTGCCATTGCCCCCAAATGCAGGGTCGCACGAGGGCTCGCACCCAAACTTAGGCCCCGATGGTGACGAGTGGCCGCAGTCAAAGCCACCAAATAGCGGGTTACCCCGTCAGCCATATACAGGGACGCTACAGCTCGCCGGGCCGCCACTAAATCCGCAGGACTTGCCACAGGAGTCAACGCATCCAAGGGGTTCGCCCCCGCACGAGCAGCCACCATAGCCACTTCCGCCTCCTGATCGGGATACCCCAGGGACAAACGCGCCATAAAACGGTCCCGCTGAGCTTCCGGCAGGTGGAATGTTCCCTCCATATCCACCGGATTCTGCGTAGCGACCACCATAAAAGGATCAGGCAGAGTCATCGTATGCCCATCAACACTCACGCGCCCCTCCCCCATGGCTTCCAACAGGGCAGACTGGGTTTTCGGGGTCGCGCGATTCACTTCGTCCGCCAGGACAATATGGGAAAACACTGGGCCAGGATGAAAACGGAAAGCACGTTCAGACTGATCAAAGACAGAAACGCCCGTCACATCAGTGGGCAGCATGTCGGAGGTGAATTGGATACGCCGAGAGGTGGCGCCACTAGCCCGAGCCATTGACAGGGCCAGGCTGGTTTTACCGACCCCTGGCACATCTTCCACAAGTAAGTGCCCACCAGCGAGCAGTACACAAATAGCAGTAGAAACTGCCTCTTCCTTTCCAACCACAACGCTTGAAACGGCGTCATGTAGGCGACGAGCTAGACCAGCGACGTCGAAAGTCGTCACCTGTCCTCCTTGGAAATTTCGGGTCATCAGTGGTTCAGAGTACTCGTGTGACCACGATGAATGAGCTATAGATTTAGCGGAACACCCACATGGTCGCATGAACTTCAGGTTCCGTCGCGTCGCAGAGGTAGGAATTGGCTGTGGACTTTCACCCGATTGTGGAGTTACCCCCCTTTGTGGAAGGCTGGCCTTATTTGAGCGAGGATGTACTCATGACAATTGATAATGCAGTGGCCGAGCCAGGGGTAAGCGCAGAGCAGGCTGCCCTTGCTGCCCTTTCCCAGGGGGAGGCGCCCACAGGCCCCGCTTCCAATGAGAATCGCACCCCGCCCTCGTCCATTGCCCCGTCGTCCATTGCTCGCGTAGCCACGGAACGCCCTTCCCGCTACGGTCGGCAACTGGTGTCCCATATGGGCCATAAAATCAACGCGACCTGGGATGATCAGGGCGACCGTGGTGACTTGCATTTTGTGCGTGACGATTTTCGTGCGCACTGCGCGGTTGACTGCGAGGAGGGTGCACTGGTTTTGACCCTCACTGCCGACGCTAGCGCACCTGCCGATCCGACGTCTCCCATTGGGGATCTTGCTGGCCTTGAACATGTGATTGGCATTCACTTGGCGCGTTTTGGGGTCAAAGACGCCTTGGCCGTGACCTGGCAGCGCACAGATGGGACTGCGGGGACCACGCAGGGGCCGCTCACCGCAGAAGAAGTGGCGGAGCATCGTCGTCTTCGCGAAGAACGACGCAGTCGCGGGGAGTAGTTTCTTTCAGTACGAGGCCAGGGCCCAAAAGTACGAGGGCGGGGCGCGAAATTTTATGCCCCGCCCACCGCCTCTTGAGCCGCCGCCCGGCTAGCTATCCCTCCAGCCAGTTTTTCAACTGCGCCAGCGCGTCATCCCACATTCCTTGGGCATCCTCCCACGCAGTCAGGGCCACCTCTTCATCGTCACTGACGCGCGACAGGCCCGTTTCCTCAATATGGACAGCGACGCCTTTATTTTCTTCAGAAATCGAGACCTCAATACGGGTAGCGTATTCATCAGGAAGTTCGTCACCCGCGAGGGGATACCAGCGGAATGCCGCCACATCCATAGGGTCTTCTTCGAGTTTTTCCACCAGCCAGCGGCCAACTTCGGGGTCAGCAATATGGTGGATGCCCTCGTCGTCAATATCTACTTCGTGATCCCCCATAGGGCCAGCATTAATCCACCAGCCCGGTTCGGAAATCACAGCCCAGACCTTTTCTATTGGAGCGGCGACAATAATGTCGGCCTCAATAGTGTCGTGGTTGTCCTCGATCTGGTCGTCATCATCATCGAAGTAGCTCATGACCTAACGGTAGAGGAGGTTTGCTGTGGCGCCAAGAGGGACGCGACTATGAATACACAGGTATTTGTGTGCAGCGATTCTGCGTTGTGGGCGCAGGGTTGGGGCCTGGGCACCCATCTGCATCGCGCCGCGCTGACAAACCGCCACCACAACGCATTTCCAAACAGCAAATGTCATCGCGGACGCGGGTTGTCACACTAAAGCGCGGCAGGGCGAAGTACTGCCCTGCCGCGCTTGGCGTTGATTCGCTGATTAACCCGCGAGCGCTCGCACTCGCCCCTGTCAGCTCAGGCGGGTAATGCGGTAGCGCCAATCGGTGGGGCCAGCTTCCAGCGTTTCTACCCGGTAGTGGGATTCAGAGTCGCGCAGGTGATCGAATGCATGTTCTGGCTGGTGAGGCGCCCGAAGGATCAGATATTCGCCCACTGGAATTGCGTCCAGGGCCGCAAAAAGAACCGCTTTGCGGACAATTGGTGGAATTGAGGCCACCACAAATTCGTCATTTGAAGCTTGGGCGCGCACTCCTGCGGCCGAAGAGCTGCCGCAGCCACAGCCTCCGGCTGATGCGGCAGCCTCAGTGGTTTTAGGGGCCTCGGCGGGCGCAGTGTCAGTTGTTTCAGCGGTTTCGGCAGCAGCCTGCGCCCCGCGTTGGTGTCCGTGGCCTCCACATCCGCAGCCCCCACCGCCGTGGCCGTGTCCATGGCCGCCACCATGTCCATGTCCTTTGCCGTGACCACCACAGCCACAGCCTCCACCAGCAGGGCGCGCAGTATCTACGCCGCCAGCAGCCCGGTGAGCGTGACCTTTTCCACCACATCCACAGCTGCCACCACCTGATGGCTGGGCAGCAGCCCGGTGGTCAACAAGGCGGAAGACTTGGCGTCCATTTTCTGCAGCAGCTGCAGGATTCGTCTCAGTCATTTTGTCCTCTCAATACCGATATGACGCAGGCATAAACCTGCACATATATTCGGATTCAGGCACAGCCCACACTCCCCGCGGGGATGGTCAGCTATACCCCTCGGGGGTACCAATACATGTCTAGTGTAAAGGGTGCGCAATCACCACGCGTTGCTCATTGCCGCACAGTTGGCCCGCCTCGTTGGCGTCCCGGTTCAGGACTTTCAGCCAAGGTCACCCCTCGGCCAAGTCACAGCGCCCCGCCCTCGTTACTCATTCTCGACGAGCGCGAATTCGGCTTCCACCTCAACGGTGGAATCTAGCGGCAATACCGCAACCCCAACGGCAGAACGGGCGTGGGCGGTGCCGAAAATCTCGCCATAGAGCTCGGAAGCTCCATTGGCAACCTGGGGCTGGCCAGTGAAATCAGGCGCAGAGGAGACAAAAACCGTGACTTTAATGGCTCCGGCCAGACAGTCGAGCCCGCCTGCCGCGTCAGCGGCAGCAGCCAGGGCATTCAGTGCACATAAACGTGCAGCTGCAGTGGCATCTTCTGGCGAAGTGCCACCCTTTCCGACCGCTCCTGTGTACGCCAGGGCGCCGTCTCGCATGGGGATTTGGCCTGAAGTACGCACCACGCCACGGTCGATGACGGCAGGCACATAGGCGGCCACAGGTGCCACAACGGGCGGTAGTTCCAGGCCGAGTTCAGCGAGCTTTTCACTGGGAGTTGGCATATCAGTCTCCTCAATCGCAAGGGTCGATACGGCCCAGCCTAGTGCGGCTCGCGCAGGCTCGGTGTGGTGGTCCGTTCTTTTATTGACGAGGGCGGGGCGCGGGTGGATTATTGGCGGCGCCGGCCGGTACAAACCCGCGCTGCAATGAACGCACAGTGTCAAAAACACGGGCAGGTGGACAGAGGGACATGGAACTGTCTTAAGGCGCCTGTGCTCAAGGCATACTTCTGCGCTCAAGGCATAGTTCCTCGCTCAAGGCAGCGTTAAAGTGCGAATTAACGGTGCCTTGAGCAACAAACTATGCCCTGAGAAAAGAACTCTGCCTTGAGCAA
>JAUNHH010000024.1:33805-37397 GCA_030524055.1 Actinomycetaceae bacterium | reverse complement strand
CGTCCCGGCACCACCTGCACACGCAGATAACGTCAATCCGACAACCGCAATAGCCCCAATAGCTAGATGACGAATACGCATATTTCTCTCCCATGATGTGGCGTTAATACTTTTCCATCCTATGGGAATCGACGAGGGCGGGGCGCGGTGAAAGTGACAACACTTGGCATTCAATCCGAGTGCATTTCAGTAACGATCACTCGCTTGTTCTGCAAAAATAAAGCACCTGTGGAAGAATCCGCGCCCCGGTCTCGTTACTGCGTTTTCACGGTATTTAGACGCGATTCCCACCCGGGTTCACACGCGGTAATCTTCCACAATTTCGCGGTTCCGCCTTGATCAACTAACTCAAATCCTGAGGTGGTATTGACGTTATAAAAACCAGGGTGCCGATCGGAACGATTGAAATTGTAATACTTGCCATCGACATCCTCATAAAAGTGGGTGGCGCCAATCCTATTGAGGGTTGTGCAGACTTCCGCGTTGGTGTGGATCTGGTTGAAGATCGCCGTTAAATGGTCAGTCGGACCGTCGCCTGTTGCCAATGTTAATTGGGGATACACGGCTTCCCGATGCCCAAGAACTTCCGTATATGCCGCACCAGCAATCGGATCACCAATTACGAGGGCATCTTCAGGCAGAGTTTCTTGCATTCGGCGCACCATATCGAGTTCCGCGAAACTTGCCATTCCCGGCTTACCCAAGTTGTCAGCGTTATACACATAATCGGAAGCTTTAATTCGCGACTCGAATGCGGCACCGCCAGAGAGGACTAGTGCAATAACCGCTAAGGCAACTTCCCAACGGAGTGTCGCCATTGTGCGCCCAGCAGCTAAAGCTTGCGCCGGAATGCGCGCAAATGCCACTGAACCTGCACGTGCCAGCCAGGTAAGTCCCACTGACGCTAAAGGCACCATCATCATGCCGTGAATGGCCATAATACGCCTGGGATCTTTATACCAAGGCGCCGTTAAAAAGGTCCGAATGTCATCCATTGGCGCATACGCCAGGAACGTTAATGCCGCCATTGTCAATAAGGAGACAATGACCCACCGGGGAATCATCGGTTCATTACGAATAGTACGTACCCGCAATGTGGACTTTGAGGCGCTTTTGCCTTTACGAGATCCACGATCTTTCGCAACCTCATAGGTTTCTTCGCGCACCCCTGGCATTAGCACAGCCATAGTCCCAACCAAGGCCAAAACACCCATGACGGAGGCGGACATAACCAGGAAGAGTGTTGAGTGGAAATAGGAGATGTCAACGAAAGGAGGAATAGGGCTTAGTGCGCGTGTGATGGCATATTGCCAGTCAATGCCGTCACGCGGGTAGCGCCCCATTCCTTTAATGCTCTCGGTATTCAGGAGGAAATCCACCAGAGCAATCGAGGCTACTATTCCGAATAGGTAAGCCAGGCCTTCAAAAATCCCGCCAGGCCGTTTTGCTGCACGCCATGCCCCTATTGCTAAAACGCCGATAAAGGGGAAGAGCAACGCAAAATAGGCGGAGAAAACCGCACTAGGATGCCCACCGGCTGCAGCAATCAGGGCAGCGCCTAAAACAATAAGGGGCGCGAGGAAATAGGTAATGCGCTCGACTTTATTGCTCTTATCAGGAGCCTCATCACCTTTGCGACGCAGACCTGGCAAAAGCACTCTCAGGCGGCACCCTGCCTCCACTGCGGCAATAATAATGGCGGCCACCATAACGGCGCCGGTGGCGTGGGGCCATTGGTTATACATGGTGAGAGCATCGGCTGGCATTGGCAATAATCCGCCTGCCATTACCGCTGCAATAACCACAACAGTACGGTCTGCTGTCAATGTTCGCACTAATCCAGCGGCACCAATAACCCACACTGAGGTCAGGAAAAGATTAGAGATATTGCCGGCTTGGACAACAGTATCCGGGGTAGAAAAGAGAGCTACGAAAGCATGCCAAGAATTGGGGTAGAAAACGCTTTGGTCTCCACCATAAAGCGCAGAAAGACCACCAACAGGGCTGGCATTTCCCTCGTGGATCATGGCCCACACGCCATTGAGATGGAATGTGGAATCCCATTGTTGTGGCGGATCAACGGGATTTGCGAAGAGCATCATGGGAGCAGCGGATAAAAGCAATCCACCACAGGCAGCCGCTGCTACGCTCCACCCAGAACGCAAGGCTTCCCGACCCCACCCACGCAATTGGTCCGCAATATTTTCAGTGTCAGATTTATGGCGCCATAAAAGAAGAGCAGCACCCAATAAGCCCACGGCCACATACACGGGGATAACAGTGCCTGGGCCCCAGAAAATCCCAACTTTACTCCATAACCACCCAAGAATAGGGATCAAAGAGAATGTAATTGCTGGGGCTAATGCCACCGCTTGTATTCGCGATTTCACCGCCAGGCGCGCCCACGGCAAACCGGGCAGTATTCCCACGGCAAGCATTGCAATAAACAAGGGCGTCCAGGTTAGCCAGTTCAGCAGATACACAGTCTTGCTCCTCGAATTCCAGCCACACAATCGGCGCGGTGCCAGTGGGCGACATTTTCACCGACCATTGACTGACAAATGCGGGCACCAAGCAGCGCTCCCCGAAAATTCGGGACCACAGATGTGGCGGCAAAGGCAGCGAGCACTACTCTCCTTCATATTCTTTAAGGCGATATTTGGTACCGAACACCTACCCTACCGGGGACTTGAGTTCCATTCCCGGTGCCGTGACGCGCTACACGGCACAATTGTGGTTACAAAGTGATTACGGTACGAGGGCGGGGCACGCTATTTCAGACGGGATACCCATAAAAGGGTCGTATAGGGAATGTGTATTTTTTGCCCAGTGGAATATCCGAGGTGCTCATAGAGATACCACCGTAAATTCTCTTGCATTCGCGCGCGCCCCTCCTGGTTTTGGCGCAGCCAAGAGGAACGAGTCCGCCCTAACTCCATTACTTCTTCGCAGGTTAGCTCTTGTTCCCAGTCAACTGTATGCAGTTCTGGTTGAGTGAAACACTCCCCCACCTGCGGAGGGCGGTCACGCCGGTGAACATCTCCTGAACGCATAATTCGCGTTAGCCGGTGCACCCACGGAATCTCCACATTCATCTGGTTAAAGACAATGGCAAGGCGTCCGTTGGGGCGCAGAATCCGAGCCGCTTCTGCGGCAGCCTGATCAGCTGGGAACCAGTGCCAGGATTGTGCAGCCACCACAAGATCGGCACTTGTTGCAGTTAACCCTGTGGCACTGGCAGTACTCGCGTGCAGTGTCACCAGGTGGGCACATTCTGGTGGCACCTCACATTGGTTGCGCATTGCCTCAGAGGGTTCAATCGCATGAACATGCCAGCCACGCTGAGCCAGTGCCACGGTCATTTTTCCACTACCCGCACCCAAGTCAACAGCCACACCAGGGATGTCAGCACAGAGCTCATCAATAACTGGCAGCGGGTATTCAGGGCGGACTCGGGAATATTCGGCAGTTGCCCGAGTAAAAGGGTTCTCGCGCAGCGTCGCCTGGTCGTCATGCAGCGCGCCCGCCTTTTTATCCACTGGGTTACCTTGTCCACTGCGCTGCGCGTCATCCACCCGTTTAGTGTAATCAC
>JAUNHH010000024.1:23806-33705 GCA_030524055.1 Actinomycetaceae bacterium | reverse complement strand
GCTGAACGCACGTCTGATCTGGTCCTGCACGACCCCATTGACGCTCCCCCACTACGGTGGGGAATTCTCGGCGCGGGACATATTGCCCGTAAATTCGTGACCGACCTGCGCGATCATACTCGCTCAACAGTCACTGCCGTTGCCTCTCGCGATGCAGAGCGCGCTCAAGTGTTCGCCGAAAATATGCAGGTGGACCACGCTTTTGGGTCCTACGAGGAACTCCTGGCCAGCGATGAAGTCGATGCTGTCTATGTTTCGACCATCCACCCTACCCATGAAGAAGTAGCAACCCTTGCGTTAGAGGCTGGCATCCCAACGCTGGTGGAAAAGCCACTCACTCTGGACGCTGCCCAGGCCGCGCGCATTGTAGACACAGCTCGCGCAAAAAATACCTTCTTTATGGAGGCAATGTGGACTCGCCATTTGCCGCAGCACCTTGTAATGCAGGCGCTACTGAAAGCGGGCACGCTGGGCGAAATTCTTACTGTTCACGCTGATCATGGCCAACTTTTATGGCACGTACCCCGTTTAGTCCATCGTGATTTGGGTGGTGGAGCGCTGCTGGATTTAGGCGTCTATCCCGTCTCTTTTGTTCACGATATTTTAGGTGATGACGTTGAGGTGCAAGCCGCATCCTCGGTTCTTACCTCAGAAGGTGTGGATGCGTCTTCTGCAGTAGTTTTGCGTGGAAAATGCGCATTGGCCACCGCAACCGCGAATCTCAATGCGCGCTCGGCAACCGCCGCTGAAGTGGTGTGTTCTGGTGGAGCCATTGAACTACCCACCCAGTTCTACCGCCCCGGCACCCTGCGTTTGCGGACCTTCCCAGGTGAGGGGCTGCCCGATGATGTCGTGGAATGGAATGCTTGGGTGCCCGGCGGGTTCCAATATCAAATTGCTGAAGTCGCACGTTGCGTTGCTGCAGGAGCGCTAGAGTCCGAGCGCATGCACTGGGATTCTTCCGTTGCTGTCATGCGTACCCTTGATCGCGTTCGCGAAATCACGGGAATTTCCTACGAATAATCATTGACGAGGGCGGGGCTGCGGCGCTGACCGTAACGCCGGGCCCGCCCTCGACTATGCCTTCTATATCCTGCGAGCTGGGACTTATACCGCGATAAGAAAACCCAGCACCCCGAATGCGGCCAGAATCGTCACTATTCCCAGCAGAACAGCCAGTCCCAATGAATAGGGCAGTGCGCGGCGCAAAAGTTCAGGCTCGCTGCCTTCAGCTTTTACTGCGGTCGCAGCAATAGCCAGGTTTTGCGGGGAAATAATTTTGCCCATTCCTCCGCCAACTTCATTCACACCCAAGAGCAATTGAGGGCTCATCCCTGTCTGAGCAGCAACTGTGGCATGCAAGGACCCAAATAGCGCCCCCGATGATGTGGCCGAGCCGGTCACGGCTGTGCCCACCCATCCTAAAATCGGCGCAAAGAAAGCAAAGGCCCCGCCAGTTGCTGCCAACCCAGTACCAATGGCCACGGTTTGGCCGGAGAAGTTCATGGCATAGGCCAAGGCCATGACCACCACAATGGTAAGAATCGCGATTTTCAGTGAGGAAATCGTGGTCCCCATTGCGGCAACTCCCTGCCGGATAGTAAAGGGAAAACGTCCCCCTTTGCCGGTGAGAGCATACACAAGAGTGACCACAATGCCCGCAAAAATAATCATGGTCCCGGGCGAGGATACAGTGGATAGGGTGTAAATAGTGTCGGTAGAAGGAACTCCACTTGGGGTGAGTAATTGACCGTCTAAGCCGGGCCATCCGAATTTAATATCGGTGGCTTTTAAGGCAGCGGGAATATTCACTCCAACGGTCCACAATTTGGCCACAGCAAAAACGAGGACAACAAACCAATAGGGCAATAGCGCCAAAGTAATTCGCCCTGCTGTCAATGGAGCAGAATCTGCCTCCTCTTCCTGCGCCCCTTCTGAGCGTTGATCCTGTGGAGTCGTTGGGGTCCAGACCATTAACAGCCCTGCGACCGCAGCAAAAGACAGGAGTGATGCGACAACGGCGGTGAGTTCATAGGAGAGGAAATGGGCAGTAATAAAGTGCCCCGCCCCCATTCCGCCACCCGCTAATAATGCTACTGGCCAGAGTTGACGCACCCCACGCATTCCATCAGTCATATGGAGCAGCAGGAAAGGCACGAGGATAAGGAAAATCGGGGTAATACGTGAAGCAGTTTGCGCAAGCAGTGCGGCCTGACTTTCCATACCGCCGATTTTTGCTGTGGCTGTCATAGGAATTGCCATTGCCCCAAAACCCACATTGAGCGCATTCCCCACCATAGTGAGGAGGGCCGCTTTAATCGGGGGCAGCCCTAAAGCAAATAGCATGGCGCAGGTAATTGCCACTGGCGCGCCAAATCCCGCCAAACCTTCCATGAGGCCACAGAAAGCAAAAGAAATCAGCAGGGCTTGAATACGAATATCGCCTTTACCCACCATGGAAAAGACCTGCCGTACATCGGCTGCGCGCCCAGATACTTCTGTCAATGTATACAGCCACACGGCAGCGACCACGATATAGCAGATCACAAGCAGGCCGAAGGTGCCCCCTTGGGTGGCTGATAGGAGTGCCAGGTGGGCAGGCATATGGAAACCAAAAATCGCCACAATAAAGGCGACGGCAAGCGCCGCCAGCGCACACCATTGGGTCGCAATCTTAAAAACCCCGAGCATAATAAAAAAGACCAGGAGAGGGATAGTGGCAATCACCGCTGTCAACACAAGATTCCCTGCAACAGCTGTGGTTGAGGGCGTAAACGCCGCTGCAATCCCTGCAAAATCCACGATATTCAACTCCTTCGCCTCCAGCGCGGTGTGCGCTAATACGTTGAGATGCCGTCCTGAGTGTAACGCTGCCCTATTTCAGATAAAAGAGGATCGCCTAAAAATGCAGATATTGACCTCAATTAGGTCCACAGATGAAGGTCGGCCCTCCTGGCAGGGTGGTTGCGGCGCCAGTGGTCGCGTTCTTGTGCGGCCCAGATTTCCCACCAGGGGGCGTAGATATCGCCATCGCGGTGAAGTGCTCGCTGGCGGCGCCTCGCCTCAGGGGATAGCGGCGGTGCAGGATCCATATGAGCTGGTGCTCCGGCCTCGTTCATGGGTAGGCGCGACGGCCGGATATCCACCCACAGGCTGAGCGCTGCCACCTGCGCGCTACAGCGTGTAATCGCGCCGCATCCTTCAATAATCAGTGGCCCCGGCTCAATGCGTAGTGCCTTGCCTGGTTTGTCTGCTCTCCAGTCCCAGGTGCGCACATAGGCACAGCCGCCCTTTTTCCATAAACGAGGGCGGGGCACGCCATAACTTGAGGATTTGTGGGAAGAACAAGGTGTATGGGCAGGCATCGCTTTGCCATAAAGAAGGTCGTCCACAACAGCGCTGCCTGCGCTAAGGCCATGCCAACCGGGGTAAATCGCATCCAGGTGCAGACAGTGGAGCCGGTGACCGGCAATTGCCCCACGGGCAAGTAAAGCCTCAGCAAAGGTGGTTTTCCCTGCCCCCGAAGGACCATCAATGAGGACCACTGGGAATGGCCACCCTGGTGCGCGGCTGGGGCCAGCGAGTGCGCTGCGAACACGTCGGAAGGTGTCGGGTGAGATGGGGCCAGTTGCGCCTGTCGTGCTATCAGGCAGCGCCCCCTGATTGTCAGGGCTCACTCGTTGCGCCTTTTATTGTCACTGACCACTGGACACGCATCACGGTCAATACTGAGTTCCACCTGCCAACCGGCAGGGTCGCTCATATCGGCAGGTAAGGACTGAGCACGGGCTAGGGCACTTTGTCCGCGCACATCAACGCGGACATGGGTGTAGCCTCGCGCTCCTCGAATATCGCGCACCTGTCCAATTAGAGCCTCCCCGCGCTCGTACATTGCGCGCGTCGGAGAATGCCAACGGTGGACATGAAGCATCCCCGGTGGAATTGCTCGCCACCTGCCCTCGCCTTCTACGAGGAAGGGTCCGAATCCTAAAAACTCTGCGACAGCGCGGCTGCCAGGATTCGCCCACAGGTCCTGTGGGGCAGCCAGGGCGGCCAGGCGCCCATCGATCATGACAGCAATCTGATCAGCGACAGCAAAAGCTTCATCCTGATCATGGGTGACATAAATGCACGTTGACCCAGCAGCCTGTAAAATCCTGCGAATTTCTGAGCTTAAGCGTTCGCGTAGGGATCGGTCGAGGGCGGACAGGGGCTCGTCAAGGAGGAGAAGTTTCGGATCGGGCGCGAGGCTGCGCGCTAAGGCGACGCGCTGAGCTTGGCCTCCGGAGAGGGAAGTGACGGCGCGGCGGGCATAGTCGCTCATCCCTACAAGGTCGAGAACTTCAGCGACTCGGGTGGCACGTTCGGCGCGAGATAGATGCCGCAACCCATAGGCGACATTTCCCGCCACATCTCGATGAGGAAAAAGTTGCCCATCTTGAAACATTAAGCCGAAACCGCGGCGATGAACGGGCACATCCACCACGCAGTCCCCATCCCAGGAAATATCGCCCCCACTGGGCGCTTCTAATCCTGCAACGGCGCGCATCAACGAGGATTTTCCCGAGCCGGACGGGCCTAAAAGCGCAATAATGTGGCCGGTGGGGATTGTCAGCGAAACATTGTCAACGGCGCACACGCTCCCATAGTGAACCTGCAGGTCAGTAATGGTCAGGGTCATGCAAATTCTCCTGAAGTTGAGGGACGGCCACGCTCAACGAGAACCATAATGGTGGCGGCAATCAGAGCAAGGAACACTGAGGCAGCAACGGCAACTCCCTGTTCTGGGGCGCCCGGGCGGGAAATAAGGCGGAAAATGTAGACCGGTAGAGTCGGGGCGTCACTGCGGGCCAGAAATGACGTGGCCCCAAATTCCCCTAAGGATGTGGCGAAAGCGAATCCTGCGGCGACGGCGCCGCCGCGCACCAGGTGGGCACCATCAATGGTGACCAGGACACGCAGTGGTGAGGCGCCAAGGGCGGCGGCAACTTCCCGTTGGCGTGGGTGAATGGCGCGCAAAATCGGGGCAATAAGGCGGACGACCAGAGGTACAGCAACCACTGCTTGAGCGACAGGCACCAGCCAGGGGGAGCCCAAAAGATCAAAAGGCTCTCTACCTAAGGTCAAGAGAAAACCAAATCCTACGGTGACGGCAGAGACGCCGAGGGGGAGCATAAATGCGCCGTCAAGAAGGGCTAATGCACGTTTCCCTAAAGGTGATTGAGGTGAGCGTGTCACCACTAGCGCTAAAGACACACCAATGATGAGGGCGAGTGCAGCGGCACTAGTGGCAGCAATTAACGAATTCGCAGCGGCTTCAAAAGCACTAATACGTACTGCCCGCGAAAAATCACTGCGTGTCAGGTCAATCCAATTAGCCAGAGTAAATGCGCCTTTACGATGAAAAGAGCGCCACAGTAATTGCGCGATTGGAGTTGCCAAAAGGCCAAGGATCACCAGGGTGGTAATAGCCGCAGCGGGGCCGTCACTTCGGCTAATAGGGCGCCGAAGGGGATCTGCACGCAAATGGAGGGCGCCTTGGCCCGCACTTCGGGCACGATTAGCAATGAATAGGGCGAGAGCAACCACGGCAAGCTGCACAATAGAAAGAACCGAGGCACTACGTAAATCTAAATAGGAGGTGGTGAGCTGATAGATTTCCGATTCGATAGTGGCTAAATCATTTCCACCCAGAATCAGAACAATGCCAAATGCGGTTGCACAATAGAGAAAGACAACGGAAGCCACCGACGCAATCGCAGGAAGAAGCGCTGGCATAGTGACAGTGAAAAAGGCTCGCACTGGGGTGGCGCCAAGAGCACGTGCTGCTTGCACCAAGCGCGGGTCAAGTCTGGACCATGTACTGCCCACTCCTCGCACCACTAGGGAGTAGTTAAAGAACACCATCGCCGCAATAACAGCCGTGACGCTTTCTTCCAATCCCAGTGGTGCCCACCATCCGCCAGGGCCTAAGAGCGATCGGAAAGCAACGCCAACGACAACAGTAGGAAGGACAAAAGGGACGGCAATAAGTCCGCGGGCCAATGACTGACCGGGGAATTGGCGGCAATAGAGGATATGCGCGCCAGGGAATCCCAGAAGTACAGATATGACGGTGGCGACAGTGGCCATTCCTAGGGTGAGTCCAATGATTCGCCAGGTACGAGGGCGGGAAAACACTTCGGTGAAAGCCGATAAGTCCAGGGCGCCGCCCTCGTCAATAAAACCGCGCACAATCAGCGTTACTGTGGGCCAGGCAAAAAAGACGCCAAGAAAAAGAAGAGGAATAAGGGCTAAGGCCACCCACATGGCGCCCCACGCGAGGCGGATATGTGGGGATCTCGCCACAGTCATCACTCCTTGAGGATTAACGCCCGCCATGCATATTCATTGGCATAAAAGGCGCTGAACAGCAGATATGGTAACTGGGGTGTGCGCCGCGCAGGTGCCATGAGCGCGGCACACACCCCCACAGTTCACCCTTGAACCGTGTCCTGCCAGGTCTTCAGCCACTCTTCGGACTTTTCTGCGACCTTGTCGGCAGGAAGCAGTACTGGCTTTTCTGTCAGTGGCCCAAATGTGGTCAGCGTTTCTGGAACTTTAGCCTCAGGATTCACTGGATACATATAGGTCACTTCAGAAATGGCTTCCTGCACCTTGGGGGTGAGCATATATTCGACGAATTGTGCGGCCGCTTCGGGACTTTCTGATCCCTCAATTACGCCGGCATATTCAACTTGGCGATAGCAGGTGGCAGGAATAGCTCCCGTTGTTGTGGCGCTGCCATCGTCAGTCACTGAATAGGCGGGGGAAGACCCATAGGACACCATCATTGGGCGTAGACCTGCCCCTTCGCCGGCAGAATAGTCCACCGAAAAAGCATCCGACCAACCGCTTGTCACCTTCAGACCATTATTTTTCAGGCCCTTCCAATATTCCGCCCACTTGTCTTCACCAAAGTGATTAATGGTGGACAGCATAAAGGCCATGCCAGGGGTAGAAGAGGCGGGATTCATGGCAACAAGGAGGTCTTTGTATTCCGGCTTAGTGAGGTCTTCAAATGAGGCCGGTGGGGTCAGGCCTTTCGCTTCAAACCACTTCTTATCGAAGTTGACGCAGACATCTCCGTGGTCAATAGGAATAAGTCCTGGTTGAGATGCTAAATCCAGCGCAGCATTTGGGGAGGTAATCCCCGCGTCAGCAATGACTTTTTCGCCTTTGAGTCGATACGCCACCGTATTATCGATGCCATACACAACATCCCCCTGAGGGGCATCTTTAGACAGCACCATTTGATTCGCCAAAGTCCCGCCATCACCCACAGCCTGAATAGTGACAGTAATACCGGTTTTCTCGGTGAATTCAGTCAGCAACTCTTCGGGGAATTCAAAGGAATCGTGGGAAAGGACAGTGATTTTTGCGCCGGCAGTGCCAGATTGTGCGCCGCCTGACTGCGCGGCGCCAGATGCACCGCCAGATTGCGCGGACCCACCGGTGCAGGCAGTTAAAAAGAGGGCAGCCGTGGCAGCTCCCGCGGCCACACATAATGAGCGATGTCGGATGAGAGACATATCAATCCTCCAATTCATGTGGAGGGGTTCGGGCGTGCGCCCGGGAGATTGCGACTTCCTACGCCGGTATTACCCGGTTCAGGTTCGAGGGTCTGCGTTCGCACTCTCAGCTCCTGGTGGGAGCTCCCCTGTCTTGTGGGCTCAAGTCTACAAGGTGGATAGGCGTAGGCAGTAACCGAGGGATTTCACGAGGCCGGGGCGCAGCCGACAAGTGGGCCTATTCGACGGGGCGCCTGCACCAAACGGGCAAAGGGCGACAAAAAGTGCGAATTTCGGGCAAAAATGTCGCCCTTTGCCCGTCCGGTGTCACGTAGTGGCCCGCGCCCCGCCCTCGTCAACGAACCGCCTCATGGAAAACCCAGCACAATGACACAAAGAGCACTACCGTTAAGGGTGTTCTGCGCCCGTAGCGGGCGCCCACATGTCCGCAGTATTTCGGAGGCAAATATGGCCACAGCAACGAAGCGCATTGGAATCCTCACCGCTGGCGGAGATTCCCCGGGCCTTAATGCCGCCATCCGAGGTTTTGGTAAAGCCGCCATTGGACACCACGGAATGGAGCTCGTTGGCTTTAGAGATGGCATTCGAGGGCTGGCAGAAAACCGGTCTTTCCCTATTGATTCTTCCACTCTATCTGGCATTCTCACGGTCGGCGGAACGATTTTAGGGACCTCCCGCGATAAAGTGCATCGCTTTATGGTTGATGGCGAGCCTCGCGATATGGTGCCCACTATTGCCGAGAATCTCGAAAAAGACGGTATTGATGCCCTTGTGTGTATTGGTGGAGGCGGGACCGCAAAAAATGCGCAGCGCCTCGCAAAGGGCGGTATTCCAGTCATTCACCTGCCAAAAACAATCGATAACGATATTGCCCACACCGATACCAGTTTCGGTTTTTCTACCGCCCTTGGAATTGCCACTGACGCTGTAGACCGCTTGCATTCGACGGCTCACTCTCACCACCGAATTATTCTCGTGGAAATTATGGGACATAAAGCCGGCTGGCTGGCCTTAGGCGCGGGAATCGCGGGCGGAGCGGATATTATTTTGCTCCCCGAAATCCCCTATACCGTAGATTCTGTTGTTGCTTCTATTGAAGAGCGTGCCCGCCGCGGACATATGTTCTCTGTTGTTGCTATTGCTGAAGGCGCATTAGATACAGCCGCCACCGCAGAACTTGCTGCCGCTGAGTCCCTGGTCCGCGAAGCCGACACCGCAGAAGGCAAGGCCGCAGCAAAACGCCATAAGGCAGCTGTGGTCAATAGTCACCGCGATAAAACCTTCCGTTTGGCTGAGGCTTTGGAGAAAGCCACCGGCTTGGAAGCGCGCGTCACTATTTTGGGTTATGTCCAGCGCGGTGGCACCCCCGATGCCAATGACCGTGTCCTGGGCACTCTACTTGGCGGGGCCGGTGCTGATTTAGTGGCTGATGGCCAGTTTGGGGTGACGGTAGCCGCCCAAGGACAGGCCGCAGTTCCAGTGCCTTTAGCGGAGGTCGCAGGGAATCTGAAGACTGTGCCCCTGGATCATCCGTGGATTTTGGCGGCTCGCCACGTGGGCACAGGAATGGGCGATTAATGTCGATTGACGAGGCCGGGGCGCGAAGCCCTCACCACGCTTCGCGCCATATTGCCCAGGAGATTCGTGACCTGATTGTCCAGCGTGTTGCGGCTGGCGATGAGATCCGAACCCTGGGTATTACCGGCCCGCCTGGCACGGGAAAGTCCACGGTATCTACCCTGCTTGCCGGTTTTTTGCAGGCCAGTGGGGTAGAGGTGGCAGGTGCCGCCCCTATGGATGGCTTCCATATGTCGAATGCTGTTTTAGAAGAGTTGGGGCTGCGCGATTCTAAAGGAGCACCAGAGACTTTTGATGTGTGGGGGTATGTTTCCCTTTTAGAACGCATTCATCGTGGGGCCGTTTTAGCACCAGAATATCGACGTGATCTGCACGAGCCTATTGCCGCGGGAATCGCTATAGCGGCTAAGGGAATAGTCATTACAGAAGGGAATTATTTGGGGTTGGACGCCCACGGATGGCGCCAGGCCCGAGCCCTTATTGACATTCTTGTGTACGTAGACACCCCAAAAGATGAGGTCATGCGCCGGCTCATTACCCGTCATGAGGCTTTTGGGAAAGATCGAGCCTCAGCTGCCCATTGGGTGCGTACCGTGGATGCGCCCAATATTGATCTGGTATTTGCCAGTGCGGGGCGTGCAGATTATGTGGTCAGCGCCTTGACATAAACGAGGGCGGGGCGCTGCCATTTGACACCGCCGCCCTTTAACGAGTTGTCACCCAGTCGCTATGTGTCCGCCCAAACCAGGC
>JAUNHH010000024.1:17726-23706 GCA_030524055.1 Actinomycetaceae bacterium | reverse complement strand
AATCCGGCAAAAGTTGGGTCACAATTCGTGTGGTCTGGGCACCCATATCCCATTGCCGCAATATAGCGCGACTGGCCCAAGTTTTCGCCACTGGCTGTTAATAATGACTGCTCTTTCTGCAGCATTGCCAAGATAACTTGGGGGTTAATTTGGCAGGCCAGGGACGCTTTAATAATAATGCTCGCGGCGCTTTCGGCTGGCTCACCGCGATAATTCCCAGCGCACCAACCGTCGGCAGGTAAATCTTCAGTGGCGAAACGGGCATCAGCAATACAGTCAGTGCCGTCGAAGCCGGTCACACACCCCTCGTTGACCTCGGAGATAAAAGCTTCGACCTGCTCTTGGCTCATTGAGTGAGAGTTCCGGAAAACATCATCAGAGATAATATCCCCGGCCAAAAAACCCTTGGTATCAATAGCTGGCGCCTTCGGCCCAATCTCCTCGACAGCCTCAGTCTCCGCGTCAGTAATAAATGGGGCTTCCACCCACCTCATGAGGGCAGTAAAAAATAGGGCGGATATGGCAAATATCGCCACCAGCTGTACAGTGCGTGGCGTGCGAAATCTGCTTTTTTTCACGAGCTAACAGTCCGAACATGGTTGAGGAGAGCAGGCAGAGAACGCTCAATGACATCTAAGGTGTCAACGAAGTCGCTGTGTCCGCCATACCAGGGGTCAGGTAAATCGCGATCCCCCGGGCGAGATTGCGGGTCGAATTCGCGGAACATCCGAATATCAGGTCCGGCCCCGCCCTCGTCAATTCCGGAACTGGCGCGCTGACGAAGACGCTGCAAACTACGGTAGTGATAATCCGTCATTGCCAAAATCAGATCCCACGAACCCATCTCCTCGGCGCGCACCTGGCGGGCACGATGGTCGGGGATACCATAGCCGGCTTCGCGCAGGACGCGAGCAGCTCTGCGATCGATCGGATTGCCGTGTTCTTCGTCGGAAATGCCTGCCGAGTCAACCTCAATATCCAGGCCTTCGGCAGCAACTGCTTCGGCGAAGACCTGATGCGCCATTGTTGACCGGCAAATATTCCCGGTGCACACCATGAGAACCCGTAGGGTCATGGGCAGTCCTTCCACATTTCTTTGCGGGCGCGCCTGTTGCGACACCCTTGCGCCCACCCATGCGGATGAGTGCGCCTATCTCTCATCTGTCAGTACACGGCCAGCCAGGCGTCAACTGCCTGAGCCGAATGGGCGGCAGCCAGGGCCGAATCCATATGGAAATCCTGGTCCGCGCTTGGCCCACACAGATCCGACACCGCACGCAATGACACCCAGTCAACCCCTGATGACCAGCACACTTGCGCCATCGCACAGGTTTCCATATCCGTTGCCACCGCAGTGGGGAAGGCCTGGCGGACAGGATCAACAATGTGGGCCGTAATAAAGGAGTCGCCCGAAACAATCTGTCCGATTTTCACCTGGTGCCCTGCGGATTCTGGCAGGGTGGCTGCCAGCGTTTCGACCGCCGCGAGCGCCCGCGGCGAGGACTCGTAGGTGGCGGGCATACGCGGAACTTGGCCGGGCGCGTATCCAAAGGCAGTCGCATCAGCGCTGTGGTAGTTTGCGCTGACTCCGGCGGCGATCTCGCCCACTTCGATGGTGCTGGCCAGGCCGCCAGTTGTCCCGGCTGCAATCACCACCTGCGGACGTGTCAACACTAGCGCTCGCGTGGTTGCACTGGCCGCATTGGTCAGCCCGATTCCGCTGGTGACAACAAGGACAGGGCGACCCTTGATTGCACCAAGAACAAAGTGTTGGGTATGTCCGGAGTTGGGGTCGGCGCCTGCGCCCACAGCGAGTTCTTGGCGCGGTTCGGCGTCCAGCAGGGCCAGGATTGGCTGAGCCTCTTCTGGCATGGCGCACTGAATAACGGCCAGGATTTCTGGCGCGTCAGGGAGAGCGGGCAGAACCGGAAGAAGGGCGTCCTGACTCATTTGGCGTCCTCAGCGGTGACAACCAGCCACTCATCGCGGTTGGCCAGGAATGCGCGCACAGCTTCTTGAGCTGCTTCCAGACTGTGGTTGGCGCCCCATCCGCATTGCACCTCATTTGCCGCTGGCACTTCACTGGCAGAAAGAATGTCAGTGAATGCGGCTTCAAGAATGGGGAGGAATTCCTCGGTTTCCACGCCGAGCAGCAGCGCATAGAAGCCTGTCTGGCAGCCCATTGGGGAAAAATCAATGAGTTTATCGGTGTGGTTACGCATGAGTTCAGCGGTGAGGTGCTCAATGGAGTGCACTGCAGGCATCTCCAGGTGGCCCACATTGGGTTGGGTGAAACGCACGTCGTATTTCACCAGCACATCGCCGCCAGGCAGCTCCTTGCGGTCAGCGACTCGCACGTAGGGGGCGAGGACAGTGCGGTGGTCCAGGTTGAAGGACTCGACATTCATGCGTTCAGTCATAGGCGCGAGTCTACGGGTTTATCAGTGGAAATCTCGCATATGCCACTGTGAGATTTTGTGAAATGCGAGGTCAGGGCTGGTTAGCGGGTATGTCTTACTTCCTTGAGGAATCATTAACGAGGGCGGGGCGCGGGCAGGCAGGCACCGCCGGGCGGCTCGAGTGCCACTCCTAGCGCCTCCTCCTTGCGGCCAGCAGCCCACCCTCGTCAATCCAGAACCGCACCCCGCCCTCGTAGATCCAGCGCCAGCAGCCGCCAGCACTGCCCTCGTTGCCACCGCCCCTCGGCGCCCTACCCCCCACCCCTTCTCGATTCTCCACTGCCATCAACACATGTCAGCGTTGGGAACATATGTAAGAGCCGGGAACGCCCCCAACGCCTACATATCTTCCCAACCCCTACATATGTTCGGAGGCACCTGCGACCAAGGCGTAACCAACAGCAGGCAAGTAGCACAGGAGCACCTCGCGGACCACAACCCAGCAATACTTCACCTCTTCAAGAGTTATCCACAGACGCCTCTCTCGAAAAGAGTTATCCACAGGCACGTATAGATCTGAATGACATCAGAACAAAATAAAGTCATTCTAGATCGCATGAACACTCAATATTTACTCATCACCCCCACCTCTCGCGCACACCGCCCAGATCCGAAACATTTGGCCACCCGACTCCGACGTGGCTTTACGCTCACCAGCAGCCCCAATCCAACAGACACCCCTTGGGAGTGCCGACGAACTGCTTATATGGCGCGAATTCAAGCAATTCATCTCGCCATGCGACGGCAGATTATTTTTATTCTGCACTCCGCTCTCTTTTTATGGGGAATTGATGGCTGGCTCAACAATCCCGATGTCACTTTCAGAAGTTCAAGTCGATATCACCCAACCACCTTGAATAGAGTAGACATAGGCGCCAACTTTGTGCCCGCAGTCCAAGCTAAAGCAGTGCACATACCGTTAGATCCACAACCATTTTCCTTCAGGGGCCTCCTCGTTGACTCTCTTGAAAATACAGCGCTGGCCTTTGCCTCTAGCACCCACCCTTTAGAGGCATTTGTGGCAGTGTGTGGAATTATGCGGAGATTGACCGATTTCGATCGCTTCGCTCTTGCCCACTCCCGCCATAGAGAAAAGGAAGTCCGCGAAAAATTACTCTCCCTGCTGAAGGAATCCGCTATCTATCGAGGGGTCCGACAGGCGCGTAATATCCTTCAATGGGCTGATGCCTCATGCGAATCAGTGGGTGAAAGAGCGCTACTCTGGGCAATACTGACTGTCAGTTCAATTGCACCAGTGTGTCAATATGAGGTGCAGGTTGAAGGCCGTATTTTCTATCTGGATTTCGCTTTTCCTGATCTGCGGCTGGCCTTTGAATTTGATGGCATGAGCAAAATGGGAAGCAATGAATCAGAGTTCCGCCAAGCCCAACGTGAAATGCTCGATCGGCAGCGCCTATTGGAACGTCAGGGGTGGCGGGTTCTGCGTTTTCAGTGGCAGGATTTCCGGGATTTCGACCACCTCCGCGAGATTATCATTTCGCACATTACCCAAAATAGACGGCAAGAAAAACCCGTCGCCACGGAAATGTGGAAGCCAGTTCCTCAGGAAATCAACTGTGCTTCTCGTCGTTTCATGTGAGGACATCGTCAACGAGGGCGGGGCGCGATATCTCTAGCTGCGCCCCGCCCTCGTAGATCTAGCGCAGTGCCGCGCCCGCCCTCGTCAATCCAGCACCGCCCAATTCCCCTCTGCCACCCCAATCACCCCGCCCCCAGCAACACCCACGCAGCGGCCTCTCACCACCAGTACCCAACATATGTCAGCGTTGGGAACATATGTAAGAGCCGGGAACGCCCCCAACGCTTACATATCTTCCCAACCCCTACATATGTTCTCGGCGACACGGCGGGGAGACATCTGAGGGCCGAGCCTTAATGCGTCAAACGCCAGAGCACAGCGGGCGGCAACGCCAGGGCGGATGGAGGGCCAAATGGCGCCAAACGCCAGCGCTGCCCCCCACCAAGTTATGTAGGCGAAACTGACATGTGGCAGTGAAAAAACGCCGTATAGCGCCTACACAACTTCCCCTGACACTAGGGGATGGCAGGAGGAGGCGGACGGAGTGGTGGATGAAGGCACCTGGCGTAGCAAAACGGCACGCATCACGGCGGGGCATCGGGGCACTTGAGGCACGCATACCTCGCCCGATTTATCGCCTCCTCCCACCGAGGTGAGACAATCGACCTATGGTTGCCGCTTTTCCCGCGGGCGGACCGTCGATCCGCCTGACGCCCTATGGGTTGACACTGCCCGTGCCTGAGGTGCCCGCCGCATCGGAAGAGACGACCATTTCTCCGCAAGAGCCCGCTATCCCCGCTCCCCTGTCGGTCGTTGACCTTTTTAAAGTGGGGATTGGTCCGTCCTCGTCGCATACCGTTGGGCCGATGCGCGCAGGGCACGCTTTTGCGCGCGAACTCGCGGCACTTCTGGCTACTGCGGCAACAACCCCAAGCTCCCCAGCCACCACGTCGAAGCTGACGCATCTGACCGTTGATCTTTTTGGCTCTCTTGGCGCAACCGGCCGCGGCCACAATACCGACCGCGCAGTCCTACTCGGCCTTGCCGGACATCTCCCGGAAAGCATTGAAATCCACGAGGTCGAGGCTCTGCTCCCTGAATTGGCCCGCACCTCACATTTGCCTGTGGCCGGTGTGGGTTCAGTGCCCTTCACTCTTGCTGATGACCTGCGCTTTTTGCCCGGGACGGTACTACCCTTCCACGTCAATGGACTGACGATTACTGCGTGGGGCACGTTCGACGCTACCAGTGACGCGGGCGGCAGCGGCGACGCTAGCACTACCAAGGCACCTGCGAAGGGGGCCTCGCCCGCCCCACTCCTACAGCGCACCTATTATTCGGTGGGCGGCGGTTTCGTCATGGTGGAAACCTCCGACAGTCCGCACAACCCAGCACCTGTACCACTCGACGATTCAGGCGCAGGCAACTCAACTACCGCGAACGCCACTGCGACACCCGCTCCCCTGCCCTACCCTTTCGCAACCGGGGCTGGGCTTCTTGCCCATTGCAGCGCCACGGGCTTGTCTGTCGCGCAGGTCGTCCGCGCCAATGAAGAGAGCCAGCGTTCGCGCGCCGATCTGGAAGAACACCTCGACACGATTGCCAATACGATGTTCGCCTGCGTCCATGCGGGAATCCACACACGCGGCATTTTGCCAGGTGGCCTGGATGTTCCGCGCCGGGCAGCCGCATTGGCGGACAAGCTCCGTCAGCGAGCGGCGGCCAGCCCTCCCGCGCACGGCGCGGCCGCCAACGTCCCCAATGCCACTCCCATCGAATGGGCAGCCACATCCGTGGACCCAATGCGGGCGATGGATTTGGTGAATCTCCATGCCTTGGCAGTGAATGAGGAAAACGCAGCCGGCCACCGCGTGGTCACAGCGCCCACAAATGGGGCGGCTGGCGTCATCCCCGCGGTTTTGGGGTATTTGACCCTATTTTGTCCCGAGGGCGGGGCAAATCTTGGAGACAATAGTGGAGG
>JAUNHH010000024.1:0-17626 GCA_030524055.1 Actinomycetaceae bacterium | reverse complement strand
ATTTGACCCTATTTTGTCCCGAGGGCGGGGCAAATCTTGGAGACAATAGTGGAGGCACTCTTGCCGCTCCCCCAGCGCAGGACCGCAACACCGGGAGCGCAGGGAGCACCAGCGGCGCTGGGAACACCGACAGCACCGGAAACACCACCCCATCTCCCGACTCTGACGCCCCCTGCCGCCTGAGCCCAAGCGATCAGGGCACCGCCGCAACCCGCCGCCGCGCAGTGCACGACTTTTTGCTTGCGGCCACAGCGATTGGTTCGCTAATTAAGACGAACGCTTCTATTGCAGGTGCTGAAGTCGGCTGTCAGGGTGAGGTCGGCTCCGCATCGGCTATGGCTGCGGCTGGTTTGGCGCAGGCACTTGGTGGCACTCCCGCACAGGTCGAGAATGCCGCCGAGATTGCCATGGAACATTCTTTGGGGTTGACCTGCGATCCGGTGGCAGGGTTGGTACAGATTCCCTGTATTGAACGCAATGCGATTGCGGCGGTGAAGGCCATTAATGCGGCGCGAATGGCACTGTGGGGCGATGGCCGCCACGCAGTGAGTTTGGATGTTGTCATCGAGACAATGCGCCAAACCGGAGTGGATATGCTCTCGAAATATAAAGAGACATCCGCAGGCGGGTTAGCCGTTAACGTTGTGGAATGCTAATGGCTTTTCTTCTTGACGAGGACGAGGGCGGAGCGCAAGAAATTCTCGCCACTGGATTTTTTGGCAGCCTTGCCCTTTCGGGCCAATGAGCCAGGCTGCGAGGAGAGTGAAGGCTATTGTCACGCCTAAATCGGCGGACAGGGAAAGCAAAGTAGTCCCCTTGTCATTTGTGGGGTCAGCTCCCCAAATAAACATGCCCAGCGCCGCAATGGCATTATTAGCTGTATGCATTGCAATAGGGGCTTCAAGACCTCCGGTATAGACAGTCAACAAGACAAGACACAGACCAGATACGAATGTGGAGATATATCCATAGAACTCGAATTGAGAGTGGACGACAGTAAAAAGCAATGCGCTAATGAGCGCGCCTAGCCATAGGGGCAGGCGCCAACCGCCGAGTGTTTGAACTAGCCATCCGCGGAACATATATTCTTCTGCAGCGCATTGCAGCGGCAAGAAAATCACGAAGGCTAAGAGCACCCAGACAATATTCTCTGATACGGCGAGAGAAAACGGCTCTGTCAATGCAGACACAAATAGCAGTGGCATATTCACCAGAAGAGCAATTCCCGCAGCCTTAGCAACAATTCTCCAGCGGAGTCTTCCCGCAATCGATGAGAGGCTACCAAAGCGTCGTCTCTCAATAAGGGGAAGTAACAGTGCGATGACCAATAAGAAGGCAGCCATAGTTCCGAAAGAGAAAATAACAGCCCATGGGTCACTTGTGAGTCGCTCTAGGGAAAATGCGCCCGCCATTTCGGTCAGAGAAGTTCCACTCACCAATGTATATCCGATAATAATCGGGAAGAGGAGGAAAAAAGGAACGACATAGTAGCCCAGCGGCCCACTAATCAGCGGCATCCACCAGCGCCATTTTTCTCCGCGCATTTCACGGTAATAGTCGCCTGTCAGGCTGGTTTTTTGAACGGAGAGGTGCCCATCTGACTGTGATGGATGCGCACCTGCTTCACCTACGCCCGGCACATAGGAAAAAGCATCAGATTGCCCTGCTGCAACAAAGGGCGGCGTTGGCGCGATAGTCACATCTGGCGAGACAGGGTGCTGTGGCTGCACATGTACAGGCTCACCTGAAGGATTCGGCGCAGGAAATGCCCCGTAGGTATTCTGACTCATTCTTCACATTCACCTTTCTCTATGGACGCTATTTCCTAAATGCCTCTACGGGGCAGCGAGTATTTCCCCATCCAGCGATTCCCAGTTATCCAAACACATTCACCGATGCCGCACTCACTTTTTCTCCAGCCAATTGGCGAGCCAACCCAAAGTCCCCAACGGGCCCGCCAAAGACACCAGTCATTGCCTCACGGCCTTCACGTTGAATAACGACCCGCCTTAGCCACCAATCCGCAAGGGCAGTGACCACAAGATGAAGAACCACACTCACAATAAGGTCACTCACCTGAGCGCCCTCATCCCCCATTGATGTTCGCCCTGAAATGACAGCGTTAATGGTGACCTGAATATTTCCGACCGCATGGATGGCAATAGCCCCTTCTAGGCCACCTGTACGCACCACAAGCCAGCTCATACATATCGCGAAGAGGAACACGTCAGTAGTTGCTATCCACCCATAACCGTGCAGTACAGCAAAAGGAATAGCGCTGATAATAATGGTCAGCCAAACTGGCATTCCCCACCCGCGAAGTGTTTGCAAGAGCCAACCCCGGAAGAGGTATTCTTCACCAGCCGCTTGAAATGGCACCAAAAGAAATGCGAGCAGAAGAATTGGCACCGCCGTAGCCACATTAAAATTGGGCTGACTGCTCAGTAATCCCCAAATTAAAAGAGGGGCATAGCAAATACCTGCCAGAATAACCGCGTGCCCCATAACGTCCCAGCGCAGTCGCCCGGCAATCGAAGATAAGCCGCCACCCCTGCGCCCCTCTACGATGTACACACCGAGAAATACGGCGGGAATAAAGCTGATCGTTACCACCTTTGTCGCAAGGTAGCTTCCCACATGTTCAAGACTTCCGCCCTCTAGTGGCACCGGGTGACCAACGAGTTCAGATATGACATATATCGGAATGCCCATCCCAAAACTGAGCGCTACCCAGAAAATGGCGATACAACATAGTGCCACCAGTGGTTTCCACCAACGATAATTCGGAGTGCGCCCTCCTCGAAGAAAGTCTCGCACATCCCCATAGGCATTCTTGAGCAGTACCATTGCGTCTGGCGCAGGCAAAGTAATCTGTTCATAACCAGGAAGCCCCTGCCCCTTAGACCCAGCAAAAGGCTCCACGGCCTGCTGTGGAGTTTCCGGAGGTTCCTGGCCCTCCCTGTTTCCGCTGGGTATCGCAGGCGGTGCCCACTGGGCGTCAGGATTGGGCGCAGTATTCATAGGATTGACAGTAGAAAATAGCGCGCGTTCCGCCCTCGCCCAATAGGCTCGATTTTGCCCACCACATGGGGGATAGATACGAGCGCGCCTCCCCCAGATGGCGGAGGAGGCGCGGTCAGTCACTGAGCCACAAAGAGCTACGGTTGCGGATTCATTGACGAGGGCGGGGCGCCATACTCAGGCAAATCCGCAGCCCCATCGACGCCTCCCTGTTCAACCTGCCCCGCATGCGCGGTCTGTACGGCTGGCGCTGCGGATGCTCCTGGCGTCACGGCCACAACCGCCTGCCCAGGATCCACCTTGGGCGGTGCCCCGAAATTCCCAATGGGGCTACCAAAGGGCCCACTCATCGCTTCTTTACCTTCACGCTTGATAATCTCGCGGCGCAACCACCAGTCCGTAAACCCCGTAAAGATCAGCGTTGTTGCAGCACTGAAAATCAGCGACTCGACTGTGGCGCCCGCATCGCTTACTGGATTACCACCTAGAAGGATAGCCAGAGCAAAGGCAGTCAGATTATTGAGAACATGGAAGGCGATAGCCGCTTCAAGACCACCGGTCCGCACAGTTAACCATGCAGCACACAGGCCAAATACCGCTACATCTGTCATTCCGATCCAGCCATATTGGACATGCCCTGCCGTAAAAAGAATCACTGGCAGGATGAGTGCTAACCAGGCTGGTGCGCCCCACCCTCCAAGGGTCTGCATTGCCCACCCGCGGAATACATATTCTTCAGCGGCCGCCTGGAACGGCACAAAAAGGATAGCGATAATAATGATCGGCACCATTGGTCCCAGATCTGCAAGTGTTCCACCAGTAGTCAGGGTAATAATAATGGTGGGAAGTGAGCAGATAATACCTACTATCAGAGCACGTACTAAAAGTCCCCAGCGTAGACGCCCAGTAATTGACGATAAACTCCCCGGTTTGCGCCATTCAATAAGGCGAACCGCGCCGAATAGCGGGGGAATAAATAAGGCAACTGTGCTAAGGAGAAGCAGCACTGCAACAGGATTCTCAAGTGGATTTCCTCCTTGGCCGCTAACCAAAAGGAGAATCTCCTCCCAGTTATCGACAAATGCGATGAGGAGCAGAATGGCCACGACATTCGAGAGAATAAACCAGACCAGTCCGCCACCGAGTAGAGCGAGAAGAGGTTTCCACCATCGGTAATAGGAATTTCGTCCGCCTTTTATATAGTGGCGCGGCGGCCCGTAGATATCTTTTTCTACGAGAGCGGGGCTCGGGTGTGAATATGGGGGAGGCGTGTATTCGGCACCTGGTAGAGAAGTTGATGGGGTGGGTAAGGGGCTTTGAGTGGAACCATACCCCGGATATTCTGGGGGCGACGTCTGAGTCATGGTGCCATCCTAGAAAATAAAGAGATGACATGCATAGACCACCCTAGACCCATAGCCACTAACAGATAGTTTCCGTCTATCTACCAGGTGCCGAATTTCTATTACGCACTGTATTGCACCTGTGGTTTCAGGCCCTGCGGGGCACCGGCAGGCGCTTGCTCAATGGCAGGTGCGGGCGCTGGGTCTTCCCCGAATGTTCCAATGGGGCCACCCAAAGCACCCACCATTACTTCGCGGCCTTCGCGTTTAATAATTGCTCGACGCAGCCAGATGTCAGCGATAATGGTGTAAAGAAGGAAGACGGTTCCTGTAACAACTACACCATCCCAGGACCTTCCCGCGTCAGAGCCAGGATTACCTCCTGAGAAAAAGGAGTTTATGCCAGCAACAATATTGAATACTGCATGCCCAACGATCGCGCCTTCTAATCCACCTGTGCGCATAGTTAGCCACACACAGCTTAATCCCATACTTGCCACTGAAAGCAAACCGATCACGCCGTAGTTAGTATGCGCTAGGGCAAAAACGATGGAGGAAACAAGTAATACAATTACAACAGGCACACGGCATACACCTAGGGCTTGAACAAACCAGCCGCGGAATAGGTATTCCTCTGCAGCCGCCTGGAATGGAATAAGCGCAAGCGTAATGAGAATCTGAAGCACATAAGGACGCAGATCTACAGGACCAACAAAGATAAGCTGTAAAAGAATCAGTGAGCACATTACCGGTATTGCTACCAGTAGCGCTTGAGCAACTAGGTCCCACCGAAGTCTTCCCTTAATGGAGGACAGAGCACCAAATTTCCTTCCGCCAACCAAAGGCAAGACAATCATAAAGATAAGAATAGCCAGCGCTGACGGCAAAAGTTGAACTGCCACTGCCATTGGCTTATCCATCGGGTTTCCACCCGAGGTAACAAATTCTCGAAGCCTCTGCCCTTCCTCTCCCAGGAGAGAAAGAATAATCCGGATACCAAAGAAGAGAAATGAGTAATATAGAGGAATGCCAATGAGCCCCGACAATAGCACTTTCCACCATTTATGTTTCGGGCCCAAGGCTCCTCGCAGGAAATCACGAGGCCCACCAAGAGGCACTTTTTTCTTTGAGGGAGGATTATCCACGCTGGGCACAGCTGTCATTTTTAGCGAATCAGTATTACTCACGAAGTCCACCCTAGAAAATGGGGGAATGTCTTCACCTCACCCATACGGGTCTTTTCTTATGCCATATGGAGGAGAAAACTTGTTATTGCCTCCCCCGTTGGGGGGAGACACTCTCAGGGTGTCCCTGATACACGGCCTCGTCTTCACAGTCTTTGACTCACCGCGACATACGCAGAACCCGGCCAGATGAGCAGTGGAGAGAGGATGCTCGTCTGGCCGGGTCTAGCTGGTGGGGTTCCCGGATCCCCACCCTCAGTAGCGACTTAGCTACTGGAGCCCACCGCTTCAGGGGCACGGGGGCCGTGTTCATAGTGAGTATGACCAGTACTCACTAGTGAAGGCTGCGATTGCACAGATTCATTACTGTGGACGGCGTTAGCATTACCCTCATTGAGCGGAACCCAACGGGACGGTGCACCTGGAGCCACAGACAGTCCAGTGCCATTAGTGACCACGGCTGGTTTTTGGCCAAAGTCCCCGACCGGCCCGCCAAATGCGCCGGACATGACCTGGCGTCCTTCGCGCTTAATAATCACCCTACGGAACCAGAAGTCTGCAATAGCGGTAAAGAGCAGAATTCTCACTACAGAAAATGCAAGGCCCTCCCAGGTCGATCCACTTTCAGAAAAGGGGTTATCTTGCCAAATAAGATCCGAGCCGAATGACAGATAGTTGTTCACCACATGCAGGGCAATAGCCGCTTCGAGCCCACCTGTGCGGATAGCTAACCAACCCATACACAATCCCATAGTCCCAACAAAAGTCAGGCCCATCGGACCGTATTGCGGATGAAGAATCGTGAATAACACCGTGGAAATGATCAGAGCCAACCATGCAGGCGCCTTCCAGGAACCAAGGGTCTGCTGAATCCAGCCACGGCAGAGATATTCTTCGACACTCGATTGAATTGGGACGAGGAGGAGCAAAATAATAATCTGTGGAATAAACAGCGTGAGGTCAGCCATTGGGCGACCTTCTTGGAAACTGAACAGGTGGAACGGCAGCCAAAAGAGGGTAGCGAGAGCAAATGCACGCCCTAAAAGACCCCAGCGCATACGCCCTTTTATAGAGTTTAACGTGCCAAATTTTCTACCCTCAATAAAGCGAACCACCAGAGCAAGGGAAAGAAAGAGAGAGACGAAGGAAGAAAAGGTGAGAAGCAGGACGATAGGATGGAGTAAGACATTTCCGCCATTTATCAATGACATAATCGTCTCATGATCCGAGGGGTATAACACAACGGATAAACGACCTAACCCATAGTTCATTCCATACCTGAGAAAGAACACAAGAGGCAGGGCAATAATCAGCGCAATAATCGGCTTCCACCACTTATACCGAGGTCCCCGCCCACCGCGAATATAATCCCGATGGCCAGAATCAATTCTTTCGACGAGGGCGGGGCCAAATGGATTTGATTGAGGGGGATCGGCTAAAGGGGGTGCATACGCAGAAGGAACTTCTGCGTTAATCGCATCTGCTGTTCTATTCATGGCTCTACCTTAAGGAAGTAATTCCCTTTACGACCTCGCCCATATGGGTCGATTTGCCAGACCAAATGGGGGATTTTCTTTTGCCTTTCTCCACCATGTGGGGGAGAAAGATTGACGAATGGCCTACTGGTGACCACGCCCGTTTTGCCCGCGACCATACTCATTTTGAACAGGAGGCATTAACGCAATGGGAGGAGCAATAGGAGGGCCACTAGGAGTAGGAGCAGCATTAGGGGCAGCCGGGAAATTTGGCGTTTCTGACGCAGTAGGCGCAGGCGCTATGGGCGCAGGCTTCTCAGCAAAGGCACCCACTGGACCTTTTAAGGCGCCTGTCATTAGTTGCTGTCCTTCGCAGCGAATAATCTCTTGACGCAGCCACCAATCCGCAACTGCAGTGAATAGCAGTATTTTTAGGCACAGGACAACCAAAGAGACCCAATCGGATCCTTGGTCCACCATGGGATTAGACTGGAATACTAGCGCACCACCAAATAACGCGTAATTGTAGACAATATGCAGACCTATTGCCGCTTCCAAACCGCCTGTGCGAATTGTCAGCCAGCAGGCACATAGGCCCATTACAGCTGCGGATATAACAGCAAGAACACCGTATTGGATATGAATAAGACTATAGAATGCGGTGGAAATAATGATCGCTAACCAGGCAGGTGTTCCCCAGGCACCGAATGCCTGCATCGTTCCCCCACGGAAGAAATATTCTATGGCGATAGCATGGAATGGGGCGGCCAGCAAGATAATCACAATCTGCGGAATCAGAGAAGATAAGCCAGCAAGAGGCGATCCACTAAAGAATCTAAGGAGGAAATGTGCACCCCATATCGCGGCAGCCAAGCCCACTGCCTTCCCAAAAAGTCCCCACCGCAATCTCCCTTTTACAGAGGAAAGCGTGCCTAAATCGCGCTTTTCCACTAACAGAAGGACCATCGCTATTATCGGAAGGACAATAGCGATGGAAAGGAAGAAGAGTAATACTGCTCCTGGATCTGACAGTGGGTTAATGGGGCCAAATTGAGCATCCCTCGCAATCTCAACGCTCTTGGACCCGAAAAAGAACTCGACAATTCCTCTCGGAGTTCTCGGCAGATACTCAGCGTGAAGAAGGATCAGCACCCCAGAAAGAAAGACTTTCCACCCTTCATAATGCTGGCCTCGCGCACCACGAAGATAATCACGGACATTTACGGCGGCGGCACTGCCTCCCGGGTTAACAAACTCAGTTACTCCACTCATGGCCCAAGCCTAGGAAAATACTGCCTTTCATCTCCTCAGCCATCAGGGTCAACTTTCACAGCCAAAAGGGGGAGACTCCCCACCGCCTCTCCCCCATTTGGGGGAGAGGCGTCACCTTGACATTTCCCGCAACAAGGACAGTCAATCACGGCGGGCAAATAGAGTGCCATACCTATTTGCCCGAGCAAAGGCAGGGCGAGGAATCCCCGGCACGACCATCAATAGAGAAGAGCAGGCCCCATGCTGAGCTAGACAGAGGTATTCACATTCTGCCCAACGGATACCCATGCCCTGGAAACACCTTCAGGGGTCAAACCCGCAGGTGCACTTGGCGCACCAGAAAGCTCACCATGAGTTGGCACCGCAGGTCCGCTCACCACTGGCGCCGCCTTTTCGCCAAAGTTCCCCACGGGCCCACCAAGAGCACCAGTCATTACTTCACGGCCTTCGCGCTTCATAATCACCCGGCGCAAGCACCAATCCATCACGGCGATGACCAGAAGAAGGATCAATGCGTCATAGGCAAGCTCACCCCATGTCATATCAGGTTGAGTTGCGGGGTTAATCTGCCAGACTAATTCCTTGCTAAAAACAATGTAGTTGTTGACGACATGCAAAGCGATAGCCCCCTCCAAGCCGCCTGTACGAATCGTTAACCAGGCCGCACCTAGGCCCATTATCGCCACAAATGCTAACCCAATCGGACCGTATTGCGGATGAGAAACAGTGAACGCCGCAGTGGAAAGAACTATTGCAAGCCATGTTGGCGCCTTCCATGCTCCAAGAGCCTGCTGAAGCCACCCGCGGTACATATATTCTTCCGTCCCTGCCTGAATCGGAATGAGCACCAAGAGGACAAGAAATTGGGGAATGACGGACAAAAGATTCACCGTCGGCTCGCCAAATGGAAACGTAAGCACATTAAGCGGAAGCATAATGAGGGCACTTATTACAAAGGCATAACCCAGCACATCCCAGCGCATACGCCCTTTCACTGACGTGAGGGTTCCAAATTTTCGCCGCTCAATGGTGAGGACCGCAAATGCAATGGCAAGAATTATGGGGATAAATATATATAGTGTCAAACCAAGGGCAATGGGATGCAGTAAATAATTCCCATCTCTAAACGCTGAGAGAACAGCTTCCCTTTCAGCAGCAAAGAGAATGGGTGTTAATAGTTGCAGACCCACATAAGTCGCAATGGCTGTTACCCCAGCGACGATCATCGCAACAATGGGTTTCCACCATTTATAGCGTCTGGTTTTCGCTCCCTGAAGATATTCGCGCACGCTAACGGTGGGGGCAGCGATGGCACCCCCGGAATTTACGGATTCATTCATTCCAGTCACGACGACAACCCTAGGAAAATCAACCCGTCAGGCACCTCACCCAAAAGGGTCAACTTTCCAGACCATTCGGGGGAGCACCACGGCGCCCCCTCCCCCATTTGGGGGAAGGCGGGCACGCATTGGCATCTTTTAGCAGGCAGAGCTCCCGCAGTCCCCTGAGATTGAGCCAGGGTCAACAAAAGACATCCCATAGTCGCCAGATTGGGGAACAGATTCTACGAGGCCGGGGCCCATTTCAGGTCCAACACCTGGCTGACCAGAAACCTCAGCATTCTGAGCGACAGGCACCCAGGCCACAGAAGCTGCTGCGCCTAATGCTGCACTGCTTGGGTCAACAGGAGCAGAAGCCGCTACAGGAGCAGGAACCAGCGGCGCTGCCTTTTGGCCAAAGTTCCCTACTGGACCGCCAAAAGCACCGGTCATTACTCCACGTCCCTCACGCTTAATAATCACCCGCCGTAACCACCAATCTGCGATGGCAGTATATAAAGCAACAATGCCGCATTGCGTGAGGAGGGAAAGCCAAGTCGTCTCGGCATCAGACATGGGATTGGCCTGAAAGAGTAATGCGCCGCCAAAGGCTAGATAGTTATTCACCGTATGCAATACAATCGCCGCTTCTAACCCGCCTGTGCGCATTGTCAACCAGGCCATGCATATTCCCATAAAGGACACCGACACAAGCCCCAACCCATGGTATTGACCGTGGACAGGAATGAAAAGTGCAGTGGAAATAATGAGCGCTAACCAGGCAGGTCCGCCCCAGGCGCCAATTGCCTGCATAATACCCCCACGGAATACATACTCCTCAGCAGCCGATTGAAGGGGGACCAGAAGCAGAATAATCACAATTTGGGGCACCACGGTAGATAAATCGACAATAGGCGCCCCCATAGCGATTTCGTAGAGAAGAATTCCGCCCCATAGCACAATAGCCGGAAGTAATGCCCGACCTATCATATCCCAGCGCAAACGCCCCTTCACCGAGGAGAGGCTCCCTATCCCCCGTTTCTCCACCACAAAAAGGGCAAGTGCCAATGCAGGAATAGCAACACCTAGGTTTCCCAGACTGAGCATTAGCAGTCCAGGATGAGACATGAGATTAGTCGCCCCGGTCGAGACACCTTGCGAAAGAGTCAGAGTTTCAAGGCCAAATACAGGCAATACGACGGCATAAACCGGAATTTGACAGAGATTCCAGAACACGTAGAAGATGAGCGCCGCAAGGAGCAATTTCCACCATTTATAGTGCGGAGTTCGCCCTCCCCGCAGATATTCGCGCACATTAAAAGCGGGGGTCGTAGCAGTGCCCCCAGGATTTACAGTTTCAGTCATTGCATTCATGGCATTGACAGTAGGAAACCAAGCCAGGCGGGCACCTCACCCATAAGGGTCAAATTTGGGGCCATATGGGGGACCACCCTCACGCACCCCTCCCCCATTTGGGGGACGCAGCACCAAAATCGAACCCCGTACCATTGGATCTATGAGCAAGCGCCGACCGGACTCACCAGTACTATTCCGAGCAGTAGTCCGCCTCTGCGCATGGTTAGGCTCCCTGTTTATCGGATTCACTGGTTTTATAGCTTATTTTATAATTCTATTCTTCCCGCCTCGTTCTGATACCCCCCCCAGATGCAATCTACGCGCCCACAGGTCTCGACGCCCTTCTTGGGGTCATTGGACTCGCCCTTCTCGCTCTACTCCTTATCCGCGACCCCATTAATCTCCTTTTAAAGGGGCGCCCTCCAGGACTTCAGGAACAGCAAACAGTCAGAGGCGCAATATTTACTCTCGTGAAATGGGTTGATTATTTTGCGCCATTAACCATTCTGACTTTCATTCTGACCGTCCCCAGCGCCCTCGGGACTGGAGTTTCCCTGATCACCGCCCTCCTCTTAGCCATTCGTTTAGGTCGCTCTAGTTACGTATTCACCACCATCCTTATTGTCATCGTCCTGTCAATACCCTATTTCTTCCCAAGCCTCCCCTTTTACCCAATAGACCCCAATATAAATTTTGATCCGACCGCTCAATACATTACAACCCTAATCTACAATCTGATTTTCAATTGGATCGCGGTATTTATTGGCATCCGTATTCGCGCCCGAGCAAACCTCGTCTCCTCACTCCAAGAAGAAACTGAGCAACTGAAACGTGCCCGTATTGCTCATGCAGAACGTGCTCGTGCAGAAGAGCGCGCCCGCATTTCCCGCGAAATGCATGACTCTCTAGCGCACCGTCTCTCACTTCTATCCCTTCATGCGGGAGCATTGGCCACCCGGGATGATCTTCCCCCTGACCAAGTTCGCGCTATCGCCTCAACTGTGCGGACTTTATCCACTGAGGCCTCCTCAGAATTACGGCAGATCCTCACGATTTTGCATTCTGGTGGCCATGGAGATTCCAGTCTGACTTCTTGGGAGGATGTCACTTCCGCAATTGAGCGCGAAAGACATGCAGGGCGCCGCATTGATTTCCATATTGCCTATGGGGTGCTGGATTTATTCTCCACTTCCGCTCCTTTAAGCCGCCACGCCCTCGTTCGTGTTATCGAAGAACCACTGACGAATGCGCGCAAACATGCCCCAATGTCATCCGTGACTATTTCTATTGCCGTTAAGCATGAGGAAACAACTCGCACTTCCCGAAATAAGCCCGCAAAGCGGCGTTCCTTCCTGCATATTCGCATTACAAATCCGCTCACCACTCGCGATCTCATTGCCTCACAGAATTATTCTGAAGATGGATCTGGCCTCGGCTTAACCGGCATGGAAGAACGCATGCGTCTTTTGGGAGGCAAGTTTTCCGCTGGCCCTATCACCACTGACAATGGCATGGCATTCCGGGTGGACGCAGAGATACCCGCTGGTGGAGAAACACGAGAAAAAACCAATAACGCTACCGTCTCGGCGGAAACATCTTCTGCTACCAACTCCACCAATTCACCCAGCACATTGACGGAAACTGAGGTAGAACAGAAGGCGCCCACGCCCGCTACTCACCTCATTGAACGCACCTCGTCCCTGATTCCACCTCAATCTGCCCGTCCAATTCCTGCCCTTCGATACCGCGCCCTCGTCCCTCAGGAGAACTAATGTCCACCACGGATAACTCTGTCGCCCGCACAATTCGAGTCGTCCTCGTTGACGATGACGCCCTTGTTCGCTCGGGCCTTGGCCTTATTCTTGGCGGAGATAAGAATATTCGCGTGGTTGGGGAAGGCAGTGATGGCCGTTCTGGAATTGATGCGGCTATTCGTTTAGGGGCCGACGTTGTGCTGATGGATTTGCGAATGCCCACAATGGATGGCGTTGAAGCAACTACAGAACTTACGCGCACTCACCCGGAAATTCGGATTCTTGTTCTTACTGCCTTTGACACCGATTCTCTGATCTCTAAAGCCCTTTCTGCAGGGGCAGCCGGTTTTCTCCTGAAAGACACTGCACCGGAGCAGATTATTGCGGCAATCCATGAGGTTGCTGGGGGCGGGCGTGCCTTTTCTGACCAAGTAATGGACTATTTAGTTGAGGCAGCAACATCCAATCCGACTATTACTACTACTCCATGGCCAGAAGATGTGACTGACCGTGAACGCGAAGTTGCCATTTTGTTAATGGAGGGTCTGACGAACACCCAAATCGCTGAGCGTTTAATGGTTGGCCCAGCCACAGTAAAAACGCATGTTTCTACCCTGCTCACGAAATTCGGGGTCGAGAATCGCGTTCAATTGGCATTAGAAATATCGCGTTGCCAGGGCCTTGCCTAGTCATTCACGAGGCCGGGGCGCGGGTTTTTCTGGTGCTTGCGCGCTTCCTAGACTCTGAGCCTCCTGGGGCGCCCACCTGACGGTTTTAAGTCCATTGTGTGCATTAATGCTGCGCCAACACAGGTTTTCAGGTAATGTGAGTCCTTGAAGGAGATGTCTACACAATGGGCGATGGATGCCATTGTGTAGACACAGGACATGCCTGGCAGCAATGGAGGTGCGCTGTGGTCGATGAGGTGGATTCCGATGATGAATTGCTGGAAAGCGACGTCGAGGACCCTTTCGATGCACCTGAGGATTGGAGTACCTCTCTGGATTTGCCTCACGATTGGCTACCTTCTCTTGGGGTTATTCTGCTGAGTTCCTTTCTTACTCTCTTGATGTTAGGGATCGGTTTAGGGCAGCCTAGTATTCCCACTCCGAATGCGGACAACCGATTGCATTCGCCTGCGCAATATGAGAGGCGCTTTGAGAATGTCCGCATCGAAGTAGATATTCCCCGGAATTGGGAAACCACGTACTCCTATCCTTACTCTTTGTCGCCTCAATTAGAGTTGGATGTAATGGGGGAAACGCAACTTTCCCCCAAGGATACGCCTCAGTCAGATCCGTCAGGCTTGACTATTAGTCACTTTTATTCGGCGAGTAACCAGGAAGGGGATTGGGATTACGGGGACTCGCCCAGGAAAGAAGAAGATACTCACGATAAGAATGGCCTACAAAAAGCAGGCCGTCGTCTTCCCGATATCCAAAATCCGCAAATCAGTACTGATGTTATCGACCAACGCAGCGCTGTTGCCGTTGACTATTCTTTGACCTCACCTCATGGTCGTCACGAATGCACAGAGCGACATGTAGAGGTCAACCAAGAAACCGCTATCCTACGCCTGTGCGGACCTGCTGGAAGCAATGAAATTCCGCAGGAATATCAAAATGTCTTGTCCTCAATACGGTGGATACCGCGCGAATATGGCGTTTTTCCACAAAGTGACATCAGCATTGATGTCCCTAAAGAAAAAGTTGATATCCCGTTGCCACAGGGGTGGGAAAATCGGCCGCAGCCAGAGAATCGCACTGATACAGTATTCCACCCTTCATATGTGGACTTTCGCCCTTCGCGGCTTGCAGGTGGCGCACTCACCATCAGGCATTTTCCTACCAGTGCGATAAGTGGGGAGCAAGGGCTTTATCCAACAGTGTCACCTGCGGCAGTCTGCTCACCCGAATGGAAAAAGATGGCAGACACGTGGGACGAGGGCGGGGCACAAAATTGGCTCAAGGATCGCACTATCGGCGGTAGGAAGGCCTGCGGTTACTCACGCCAAGGCTACGTCAAAGAGTACATCTTCATCCACTACTGGTTTGTTGCGGGTGCGGATGGACTCTGGGTATTCACAGTCACGGATGCGCCCGAGGACAAGGAAAGCAAGCACGCGAAAACTTCCCCCAGGGATACACGTTACGACCTTTCGACCACAGACACTGCTCAAGCTAACGCTTTACTTGATCAGGTCACTTGGGTGAGGACAGACGGAGAAAGGGGAATCACACGATGAGCGTTAATCGCACAAGGAAAATGGCGCGACTGCGCAGTTTAGGTGCTTTTCCCATCTACAGCGCCTTTGTCCTCTTGCTTTTCACTTTCTCTTTTAGCCTGCTGATATTCTCAGTGGTAGTTGCGCGCACGTTGGGAAAACCTTTTCCCACATTGCACCTTATATCCTTCTTTGTTTTACTAGGCCTACTTTTCGGAATTGGGCTTTGGCTTTTCCGCGTTTTACGACGAACCACATGGGAGCCCAGTCATAATTGGTTTTGGATAGCTCTGCTTGCCCCATTTAGCCTCATCCCTTTGATGAATTTACTGCATTCACCAATTGAGGCACTCCCCTCATTATTACTTCCAGTCTGGCCAAAAACCCTGCCAGTAATAGCGTTAACTGGAATGACCCTGGCCAGTTTCCTGGCTATTCCCTGGGCATTCTTTGACGCCCGTAGAGACGAGAAATTGAGGGAAGAACTCCCTCGCATTTTCTATACTCGGATTGAAGAAAACGAGAGTCGCATCAATACCTACGCCCCTTTCTGGCGTCTAACAGCAGGAGCTCTTGCTGCGAGTCTAACGCTTGCCAGCATTCATGCCTTTGTTTATCCGCAAGTAGTAGTGGGATATTTTCAACCAGCATCGCTTCAGGACATAGAAAGTTCTCGCGCGGTCCGTTCAGTAGATTTGCCACAGTCATCTACACCGGACGTTGTCTGGAGCATTTCACCACCTCCCTCAACGCGTTCAACGGCGATTTTGGCCGCAGCACAGGGGCCAATAGTGATCCGCGATGGTAAAGGCTCTGTCGTTCAAGCGATTTCCAAGAAGGATGGCTCGGAAATATGGCGCTGGGGATTAAACCCCCTCTACGACTTCAGCATCTCGACCCTATACTCAGCGACCTCACCTGATGGGCAATATGTGGCTCTGGCTATTAAAGATAGTCAGGATAACGATTCCGATTCAGAAAACTCCCCCTTATATGTTGTTGTTCTTGACGCGAAAAGCGGGAAAGAAATATGGGGGATAAAACCCGGCAATGCCTCTAGGGGCAAGATCCTCTTAACTAATCGCGTCATCCTCATCAATAGGCAGGTTTTTCATCTCGAAACAGGAAAGATGCTCTGGGAACTGGGGGCGGAAGAACATGTCGTCTCTCTTATTGGCTCCAAAGAAACCCTACTCACCTCTGTCTATCGCGATCCGGAGGAGGAGTATCAGCTTTCCGGTAACCCTACATGCGAGTGCTCAGCAAGCTTATTTACACCGCGAGATGACCTAACTGGCCAGCCCAAAGGTCAAGCATTTACTGGCGTCGTTCTTGACGACAATGGCTATATAGCTGCCACTAAAGGATGGATTCTCCTACACAATAGGGATGCACATACTAATTCCCTACACAATATCGATACGGGAAAAGAGATTTCCGTCCCGCGAGGAATTCCTTCTTATCAGGCAGAAGAACATACACTTACATACGGCGGCGCAGAAAGCCTCACCTTGTCATTTAGCACCCCGTTTCCCAATCCGGAAGGACCGAAAATCCGGAGGAGCTATATTTTCAATCCCGAGACGATTTCACTCATTCCACTAAACAAGGAGCTCCCAGAGTTTTCACTTACTGGCATTTACTACTTTCCCTCTGGGAAGGATTCCATTATCCAGCCAAATCTGCTCATAAAGCGCGCAGCACCGATATTACGCCTTCGAGACCCCAATACGGGAGACATTCTCAAGGATATTACCTTGTGGAACCTTACCCAATTAGCGCATGACGAAGAGGACAGCTACATTCGCCAACTTGTACGCACCAACGGAGGTTGGGTACTACTTGTGCGCGGCGGCGGAGACCGCTCTTCCCAAGAGCGACCTATTCAGATTGTGATGATCAAATAGGGCGCTGGGGCAACAATAACCCCCATCTCTAATCCATTTGTACTGCAAAGACTGGCCCCTTCGACTAATGTGAGCCCTTGAAGGATATGTCTACACAATGGGCAATGGACGCCATTGTGTAGGCACAGGACATGCCTGGCAGCAATGGAGGTGCGCTGTGGTCGATGAGTCTGACTCGGATCAGGATGCCCCAGAAACTGAGGTCATTGATCCTTTAGCGCCTCCAGAGGACTGGAATTCCCCCAAAGGGTCACGCAATGGTTGGTGGCGCTCTATCGGCGCAATTGTGCTCTGCGTGTGCTTAACTATCGGAATCTCAATATGGAGCTTTGGCCAATACTGGCCTATCAGTGATGATAAGCCATATTTCAGTGATCGCAATGAGAATGTGCGTATGGAAGTGCTCATTCCTCATGGATGGACCACACAATACACTTACCCATATTCTCTAACTCCCCAGTTAACTATTGACTTCGTCGGTGAAACGCAATTATCGCCCGGAAACACGCCACAATCAGATCCAACGGGACTGACAATCAGCCACTTTTATGCGAGCAATGAATTGAGCGACATGTCCTTCACAGACTCAGATGTACAGAGGGATGGACAGTCTAAAAAAGAATTACGCACCGCGGGCCGCCGACTAGCACAGATCAACAATCCAAAGGTGAGCGTTGACTCTATTGATGGGCGCAAAGCTACTGCTTTTGACTACGCTTTATCCTCTCCTTCTGGCGTCCATCAGTGCACGGAACGACAAGTAGAAGTTAA
>JAUNHH010000007.1 GCA_030524055.1 Actinomycetaceae bacterium | reverse complement strand
GATTCAAGGCATAGTTCTGCACTCAGGGCATACTTACGCGCTCAAGGCATAGTTCTGCGCTCAAGGCAGCGTTAATTCGCAATTTAACGGTGCCTTGAGCGACAAACTATGCCTTGAGAAAGAAACCCTGCCTTGAGAGGTGACTACCAGAAGTACAACCCGCCGCCACAATGGGGTTCCACTGCCAAAAGCACATCCTCGCGGCGGTTTGTTCCTTTGGGAACAGATTTGGCTTTGAAGCCTCGTACACCAAACACGCACACGGCGACAAAAAAGCCAAATTTCACCTCTAAATGTCGCCCTTTGCCCGTTCGGTGTCAGCCACACCAAAGCACACAGGCTCACTATTCAGCACAAGTGCCCCCACAATGAGAGCCCAACCCCAAAAACGCCTGTAAATATAGACTGCACATTCAGCCAGGCACGGCTCTTCTGGTTCGGCGCTGAATCCGGCTTCCCCTTGGAAAATCGCGCCTCGCCCTCGTCGATTATTGGCAAAGGAAGTACGCCAACGTGGCAACCCTCCTGAAATGATGAAAAAATACGCTACGTGAACCGCCACCTCATACCCAGCACATGGACAGCCTGATGGAAGAGGACATCACAGCAGACCTCGGCGTGTGGGCTCATGAACAGGAGAGACTGCGATCGCGGATTGATCTGACCGATCAACGACTCGCGGAGGATCTGCGCCTGATTGCGGGGGTCGATGTCGCTTACTGGACGGCGGGAGAGGCAGAACAGGCAGTGGCCTGCATTGTTGTGGTCGATGCGCAGCGACATACAGTGCTCGAACAAGTGAGTTACCACGGGCCGGTGACCGAGCCTTATGTTCCGGGTTTTCTCGCTTTTCGCGAGCTTCCGTTGGTGCTCAAAGCGGCGGAAAGGCTGGCGACTGCGCCGGACCTTTTCATGTTTGACGGTAACGGGTATTTACATCCGCGGAATATGGGGATTGCAACGCATGCGTCTTTTGAGCTTGACCAGCCGACTATCGGGGTCGCGAAAACCTACTACCGGGTGGCAGGGGCGGAAATTGCACCTTTGCCCGCCGAACCGGGCGCGTTTGCGGATATTGTCAAGGATGGCGAGGTGTATGGGTGCGCGCTGCGGACTCGCGCAAATGTTAAACCCGTGTATGTCTCGTGTGGGAATTGGGTGAGTCTGGAGACTGCGCGGACTGTGACTTTGTCATTGGTTGAGCGCGATAGCCGACTGCCAATACCGACGCGATTGGCGGATATTTTTACTCATAGCGAGAGGAAACGTCTGCAGGAAGGTGGAGCATAAGGGATCCGACAGGCAGACATGCGAGGGCACAAATGCGCGGATATACGGGCGCATGGATGAGCATTAACGTCCCAATTTGTAGCCCTGTCCCAAATTGGGACCATTCTGGTCGTAGGGCCTCTGGCCGCGGTAAGGCAGCTTCCGTCGCGGATCCATTGACGAGGGCGGGGCTCCGGCTGAGGACTGGGCGCGGTAGATCGCTTTCAACACCTCGTCGCGCGTGACTTTGGGGGTGCGCGGCTGTTGAGCCAGATGTTCCTGGACGAGGGTTCTGGCGGGCTGTATTGGGGTGATTACCTGGTCGAGGACGTGTGCTAGTTGCGCATTACTGCCGGTGTCTTGACTGTGAAATCTGGCGTTAATAAATGCTTCTCGCAGGGGCGAACCCATTTTAAACGCATCTGGCGGGAAATAGTATCCTGCTTGCTGACTTAATTGGGAGAAAAATACACATTGGCTACGAGTATTCCCCTCTCGAAAACTGTGAATAATGTTGATTTCACCCCAGCGTTCCGCCAATTCGGCTATAAACTCGGGGCGCTCCATCCCTCGAAGATAATTGGCGGCAGCAATAAGGGCATATTGCTCTTCAGCAGCCGCTGTCAATTGAGGTCCGGCTGGATAATAGGCATGAGTGCCTTTATACATGGGAACATTGGGAGCGGTGCGCTCTTGGCCAGCCCATTCGTAGACATCCTGGAAAATGTAGTAGTGAATGGCCTTCATATGGGCATAATCAAAACTGGCATCAATTGGATAGTCAACCAGTTGCCGCATTCGTATTTCCGCATATAGATCCTCGAGAACATCTAGACGGGAAGGATTTTCCACCCCATAGGGCTCTTTTTCCGTCACAAACTTATTCCGCAGCACCTCAGTGCCCGGAATATAGTAGTCATCCCACGACCAAATTCGTTGAAAACTCACTACCCTCGATTCCCCTATTCACCGAGAATATGTTGGCGACCGAGCTCAGCTGCTTCCTCTGCAGAAATTTCACCTTTCGCATGCCGAAAAATGATGTCCCGCAGTACCGGGTCAGTAATTTCTCGACCCGCTAAAGCAGAAATGCCTTCTACTTCAGCTTGCCGTTTAAGAGCCTCTTCATCAGAGTAAAGTTTTCGAGGCTGAGCCCGAATATATTCAGCGTGAAGTTTCGCGCGCTCAATAGGATCAAGGTGCTCATACGAACCCGGTTCTGGATACTGCGGTTTAGAGGACGTCATCGCCAGGTCCTTTTCTGAACGGTTACGAACGCCTACGGTCAACTAGAACGAAAGCTCCCCACTCATTTTAGTGCTGGACCAGCCGCTACGCAGCACTTATTCACGATAACGCAAGTTTCACCCAGCTAACCTTTTCGCCGAAAATCTCTCCTGTGTATGATTGGCGCACAAGGTTATTTGGGTGGGCCACCCGCCGTTCACGGGTGACCCACTTTTAGGATCCTTGTCCAAGTCCCATGAGGGCCTGGATTAGACCCTGGATGACCTTGACAAGGACCGCGATCGCCAGGATTATCGAGCCAATTCCGCTGGCACGGAATTCGATGATCCTGGCTCCACAGTATTCACACTTGCGCTTTTTACGCCTGTACTTACCTTGCACGGCCACCACCCCCTTTCGCGGTACAACCTCACCGGCAAGGAACCTGATCATGTCCGGTGGGTGTGCCGCTGAGGGCAGCCCATATGGACAGCCTTCAGAATCACAAAATTTCTGAGAGTGAGGATCCAGACCCCCGGGCTCCTCAAAAGGACTTCCAGCACCGTAGCACCTGCGCTACAGTAGCTTTATGTCCGCTATTGAGTCCACTCCAAAAATGCTCTCTCAACGCGAACTACGCAATGAGTCGAGTCGGATATTGCGCGAAGTCCAAGAGGGCCAGACCTTTATCGTCACGACTCACGGGACACCTGTTGCGCGACTCAGCCCTCACGAGGAAACGCTACCATCACTTAAAATTACCCGCCCTGCACGCCGCAAGGGCGGTTGGCGAAAATTGATTGCAGACCGACGAGAACACTCTCCCACACTCGTTGATTCGCTTGAAGATCTTCGCCAGGATCGGATATGATCAATAATTACGTCGTCTACGTTGACTCTTCCGCATTTGCCGCTTTACTGCACGAGCAGTCAGAAACTCTGGCCCTAATAGATTGGCTTGAGGACACAACTTGCCATCTAGTTTCTACCGACCTTCTAGAAACTGAACTACGGCGACTTGCTCAACGGGAAAGTATCAATCAGCAAGAAGTAACCCACCTACTTGACGGCGTTTCCCTTGCTGCTCTGGATCGAGCCACCTTCCAGGGAGCAGCCTTTCTTCCCATGCCCTTTTTGCGCACCTTAGATGCACTACACCTAGAATCAGCACTGCGCCTACATGCGGATGCCATTTTGACCTATGACCGCCGCATGAGCGAAGCTGCCGAAATATTGGGCCTTAACGTTATATCACCCCGATAAACTTACCCGTAAGCACCTTCTATTGAAATTACAGTTCGCCTGAAATTCTCGATTTTGACAGCCAAAACGCCTTCGCGACAGAGAAAAGGGCCCTCTCCACCAAATAGGCTACACCCTTTGGCCAAACATCATAGTTATCGGTCTCACTAGTTTCTTGACTTTCAATCCCCACATTCCTAACACCTTTCCTGCAGTATTAATTTCTGCTCAGGAAGTCTTTTTTGCCTGCGCCATCTCCGTAAGTGTTCAAATTGGCGCCGAAACAGTTAGAGATAACGCCCTAATAGCCAAGGAAAATGAACAACTTAACAAAATGTATATGGCCTGGGGCCAAGAGAACGTCAATAAAAACGCCGGGGGACAACCCCCGGCTCCTGGAAGACCTCCGCAAGGAAGACCTCAACCGAGTATCCACTAGACCCACATTAAAAACAAGCAGTACTACATAGCGAGCACACTTCCCTCCAGACTGCTAGGGTTGCCAGCACTCAAACGCGAGGAGGTGCCATGAATCCTGACACTTGGCTAGAGCGCTACGAAAGTGGCTGCGAAGACGCAATATGGAATGACATGCGCCAACTTGGAGCTGCCATTCGCCAACCGGAATATTACGAGCACGCGGTCGCTGTCTGTGATGCGATGGCTCATCGGGCGCGGCGCAATATTGAGAAGCTAATTGAACGCCTGTCCGGCGAAGGTTATATTTTCCACTCGCTCTATGACGAAGAAAAACAGGATGTTTCTCCTCTCATCCCTCCAACTAGCGATGCCCCAGATTTAGCACGCTGGCTAGATGAACAATTCACCATTCCCCTCAGCGTTCACTCATGGATCCGCATTGTGGGTGACGTGTCCTTTATTGGCACTCACCCCGATTGGCCCGAAAGCAGCGCCGCTGACCCATTGATGGTCGAATTTGAATATAGTGAAGTCGGTGGCGATCCGCGGGAATACCACGTGGAGTTGTATGAGGATTGGCGGGACTCGCAAGAAGGCGAGACCCCTGCAGAGCCATTCTTATTAGAGTTTGCCCCTGACCGTCTTCATAAAGATGACACCAGCGGTGGTGCGCCTTATGCGATTCTCACTTCTGACGCATGTGCCGAGGGCGTAGTGCGGGCAGAACACGACTACCCCTTGGTGAGCTACTTCAATTCCGTCTTTGAATGCGGCGGCTTCCCGCACGGCCCCGCCCTCGGCCAATATTGGCGCTACCACAAACTCGGAGCCGGACTCGAAACGCTTTAGAACCAACCGCTCACAGCAAGATAGGCTGAAGGAGTGCGCGAGGACTATTGGACCGGAAACCTCAATCTTTTCCCAGGCGCAGTGGTCTATTACGGCAAGGGTGGTAACACTAGTTGGCATCAGCATCTTGCCATTCAATTAGTCATAGCTCACGAAGGCACATTTAAGCTGCAACGTGATAGCGAGAACACTGCGAAAGAAGAAACCTTTGCCATTATTCCCCCCAATCAGAAACACTGCCTCTACTCAGAAAATCCTCTTTTTCTTCTTCTGATCGAGCCCTACGGTTCATTTAACGAACGACTGCTTTCAGATATGTCGCTGGCCGCTCTCTCAGCGTTACCATCAGCAATAACAAGGCGAAGGTCTACACAGGAAATAGTAAATATATTGCTCCGCACAGGGATACCCGACAGAAAAAACCTATCCGCACCAGTGCTCGCTGCATTGAGATATCTTGATTCTTACGCACCAACACCAAAGGCCTCACTACCCGAAGCAGCAAAAAAGGCGCATATCTCCCCCTCCTATCTCACTCATCGCTTTTCTCAGGAAATCGGTATCCCTTTCCGGCGCTACGCCATTTGGGTACGATTACGCTGCGCTGTAGAGGCTATTACCAAGAGCAATATGCGCCTTTCTGACGCTGCCGCCCGTGCAGGTTTTAGCGATGGAGCACATTTAAGTCGCCTCTTTCGAACCAATTTCGGCCTCTCGCCCTCCACGTTATTACGCATGCACACTGATGTGAACGACTGGCCATAGACGCCAATTCCAGCCAAAACTCAGCCGCAAAGTTCAAGCCACAGCCTTGGACTTTCTTTTAGCGTTGAGCCATGAACGATTTCCTTAAGGCAACACCACTACTTGACTTTACCCATCCAGAAATACAGTCACATATTCGGGCACAAAAATACCGTGATCAGGAACCTAAAGCAAGAATTGGGGCCATTTATGACTACGTGAGAGAATTACCTTTCGGATACAATCTTTCTGACGCTCTTCCTGCTTCACAGGTACTGCGGGATGGATATGGTCAATGCAATACGAAAACTACATTACTCATGGCGTTGTTACGGGCGTGCGACATTCCCTGCCGTTTTCATGGGGCAACCATTCACAAGCGGCTCCAAGCTGGAGTAGTCCCACCTATCGCCCACTTTTTCGCCCCACAGAATATTGTGCACTCCTGGGCGGAAGTCTACTTTGAAGAGAAATGGGTGGCTCTAGAAGGCGTCATTTGCGATTCGCCCTATTTGGATGGTATCCGCACCTTAACAGGATGTAGCGGAGAATACCTTGGATACGGCATTGGCACGTTAAATCTGGCAGCTCCCCCTATTCAGTGGGATGGAAGCGACACAGCGATCCAGCAAACAGGCGTTAACCAGGATTTCGGCACTTTTCTATCACCAGATGATTTCTACGCCAAATATGGAGTGAATCTACGCGGGCTACGCAAATATCTCTATCGCCGTTTCATTCGGCACCACATGAATCGCAGAGTCAAACGAATCCGTCAAATAACTGAGGCGCCAACCCGCACACCCCCACAATAATCACCAGTCCGAAGAATCCCAGAGTCTAAAACCAGGCCCCGCCCTCGTGAATTTTTCTACGAGGGCGGGGCCGCAACGTAGCGCACCAGCAAAGCCCGCACCTGCACCCCAGGGCAAAAACCCGCCCCCACCTACACTCCGAGGAATTTCTTCAGCGATGGCAAACTCCGTTGCATTTGCTCCATCCCCGAGTCATAGGCATCCTGCAGCCGCTCCACACTCATTTCTGTATTAGGAATCGTTATGTTTTCTGGGAAAAAGAGCCACGCCTGCCCACGCGCTTCCATTTCTAGTAGCCGCGCACGCACTGCGTTATAGCGAGCCGCTCGATTAATCACTCCATCAACCATGGCAGGGTATTTCCGGAAGCGGGTACGTACCGTTTCTTCCAGCCACGCACGCTCGCGAGTCTTCACGTAGTCGCGTGCCCGCGTCATCACCACAACAAACTTTTTATACCCATCGCGCATGGGCGCATCCAGAGCAATCCCGCCATTAAAGCCCAACGCCCCATCGAAATACACCGATCCATCCAGTTCTACAGGAGGCATCAGCATTGGCAAGGTCGAAGAAGCCCGCACCCGTTGAGCCATCGAGTACACATCAGGCATATCTTCACGAGTGAACCATTCGGGCCGTCCAGCGGTGGCGTTAAAACTACCAATCCGCACTGTGGCGGGGCTGGCTCGGAACGTTTCAAGGTCAAAAGGCAGAGGCCCGCCGGGGCGGACAACTTCGTCATAAAGGAATTCGACATTGAAAAGGCCCTTGCCTGCGCGCCAGTAGTGCCAGCCTCCGCAGCGCGGGTCTGCGGCAATATCAACAAAAGTGGCGCGGGCACGGTCGGAGTCTCGGGACACGTAGTTCACCACATGCGAAGAGCCCGCGGAAATCCCGGAAACATGCGGAAAATGCAGGCCTTCGTCGATCAGAGTGGACACCACAGCCGCCGTGTAGGCGCCACGCATCCCGCCGCCTTCAAAAACTAGGGCAACGTCATCAACGGTGTTCTCTAATGCGACCGGCATCATTCCTCCAAAGGTTTGGGCGCCCTGCCGATTGTGCACCCACTTTGGGGATTGTGCACGTTGGACTCGCTAAGTGGACATTTTCCATTGACGAGGGCGGGGCGCGGCCCATTTCAGGGCAGGGTGAATCACCCACGGGCTTGCCTAGGGCCACCCGAGCCCATCCCACCCGCACGATATGTAGGCGTTGGGAACATATGTAGGCGCCGGGAGCTTTCCCCGCGCCTACATAACTTCCCTGCGCTTACATATGTTGGTGGCAGTCACCCAAGGGCAGGCTGGATGAAGAAAAACGTCCCGAAGACAGGAAGGCCCGCTCATCCAAGCGCCCAAGCACATTAAGCCGCACCGACCCGCCCGCAGGCCGTTATTGAGAACCACCCTCGAAAAGCGGCTACCCTATCGCCATGACCGATGCCGCGCAGACCGAATCCGCAGCCCAGAGCAATTCCACCGCCTCCGCGCAGACCACACCTGCATCCACCACTACGCCCGCTGCTCCCCAACAGCCCGCCGCCCCACCCATCGCACCCCAAAAATTCGGCACTCGCGTGCGCGACATTCACGGTGAGCATTTTGACGACCCGTGGGATTGGCTGCGCGATAAGGAAAATCCGGAGGTTCTCGCTCATCTGGCCGCGGAAAATGCCTGGGCAGACCATATTTGCGCCGCGAGCGCCGACCTCGCTGCCGCCATCGAGTCGGAAGTCCGCGCCTTCACGCGCCTTGCCGATGTGTCGGTGCCGCATCGTATTGGTTCTCATTGGTATTTCAGCCGCTGGCATGAGGGTTCGAACTATCGCACGCATCATCGTGTGCCCGCCGCCGAGGCAGATTCGCCCCCGCCCTCGCCCCCGATTGACGCCACCCTGCCCGGCGAAGAACTGCTGCTTGACGAGAATGCGCGCGCCGCTGGCCACGAGTTTTACCAGGCGGTGGAACTCACTCCCAGCCCCGACGGGCGCCTGCTTGCCTGGGCGGAAGACTTAGAAGGGGATGAGTATTTCACGTGGCACATCCTCGACATTGCCGCGGGCACCATTATCGACTCTTCCGTGTGCGAGGCGGGCTATGGCGTCGCATGGGCAGCGGATTCTTCCGCATTCATTTACACGCGCTTTGACGCGGCGTGGCGGCAATGTGAGCTCTGGATTCACGAGGTCGGAGCTGATCCTCAGACAGATTCTCTTCTGTTGAGTGAAGCTGATGAAGCTTTTGACCTGTGGTTTTCTCCTTGCGCCGACCCAAATTGGGTCATTATTCAGGCGACCTCAACAACCACAGGACAGGCGTGGCTGTGGTCACCGGCATATCCGCGGGTAACGCCTGTGCCCGTCACCGAGCGAGACCCGGGGGTACTGGTCACAGCTGAACCGGCAGGTGATCACCTATTGATTGTGCACACGGCAGATTCTGTTGAAGGCACTTTAGTGGCGGCGCCTTTACCTGCTGATCTGGGGCAACGCTTGGAACAGGCGACCCTCGCAGTGGGGACAGCGGTCGCGGCGGACACTGGCGGCACCCTCGCGGCGCCCCAAGAACCAGTGCCCACAAGTACGACAACCACAGCCACGGAAACGCAAGAAACACCGGCAGGCAGCGCCCCCGATAACCCTGGGGAAAAAGCGAGCTCCGGCCTCGTCGATTCTGCAACGCTGTCGGGTTATACCCCGGGCCGCCCTGCCATCCCCTGCCCAATTTCAGAGCCCATTGCTCCGGCGTCCACGTGGCAGACCATCCGCGAGGCTGCTGCGGGAGAGCGGATTTTCGCGGCCACTGCCTATCGCGATTTTATGGTGACCTATTTGCGCTCAGATTCGCTCACGCAGCTGGAGGTTGCCACGCGCCGCGCCCCAGCGGCTTCGCAGTCTCCTGGCTCAGACCTTAGCGACCTATGGAATCCTCCCTACCGGGTCAACGTGGATTCGCCTGTGCGCACTATTGAAACTGCGCATATCGAGCCCTGGGATACTCAGAGCCTGCAGATTGTCCACCAGAGCGTCACCGTAGAGCCAACGACAGAGCAGATCGACCCGAAGACGGGACAGCGCACTCATCTGCACACGGCCACGGCGCCCGGCTGGGACAGCACAGAGTATGTCGAAGAGCGCCTTTGGGTGCTGGCTCGCGACGGCAAAACTCAGATTCCTGTGACCTTGGCTCACCACCGCGATGTGCGTCCCGATGGGTCGAATCCTGGGTGGCTGCATGGCTATGGCTCATATGAGATCTCTTTTGACGCGGCCTTTGAAACTCTGCGTCTTCCCGCACTGCGCCGCGGCGTGGTCCATGCGATTGCGCATGTGCGAGGTGGTGGGGAGTTGGGACGCGCCTGGTATGAGGACGGTAAAGAGCTGGTCAAGGAACATTCTTTTACGGACTTTATTGATGTGGCCCAGTGGCTGGTCGAATCCGGGTGGGTGGCTCCCGACCGGCTGATTGCTGAGGGTCGCAGTGCGGGCGGGCTGCTAATGGGGGCGGTGCTCAACCAGGCGCCGCAGCGTTTCCGGGCGATTCTGGCGGGCGTGCCTTTTGTGGATGCGCTGACCACAATTTTGGATCCGTCGCTGCCACTAACTGTGGGCGAGTGGGAAGAATGGGGGAATCCGGTGGAAAATCCGCAGGTTTACCGAGCGATGCGCGCCTACACGCCCTATGAGAATGTGCCCGAAGGGGTGGAGTTGCCAGCAGTAATGGCAACGACGTCGCTCAATGACACTCGGGTGTTCTATGTGGAGCCCGCTAAGTGGGTGCAGCGTTTGCGGCAGGCCAGTGGTTCCCTTAGGGCCGGTGAGCAGGGCGCGAACAGCGCCCACACCGAGCGGCCCATTATTTTGCGCACGGAAATGGTGGCTGGTCATGGAGGCAAGTCAGGCCGGGAGGGCCGGTGGGCCGCTCGCGCTGAAGAGTTTGCTTTCGTTTTGCGCCAGGTAGGGGTGATTTAACGAGGGCGGGGCGCGCTGTTCTACAGGGACCTGCGCCGCCAATCTGCCTGCCTGGCACGGCGCCAGCCTCATGTGTCACACCGGATGGGCAAAGGGCGACAAAAAGTGCGAATTTCGGGTCTAAATGTCGCCCTTTGCCCGTTTGGTGCATGCGGCGCAAAAATCAGGCGCCCACCCCAGAAAACCCGGCCCCGCCCTCGTCAATGCAAGAAGTCAGGCTCACCTTCTTTTTAACGCATAACCCCGCAGGTGACACGCCTCCACGCGCAACACCTGCCCACCGGCGACCAGGCACGCGCAGGCCCCAAAGACACAAGTGGCGAATCAAGACCGTTAGGATCGGGCCTATGGATCTCGCTCGTTTACTCTTGCCCTCTCACCTGCGGGACCAGCGCCGAGAAGGCCGGCATCATCTTCAAGTGCGCCGATTTTTCGTGATTTTCTCTGCTATTGCGTCGGTGGTGACCACCTTGATGGTCGCGGGCGGATTACTTCAGGAAGCCCAACGCCTGAACCTTCTTATCGGCATTATTGTGCACCTGCCAATTATTTTGCTTCCGGTGATTGCCGGTGGGCTAGCTATGGCTGCCCTCATGGTTGAGCAACGGAATACTACGCAAAATCCAACGACCTATTCTGATGACGAGCCTTTTGGCGCCCCTAATCCCCCCACGTCCTTTACCTCTCGCCTAGACGGACTGTGGCAAATCTTGGCGGCGGCGACGCTACTCTGGTACGTCCTTTTTGCGGCATTGTGGGCAGTGATGCGTTTTTATGCGGACCCTGGGCAGGGCCTGGTGGAGACCAGTCCACTGACCTCACACCTGCTCCCTGTCTGCTCTTTAGTCCCAACGATTCTGCCCGAACGCACCCGTTTCGCCTACATTATCGCTTTAACTCCAATTGCCATTCTTTTGAATTCGCCTTTAGGTCAGGCGCCAACAGTTGATTCAGTCAGCGTTGCTGGCTCCCATCTGATTATTTCTTTCCTTCAGGTTGCCCTGACCACCTGGCTGCTCCACAAGGCCACCCGACTGGATAATTCCGAGCGGGAACACTGGGAGGAATTGGATTCAGTGGTCACCGGCCGAGCCGACGACCTCGCAAATCAACGGGCCAATGATTTTATTCATGACCGTGTTTTATCAGCGTTGGCGCCAGTGGCTGCAGGCGTTGCTGACCACTCGCAGGTGCGGCGAGCCGCATTGCAAGCAATCCAAGCACTGTCAGATTCTCAGCGGGGCGCGTCACCCGTCCCCGTGTCTGAAGTTTTCGACTCTATTAGCGAACAAATCACCGCTATTGGCGGCGATGTTCGCCTGACCGTGCGCGTTGACAATGACGTCCTCCTCCCCGCCGAAGTGGTGGTCGCCCTGACAGATGCCACCTTGGAGGCGGTGTCGAACTCCCGTCGGCATGCCGCACCAAAACCCAAACCAGGCACCTACCAGCCCATTATTGCCACTGGTGACCAAACTGGTCCCATTACTGCGTTAAACCCGGCGCGAGTTGCCGCCCGAGAAGCAGCCTTACATCCGGATACTCCCAGTGACAACCCCTGGGACACCCTCGATCCCACGCACCAGCCACGTATCCGACGTCGCGTGCGAATGAATAGCGATGACTCCGGGGTCGAAATCCGTATTCTTGACAATGGGCAAGGTTTCCGCATTGGCTCCACCTCCGATCTGCGCCACGGCCTGCGCAAATCCCTGTACCGGAGGATGGAAGAAATCGGCGGCTCTGCCGGGATTTTGACCGGCCCGGGGTCAGGAACTTTAGTTCGCCTGGGCTGGATTAACTCCTCCCCCATGTGTATTCCCGTCGTCCCATGGGAGCGCAGCGATAGTGGCGATTCAGGGCCGTCACGCAATAGTTCCGCTTCTGGCGGACCAAGGGCCGCGAGAAATGCAGGGACGAGGCCGGGGCTCGGTGGCGCAAAGGGCGCCTCAACTAGCGCGGCCGCTTCAGGCAACCTCAGCACCCCGGGCACACCCGCCGCCACGAGCGCCCCCTCTCCGCACTCTGGCCACTTCCAGGCCCGTATTAGTGCAGGAGCCCCCCGCGCTGCCCACCCGGTCCATGCCGCAACTCTGAGCGCTCCAGAAGAGGAAACCTCCCCACGGGACGCTTTTGAAGAGCGCCTCTACGTTGACTATCAGCCTCTAGTGGACCGCTTCCCCTCTGCCATGGAAACCATTCCCGCGCGAATTGTGGGATGCACTGGACTCCTCATTCAGATTTACTCCGTCCTCGTTCATTTAGGGGACTACCAGCCACCACTCATTCCTATTAGCGGGCTAGTTCTCTATGCGATAGCAGCCTTCCTGGTGCTACGGAAGTGGCCCTCGTCGATTGTGCCGCGCCCGCTCGCAATGGTGGTGGCCTTATTGACTGGGCTTGGCAGTTTCTGCGTCATTATTCCCGCGCCCTACCCGGCTCTGCCCGGCTGGGCCTCGTGGGGAGCAGGCGGCGCTGCGTTATTAGTGTGCGCTCTGATTGTCCGCACTCGCCCCTTAGCTGCATGGACAGCCCTAATTCTGACCATCTGGGCGGTGACTATTTGGACGCTGCGCCATGGCGGTGGCTGGACAGATCTCGTGCCAATGGTGGGCGTTCATATTGTGATGACACTGCTGTGGGATTTCGTGACGCGCACAGCGGTCAAAACCTCCGACATGATGCGGCGCCTCATGATTCAGCGGCAACGTAAAGCTGCGCAACATCGCATTCAGGATCGTGTCCAGTCAGTGATGACCTCAACGCTGGCTACTGTGTCGCGGCGAGCGGGCCCCGTCCTCGAAGCTATTGCCTCAGGCCGTATCCACGAACCCGGGGTGCGGAAAGAAGCTCTGCTGCTCGAAGCTGAGTTACGTGACGGCATTCGCGCGCCTTTCTTTGCGGGGACAACGGTCACCGCGGCAGCACGGCATGCTCGTGCTGGCGGCGTTGAAGTGGTGTTGGTGGACGATTCGCGTGGAGTCCCCCTACGTGACGAGGTCCGCGAGCGCGTCCTCGCCCGCGCCCGTCGCGCCGTCTTTGAAACCAGGTCAGGTCGTATTGTTGTGCGACTGCTGCCACCTGGCCGCCCCTCAACCGCGACCATTGCCCGCGAAGGCGACGTAGTGCGTTTCCTCGATGAGAATGGCTTCTTCGCGGGAGACACGCCAGTGCGCGGCATCCCCTTGGGACCGGGTGGAGACTCTGGCGCGGATGCGATTTCTGATGCGCGTTCACTGAAGACGTTGCTTGACGAGGGCGGGGCTCCTCTGGATGCAAGTCCGGAGACTAAACCTGTTCCGGTCATGGATGAGCGGCGCCGTGCAGCAGTTGCAGCTGCTCGGGCTGCGGCTGCCCAGCGCGCTGCAGCAGCGGAACGAGCCACAAGTGGTGATGGCGGCGAGGGTGAGGCAGGCCCAGGCGATAGAGGCGCCGGCGAGGGTGGAGGAAGTTCCGCTGAAAGCGGGCCGCCCTCGTACCCTCCTTCAGACTCCCGTGGCGGATAGTCACCACACCCGATCGACAATCTCAGCGGCCACCAACACCCTTGAAGTGAATCAAAATGACTCTAAGTTCACTTGCAGTGAAGAGGCTGAGATAGGAAACGCCCACCCGAATCCCGACGATTGAGTGGGTCATGTGGACACTTGTAGGACCTTCTGACCTAGGATGTCACTATATCGGGCCTGACAGAAACGCAGATCGCGCCCTTCTGTGAGCCGGTTGCCATCCCGTACCTACGAGCAGCGCATGAGGACTCCATGGAGACCACACCCCACCCGATCGTCGTGATCGATGACCACGAAATCGTTGGCCTTGGCGTGAAACACGCCTTTATGACCCAAGGGGTCGATGCCACCGTCCGTTGGCTCTCTGATCTTTCACACCCCACCTTTGCTCCTGGCGAGATCGCTGTTCTTGATCTACGCCTGGCAGATGGTTCGACCCCGCGCCAAAATATTGCCACTCTGGCTCAGCACGGCGTTCCTGTTGTTGTCTATACCTCGGCAGATGACCCTTTCCTGGTGCGTGAAGCCATTGCTGCAGGCGCCTTGTCGATTGTCCGCAAGTCGGCGCCCTCTAATGAATTGGTTGAGGCCGTTCAGGAAGCCGCCGAGGGGCGGACCCGCCCCGGCCTGGACTGGGCGGCGGCTTTGGATGCTGATGATGACTTTGTGTCATCGCACCTGTCAGGCCTGGAGGCTCAGGTTCTGGCGGCTTACGCTGCTGGCGGTGCTTCCGATGCTGTAGCCCGTGCCCTGGGCATTTCGCGTAATACGGTGAATACCTATATTGCGCGTATTCGCGATAAGTACCGTCAGGTTGGGCGTCCGGCTGAGTCCCGCGTGGACCTGTTCCGGCGTGCAGCTGAAGACGGCCTCGTGTCGCGCTTTGATCATCCCTCCAAGATGTGAGGCGGGAGTTGCTGCCGTAACGTTGGTGCGAGGGCGGGGCCGGGTTTTTCAGACACGGCCCCGCCTTTAGCCTGCCTCTATGTGTGACTGAGCTTTTGCTGTGAGGCGCCCCCAGATGACAAACCGCCACGGCAAAACAAACCGCTGCCAAGACGTGGGTGCGGCCCCTGTAAAGACGTCGCCGCGGCGCTTTGTCACTGCGCGCATAAACACCTGACCCGTTTCCCCAGATCACCTCCGGCACCCAGAACAGCTCCCGCTGACAACCCGCGGCCACAACGCAAACGCAGCCCGAAAATTGCATCCTCGCGGTGGTTTATCACCGCACAGCAATCGGCCGCACCAATATTCACACGTCAGTTTTTGCCGTTAGATGCCTCCATCTGACAACCCGCGGCCACGACGCAGCTAAGGCCAGCCAACAGGCATCTTCGCGGCGCTTTGTCACCGACAACCGGGCCTGATTGTCGAGCCGCGTGCACCAAACGGGCAGAGGGCGACAAAAAGTGCGAATTTCGGGTCAAAATGTCGCCCATTGCCCGTCCGGTGTCGCCCACCCCAAGCCCTGCAGGCCATATCTGGCACAAGAGCCAGTCAGAATAAAAGTCCGGCACAGAAAACACCCCCCTTCACAGAGGCTGGCGCATTCACATGGATGAGGCGGCACTCTTTCCCCAGGTCAAAAGCCGTGCCCCGGCCTCGTCAATCACACGCCTGAAAGGCAACATCCCCCGCTCCTCGCCACCCCCGCGTAGGCTGTCACTATGACGATTACAGCAGCAGTGGATGGGTCTGCCCTCGGCAACCCAGGACCAGCGGGATGGGCATGGGTTGTGTCCGACGATTGCTGGGCAGCCGGCGGCTGGGCCCATGCGACGAATAATATTGGCGAACTTACCGCCGTTTTAGAGCTCCTGCGCGCCACTGTTGCCGCCGGGTTAGCTGACGAAGAACTGCACATTCTCGCCGATTCGCAATACGCGATTAATGTGCTCACCAAGTGGCGGCATAGTTGGAAGCACCGCGGGTGGCGCAAAGCCGATAATCAGCCCATTAAGAACCTCGAACTCATCCAGGATTTGGATGCGGCAATGCAGGGCCGGAATGTCACTTTCGAGTGGGTAAAAGGCCATGCTGGCGACTATTTGAATGAGCTCGCAGACACTCACGCGCGCAGCGCCGCTGAGGCCTATCGCGATGGGCGCACAATCCCGTCTGGGCCCGGGTTTGGTGTGGAGGCGTCGGACGTGGCAGGGGCGCCAAGTTCGGGCGGTGTTGGCGATGGCCTGCCCATCTACGGGACAACGTTGGCACCTATCCCTGGCGGCGATCCGCAGTTGGATGGTGAGCCCACCGATTGGGGGGATGTCCCCCTTGAGCCATTTGGCAGTTATCTCATGCATGACGAGGGCGGGGCCGACTTTGGCGACAGCCTGTTGTTAGATGAGGAGAATCTGCCAGAAGAGTTTGCTCTTGACGCGCCTGTCGCTCACGGTAGTGCCATGGACGAGGCCGAGGAGCCCGGCAACTACACGCCTGCGCTGGCAATTGTTAATGGCGACGTCGATGAGTTGAGCGACATTGGCGACAGCAGTGAGGACATTGATCGGGGCGCCGTTAAGGCTGCTGCCGTTGAGGCTGATTATGGCAGCACCGATGACAGCGAAGGCGAGCCTGGCCCGGCCTTCGTCAGTGTGGCGGATCTACAGGATGGGGACGCCGATGCCCCGCCAAGCACCCCCACGGACGATGACAGCGAGGCCACCGGTACTGACTCTGCGGCAGCGACACCGCTGCCTTCAAGGAGATCGCGGAAAACTCGAGCGAAAAATGGCGCCGCGCCTGCAGAGCCTGCCATTACTGAGGCTGACATGATTGGCGCGCAGGAGGCGTTGATTGAGGCGTGGGCTGCTCGCGAAGAGGGCACATTGCAGGCGTTAACCGCGCCGGGGTGCCGTCGGATTTGGCCAAATGGGCAGGTCCGCTCCTCTTTGCTGGGGCCGGTTCCGCCGAATCCGCAGATTGCGGGGATTGAAGCGAATGCGTTGGGCGCTGGAACCTGGCTGGTCCGCCACCTGTTGACATGGGAAGGCGGCGCCTCGGTCGAGACCACGATTTGGCTGACGGGCAGCGGCGCAATGCAGGTCATCCACCACCAGTCCACCCTGGTCCGGCAGTAGGTTACGTGGATTGAGGGTTGTTTAGGCGCTCATAGACGAGGGCGGGGTGCGCAATAGTCAGCCGCAGCCCCGCCCTCGTCAATGAATACTGCCGGCTTTAGTGACCACTTTCTTCGTGCGCGTCCTCGAAACGGAAAATATCGAGGAATTGGTGGGCGCGTTCGCTGCGTGGAGCGGTAAAGAATTCTTCTGGCGGCGCTGATTCCACGATTTTCCCGTGATCCATAAAGACAATTCGGTCAGCTATTGCCCGCGCAAAAGCCATTTCGTGGGTGACAATCAGCATGGTCATTCCTTCACGCGCTAATTCCACCACGACGTCAAGGACTTCCCGCACCATTTCCGGATCTAACGAGGCCGTAACCTCGTCAAGAAGAAGCACTTCGGGCTTCATTACTAACGCGCGCACAATAGCGACGCGCTGTTTTTGTCCGCCGGATAACTGGCGCGGATAAGCATGGGCACGATCACCTAAGCCGACTCTTTCCAGCAGGGCTTGTGCGCGCTTTTCGGCTTCTTCCCGGGAAATGCCTTGTACTTTTCGGGGCGCCAGCGTCACATTGGCTAGCACATCTAAATGCGGGAAAAGTTCATAGGACTGGAAAACCATTCCGATGCGTTGGCGAATATCGTGCCACCGAATAGCAGGAGACAAAAGGGATTCCCCATCTAAAGTAATATCCCCATCGTCAATGCGTTCCAGGCCATTAATGGTCCGTAAAAGTGTGGATTTGCCGCAGCCAGACGGACCAATAATCACCACCACTTCACCGCGGGCAACATTCAGATCGACACCATCTAATGCATGATGCCCACCGGGGTAGGTTTTGTGCACATTCGATAATGTGAGTTGCGAGGCTGGAAGTGCCGTTTCTTCATCAGACATAGAGGGATCCTCTTTTAATTCTGCCATCGTGACTCCAAATGACGGGCGAGTAATGAAAATGGCCAGCACAAGAGGAAATAGGCGAAGAAAATCGTCAGATAAATCCACAAGGGGGCCGTTGGGTAGGTAAATCGCTGAGCATCAATAATCTGCTGCCCGACTTTAAGAACTTCCACCACGCCAATAAGGACAACCAGCGAGGTCGTTTTAATCATGCGGGTCACCAGATTCACTGATGGTGGCAGGAGACGCCGCACTGTTTGCGGCAAAATCACCTGGGACATCACTTGCTGTGGGCGCATGCCCAGTGCCCGGGCACTGTCATATTGATGGCGAGGAATAGATTGCAGTGCTCCGCGAACCAGGTCACCCATTTCCGCTGCGCCCCACAGGGTAAAAACCAAAATAGAGGCGGTAATGCCATCCAGATTAATCCCCGTCAGGCGCGTTAATCCAAAGTAGGCCAGGAACAGTAAGACCAGTTGCGGCATAATGCGGACAAACTCTAAATAGGCCTGCATTATCCACCGCAGCACAGCCCACCGGGACACCATAGCGATCCCAACAAAAATACCGAGAATAAGTGATGCCACCACGGCAACCAAGGAAATACCAAGGGTGACGCCCAAACCCTCTAAAAGGCGCCATAGATTCCGGCCAGCAATAATGACCTCAATCCCCGAATCCTGCATGACGCAACCTCCTTTCAACAAGGCGGGCACCAATAGAAATCGGCAGGAGAATCACGAGATAAGCGGCAACTAGCAGCACCAATGCTTCTAGCGTGTTGTATTCGATGCCAATCAGATCCCGGGCGACATTGACTAAATCGGGAACGGCCACAACCGACACAACGGAGGTTTCTTTAATGAGGAAGATGATATTAGCTGCCAATGGCGGAATCGACACGGCAAGGGCTTGAGGCAGGGCTACATACCGTAGTGTGTGGAATGGCCCCAAGCCCAGTGATTGCGCGGACTCCCATTGGATCGTTTCCACAGAGGCTAAACCTGCGCGCAGGGCTTCAGCCATATACGACCCGCCCAGGAAAGTCAGGCCAATAATGGCCGAAACCTCACCCGAAAGGACAATTCCTAGGCGCGGCAGCCCGAAATAAATCAAAAAGAGCTGCACCAGCAATGGCGTATTCCGAGAAAGCTCAATATAACCGGCAATGAGGTGCGACAAAACAGGAATGCGATTATAGGAAATCACCGCACAGATCAGACCCACAATAAATGAGCCAATAATCCCCATCAGCGCTATTCGCACCGTCAAAATAGTGGCCTCAGTATAGAGGGGGAGGTATTCGGCAATAGTGTCCAGATCCAATGAGACCTCCTTTACTGCTAGCAATAGACGAGGGCGGGGCACGGGCCCTGGAGACTTCAGGCCATAGACACCGTAGGGATAGTGTCACGCCGGGTTACGGCTCACATCATCCCCATATGTCCTCTCACAGTAATGTCCACATATGTGGCAAGCTGAACGGCCCGCAACTGCGGATCGCGCACTACAGACCGTTCAGCGGCGGCGTACTGCATAAGAAAAGAATGTGAGAGGGACTGTTCTCTATGGCCTGAGGTCACCTAGCCCATGGTGGAAACGTTTAATTCCCTGATTGTGCGGTGGCCACCTGACTGGGCAGCGCCAGACTGCCCGCCAGCGCCTGACTGCGCTGCACCTGCCACACCGGATTGCCCAGCGGCACCAGACTGGGCAGCCCCTGATTGCCCGGCGCCTGCGCCTTTGGTGTCAACTCCGCCCTCGACAACAAGATCATCGGGGCTTGCGGCATCGCCGTACACGGGGGCAAGGGTCTTGGCATAGGCTGCGTGGAAAAATTGCTCTTTCCCTAGGGTCACCAGGTGATTATTGAGCCAGTCTTTCAGCGGCGTATTACCCTTTTTCACGGCGCCCGCAATATAGTCCGTTTCACCCAGGGCTTCGATACCCGTTGTGAATCCTGGATTCTGCAAAGACCAGGCAAGAACTTCTGTATTGTCCGTGGAAAATGCGGCTCCGCGGCCATCCAATAATGCGGAATAGGCTTCCGTGTACTGGTCGTATTTCTGGAGCTTTACATCGGGGTGATTTGCTTCGAAATAAATTTCCGCAGTTGTCCCCTTCGTGACAATCAGTTCTTTCCCTTTGAGCTGGGAAACGTCAGTAATCAGGGCATTATCAGGGCTCACAACCCCCAAGGAGACCTTGAAATAGGGGTTCACAAAATCGACTTTTTCGGCGCGCTCTTCGGTGACAGTAAAGTTTGCCAGAACAATATCGACTTTGCTGGATTCGAGAACTTCGGTGCGCGCTGCGGCATCAACGGGAACGTATTTTGCTTTCACGCCCAGATCTTTGGCAATACGATTTCCGTATTCAATGTCGTAGCCGGCGTAGTTTCCGTCCGCATCAACATAGCCAAAGGGAGCTTTATCGGAGAAAACACCAATAACGATTTCTCCGGAAGCGGTGATTTGTTCCGGGGTTCGCGAGCCAACTGCGCCGGATTCTCCCCCGGCACCCGCTCCACTTTGCCCGCCGCTACCACCCGAACAGGCCGCCATAACCACCATGGCGACGGTTGCGAGGGCGCTAACGCCAATGCGTGTCAATGATGGGCGTGATGTGGTCATGACGACTCCTTTAGTGTGAAGTCCAGCGGTTGCTGAACGCTGTAAAGTCTGTCGCATTACGCGCCTGCACGGAAGAGAAATCCACCAGTAGGGAAATTGTTACAGCCATCGTCCACTCTGTGGCCTTCCACGGACGAGGGCGGGATCCTGTTTGACAATACTCGCGTGCACTCATCCGCCCCGCCACCACTACGTGAGGAAATCCTTGCTGCTGTGCGGATTACTGCGCCCGCTGCGCTGGGCTATATTCCGTTGGGATTTGCCTTTGGCCTGTTGGTGGCGCAGTCGTCGCTGCCTTGGTGGATGGCGCCAGCGCTGTCAGTAACGGCCTATTCAGGGTCGGTGGAGTTGCTGATGGTGGGTTTGGCGGCCAGTGGGACGCCGCTGACAACAATCGCGATTTCCACGTTCTTTGTGAACTCGCGGCACCTTTTCTATGCCTTTTCTTTTCCGCTTCACAAGGTACGAGGGCGGGGCTGGCGCCTCTATTCCATGTACGCCCTCGTTGATGAGGCCTATGCCTTGACGGTGGCACGGCCTCACGGATGGACCTCTGCTCGGATTCTCACTATGCAGGTGCTCCTGCAATTCACCTGGGTACTTTCTGGCCTGGCAGGCGTTGGATTCGGATCCCTCATACCTGGCACTATTCCCGGTTTGGAGTTTGCCCTGTGCGCTATGTTTATTACTTTGGCTCTTGATAGCGCGCGCTCTGTGGCAGATATTCCCTCGGTGTTATTAGCGGGTTTAGCGCTGATGGGAGCCTGGCTGATTGCCCCCGATCAGTGGCTTTTATGTGCACTTATTCTTTTTGCTGCTCTTTTAGTAGGGCGTCATATTGCCGCCCGATTCCGCAAGGCCGATAGCAACAGGCTAGATCAGCAGATCTCAGGAGGCAGTAATGACTCCTGAATTGGGATATTTACTCGCGATCTTAGCGATTGTCTTCGTTATTGACTTTGCACTTCGGGCTCTACCTTTTGCTCTCTTACAGCCCCTGCGCGAGTCCCGTTTTATTCGCGATATGGGTCAGTGGATGCCCGCTGGTATTCTTCTGATTCTGGCAGTGGTCACATTTCACTCACAAATGGAGTCCACAGGCGGGAGGTGGTGGGCACCAATCCTTGCTGCCGGGATTACTATTGGCGTTCATTTATGGAGCGGCCGGAAAATGCTTCTGAGCATTCTTATTGGTACCTGCAGCTACATTGCTCTGCTCAATATTGCCCTGTAAGGGGAAAATGAACTCCACCTCCCCTTCCCCACTCTTCCCAAATACGATCAGCGGTTTCGCGAGAGCTCATGGGAAAGATTCGAAAGCGACACATAATGTCAAGCCCATATTCTGGGTAGCGCCCACCGCCAAGAGCAATAATGTTACTCAATGGCGTTTGCGGGCTAATGCAATGCCCCATTATTTCCGAGGGCGGTGCCAGAATTGCTCGGGGGAATGGCCAATAATCTTTATCTTTATAGGGCTCATCTGTGCGTCGACCGGCTGAATCGTAGGCATATCCGGTATAGGGAATCTGCAATTGGCACAGCCTCATATAGTCACCCTCTGATCTGCCGCCTGCATCCCACGGAGTTTGAGATCCAACAATAGGGTAGGCGCGAGCAGTCACTAGCCAGCCGACGTTTCCAACAACAGAGGCGAGAAAATGCTGACTCCAGATACGCTGAATAAAATCCGCAATTGTCGCCGTCGCTGGTAGTTCCCAGGAGACTCGATGGTCAAAAACGTCATCGCCCATAGAGACGGAATCGCGGTCAAGGAAGGCATGGATCGCGCTGATCGAACCCGTATCAGCATCTGTAGGCACCCCCTTTCCCATTGTCATGCCTTACTCTCAGGCCTAAAGACGGCCTTAAATAGAAAAGAAAGCGCCCTTCCGCCGTAGATAATAATGACTATCAGTGGGAGGGGAAAGAAGAAAATAGGGGCGATTCGAGAAATCGGTTCAAGGCTAACCTGGTTATTGATCAGGTAGGCATAGGCAGCAGAAGTCATAAGGAACCAGGAGATACCCTGGCCCACAAAGATCCAGAAAAATAGTCGTTCACGGCGTGGGTAACCTTTAAGCAGGTGTTTCCACCCCTGCGGATTTCCTCGGATGTACGCGACGAAGTGCCGGATAAGAAGATAGGTGATGCACACACCCTGAGCAGTGATAAAAAATAACGCACGGCCCAGTCCCTCATCTGAAATCCCTAAGAATAGGACATAAGAAATGAGAATAGCCGCCGTGTTAATAAGGAGAATTCTCCCGATAGTCCGATCAAATTCGCTGACGACAATAGGATCCGTTGGGTCCATTTTTTGGGCCTCAACAAGACCCTTAACCCTTTCAGAAATATCTCCGGTTTGTTCAGCGCGAAGACGCCCTAAAAGCATCACAGCCCCGCGGTGCTGAGGATCAATACTCAATGTCCGCCGCAGCGCTTCCTCTACAACCGCTCTATCTCCCGTCTGCGAATTGAACTCGACATAAGCAACTGAATAGTGGGTGTCTGCATCATGAGGCGCTAAAGATAAGGCCTGCTGCGCCGCCTGACGTGCCTTGATATGCTGATTCATCTGCGCATGGACCAGACCAAGACGCTGGTACACAACGGCCTCATGCGGCGCTAAATTTCGCGCTTCTTCTAAGGCTTCAAGGGCAGCAGAGTAATGCCACCGCTGTTCTTCGACCAGTCCCAGCATGTAATGCCCTCGGTAGGCTCGGGGTTTATGTCGAATGCTTTCTTTTGCATGGCGAAAAGCTTCATCTTTGCGCCCTAAATTTATACAGGCCTGAGCCATATACACATTCAGCTCATGCAAAATACTCGGCTCAATTGAAGTAATTGTGGACAGCTCCTTAAGGGCCGCTTCATTCTTTCCTAGATGAAGCAGAGCCTTCGCCTTTTCAAGCACCACCCTGGGCTTATCACTCCATTGCTTCGAGCCCACTGTCATTTCTCACCCTTACCGCCGATTCGTTTCTGAATTGCTGATAAGAGGAAACGCCCCCCATAAAATAGGGCGACAATCAGCACTAATGGGAATATAAGGATGGGAATAATGTAATTGAGAGGCTGGAGGTTCACCTGATTATTAATCACATAGGCAATACCCCCTGAAAGCATAAGAATCCAGGCAATGAACTGGCCGACAAAAATCGTGAAAGCAAGCCATCGACGCCTTGGCAGCCCCTTCACCAAATACTTCCACCCTTGAGGATTTCCTCGCACATGGGCAAAAAAGTTCTGGAAGAGAATATATATCAGGGTCGCTCCATGAGCGCCGATAATAAATAGCCCCCGCCCTACTTCGCCATTAAAAATCCCCTGGAATAGGATGTAGGAGAAAAAGATAGCGAGGGTATTAAAAAAGACAATCCTCCTGAAGGTCCCATCAAATTCGGCAACCACAATAGGATCTCTCGGGTCCATTTTTTGGGCCTCGACAAGGCCCCTAACCCTTTCGGAAATATCTCCGGTTTGTTCGCCACGAAGGTGCCCCAAAAGAATCACCGCACCGCGGTGCTGGGGATCAATACTCAAAGTCCGACACAGGGCCTCTTCTGCAATTGTTCGATCTCCCATATTGGAATTGAGCTCAATATAGCCCACCGTGTAATGGGAATCCGGATCATGAGGCGCTAAAGAGAGGGCCTGTTGAACTGCTTTCCGAGCCTCCACAGGGCGATTCAATTGCGAATACACCATCCCGAGGCGCTGGTGGACAACAGCAACATGCGGCGCTAAATTTCGTGCTTCTTCTAGGGCTTTAAGCGCTGGGCCCAAACGATTCCGCTGATCTTCAATGACACCCAGCATGAGGTGCCCACGAAAACTCCGAGGGTTGTGGCGAATGCACTCTTTGGCATAGCGGAAAGCATCCTCTTTTTGCCCGAGGTTTATGCAGGCCTGCGCCCGATAGAGATTGGCTTCATGCAAAACAGACGAGTCAGTGGAGGTAATGGTGGACAGTTCTTTAAGGGCCGCTTCATTTCGGCCAATATCCAATAGTGCGCTTGCTTTTTCGAGGGCAGGCCGCGCCCCAGAGATCCATTGATTCGATTCCATAGCCATACTCAGAGGAGTTTTCTTGCGCGCATCCAGGCAGCTAAATCGGAATATTCTCCAGAAGCATCTGCATACATCACCACATTGCGAGCAATATCGAACCATGGACCAAGAGAAGGACGCATTTGTCCGAGGGCGGTGGTCATATCCCTCATTGAGATCATTCGGACTTTGCCCGTGCGCACGGAATCAATCATGGCGAGTTCGGCACCACTTTCACACAGATGCGCTAAATCAGCACCGGAAAAACCGTCAGTACTGCGTGCTAATTTCACTAAGTCAATCCCTTCACAGGGGCGCTGAGACAGGTGGTAGCGCAAAATATCAACGCGCGCGGGTTCATCGGGGGGAAGCACGGCAATAGAGCGGTCAAAACGGCCAGGGCGACGCAAGGCAGGGTCCACATCCCAGGGCGCATTTGTTGCTGCCAGGATGTAAATACCTTCATTGTCAGCTTCTATACCATCAAGTTCGGTCAGAAGTTGATTAATGACAGAGCGCCAACTCGAACTATGATTCTGAGTCCTCTTTAAGCCAATAGCATCGACCTCGTCAAAGAAAATAACCACGGGGGCATGTTTGCGTGCCAACTCAAAGATGGAATGGATATTCTGCTCGGAATTCCCAATGTACTGATCGAGGACATCTGAGAGGGTGACATTAACGAAAGAGGCCCCCATTTCACCAGCAACTGCACGCGCAATAAAGGTCTTTCCACACCCTGGAGGACCGTAAAGTAAAAGGCCGCCGCGCAGTGATTTGCCGTAGAGCTTCCGCATTTCCGGATTACGCAAAGGCGCCAAGAAGGAGACTTCCAAACGCTGTTTTACGTCAACCATTCCGCCAACATGACGCAATGTGAGGCCTGTGGACTCAACTTCCCACAGTTCATCCCCGCTCACATTATCGCCGCCGTGGGCCAGCATTTTTTCTTTTAAGGGATCATCTCCGTCCTCGTGAGAAGAAATGAAGGCAGGGGAAGGGCCACCCACTTCCTGCTCCGCACTTTGCCAGTCGAAACTGCTCAAGACATCATCAGTTGACGAGGGCGAGGCCGCACTTGAGGAGGGCTCCTGCGGTGGAGTAGGTGCTGGCGCAGACTCGATGGCTGGCGATGCACCTGCTTGTGAGACGCTTGCTTGTCCGCCACCGAGGGCACGAGTCATGAGCGCCTGAAATTGCTCGTTAGTAGCGTCTTGCTGCAGGCCAAAAGCGCACTGCTGGATGGCTTCAGAAGTGCGGCCTGCTTGGATCAGCATCTCAATAAGGTGACCACGCAAAGGCGCATCATTTGGGGATGCCTCAACAGCGCGACTTAACGAGTCAATGATCAGATCACTCATGTCACCAATGGTACGGAGGTCCACCCACATCTGCCTATGTGACCGCATTTCCTCACATGAATTTCTTTCCCTCACCTACGAGGCATCGGCGATTGGCGTCATCCAGGTATACCTCTTGCCGGAGCGGCAATTATGAACTACATTCATTATTGGCTTAGGCAGACCTAATCTTTGGAGGAGGCCGCGGTGTCTATACCAGCAGAGACACAGGAGAACACTGTTCTTGCTAACGATAATGATCATCAAACCTATGGCACTGCCCGCCAGCAGCGGGAGGCACGCGCCCTACAGGAGCTACTCCACCCAGTACGAACGCATTTACTCATCGCACAACTCATTGCTGCTATATCAGCCATGTGCAGCATTCTTCCCTACGTGGGCATGATCACCTTAGGTCACACCGTCCTGACTGCACACAATAATGGCCTAGCACCATCAACAGAGGCAGTAATGTCTAGCGTTAGCATGATCCTTGGGGGACTTGGGGCTCGGATCGGCTTCTTTTCTTTAGCCTTGGGAATTACCCACTGGGCCGACATTGTCCTCACAGACTCTATTCGACGCCGAATTATCGACACCATTTCTCATGCCCCTTTGGCGTGGTTTTCCCACTCTTCATCAGGTCGCATTCGCAAAGCAGTCCAAAATGACACTCATGACCTGCATTTTCTTGTCGCCCACAAGAAGGTGGAGCAGACTTTTGCAATAGCAAGCGCACTATTTGGGCTCATCTGGTGTTTCTTTTTAGATTGGCGCCTTGCTCTACTTGCCATTATCCCTCTACCTATTTACACCCTGATCAGCCTCTTCTCAATGAAAGATATTGGGCCTAAAACCCAGGAAATGGATGAGAAACTGGCCGCTGTTTCCGCACGGATCGTTGAGTTTATTCAGGGCATTACTGTTGTCAAAGCCTTTGGGCGGACAGATCACGCCCATAATCGATTTATTCATGCAGCCAACGCTTTTACGGAATTCTATATCGCCTGGTGCGGGCCACTGCTCCGTACCAGCGCACTGGCGACAGCCGCAATATCTCCGGCAATTATTCTTGGCATCACCCTGTCAGGTGGAGCAGCAATGGCAGCAATGGGATGGGTGGATCCTCTTCATATTCTCGCCGTCGCCCTCGTCGCCATTATGATTCCCGAAGGGATCGAATCACTGACCAATGCGCAATGGTCCAACCAAATAGCGGCCGCAGCGGCCAATCGCATCATCACAATTCTCCATACATCCCCCCTGCCAGAATCCGACAATCCGCGCACCCCTGAAGGACATGCGGTCTCTTTCCATAACGTCACTTTTGATTACGGAAAGCATCGGGCTCTTGATCAGGTCACTTTAGATCTCACCCCAGGCACAATTACTGCCCTTGTCGGACCTTCCGGGTCCGGAAAATCCACTCTCGCCACTCTTTTAGCACGATTTAATGACCCACTTTCTGGTCATATTACTCTCGGTGGCGTGGATTTACGCGAAATTTCCTCCGCGGAACTCTATCGCCATATTGCTTTTGTCCTACAGGACGCGCAGATTCTCGAACTATCTATTCGGGACAATATTCGCCTTGCCCGCCCGAACGCCTCCGATGATGACGTCATTCGCGCCGCAAAGGCGGCACATATTGATGACGAAATCTGCGCTCTACCCCACGGATATGACACAGTGATTGGCCGCGATACTCACTTTTCCGGAGGGCAAAACCAGCGGATTGCTATTGCCCGCGCACTATTAGCTGATGCCCCTGTCCTCATTCTTGATGAGGCCACAGCAATGGCTGACCCAGAATCCGAGGCACGCATTCAAGATGCCCTCTCCACGCTCGTTAAAGGACGCACAGTTCTCCTTATTGCCCATCGCCTTGGGGCAGTGAGTGGAGCAGATTGCGTGGCATTCCTGCAGGGCGGACGCCTTATTGCTACCGGCACACACTCGCAACTTCTCGACCGACCTGAGTACTCCGCCCTATGGCACACTCACACTCCCTCCCAGGAGGCCATCTCATGATTCGCCGCATTTATTCACTGTCAGACCCTATTGGGCAAAAACAGATTATCCAGCTCGCCATTCTCTCGGCTTTTGCTGGGCTTACTCAGGGGCTTGCCGCATTATGTCTGGTTCCGATTATTGACGCTCTTGTTCTGGGCAATTCTGCATGGCATTGGATTGGCACTCTTATTGCTCTTGCCCTGTTATCAGGTGCGCTGCAATACCTCACATCTATGGCCTGCTATAACGGCGCTTTTTCTATTCTGCGCCACCTCTATCATGCGGTAGGAAATAAATTAGCGCGACTTCCTTTAGGCTGGTTTGAGAAACCACGAGAAGGGGAATTATCCCAATTCGCCGCTAAAGGTGCCTTAGATATTGGCGCAACTCTCGCCCACCACATTTCTCCAGTGATTATTCATTCCACCACGATAGGCACTATTGCTCTAGGCACATGGGCCATTGATTGGCGACTTGGCCTCGCTCTCACCCTTATTGCCCCACTTTTTGCCCTCCTCGTCATCTGGTCAAGCTCCCTGGCTGACACTTTAGATCAGCGCAATCACGCCGCTGAAGTTGACGTCAATACACGGATTATTGAATTTTCCCGCTGCCAGGGGGCTTTACGTTCAGCTGGACGTAGCAGTAATGACGAAGTGCTGACTCAAGCCCTCACCCACCAATTGCATCAAGGCCAACGCATATTCTGGCGTCAACTTCTCGCCAATATTATTGGTTCTACGGGCGCACAAATCGCTGCCGCTACCCTAGTACTTACGGCAGCTTTCCTTCTGATGAATAACACCCTTGATGCCTATCGCGCTATTGCTCTTATTGGTCTTGCGTTGCGATTTACACAGCCCTTATCGCTTATCGCCTCCCTCCAACTCACAATGCGGCAATCACGCGCGCAAATTCGCCGCGCACAGTCCGTTCTTGAAGGAGAGGAACTCCCAGAAGCGCAAAACTCCGCCAGCCCCACCTGCTCCGGTGCTATTTCTTTTGAGAATGTCTCTTTCAGCTATCAGGGAGCCCGGCGCCCTGTATTCACTGATATGTCATTTACCGTTCAACCAGGAACAATGACCGCCCTCGTCGGCCCTTCCGGGTCGGGTAAAACCACAATAGCCCGCCTTATTGCTCGCTTTTACGACGCCGATTCTGGGAAGGTATGTGTTGACGGAACTGATGTGCGCGATATTCGCACTGAAGATCTGATGGCGCGTCTTTCTATGGTCTTCCAGGACGTATATCTTTTCGACGATTCGCTAGAGGAAAATATTCGCGTTGGGCGCCCAGCGGCCACCGACGACGAAGTGGCGTGGGCGGCATCCCTTGCTGGGGTTGATGAGATTATTCGCCGTTTGCCCAATGGTGGCGCTACCCGCGTTGGTGAAGGCGGCACCTCACTGTCAGGAGGGGAACGCCAGCGGGTTTCGGTAGCGCGAGCCCTCCTCAAACATGCGCCTATTGTGCTCTTTGATGAGGCCACATCTGCTTTGGATGCGGCCAACGAGCACCGAGTGACGCAGGCAATGGCAGAGCTGCGTCGAGACAATGCCACATTATTGGTGATCGCCCATAAGTTATCTACTGTGGTGGCCGCAGATCAGATCCTCGTATTGGGTCCCGATGGGCAGATTGAGGCCCGCGGAACTCATGACGAGCTTTTGGCAGCGGGAGGCCGTTATGCCGAGTTTTGGTATGAACGCGGCAGAGCGGCACAATGGCATCTGTGACACGTAGAGTCGGGCGACCAACTGGCCCTAAACCCACTTTTTCTCGTGAGGATGTAGTGCGTGCTGCCCTGAAGATCGGGGTGAAAACCTTTACTTTGGGGCAGGTCGCGCAGGCTTTAGGGGTGGGCACTCCGGCGCTGTATCGCACGATTTCCTCCCGTGAGGATGTCCTGGCAGCGTGCCTTGAACATATTGCTGCTCAGGTCACCGTCTCTGATTTTCCTACGGATTGGCCGGGGCAACTTCGCGCCTATGTTGATCATGTGTGGGACGTTCTTGATACCTATCCAGGCTTGGCGGAAGTCATTGTGACCGTGCCCTGGGCGCATCAATGCTTCGCAGGACCAGTAAAAGGGACCCTTCAGCGTCTCGTTGACGCCGGTTTGAACAGTGATGACGCTATTCTCGCTCTAGATTTCGTTGTTGATACAGCATTGGCGACGCATATTATCGTCGAAAGTTTACGTTCACCGCTGTCCATTGACGAGGGCGGAGCCAACGCTGATTCTTCAGGTCAGGTGAAGAAAACGGGTGCTGATATTGTCCGCGAGCGCTATGACCTTTCTGGCGGTTCTTTGCCTGAAATGATGCGGCCAACTGCGGAGTGGACTGATCGCGGGTGGCTTGACCGAAAAATTGACCTGATTATTGAGGGCCTTCAAGCACGATGACAGGACCACTGATAACCCGCGCACACAACGACAATTGCGGCTGGAAAATGCGTCCTGGTGGCGGGTTGTCCACCTGACGCAATGCGGATAGGCACCTGGACCCCAAGGCCGCACCTATTTGCGCAGGTCAGATATTTCGGCCCCACAGCCCCGACTGACAACCCGCGGCGACAACGTGGATTCGCTGCCAGAAACACGTCCTGGCAGCGGGTTGTCCACCTCGTCCGATTAGGGTGACTACTCGGGCGCTCTGCGACGGTGACTTCTCGTAGAGATTCCCAGTGTTGGTGCCTAAACGACTGGGCATCACACACTAGGCAGCGTGACAAGCGGCAATTACCGAGCAAATATACGCAGATTATCCTAAGATTAAAACGCCTCTAACGGCACCTCCTGCGGAACGCGATTTTTATAAGTCTGGCCGGAAGGAAGGGACCGAAAGGGGGTGAAAAGCGTGGCCAAAGGAAAACGCCGGAAAAAGGCGTGTCCAAGATGTAGCAATGCCGAGAATCGTGAGGCTCTCCTAAAGGGAATAGCCTCAGTCATCTCGGCAATCGCTCGTCTGGTTCACGCAGTGATTCTCATCATCCTACTGATGTGAACCACGTGGGTCGTTCGTTAGCAGCGGACGGCCCACACCCATCGTATCTCGACCACCAGATTTTGGCTACCACTTTTCACCAGCTTTTTCCTTGGGATTCGCCCCGCCCTCGTACCTATGACATGGCCCTTTCCTTCCCCATGGCACGCGAACGGATCCAATAGGCCTGGGCATGAAGGTGGGTTTTTGGCAGGCCGCACTCACGAATGAGCGCCTGCTTCGCCAATCGGGTCGCCACTGACTCAGCGGTAACCCACGCAGCCCACCCTTTAAAGTCGCCGCCACGAATCTCCTCCGCCAATGCCTGCCCACCAGGTTTTTCGGCGACCCACGCGGAATCTATACCCTCACCAGTTGGCAGTGGAATACGGCGATCCCGCGGATCATGTTCTTCCATACGGACTATCACAGGAACTCGAGAAGAAAACTCTGCCGCTAAAGCGCGAATAGCAGGAAGGGCAGCGAGGTCACCAAGGAGGAGAAGTCCGCGCGGGGCCGGTTCAGGCAGCACAAAAGGCCGATCACCATAGCGCATTGCCACCAATTCATCGCCACTATCGCAGGTCGATGCCCATGTTGACGCCGGCCCGCGAGGTTCATGGAGGACGAATTCAAGATCCAATTCTCCAGAATCTCCATCGCATTGGGCAATGGTGTAGCCACGTTGATATTCCTTTGAGGATCCCGAAGGGTCAGGGAACCACAGGCGCAACCACGCCCCCGGCGCTTCCCCTTCCGAATGCACAATAGTCGGACTATGAAAACGTATTCGCACATAATGGGGCGCAATCTGTTCACGCCCAACCACAGTTAAGCGATGTTCTTTGGCGCCAAGCATTCTCAGGACGGCGCCTTGAAATCCTTTCGACATCTCCTCCTCCTCACTTGCAGATAAGGTTAGCCTAACTTAATTCCTGGTCGCTGAAAATGGGGATTGAGAACAGCACACCCCGTCCTCGTTGATTACTCTTTCCCTATGCGCACAACCTCCTACCGTCAGCATTCCTGCACTGTCTTTGAGCATCGTTTCGATATGCCACTGGACCATCTACGCCCCAGCGATCCGGCAGCAGGAAACCCAACAATCGAGGTTTTTGCCCGGGAAATCGTGCGCGAGGGCGGAGAGGATCTGCCCTATCTCTGTTTCCTTCAGGGCGGTCCCGGCTATGGCGGTCCGCGTCCTGGGGACTTTCGCGACGGATGGATTGGCCGCATGTTGCAGGACCACCGCGTTGTCCTCCTTGACCAACGCGGAACTGGCCAATCGGGACGCCTCGATGCGCGCAGCCTCATTGAGGGCGGCACATTCACCACTGCTGATGGTCAGGTTGACCATCAGCGCCTAGCTGACTACCTCATGCTTTTCCGTCAAGATCAGATTATTCGCGATGCCGAAGTGGTACGTGAGGCGCTGACTGGCGGCGCTCCATGGTCCACTCTTGGCCAGTCCTATGGCGGTTTCCTGACGCTGACCTACCTTTCTTTATTCCCACAGTCACTCTCGAAATGCCTTATCACTGGCGGTCTCGCGGGTCTGGTCCATGTGGATGAAATTTACCAGCGCACCTACGCAGCAACAGCCGCACGGAACCACAGCTACTTCCGCCGCTACCCCGGCGATGAGCAAGTTATTCGCGAGGTCGCGGCCCACCTTGGCGATACTGAAGAGTTCCTCCCAACTGGCGAGCGCCTGACGCCTGCGCGTTTCCGCTCTATTGGGATGGGCTTAGGTGCTGCCACACGGACGGATCTTCTCCATTATCTACTGGAAGGTCCGTGGGTAAGTGTCGGAGGAACGCGGCGCCTTTCCAGCCAATTCCTTGAGGATATTACTCAGGCTATTGCTATTGCACCGATGTATGCCGTTCTCCACGAAACGATTTATGCAGGGGCGACGCCAGACCTTTCTGGAACGGCCACACAATGGTCCGCAGATCGTTTATCTCGCACTATTCCTGGGTTCATTCCCGATGCTCATCCATTGGATATGTCTGAGCCTTATTACCTTACTGGCGAGCATATGTCACGCTCATTCTTTGAGTCCTCCCCCGCGCTTCAGCCATTTTTAGGAGCGGTCGATATTTTGGCCGCACGCACCGATTGGCCGGCAGTATACAATCCGGAAGTCTTGGCGCGGAATGAGGTTCCTGTGGCGGCTGCGATTTACTACGACGATATGTTTGTGCCACGAGAATTATCGCTGGATACGGCATCGCTTATTGGCGCACAATTCTGGGTGACAAATGAATATCAGCATGATGGTTTGCGTGCGGGTGGCAGCACTGTTGCCGATCGCCTTTTAGGCATTCTTTCCGATTAACGAGGGCGGGCTGCGCTTTCTTTTTTGCGCCGCGCGGCCCCTTCTGTGTGCCTCGTCGGCTCAGTTTTACCTGCTGTTTCACCGTCTGTACGTGACTTGGATTCATCACTGAGCGCGGGCGAAGTCTTCTTCCTTCTCACCGGCATTGGCGCCTGCCCGGACCGGTATTCTGCATAGATCAGCGCAGAAATAGACAGCACAAGGGCAAGGCATAAGAAAAGGAAGGCGAAAAATCCTAGGCCAAGAGTCACAAGTATTTGCAGTGCAGATGGCACCAGGCCAAGTGAAATAAGGAATGGCACTAGGGGCGGAAATACGCAGAGAATAATCATCAGCACAAGAAAGAAAATAATGGCTTTTCCGCGCCGAAAGCCGTAGCGCCGATGCCCTCGAATAGCAATAATGAGCGCACTCATAATCAGTATTCCAACCACTGCAAGGATCGGGTACATCAGCAGGCCCGACTGAATATCAGCAATAGCATAGGAAGTGAGCATCAAAAGCAGAATCGCTACAAATGGCAGAATCACCACTATGAAAAGCAGAATTGTGAGCGTTCGCAATGATTTCTGCCCATAGTCCCTACGCGCCTTCGCCTGATTATCCATATCTCAAGACTAATGTCACTGCATAACGAGAGCAATGGACCTGACCACAGGGCATCCGCATCCTTTTTGCCCATTTCGGCGCTGACATTGGGCGTAAACGACGATAAACGCCTAGGCTGAGGGGTGCCCGCCCTCGGACGTAGGAGAGACCATGACGGATGTGAATCCCGCCCCCATCCCTGCCGCTGGCCCCGCGTGGTCGCCAACGGTCCCCGAAATTGTTAGTTCAGCGATTATTACTGGCGTTGGCACCATCGCTTGGTACGCAATGCCCGATGTTATTCATTCACGTCCTGCGCGCACCGTATTAAAGGTGGGGTTACTCGGCGCCATGTCCGCCCAGATTCTTGCCCCACTCGCCTCCGAATCCTCCGCCGCTGACCTGTGGCAGCCAGGGATCTACGAGCAAGAAGAAGACACCGAAGAAATCGAAGCTCCTGAAGGGCCTCGCGCTGCTGATCTTGTTGGCGAAGTCCTCCGCAACCCTGCCCGCCACTTGCCTATTCTTGCCTCAACAGCAGGCGCTCTGGCACTGGGGGCTGTGGGGGCAGTTGCTGGTGAACGGTGGATTTTCAATCGTGGAGAGCGTCGTCGCCGCGCTGGGGTACGTGGGGCACACCTGCGTCAAGCAATCCCCTTGGCAGCATTAGCCGTTGCCGTTGATGTGCTCACCTCGGTACCTTTCTACGATTCTCAGGACTAGGACTTCCTCACATTCGACCCACCCGCACAAAACGCTGAGGGCGGCGCCATCCCCGTTACGCTAAAGCTGACGGGCGTTTTCGCGTGAATCCATCAAGGCAAAAGATAAGGGGGATACCGTGACGGAAACGGTATTCGAGGCAATTAACTGGAATCGCATTGAGGACGAGAAGGACCTTGAAGTTTGGGATCGCCTCACGGGCAACTTTTGGCTGCCTGAAAAAGTGCCCTTATCTAATGATATTGCTTCCTGGGCAACTCTAAATGCTGCCGAACAGGAAATGACGAATCGGGTTTTTACTGGCCTGACTCTGCTTGACACGCTTCAGGGAACTATTGGGGCGGTTTCGCTGATTCCTGACGCGCGCACCCCCCATGAAGAGGCCGTATTGACAAATATTGCCTTTATGGAGTCCGTCCACGCAAAGTCCTATTCCTCGATTTTCTCGACACTACTATCCACCGAGGCCATTAATGAGGCCTTCCGTTGGTCAAATGAGAATGCCGCTTTACAGAAGAAGGCCGCCATCATTCGTTCCTATTACGAGGGCGGGGATGCGGAAAAAAGAAAAGTGGCCTCCACAATGTTGGAGTCCTTCCTTTTCTACTCTGGCTTTTATGCACCAATGTATTGGTCCAGCCATGCCAAGCTGACAAATACTGCGGATCTTATTCGCCTGATTATTCGCGATGAGGCTGTTCACGGCTATTACATTGGCTATAAGTACCAGTTGGCAGTGGCAGAGTCTTCTCAGGGACGCCAAGATGAATTGCGCGATTACACCTTTGAGCTGCTCTGGGAGCTCTATGAGAATGAAGAGCAGTACACCGAGGATCTTTATGATCCCCTGGGCCTGACTGAAGATGTCAAGAAGTTCCTGCGCTATAACGCCAATAAGGCGCTGATGAATCTTGGCTATGAGGCGATGTTCCCAGCTGATACCACCAATGTAAATCCGGCAATTTTGTCTGCCCTGTCCCCCAATGCCGATGAGAACCACGACTTTTTCTCAGGTTCGGGTTCTTCCTATGTCATTGGCGAAATCGTCGATACCGAAGACGAGGACTGGGAGTTCTAACAGGCAAATAGAGTGGAGTGCGCATGAGTTCCGACTTGCAAAAGTATTCCGCTGCAATTTTATGCGGCAACAAAATACGTCTGCGTCCATTAAAGGAAGAGGATCTTCCTGATCTGAGTTCCTGGTGGAATGACCCGGAGTGGATGGTATTGCAAGGTCCTCGGATCGCCCCTGCGCCCGCCACCTCAGCAATCGAGATGTTTCGCCTCTGGAGCGCCAATAAAGACGCCACTAGTTTTGGATTCTCTATTGAGGAGATGCACACGAATACCCTTCTTGGGCACATCACTCTGTGGGGGATTGACCCTATCGTGCGCTCTGGAACTTTAGGCATCATTATTGGTGGCCCCTATGTGGATCAGGGCTACGGTACGGATGCCATCAGAGTTTTACTCCGCTTTGCATTTGCTGAACTTGGGCTTAATAAAGTGGAACTCAGCGTCTGGGAATACAACTCGCGAGCTATGCATACCTATGAAAATCTGGGTTTTGTCACTGAAGGTAAACGCCGAGCAGCGGCTTTCCATGCAGGGCAATGGTGGGCTCAGATTCAGATGGGGCTATTAAGCAGCGAATATTCCCATCTGTAGTGACGCCTTGACACGGCGAGCCCCTGAGGCATTCAGACCGTTAAGGACAAACATCTACGCTTAGGGGCCAACCTATATATTTAGGGACAAATGCCTATACATATAACAGGGGGTATTTGTCCCTAACTATATGGTTTTGTCCTTAACGTTCTGCTTAGGTCCGGCACCTCAGGAATACCGACCGACCAGACAGGTCTGGACACACTGCGGCCACACTTGACACATCTGAATGCCCCGCCCACGCCTGAGGTCTGTGTTATCCAGCGCCCCCAGGCAACACTGGAGTAAAGCAGAGTAGAATCATGCTATGCGCATTACCTGCCCACACAGGAGGAAACTTCTGATGGCGGCGCGCGCTGTGAAGAATGCAGAACTAGGCTTGCCTGTACATTCAACATTCTTCACTCAACACTATCCAGGGGCCTGCACTTTCAGTCACTATTTCCAGCCTGAATCCGCCGTGGCCCCATAAACCCTAGGGAGATCCAGATGCTCGTTGTTACCACAAACGCTATTGAAGGCCACCCTGTTCAGCAGTATCTCGGTTTTGTCTCTGGCGAAACCATTTCTGGCGTCAACATGTTTAAGGATTTCTCTGCGGGCCTGACCAATGTCTTTGGTGGCCGTTCATCCACTTATGAAAATGAAATGCAGCAGGCTCATGCCACTGCAATTGGTGAAATGGTGGCGCGCGCCCAGGCTCTCGGTGCCAATGCGATTATTGGCGCCAAAGTTGATTACTTCACCCTCGGCGCCAATGGTGGAATGCTTGCCGCTGTTGCCAATGGCACCGCGGTACGCATCTAAAACCCGCTCCCCGCCCTCGTTTATTCCACCGCACACAAAGGAGCCCTGATGGTCAATGACCGTACTGCCGACGCTTGGGCAGCATGGCACGCCGAGCGTGAAGACGCTTTGACTACCGAGTACGGCTGGCTCACGCTAACATCGCTGACCCACATCGAAGCAGAACCCACATCGCTGCCTGACTTCCCTGGCCAGTGGCGCACCCTCCACGCTGATAATGAGGGCGCCCGCGTTGCCATCATCTTCGCGGAAGGCGATGAGGTCACTCAGGACGGCACCGAAGTCCCCACTGACACAGAAATCACTATTGACCTTCCTCAGGGAGAATCTGACCAGAGCCTCCAGTGGCACGCCAGCCGCGCTGAGGTTGCTCACCGGGGCGCCGGAGTGATTGTGCGCGTACGGAACCCTCATGCGCAGGCCCGCCAAGAGTTCGACGGCATCCCCACCTGGGATTTCGACGAGCGTTGGATCTGCCCAGCGACAGCCGTATGGGATGACGAGCCAACAACAATCACAGTCCCCTCTGCCCAAGAGGGCCTCACCTCTCGTCTGACGCGTCTGGGCACCCTCAACGTCACCCTGCCCGGGGATCAGCACGCTGAGCTCGTCATTACAGACGCACACGGCGAACCTGCAGTGATTTTCCACGACCCCACTAATGGCGTGTCTTCCCCTGGATGGCGAATCGCTCCCGTTATTTCTTCTGACAGCGAAGACAGTGACGAGGGCGGGGTTTATGTTGATTTCACGCGCTCGCAGATATTCCCAGCCCATCTCACACCCTATGGAACCTGTCCAACACCACCTGTGGGCAATACCGTTCCCATTGACGTTCCCGCAGGTGAAAAAGCACGAGAAATGCGCAGCGCCTAAGGCCGAAGAAGCATATATCTTCACCTGACGGTTAGACTGTCTGCGATCCGGTGTGCCCTTAACAAGGGGCAGATGCCGGCCACGGCGAGTGAGGAGACCCCATGAGCATCTTCGACCGATTCGAAAATGCGGTCGAGCGCGGGCTCAATGGCGCCTTTTCGCGCGTATTTCGTTCGGGTATTAAGCCGGTGGATATTACTTCCGGCATCCGTAAAGCGATGGACTCAGGTATTTCGGAAGTCACCGTGGACCGCACGGTGGCGCCAAATGCCTTTGTCGTGCACCTCTCGCCACAAGATATGGCTGGTCTTGGTGCGGACTTCTCTGTTCTTGCAGAGGAATTCGCCCAAGAAAGTACCGCTCATGCGGAAGACAATGGCTACATTCTTCTTGGCCCTGTCACTGTGGAATTGGTCGCTAATGACTACACACCTGCTGGCAGGCTCGAAGTTGAAGCCTCTAGTGTGCGTGGAGCCGTTGCCCCCGCCACAAATATTGCTCCCTCACCGGAGCATCCCATTATTGAACTTGAAGGCCATAAATGGCTTCTCACTCAACCAGTGACCGTCCTTGGTCGTGGCACTGAAGCTGATGTCATCGTTGATGACTCAGGTGTGTCACGCCAACATCTGGAATTGCGTATTACCCCCAATGGAGTCATCGCCACCGACCTCGGGTCCACAAATGGCACCTGGGTTGAAGGCCACCGCGTTGATGCCGCTACCCTTGTAGACGGTAATCAACTCACCATTGGGCGTACTCGCATTCTTTTTTGGACGCACGCTGCCCCAGAAGGGGGTGTGCAATGACCTCTGACCTGACCTTTACAGTCCTGCGCCTGGGATATCTCGCACTACTGTGGCTCCTCGTAATTTGGACCGTCTACACCTTGCGGCGCGATATTTTCGGCACCGTGGTCACTCCACGAGGCAAAGGCCGTCGTGAAGCTGGCAAACGCCTACGCGATTCCCGTAAAGCCGGCCAAGATGTAGGCGCGGATTCGCGGGCACATAATCTGCTGATTACAGGCGGCCCCCTGGTGGGCACCATGATGCAATTGGGGACTTCACCCATCGTGGTAGGCCGTTCCCCGGCCTGCACCTTGGTCCTTGAAGATGAGTATGCGTCGGGCCATCACGCCAGACTCATGCCTGATTCTCATGGCAGCTGGTGGATTGAAGACCTGGGGTCCCGTAACGGCACCACCGTTGATGACGAACGCCTGACAGGCCCACGCGAACTCGCCATTGGGGACATTGTCCGCATCGGCCAAACAACCCTGGAACTGGTGAGGTGACAATGGCAGCTTCACCAGTGGAGTTCCGCGCAGCAGCCCGCAGTGATGTCGGGCTTTTGCGCTCCAATAATCAAGATTCCGGGTATGCTGGAAGTAACCTCTTAGTTCTCGCTGACGGCATGGGTGGCCCTGCTGGCGGCGATATTGCTTCATCCGTTGCTATTGCTCATCTTGTCCCGCTGGACACTGATACCCACCCGGCGGAATCTCTTCTATCGCTGCTACGCACTGCCCTCATGGATGCCCATGAGGAGCTCGCGGAACGCTCCTCACATGACCCTGATCTTGCTGGCCTAGGGACCACCTGTATTGCGGTGATGCGGTCAGGAAATAAAATCGCCATGGTTCATATTGGCGATTCCCGCGCCTATATTTTGCGTGGCGATACCCTGACCCAGGTCACCACTGACCACTCTTTCGTCCAGTACCTCGTAGAAACTGGCCAGATCTCTCCTGACGAGGCTGAACACCACCCACAACGCAATGTGGTCTTGAAGGTTCTCGGGGACTCCCAGACGGATGTTTCCCCAGATGAAACGATCCGTGAAGCCGTTATCGGCGACCGGTGGCTGCTGTGCTCTGATGGCCTATCAGGCGTGGTTTCACCAGAAACAATTGGCCAGATCCTCGTGGCCCACCCCGATCCAGGCGAATGTGCTGAAGAGCTGATTCGCCTGGCTCTACTTGCGGGCGGACCCGATAATGTCACCTGCGTTGTCGCCGACGTGGTGGAGGCGGGCACTGCCGAAATGGGCCCAGCCCAGGTTGTGGGCGCTGCTGCAGTAGACCGGTCAGCCCCTTCACGCGGTGGTGAAGGCGCAGCTGCGAAGGCTGCGGCGCTAGCGACCTCGTCAAAGAAGGGGACTCCCGCCCTCGGACATGAAGACGATGACGAGACGGACGATGAGGAACCAAAACGACGCCGTCTCCTCCCCCTCTTGTCTTTACTCGCTTTGCTGATTATTGCTGGCGCAGGCTGGGTGGGATGGTTGTGGAGTCAAACCCAGTACTATGTGCTCGGCCAAGATGGATGGGTCGTCGTTCACCAGGGTATTCCACAGTCCATTGGGCCGTGGTCCCTCTCCCACCCTATTGAGGTCACCAATGTCGCTCTCGATGCGTTAGATCCCGTTGACCAGCAACGTCTGCGTGAGCCTGTTGTGCGCTCCTCCCGCGAGGAGATCGATAAATACGTTGCCGAGCTGAGGCACTCAGCTGAAGAAAACACGGCTGAACAGGCACAATCAGGATCCTTTGGTGGTCAACCTCAGTCTGGGGCACCGACACCACAATCGGGCGCGCAGTCCGGGGCGACAAAACCCCAGTCAGGCGCACAATCTGGGGCAACAAAACCCCAATCTGGCGCTGCCCAGTCCGGGGCAGGAACGCCACTGCGGCCACAACCTGGAGGCGCTGGGGCGCGGATTTCGCCTAGTGGGGAGGCGCGCTAATGGCGACAGTCTCCATTGCTCCTGCCCGACCCCAGCGTATGCTGGAAATCGTCCTCATGCTCATTGCTTTAGCGGTGGGAATTGGCGGTTATGTCTTAACCAGTCTTAATCGCACTGGGGAGTTACCGACAAATCTCGGCCAACACATTCTCGTCCTTTTAGGGATTGCCATTATTGCCGAGGTCGGGGTCCACTTTTTAGCGCCCTACGCGGATCCTGTGATTTTGCCTGTTGCTGTGGCACTCACGGGCCTGGGCCTCGCAATGATCTGGCGCATCGACCAGTCTTTAGAGGACACCGGCGGCGATGTCGTGGGAAACCGCCAATTGATTTACGCCGGAATGGCGATTATTTTAGCGGCGATTATCCTTATTACTTTGCGAGACCACCGCCATCTGCGGCGTTACACCTACACTTTTGGCGCTATTTCCGTCATCCTTTTGCTGCTTCCTATGTTGCCTCTGATTGGCCACGAAACAATGGGGGCGCGGGTGTGGATTAAACTCGGGCCTTTCTCTTTCCAGCCGGGCGAACTGGTCAAAATTACTCTGGCTATCTTCTTTGCTGGCTATCTGGTGGCAAATCGGGATAATCTCGCCATTGGTGGCCCAAAGATTCTGGGGTTGCGTCTGCCGCGTGCACGCGATCTCGGCCCAATTATGTTGGTGTGGATGGTGGGTATCCTCATCCTGGTCCTCCAACGCGACTTGGGAACCTCACTATTATTCTTTGGGCTTTTTGTGGCCAGCCTCTATGTGGCTACTAACCGGGTCTCCTGGTTGATTATTGGATTCCTTCTTTTTGCGCCTGCAGTCTCTATTGCGGTAGCGACCTTCTCGCACGTGCGGGCACGTTTTGATGTGTGGCTTAATGCTTTAGATCCGGAAGTCTATAACCAACCAGGTGGCTCCTATCAGCTGGTCCAATCTCTTTTTGGGCAGGCATCTGGTGGCCTTATGGGGGCAGGTTGGGGCCGCGGTTATCCCCATTTAGTTCCCCTATCGAATTCTGACTTTATTCTGTCGTCCCTCGCCGAAGAACTTGGTTTAACAGGGATGGCCGCCATTATGTGTCTCTATCTGGTTCTTATTGAGCGAGGTTTACGCGCCTCAATTGGTGTGCGTGATGGCTTTGGGAAGCTCCTTGCTGCGGGCCTCAGTTTTTCTCTGGCTTTGCAGCTTTTCGTGGTGTTGGGGGGCGTGACTGGTCTGATTCCACTGACTGGTCTGACCGCGCCCTTCCTGGCAGCAGGTGGGTCGTCGCTAATGTCATCCTGGCTGACAATTGCCCTACTCATGCGGGTTTCTGATGCGGCCCGTCGTCCGGCCACCGCCATCACCTACTCCGCCAAACTTGATGACACAATTCCTAGAGGAGGTACTGCATGAATACCCAGATCCGCAGACTATTCCTCATTGTCGTTCTCATGTTCGCGGGCCTTTTCCTGGCCGTGTCCAATAACCAATTCCTGCGTGCCGGTGAGCTGAATGCGGATAACCGGAATGCGCGCACCGTTATGCACGCCTCCGAAGTTGATCGTGGGCCCATTATTGTTGCTGGTGACGCTATTGCCTCATCAGAACTCATTGAAGGCACCCGTCGTTTCCAACGTTCCTACCCTCAAGGTCCGCTGTACGCACATGTCACCGGTTATTTCTCGGCCTCATTTACCCAAGCCACTGGCATGGAAGATGCTGCTGATACTGTCCTTCAAGGCGATTCGGAAGCCCTTCTGGCCCAGCGCCTGAAGAATCTTTTCACTGGTTCCACCCGCCAAGGTGGCGGAGTTGTCCTGACCATTAACCCAGATCTGCAGCGTATAGCCGCAGAACAATTGGGCAATCGTAAGGGTGCTGTTGTCGCTATTGATACGCGCACCGGGGGGATTCTGGCACTGCAATCCTCACCCTCTTTTGACCCCAATTCTCTGGCCGCCCCCGATGGTGAAGCGACAGCTCAGGCCTATGAAGCTCTTGGGGCTGACCCGGCGAAGCCCCTCGCCAATCGGGCGATTGCTGGTGACCTCTACGCCCCCGGTTCCACTTTTAAAGTCATTACCACTGCGGTGATGTTGGATAAGGGTATTGCCACGGCAGATACTCAACTGGAATCGCCAGTGACCACAACTTTGCCGGGCACTAATACGCAGGTGTCAAATATTGAGTCTTCTGAATGTGGTTCAGGAAATCCGACCCTCAAAGAAGCCTTTGCTCGTTCCTGCAATACCACTTTTGTGCTGGCCGCCGACAAACTCTCCCATGAGGATCTTGCTGATGCCTCCAGCAAATTTGGTTTTGGGTCCACATTGGATATTCCCTTACCGGTGACCCCGTCCTCGTTCCCCGCCGAAACGGACCCCGCCCAACGCGCAATGGCATCAATTGGCCAATACGACGTGCGCACTACCCCCTTGCAGATGGCAATGGTGGCCCAGGCGATTGCGAATAAGGGCGAACTCCTCACTCCGTATTTAGTGGCTGAAGTGGTCGATTCTGATTTGCAGACTCGTTCAAGTGCCACGCCTGTTCCGCGTGGGCGCGCAGTATCTGCGGAAACAGCACAAACACTCACTGACATGATGCGGGCCACCGTGGATGAACCCTATGGCACCGCAAACTCCCTCCAGATTGACGGTATTCCTGTGGCCGCAAAAACGGGCACTGCTGAAACCGGTGTTAATGGTCAAGCAAATGCGTGGGTTATGGGTTTTGCACCCGCTGACGACCCGCAAATTGCTTTTGCCGTTGTTGTCGAGGGCGACGAATCAGATCCGGTACCTCATGGAGGCACCGTTGCTGGACCTATTGCACGAGCCATAGTGGAGGCGGGGGTGAAATGAGCTCTTCACGCACAACTCCGAGTCGCATCGGTCAATCTCTTGGTGGCCGCTACACTTTGCTCGCCCATATTGCCCAGGGCGGTATGGGTGAAGTGTGGAAAGCGCGGGATAAACAAACCGGACTCATGGTCGCCGCTAAAGTATTGCGGCCTGAGTTATCCGGAGAGGAATTATCTTTATCGCGTTTGCGCATTGAAGCGCGTAATGCGATGCGCATTCAGCATCCGAATATTGCTAATGTGTTGGATTCGGGTGAAGATGACGGCCGCGGCTGGATCATTATGGAATTAGTTGAGGGCCGTCCCTTAACTGCCTATTTAGCGCGCGGTTCACGCATTGCTGCCGCCGATTTATTGCCATTGATTCTCCAAGTTGCTATGGCTCTTGACGCAGCTCAAGCGGCAGGCGTTGTTCACCGCGATATTAAGCCAGCCAATATTTTGGTGCGCGCTGATGGAATGGTGAAATTAACGGACTTTGGTATTTCCCGTACCCGCGACCAGGTGTCCTTAACTGCTGTGGGAATGGTCATGGGCACCGCCCAATATTTGCCACCTGAACAGGCAATGGGTGAAGCGGCCACATCCTCTGGTGACCTCTATGCCCTTGGCGTGATTGCCTATGAGGCCATTGCTGGACGGCGCCCATTCACCGGACAAACTCAGGTGGATATTGCTTTTTCGCATGTCAATGATCCGGTCCCGCCACTGCCCCGTGACGTTCCACCAGCTTTCGCGAAAGTGATCTACCACCTGCTGGAAAAGGACCCCTCAAAGCGACCCGAGTCGGGAACGGCACTCGTCCGCGAACTCACAGTTGCCGCTAATGACATGGGCTGCAGTATGGAACGGCGTCCGCTTCCTGAAATTTCAGTGGGTAAGGAAATACGGGGACCACGTTCTGGGCGTGCATCACTGGCGCCAGTGCGGCATTCAAAGCGCACTCACCTTGACCCTTCGCTTCTTGCACCCGTTGACAGTGGCGAGGGCGGGGCCGCTCCGCGGCATGCTGCTCCAGCGCGAGCAGATGGTCCGCCGCAACGTCGTCGAGCGAGTCGTCATCAGCAAACGGAGTCCGCTGCAGCAGCTTCGGCAGCGCCTGCGACTCCTTCGGCACCACTGCGCGAATCCTATTGGGGTCCCCCTGGTGAGGTGCCCACGCCGAAAACTCACCCGGTGTATGAAGAAATGGATGCGCCGCCATCAGTGGCCGACCAGCCCGCACATTCAGGAGCCGAGCCTGTCGCGCAGACACGTGCAAGCGCTTCCAGTATTCGCGAAGGCGCTGCTTCCAGCGCGAACACTGCCTCCGCCGCAGGTCCCGCTGGTAGCCAAACTGGCGCCGCTGGTTCCCGTGCTGACACTTCTTACGCTGCCGCCTCGCAGGCCACGGCCGCTTCATCGGCTGACTCCTGGTGGGGTCAGGCCGATCTATCAGCCACTTCTGACGCGGATTATCCAACCAAACGTGTCACTGACCGGACCTCTTCTGCGCCGTCACCTTCCCAGTGGGCACAGGCTCCACGTGAAGCGGTTTATCCTGATTCGCCTCCATCTCGCCGTGATGGAGAACGCGCCCATACCCATGTTCCAGCTGCTTCCTCAGCTGTTCCTGCTGCCCAGCAGGAATCCACCACGCCTGAGATGGCTGGTCCGGTGACATCGCCGCGTCAGACTCCGGCGCTGTCCTATACGCCCTTCTCACAGCGCACTGCTGCTCACCAGGGCTCTCAGCAGCACACACAGGCGGCGGATTCGGGTGCTGCACAGGGATCACCTGATCTTTCCCAGTCGGCCCCGCCCTCGTACACGGGTCACACCTCTGCGCCCCAACGACGCCGAAGTGATCTGCATTCGCCGGCAGGCTTTACCCCGACCGGGGCTACCGGGCATCCAGATGAGGCCGATACTGTCATTGCCGCCTCTGTTACTCAACGTGCCAACTCAGATCAGGGTGCCAACTCCACGGCAGCACGTGAGGTGCTGGCTCGGGTGGCAGCTCGCCGTGAAGCTCGGGAACGTGAAGAGGCACAAGCGGGCACAGCTCCAGGTACTGCCTCGCCCTTTGAGGCTTCTGGTAACGACTTTGGTGACGCTCACAGTGCCTCGGGCACTTACGGCGCTCACGTTGGGGCACATGGTCAGGACCAGTCTGCTCTAGGCGCCGGTTATGACGCCTCTTCTCCTTATGGCGGTGCGGGCGCGCCAGGCGCGCCTCATGGCCACAGACCCAGCGCAGCCTCAGGCACATCCGGGTTTAACGCCAGTAGCCCCGCCCTCGCCCATCATTCTGCTGGGCAACGCCCTCAGTCCCCCGCGTCGGGTGGCTATTCACATGCTCCCGTTAGTGCCTATTCCCACGCTAGCGGTGAAACTCACAGTGCTGACGGCTCCCCAACCCCGGCTCAGTATTCTCCGCCAGGGCCCTCACTACGAACGAAATACAATCGTTCCACCGTTGCACCACCCGAACCGCTATCGAAGAGGCTGGGTAAGTGGGTGATCATTATTTTGGTCGCCATTACCCTCGTTCTCATCGCAGTCGCTACCATCCAGAATAGGATTGGTCCCCTTTTCTCCACTCAGGGAGCTGGGGTCCACACGACCGAGGAGGTCAGGACGTGGCAGAGCCCATGGCCCACCGTCTAGGTGGACGGTACGAGGTGCGTTCACTTATTGGACGCGGAGGCATGGCCGAGGTGCATCTCGGTTTTGACAGCCGACTGTCGCGCACAGTCGCCATTAAGATGCTGCGCACCGACCTGGCTCGTGATGCTGTTTTTCAGCATCGTTTCCGTCGTGAAGCACAGTCCGCGGCGTCACTGAATCATCCCAATATTGTGGCCGTCTATGACACTGGCGAAGAAGATGTCTACGTCGCTGACGGCTCAACGGTGGCGGTCCCCTTTATTGTCATGGAGTACGTTGAGGGCCACACCGTTAAAGACCTCATTGCTGATGGGACACCTGTGCCCATTGACGAAGCCATTGAGATTGCTTCTGGCATTTTGGCGGCCCTGGATTATTCCCATGCGAATGGCCTGGTCCACCGGGATATTAAGCCCGGCAACGTCATGCTCACTCAGGACGGCAAAGTCAAGGTCATGGATTTCGGTATTGCGCGCGCGCTGACCGATTCTCAAGCGACCATGACCCAAACCAATGCGGTGGTGGGCACCGCCCAATACCTGTCCCCAGAACAGGCGCGCGGCGAAACTGTGGATGCCCGTTCGGACTTGTATTCCACAGGTGTCCTGCTTTTTGAGCTATTGACTGGGCGTCCGCCTTTCCGTGGAGATTCTGCCGTTGCTGTGGCCTATCAGCATGTGCAGCAGGTGCCGCCAACCCCGTCGTCGATTGCTGGGGATGTGCCTGAACCGCTGGATCGTATTGTCATGAAGGCGCTGGCAAAGAACCGGGAGGATCGTTACGGTTCTGCGGGTGCTATGCGCGATGACTTGGGGCGTTTAGCCCAGGGGATGCAGGTTAATGCTCCCGCTACTGCCGTGTGGGGTGCGCCAGCACTTGGCATGATGGATGCGACGCAGGCTATGGCTCCGCCTCCGCCTCCTGCTCCCCCTGCCAACCCTGTGGCGGGTAGTGCAGGTGCGGCTACCCATATTGCGCCCGTTGGGCCTGTGTCGCCGCCACACGGCACACAGTTGGCCCCTGCGGAAGAGCCAAAGAAGAATCACACGGGCATTATTGTGGGCGTGGTCTTGCTGGCCGTGATTTTGGCGGTGGCCGCATTCTTGTTCTTCTTCCCCGGGGCGGGTGGCGCCCAGTCGGTGGCGGTTAATGTCCCCGATGTGACGGGCAAACCCCTGGCCGAAGCCAAAAAGGAATTAGAAGCAGCTGGACTGGTGTTTGTTCAGGGCGACCCTGTGCCCTCAGAAGATATTCCTGTGGATTCTGTGGTGAATACGGATCCTCAGGCAGGCAATTCCGTTGCTGAGGGTTCATCGGTGACCGTACACCTGTCTTCTGGCCCAGCATCTGTGGTTATCCCGAATGACCTGCAAGGTAAGACCCCTGAGGAAGCAAAGGCTGCTGTGGAAGGGCTTGGTTTGGTGTGGGCGGTGGCCCCTGACCAGGTGGCTTCTGATGAAATTGAAGCGGGGAAGGTCGCGTCCACGAATCCTTCTGGCGGCAATAAGGTCCAGGCAGGTTCGACGGTCACGGGCTATATCTCTTCGGGGTCAAATAAGGTCAACGTTCCTGACGTGACTGGTATGAATCAGGAACAGGCCCGTAAGGCACTGGAAGAGGCAGGCCTAAAGGTGGGCAATGTTCACCAAGCTAATGATCCATCCCAAGGTGCTGGCCACGTTGTTCACACGGCTCCTGGGGTTGATCAGGAAGCCCGTAAGGGTGATTCTGTGGAGATCACCTTGGCGTCGGGCATGGTGGATGTGCCAGGTGATTTGAAAGGTCGTAAGTGGGAAGAGGTCCAAAAGACCCTGTCTGATTTGACCTTGAGCATCACCTTGCGTGAGCAGCAAAGCTCTGAGCCTGCTGGCACTGTGCTGTCAGTGTCCGTTGAGAATCAAACGGTGTCGCAGGGAGCACCTGTGACGGTGACAGTTTCTACTGGTCCGCCGCCGAATACCCAGCAGCAGTCGGGCGGGAATAACAATAATCGTCCGGCGCCGAATCCAACGCCGACCCCATCGCCGAATCCTCCGCAGTCGGCTCGTCCTAACCCCTAAGAGGTTGTCGTTGGGTGTGTGCAGCCCTGTCTTAGTCATCTCATTGACGAGGGCGGGGCTGCTCCATTTTTTCTGGGGGAATTGGGCGCAGCGGGCTTTTCCTCAAGGCATACTTGTGGCCTCAAGGCAGCTTTTCACGCTCAAGGCATAGTTATGAGCTCAAGGCACCGTTAAATCGCGATTTAACGGTGCCTTGAGTGCCAAACCCTGCCTTGAAGACGAAACTATGCCTTGAGAAACCAGCGTCCCCTTCAAGGAAGGTGCAGGTTCAGACAAGGCGCCCATCTGGACAAAGCGCGGGCATAAATAAAGAGCGGGATCCGGGATTAAACCCGGCCCCGCCCTCGTCAATAGGCAACGCGAAACTGGCCCGTGACCTACACGCTGGCCCTCTGCGCAACCAATGGCGCCATAGAATCAGCTCGCGCTGGCGCCTCGCCATCTCCGCAGGCGGCCAACCAATTGGCCAGCATCTTGTGGCCCTCTTTAGTCATCACCGACTCCGGGTGGAATTGGACGCCTTCCAGCGGCAGGCTGCGGTGGCGCAGAGCCATAATGATGCCACTATCGGTGGTGGCGCTGACTTCTAGGGTATCGGGCACCGTAGCTGGATCAACCGCCAATGAGTGATAGCGGGTGACCGTTAATGGCGAAGAGACCCCTGCGAAAACTCCGCGACCATCATGGGTAATTTCCGAGGTTTTCCCATGCATTAACTCGGGCGCATGGGTCACGGTGGCGCCAAAAAGTTCTCCGAGGGCCTGAGTGCCCAGGCAAACCCCCAGCATCGGAATGGAACGCTCCGCACAATCATTGATGACCTGCAAAGATGCGCCTGCCCCTTTAGGGTCACCAGGGCCGGGGGAAATCAACACCCCGTCGTACCCCGCCTCCCACCAGGTGGCGGGCACCGCATCATTACGACAAACATCCACCTCAGCACCCATATGCCTCAGGTAACCCACAATGGTCCACACAAAGGAGTCGTAATTGTCGATACATAAAATACGAGCCATGGCGGTCTCCTTCTGCGCAGTAACGTGACGTGGGATATCAGCCTAGCCCACTGAGGATGCCCCTAAATCGAAATAGGTTTGCAGCCACGGGAAAACCCATTGGAAAAGAGCAAAAATAGCGGCGGCAATCAGGACCAATGACTGAATAATGCGCAGCCATAGAGGGCCCGGCAAATGCCGGAAAATCCATGCATACATACGGGAAGCTCCTAGTATTTACGAGGCTGGCTGGTCAACTAATGCAGGTGGAACGCCCTTATCTTTAGGTGTCCAGGACTCATATTTGAGGTGGACAATAAAGCGCTCATGGTTATTCCACATGGGGTGACAGGTCGTCATTGTCATCCAGCGCTCAGTCGGGGTCTTATTGAAGCTAATGTCATCAATAACGGGAGCAATGACGCGAATATTATCCGGATCGTCAGCGGCCACAATCTGGGTACGAACAACTCGGTAGGTTAAATAGTAGTCTTTGAGGTTGACCACAACAGGATCTCCCTCTTTTAACTCTTCGACCCGTTGAAAATTATTGCCCTGGGTCAGGCGGTGCCCTGCAACAGAGAAATTCCCAACGCCTCCAGGTTGAGCCGTTTCGTCATAGTGACCAGCGAAGCCTTGATCTAACACGTAGTCGGTTGTCCCTTGAGCCAGGGGCGTTTTCATCCAATCCCAGGTCGGGAAATGCAGGAGGCCGTAAATTTCCCCGTCAGGAGTGTCAATGGCAAAGGGTGGAGGTTCAGAAAATTCTTCGACACCCTGATTCTTGGTGGGCGCATTTTCTTTTTCGAAGGCAGTAATTTTTTCCTGCCGCGGAGCCTCAACTTCAAAACTGGTCCAGTACACCTGCCAGAAAGCAAATAACGCTAATACCCCTGCGGCAGTAATACACAGTTCACCAATAACACCAATAAAGCCGTACCAGAACCCACGGGCAGGAGTTTCCCTGCGAATGTGTCCTGCGACCCGTCCAACGGCCATTTATTTCACCACCTTTGCCTCACCTGGACCGAGATGAGTAGTTGCAGCCGGCATTTCGATGTCTTGCCGGGTTTCCAAATGCCAACCTAGGCCATACCGTGTCACATATTTCTGATAGTTCACTATCCGCGGATTTGACTCGACGCCGCTGGCCATTCCCATAGGGTCACCAATCGCGGCAATCTCATAGGGCGGAGAAAATGAGACACCGTCAACCAAAATGACATTTCCAATACAGCGGATAACTGTCCGATTAGTGACACGTTCCCCTTGAACAGTCATTGCTTCAGCACCTGACGCCCACATGGCATTCATCACGTCTTCAATATCCTGCTGGTGAATCACCAGGTCATTAGGGGAAGCTCCCTCAGGGATTTTCCCTGGCGGAGCATCAGTGAGAGTGACAACAATTCCGGGGCCTCTCACTGCTTGAGATTGGATGGCGCGACCATCTGACTGTGAGGTGGCGCCTGTTCCTTGAGTCAAAGTGGTGACATCTTTTGCGAGTTCATCTCGCGATTGTTGGAGGTCAGCAACTTCTTCTTGTTGGCTGCGCACCAAGGACACCAGGTCACCGTCCTGGGCGTGGGATCGCGCTGAATCCGCGGAAATCTGGAAAAGAAGGCCGCTGGCCATGGTGACAATGAGGACTGCACCCATTTCCCTTAAGGACATTCGTCGTATGCGTCGTTTTGGCATTGACGAGGGCGGAGACACCTCCTGCCCAGGGTCGGGCGATGAGGGTGAGATGGTGTTTCCAGCCACTGAGATCTCCTCGGCCACGTGCTTTCACTTGTTCCCAATACGAGACTAGGCTAGGGACGGTGTCGCCGCTCGCGGCACCCCGCCCCAATCCCATAAGTGGGGCATGTCCCGCAGGAAGGAACGACGTGCCTGAGTCGAAGAAGCGTAAAAAGAAAGACGGACATGACGCTGTCGCTGACACCGAGATTGCGTCGTGGACTGATGGGATGCCCCTATCCCCAGCATGGTGGGCACCTGCTTTTATCACCCTGCTCCTAGTGGGATTGATCTGGCTCATTGTCTATTACATTTCCGCTGGCCAATACCCCATCCCTGGGATTAACTGGTGGAATCTGGTCATTGGCCTGGGCATTATGCTCGTGGGCTTCTTTATGACAATGCGCTGGAGGTAGGCGCCTGTTGTTAACACCTGGGCCCGTTTGCTCTTGAACAGAGCAAACGGGCCCTTGGCGTTATGCCACTCACCACTGTTCAGCCCTCATGCGAGACGGGCGAAGCCCGCACCTTTTTCCTGGTGCGCCCCGCCCTCGTAGCAAGACAAGGAAACCTGCACCCATAGTTGTAAGACAAGTTATCCACAGGCGCGTCCACACAGGTGGACAAATCACAGGCATGAGATTCAGCAGTTCTAGCGTTATCACTTGTCAGACCCACTTTTAGACTTTGCCGGTTATCCACACCTTCGCGTAGTGATTGTGGATGAAGACCCCTCAGCCTGTGCGTAGTCAGCGCGGACGGTGGGTTTCCACCCGGTATCCGGCGTCATACATACCCCCTAAAAGGCTCCCTCCAAGCCCCTGCTCTAATACGCTTCCATCTGCGCAAACAAAGGGCAGAACAGAGGTCGCTCCGGCTTCTAACAGGGCTGTGGAAGCCGGTGTGGATGGGCCAACAACAATCACTTCGGGGCATTCACGGCTCAGTTCCAACAGTCGCGGCGCCGTCTTATTCACAAAAGCTGACCCTGTAATAAAGACAATGTCGCAGGTTGGCAAGAGGTATTCGGCGGCGCTATCTGGGTAGTCACCATCGCGGAGCGATCGCTCGAATACCAGTAGTTCTCCCACATGTGGCAGAGCTCGTGGGGCGAAAGGAAAGTGGCCGATAATCCCGACCCTTTTACCACGCGAGTTTTCCGCCCACGGGTCAAAAAGATGAGCGAAGTTATTCATCAGGGTCGGGGTAAAACCGCTGGCCAGTGCGCGATCTGGATTCGCATACCAGGCGTTGAGGGCTGCCATCCCTATTCCTGCTTCAGCAAAGTTCCAACTGCGGGCAAGGGCTGCGGCGTCGCGCAGGGGCATTCCTACCAGGTCCTCATCCAGGCATTGACGAGGGCGGGATTCCACTGGGAAGTTGAAAGCCATTCCACATCCGCCTTCGTCAGATGACACACGGCACCACTGTCCATTGCGCACAGCGCTGGTGACACGCACATCTGCGGGGATCTGGTCAATCAGATGGTCATAAAGTTCCCAGGGGTGAGACATGCATCCTCCAATAATGGCGGTAGTGGATTGGGGTGGGGAACGGGTGTAACGCAGCCCAGTAATTAAGGTAAGCCTAACTTCTGGCTGGGTGCTTGTGGAAGAGAGAACTCGGGCTGCTTGATCCTTGATATACGGAGCGGCGAAGGTGAGGTCCCGGTTTTCTTGATAAACCGGGCCCACGATGAAAGTTCAGCGTGGAAAAAGCGTTGTCGCGGCGGTTTATCAGTCCCGGCCGAACATGCTCCCGCTATTTCCGCAGGTCGCCAATTCCAACACAGACCTTCACCTGGACAAACCGCCGCCACAATGAAAGTTCGGCGCGACAATTCCGTCGTCGCGGCGCTTTGTCACTACGCAGACTCGGAACCCGTGCATTTTCCCAGGTCGGCTTTAACAGAGAAGAGGCCCCGCCTGACAAGGCGCGCCCACAATGAAGACGCGGCCCCGAAATCCCATCCTCGCGGCGCTTTGTCAGCCCGCCCGATTCCAGCGCCGGCGTCCTCGCGGCGCTTTATCAGTTCTGGCAGGTGCAGCACCCTCCCATTTCGCGCCCCGCCCTCGCCAATGAAAAAACCTGGCCAGCAAATGCCAGCCAGGTTTCCCCACATTTTCCCCGTTCTACCCGTGGATTTCGAGAATCGCCATGTACAGCAGAGCAATCAGACCCAACTGTGCCACCGCAATTCCCGCCGCAGTACCAATTGAACGGATTTCCTGGGTCCGCGCAGTCACCCCTGCACGCGGCCGGCCAACAGCCGTCAATGCCCACGCCGTGGCCGCCCCAACCAGGGCTCCACCCAGGTGAGCCTGCCAGGACACATTTGGCACAAGGAAGCCAATGACCACGTTAATCCCAATCAGAATGGCCACTTGCCGCGTATCCAGGCCCGATTGGCGCTGCAATGTCAGGACCGCTCCAAAAAGCCCAAGAACCGCGCCCGAAGCACCCACCGTGACCTGCATCCACGTCCCTGGCTCCACCAAGACCCACGCCAGCACCATCAGCGTTCCGCCAATAGCGGACAGCAGATAGATCGCCGCAAAGCGCCAATGCCCAAGGAGCTTCTCCAAAGACTGCCCCACCCAATATAGGGCGAGCATATTAAAGCCCAGGTGCCACAATCCTGAGTGCAGGAAAGCAGTGGTCAGAAAACGCCATGGCTGGCCCGCACCGACATCGGGCGCGAAAGCCAGCAGCCTCCACAAGCCATCTGACACCAGTCCGATGAGGAAAATCCCCACACACAGCGCAATGAGTCCGAAAGTGACCACGGTACCTCTCGGCTGAATCCGTTGACGCACAGTGCTGGAGCAATCCACACAAATAGAGCGCACATCTGTGCGGATTGCACATTGAACGCACATTGGTCGGTTGCATTTTTTGCAGTAGTCCACGCTTTGTGCGCTGGGGTGGCGCGGGCAGGCGGGTGCGGCAGCCGGGTCGGAACGCTGTCCGTATCTGGGCAGGTCAGTCATGAGATATCACTGGATTCTCTGGGGTCAGTAGTGAGGCATTGTGGGACGAGGGCGGGGCCGGATCTCGCCGCGCAGGGCCCGATTGCACCAGCACCCCTTTGCGGGCATGCGCCGGGCACCCCGCCCTCGTTCATCCACAGCGATCACTGGGAGACGTCAACGGATGTAATAGAGACCTCTTCAATGGGACGGTCTTGGGCGCCGGTGGGAACTGCGACGATGGCATCAACGACGCGCTTGGATTCCTCGTCAATGACGCGACCGAAAATGGTGTGGTTGCCGTGAAGCCACGGGGTGGGGGCAACGGTAATGAAGAATTGCGAGCCGTTAGTGCCCTTGCCGGCGCGCTTGCCCGCATTGGCCATAGCCAACAAATAGGGCTGGTCAAAGGTGAGTTCAGCAACGATTTCGTCATTAAAGGTGTAGCCGGGGCCGCCTGTGCCGGTGCCCAGCGGGTCACCACCTTGGATCATGAAACCGGGAATCACACGGTGGAAAATCACCCCGTTATAGAGGGGGCGAGTTGTGCGCTGGCCAGTTGCCGGGTCGGTCCATTCGCGGGCACCAGTGGCCAGATCAACGAAGTTCTTGACCGTATTTGGCGCCTGCTGGGGGAAAAGTTCAAGGCGAATGTCACCAAGGGTGGTGTGAATCGTGGTTTCCATGACAGTATCGTCCCATCATGGACGTGCCCTCACACAACGGGCGAGAAGTGAAGTCGAAGACTTGGGCTGCATGTCACACATTTGCAGTGCACAATTAGAGGCGTATGCGCCGTCGGCCACCTGACGGCACCGCGCAGGAAAAATTAAGGAAGGCGGACCCCGATGTCCAAGACCTCGAACATCGACACCGACAAGTTGCGAACAGAAGCATTGCAACTGCGTGATGCTGTGGCGGTGCACGCTGGCCGCGTCGCCGTTAAGGCAGCCGATTTGGCTGAACAGGGCATTGACTGGGCTGCCCCGCGCGCCCAGGCCGCTCTGGAAAGCGCCATTTCACGCGCCACCCCCATTATTGAAAATGCTGCTGACCGTGCATCAGATGCAGCTGATAAGGCTAAGCCGCTGATCGCCGATGCCCGCGAGCGCGTCGTTGAGGACTACATTCCTCGCCTGTCGCGCGCTGTAGAAGAGTCCGGTCAGGCACTCCAAACGGAAGGTACTCTGTTGAAACGAGCTGATGCTATTCGTCGCGCTTCGACAAGCGCGCTTGCTACCCCCACTGTGAAGGTTCGCCGGAAGCGTCGTTTCCTGCGCGCCCTGGGGTGGACTGCTGCTACTGCCGCCGCTGCTGGCGTGGCATACCTGGTCTGGAAGCGCAGCCAGCCCATTGAAGATCCGTGGGCTGAAGAGTACTGGGCTGACCTTGAAAGCGACACCGTTGTTCCCGCAGTTGACGCCGAGCGTGCTGCTTTTATTGAGGATGCCACTGGCGACGTTGACGGTCCAGCCGCAAAGTGAGGCTGTAGCGGCAGCGCATATGCGTGTTGCCGCATCACAGTATTGACGAGGGCGGGGTTCGGATTATTCCGGCCCCGCCCTCGTTTATCTGTAGTGGCACGCGGCATGGCACCCCGCTGCGCAACAGTGCAACGCACCTGGCCCGCTCCGGGCTTTGCCTCTACATCTCCAGGATTGCGCGGATAGTGGTGAGCACTCCCCCATCGGCATTGGAGGGCGCAATGTAGCGGGCGGCGGCGATGACATCAGGGTGGGCGTTGGTGACAGCAAAGGAGTGGTCAGCCGCAGCCAGCATTCCGAGGTCATTATGGAAATCGCCAAAGGCGAGGGTTTGCGCGGGCGTGACGCCAAGGTGCTTTTGTAGGGCGGCAACGGCCACGCCTTTATCCACTCCCTGCGTTTGAAGGTCAGCCCAATTGTGGCCGGAGACCAGGAATTGGTGGGTCCCAGAAAAGGTCGCTAATGTTGCCATTGCGGGCGGGATAATGTCGGTAAAGCAGAAAAGCGCGAGTTTAATAATGGCGTCGTCTATTTCGCCGGAATCAATAGCGGCAATAGTGTCACTAAGGTTTTCGACCACGCGGGTTCGGTGATAATACGGGGCGACTTGATCAAGGAAAGGCTGGTCGCCTCGTTCCACATAGGCACTATTTTTTCCGCACATCACCAGGCCACAATCCACGCCCGATTCTTGCTGGGCGCGAATCAGTGGAATAACGGCTTGAATGGTGGGAACGTCTAATGGGGTGGAGGAAATTTCTTCACCGTCGCGCATGACAATAGCGCCATTTTCGGCAATGACCGTTAGGCCTTCGCGCACGCGATCAAACATATCCAGCAGGGTCCAGCATTGGCGCCCAGATGAGGGAGCAAAAACAATTCCGCGCTGCGCTAATTCGTCAAGGAGCGGCCATAAATCGTCGGGTGTTGATTTATCGGGTGCCAGTAGTGTGCCATCCATATCGGTGACAATGAGGCGAATATCTGCGCCAATGGGCAGGTCTGCGGCCGGTGTGGGTGTTGGTTGGGGCGCGGTGGGCGATGCTGGGGTAGAGGTCATGTCTCTATTGTCGTGGCTCGCTGGGGCCTGCGTCTAAGTGGGTGGGCGAATTGGAGCCAGAGGGCAGGTGCACTTATGTGCATTATTGACGAGGGCGGGGTTCGGATTGTTCCGGCTCCCCGCCCTCGTCAATCGAATCCCGCCTATTGCTACCGTTCCAGACTCTGCTCCCACTCGACAATGGTGCGCAGTGCGAGGGCCATATTTCCGACCTGGCAGTGATGCTGCCCCGCCTCAGCTGCAGTAAATGTCCGCATTGTCAGGCTCCGTACGCCCGTGAGTGCAGCCCCCTGGCGATGGTGCTGATCTGCAGGAACATAGTGATCTTCATTTCCTTGAAGGAGCAGTACATCGGCGCGCACATGTGGCGAAGTCGCGCGCGTGTGCATTGTGGCGGCTTTTCGTAGGAACTCTGCGGGGGATGCCGCTCCGAAAACGTGTTGCCCCTGCCAGAGCCCCCAGTCCACTAGGGGCCGGCGCGCAGCAATCGCCCGCAAAGCGGCATTAAGAATCGGCATGGGAATATGGCGGCTGACTGTGTCAGCGAGGCGCGCGGCGCCCGGCAGGGCAACAGACATAGCCACCTTGTAATAGTCATCCATTGAGTTCCAGGCGACCGCGCGGCGAACTCGTGGCTCGCCAGGCGCAGCATTAATAGCTAATAGTCCTCCAAGTGAGATGCCCACCAGGGTCACAGCATCCAGAGCGAAATAGTCCAACACAGCCCGTGTGGGCAGGTCCCACCGTGGAGTCATCACCAGTCCGTAGTCTTCCAGGACTGATCCTTGGCCGGGGCCTTCAAAAGCAATGACGCGGCGCCCGGCGCTGAGTGCAGCGTGGAGGATCGGCAGGAATTCTTCAATATAGGAGTCGAATCCACCAAAAACGACCCATGTACCGGTGACCGGCCCTTCTGGTTGGAGGTCATAGGCGTGCAGCGCCCCGTCCTCGTAGGGAATAGAAATGGGGGTCACGCCGCATTCACTACGAATGATGGAGAGGAACTCGCGGCGAAGGCGCTGTTTATCAGGATGAGTGGGTGGGGTGAAAAACTCGGCGGCACGTAGGTAGTAGGCCGCGTCAAAGGGGCGCCCGTCTGCGCGGACCCGCTGTGCGAGGGCGAGCAGATCCGTGCGCCATTGTTCGTGACTGCGACTGGTGGAGCCAAGACTGCGCAGGTCCTCCATTCCGTGCGGGCTCAGATTTTCCAGCCAACGGTTGAGTTGGAAGTTCACTTCCGCGTCAGCGGTGAAGGTGTGGAAACCGGCGGAGGCGGCATCGAGGGTGCGCATAACACACTCCTTAAATCGAAACGATCGTTTTCTTTTAGCCTAGCGGGGCGGTTTGCAAAACACAACGATCGTTTCGCTTTGGGGGTGGGCTGCTAGGCGGAGCAATGCACAGGCACCACGCCCTGGCAGAAGTCACCCCCACCACAACGTCGCGGCGCATATTCTGGCTCTATGCCCAAACTGAGCGCCACCCACGAAGAAGGTCAACGGCAACGCATCCTCGCTGCTGCGCTGCAGTGCATGATTCGTCATGGCATTCACACAATGTCCATGGACCAGATTATTGCCGAGGCTGGCATGTCCTCATCGACCGTCTATCGCTACTTCCCCAATGGCCGCACCTCTATTGTTCGCACCATTATTGAGGGGTGGTTCGCCTCCATTGGGGATCACCTTGAGGGGACGGATTTTTCTCTTCACGAGGCCGGGGCACCATCTCAGGGCAACCTAGAGGATATTTTGACTACTGCACTGGAGGCAGCCTGGAATCTGAAAGTGGAGCTGGCAGGCACTCAGGCTGATGTTGCCCGGGTGACAATGGATCTATGGAGCGCATGCAGTCGCAATGATGACCTGCGGGAACTCTGCCAGGCGCATTTTGTACGGATTCACGGCTATATTGCGGCGGCCGTGACACAGTTGCAGAATGCCGGTCTTATTGGAGACCATATTTCCCCCAAGGATGCAGCGAAACTTTTACATCTGACAATGTTGGGACTGACCACTCAGCGCTCACTTAGCGCCAGCGCCAACCCGCGTACCATCGCCACGCTCCTGGCCCCTCTTTTAGCACCGGCTTCATAGCGGCGTGAAGTTATGTAGGCGATTCTGAGTTGTGTCAGCGCTATACGGCGTTTTTTGCTGCCAAATGTCAGCTTCGCCTACATAACTTGTGGACGCCGTCATCACATCGCACATTAATCACCAATCCACACCACGCTAGTCACACAGGCCTTTGAGGTAGGCGTGCACTGCGTCGCGCATATCAATAGGTGCGGCTTCAACAGCCTGATACATCAGCAGCGCATCCATGGTGGCGACAAAAGTTGGCGCTGCCCTATCAGCATCCCGTACCCCTATTGCCTGCAAAAGATCACAAGCCAACGCCTCTAAATCTAAGCGAACCTGAGCACCTGAGGTTAACTGCGCCCGCAGTTCAGGGTCGTCACGCACCTCGAACATCAAAGCAAACCGAGCAGCCTGAGCTTCGCGCCGGCCCGCCATTGTTTCCATCAGTGCCACCACCATATCGGTGGCTTTCTCAACACTCAGGTGCTGCGGAATAACCTGTGCCCCGGCCTCGTCCATGCCATCAAGGGAGAGCTGCTCGCACACTAAACGCACCAGGTCGCGGCGAGTCCGCGCATAGTAGGAGGTGGATCCAGCAGGCAGGCCTGCCTCCCTATCGACCTGCCTATGTGTCAGCGCGTGCGTGCCACCAGCAGCAATTAGGCGGATTCCTGCGCGGGCAATATCCGCTCGCCGATCCATAAGTCCTCCCTTTATTGCGCCCTGAGTGACACCCAGTATGTCGCACCCACCCTTTCACAGCGAGCTCTACTATCGTATAGTTCTCACACCCTCTACATTCGTAGAGGGTCACACAATCAAGAGGACAAGGAGCACACAATGGACGTCGTTATTCTTGGTGGCGGAGCATCCGGCGCCGCCATTACCGCAGCCTGCACCCGCCTTGGACTCAATGCGCGCCTGGCCTCACGCTCCACCGGTTTCGACCTCACTCGTGATGACCCGACCACCCTGGGCCCAGCCGATGTTTTTATCGAAGCCACCGGAATAAATACCATCAACGCCCGCACTGCCACCGAGTTTTTCACCCAATCTGCCACCTGCGTCTCCACCGCTGCCAACCACTATGACGCCCTCCATATTCAACTCTCCATTGTCGGATGTGACCGCCCGAAAGTCCGAGACTATGGCTATTACACCGGGAAAATCGCGCAAGAAAACACCGCAAAAGCCAGTAGCCGCCGCCTATCGATTGTGCGCACCACCCAGTGGTTCGAGTTCGGCGTGCAAGTCATGCAAAGAAATCACATCGGCCCTTTTGGTCTGGTCCCCTCTATGCGTATTCAGCCATTAGCTCTCAGCGCCGCCGCCCAGGTTCTCGCCGAGTGCGCAGCAGGCGTGCGCCGTGAAGACCGTATTGATGTGGCCGGCCCGCAGGAATTGACCCTGTTGGATCTGGCTAGGCGCAGCCCCCGCCCTCGTGGATTAATCCCCACCCCCATTGTGTTGCCCACCGGATATGGGAAAGCATTCCGCAATGGCGGCCTCCTGCCCGATCCGGGAACGGAAGTCGTCGGCCCCACCTTCGAGCACTGGCTTCACACTACTGGGCGCTAGCAATCCACAGCGCACCACAGAACTCTCAACATACGTAGGCGTTGGGAACATAAGTAGGCGTTGGGAACCTCCCCGGCTCTTACATATCTTCCCAACGCTGACATAACTTGGCCGGCGCATCCCGCGCATAGTCACTGTCGCGCTGGGAAGTTGTGGAGGCGATTCTGAGTTGTGTAGGCGCTATCCGGCATTTTTCGCTTCCATATGTCAGTTTCGCCTACATAACTTCTCGCGGCCCGCTCCCGTGGTAGCGTCGCGGGGTGAACTCTCACCTGCACGCCCAGGTCCTCCTCCGTCGCTTCGCCGCCGCCACAAATCTGCTGATCTGCGGTCGCACTTTTCTTATTGACGAGGGCGAAGCCACCTCGTCGCCGCACACTGCGGGCATGACAGAGGTAGCCGCGCAGCTCGCCGCGCTCCTGCGTGGCCTGGGCGGGCGCCCCTATACCTCGGCGCACGACATCCCGCCAGGCACCCCCATCCAGGCAGTGTTTCACCTAGATGGCGCGCAGCTGGCACCACCAGCAGCGCCGCCACCAGCACCACCGGCAGCGCCGCCACCAGCGCTACCCGGCGCACAGCGCACCAGCGACACCGCACCCGCCCCCTGTGCAGGTCCGCGCCCCGCCCTCGCCACTGTTCACGTCTATAACACCAGCCCCATTGCCGTGACTACCGCTAATGGCACGCCCCTCACGGACCCTTACGCCGCTGACGCCGCCCCTGCCCGCGAGCGCATTGCCTGGGCGCGCACCCATATGCCTGTCACTAGCCGCGCGGTGGCTGACCTGAAGTCGGCCGCACCCTCACTGCAGGACCTGCGTATAGGGCTTTCCCTTGTATTAGAGCCAAAAACGGCTGTCCTCGCCCTGCTTTTGGCCGAGGCTGGCGCCGATGTCAGCGTTTTCGGGCATGCCAATGAGGTCCGCGCCGATGTGGCCGACGAGTTGCGCACCCAAGGGCTGGCCGTCTTCGCTGACCCGCATGCCACCCGCGAGGAGGAAGCCCAGCTCGCCCAGGATTTCCTGGCCCGATCCCAGCAGATTCTCCTCGATGACGGGTCGCATTTGATTCGCCGCGCCCACCAGGCGGACCTCGCCCCCACAGCTCTCGCCACCATGATTGGCGCCGCAGAGGAAACCACCTCTGGCCTGCGGCCTTTACGCACAATGGAGGCAGATCTGCGCATCCCAGTGGTGGCCAGCAATGACGCGAGGTCAAAGACCCTTTTTGACAACGCCTATGGGACGGGGCAGTCCTGCCTTTTCACAACGTTGGACCTGCTGGATCCGGATGGGCGCGGGGTAGACCTGCGCGGCAAGCGCGTTGTTGTGGCCGGGTATGGCGATGTGGGTCGCGGTTTTGCCCGCCTGGTCCGAGCCCTGGGCGCCGATAGTGCAGTCGCCGAACTCGACCCCGTTCGCGCACTTCAAGCCCAGATGGATGGGTGCACAATTGGCGAATTGACGGAACTGGCAGCCAGCGCTGACTGGATTGTCTCAGCAACGGGCGTGGCTGACACCATCTCGCTGGAAGTCCTCCAGGCAGCCCGCGATGGCGCCGTTATTTTCGTCATTGGCGGCGTTGATGGCGAAGTCGCGTGGGCCGACGCCGTAGCCGCAGGCGCCACCTGGGAAGAAGACCCGCGCAGGGCTGTTGAGCATTTATGGATCCCTACCGCTGTTTTTCCTCGTGACGAGGGCGGGGCTCCTCTTGCCGCATCGGCGCCTGACAAGACCCACGCAAACACAGCACGCCGCCTCACCATTCTTGATCGAGGCGAATGCCTGAATTGCACAGCTGGAGAAGGTAATCCCATTGAAATCATGGATTTGTCTTTTGCTGTGCAAGTGGCGGCGCTGCGCTATTTACTTACCGCCTCCCCCACTCCACACCCGCTCCCGCCAGGCCTTCACCCTCTTCCCGTAGAAGCTGATAATGCAGTGGCTGCGGCAGCGCTGACTATTTGGAATGAGGTGCAGTGATTTACAGTTAAGGCGCTCGCGGCTCGTTCGCGGGCCATGCCATGAATCGGCGCCCCGCCCTCGTCCATATGCCCTCACTATTTACCCCACCAACCCACCTAGAAAGTCCCTTCGTGACCACCGGTTCGCCTTCCACTTCCTCCGCCCCAACTGACCTGCCCAGCGCCTCCGCCGATCCTTCCCCCATGCACATATGGTCTGCTGACCTGGTGATTCCTATTACTGCGCCTTCAGTTCTCGGAGGTGCAATTGCTGTGCGTGATGGTCGGATTGAGCATGTGGGCTCGCGCGATTGGGTGCTGGCGACTCTAGCTGAACGCGGTATTACCGCCACGGAAACCCACATTGATGGCGTTGTGATGCCAGGCCTCGTCAATGCCCACACTCACCTCCAGTACACGGGAATGCACCAGGTGGGGCAGCGTCAATACTCCGGTTTTGAGCAGTGGATGCGCGCTTTTGACGTGGTCTACGACGCGGGCGGCCTCGACTTTGCTTCTGCTGCTGCCGATGGCGCTGCCCAGTCGCTGCGCTTTGGCACCACCACTGCCGCTGATGTGGTCACTGACCCGGAAGCGGCCAGCGCCCTCCACGATGCCGGAATGCATGGCGTTGCCTATTGGGAAGTCATGGGTTTTTCTAATGAGGAATGGGGGTCTAATGGCGCGGCTCAGGTGGCCGCCGCATTAGATGCCATGCCTACTCCCCCAGCTGTTGGCATTTCCCCACATGCGCCCTATTCTTTGGAAGTTGCTCCTCTTTTAGAGGTCCCAGATTTGGCTCGCCGCCGCGGTTTGCGCCTTCATATTCACCTTGGAGAAGCACAAATGGAGGCTCGCTGGGAGGATTTAGAATGGGGCGGCGATTTAGCGGAATTATGGCGCACTGGGACGACGCATTCTTTTACTGCTATGCGTAATGCGGGGGTTGGTTTTTCTGCGACGGAATTCGTTGATCAATTAGGGGTTTTAGGGCCGGATTGTCATATTGCCCATGGCGTGTATATGACTGCTGATGATCGCCGTCGCCTACGGGCGCGTTCCACGGCTGTGGCTTTGTGTCCGCGGTCAAATGCGGTGATTGGTCTTGATGAGCCGCCAGTGGCCGCCTATTTGCGTGAGGGCAATCAGATTGCAGTGGGCACAGATTCTCTGGCGTCGTCTCCAAGTTTGGATGTGTTGGAGGATGTGGCCGTCCTGTGGGAGTTGGCGCGCCGTCAGGGTTATGACGACCAGGATTTGTCGCGTCGCCTCCTGCATGCTGCCACTCTTGGCGGGGCGATTGCCCTTGGGCTGGGTACCGGTCCTGAGCGCGTGGGGCAACTACAGTCAGGAGCGTTAGCCGATATGGTCGCTATTGACGTGCCGGTGACTGACATTATTGGCACCATTGACGAGGTAGTACGCAACGGGGCTAGCCGCCAGGTCGCCACGATTATTGAAGGCCAGACCCGCTGGAACGCCTAAGGTCCGCCCGCGCTATTTCCGCTTGCCATCGGCAGTCCCAGCCCTCATCTTTTTCCATTAACGAGGGCGGGGCGCGACCGCAGATATACCCAACACTCGGTGACAGTCATGCCCCTTGCGCATAGACTGTTGCTATGCCTGCAATTGACGTGAACCTAGACGCTATTGCGGAGGTGTGCGCCCGCTACGGAATCGGGCGCTTGGATATTTTTGGTTCTGTTGCGCGCGGGGACCACCGTGTTGATAGCGATATTGACCTTCTCTACGAACTCGCGCCGGGTCAACACCTTGGCTGGGAGATTACAGATCTCTCTGACGAACTTGCCAGGATCTTTAACCGGCCTGTCGATCTTGTCTCCCGTCAGGCATTGCATCCACTTATTCGCCACCAAGTCCTGAAGGATGCGCGTCCTCTCTATGCAACGCTCTGACATACTTTTCCTCACTGAAATGCGTGACGCATGCTGCCGAATCCTCGAAATTGTCGCATCATCAACGCCTCAAGAACTACCAAATGATGTACTGCGGATTGATGCACTGAAGTGGAATTTCACTGTTCTAGGAGAGGCCGCCAGCAAAGTATCTGCGAACTTCAAAAGAGCACATCCAGAAATCCCGTGGCGGAACTCAATCGACACACGTAACCGCGTTGTCCACGGTTACTGGTCACTCGATCTTGACATACTCGTTACGACAGCAAAGGAACATTTGCCAGTTCTAGTCCAGGACCTTGATGCATTGCTTATGGACACAGTGAGAGATCTTTAGTGGCACGAGGACGGGGCGCGACCACAGATATACCCGACACCCGGTGACAGTCATGCCCCTTGCACAGAAACCTAGGCGAATGGCGCGCGTCTTTGAGTGCTCATGCTTACATATCGAAGACAACATAGTAGTTGTCGTTTTGGTTTCACTATAGGTATCATGAGGCGGGTGAGGGAGCACTGGGGAAATGAGTGATGCTCAAGTGCGCAATGCCGCTGTTGGCTTAGCACTGGAATCACTTGCCACAGCAGCTAATTCCGCCTTGGTTCAGAATCTGAGTGAGGCACAACAAGCTCGTTCAGGTTTGACTACACAGGTCAGCGAAAGACGGAGTGTCGCCCGCGCTCGCCATAACGATGTTGATGAGCTTCATAAGCACAGTCACGAGGAAGAATGGCGCAGAGCAGCAAGTAAGCGCGCAAAGTCCAGCGTGACATCAATGCTTGCGGAACTTGCTGATCTTGGATTTGCATGGCGCGATATCGCCCGGATGCTCAATGTTAGTGTTCCAGCAGTGCAGAAGTGGCGGAAAGGCGAGAAGGCATCGGGGGCTAACCGAATGCGGATTGCCAGTTTGCTTGCCGCATGCGATCTGGTCGCGAAGCATTACATGGTTGACGAGGTGGCTTCCTGGTTTGAGATGCCTTTATCTCCACCTGCTCCGGTCACGCCTATTATTCTCTACGCAGCTCAGCGCGTTGATCTTATCTTCGAGTTTGCAAGTGGTCATGTAGACCCCGAAGCTCTGCTGTCAGAGTTCGAGCCTGACTGGCGCGAACGATACCGGTCAGACTTTGAGCTCTTTGAGGCAGGCAACGGCCTTCGATCAATCCGCTTGAAGGACTGATCGTGAGCAATAACCTGAAATCTCCGAATTAGCCGCCGCTCCGCCCTCGTCACACTACATTCCCCTACTGAAGGACACCGATGACCAGGCCTGATACCCCAGTCCCTTCCCCGCAGGCTGCCGCCATTATTGAGCGCCTAGGCCTGGACCCCCACCCGGAAGGCGGTTGGTATCGCCGCACGTGGACGGCGCCAACCCCAGTCACCACCGAACGCGGCCCGCGCGCCACAGCGAGTGCCATTATTTTCCTTCTTGACACCGATCAAGAAGCCCATTGGCACCTGGTTCATTCTGATGAACTGTGGCTGTGGCATGGCCCAGGTGACCTGGAAATCCACCGCGGAGGCACCGGCCCTGCCCCAACACCGGATTCCAACCCCGTTATCCTTCGTGGCGGCACCACGGCCCCGGCCCCACAATTCCTTATTCCTGCAGGTTCCTGGCAGCGCACTTTTGCCCGAAATGGGGTGGCATTGGCCACGTGTATTGTCTCGCCAGAATTCACCTGGGAGGACTGGCAACTGCTAGAACAGTAGAAATAGTGGCCCCGCACCCAGCCTCACCCGCCCTGTCACATGATCTTCACCATCGGACGTGGCTAGGAACTGCGCCAAAGGCCGATTAGGCTTCACCTTGGTGAACTTTTGTCCGCCACATGAACCGCTTGGCTCAACCCTCGGGAGATCCCATGACCCGTCGTCCAGTTTCACTGCGCGCCCTTGCTGCCACCGCCGCAGCATCCGCCCTCGCCCTGTCCGCCTGCGCTGGTGGCTCTGCGCCCGCCCAGTCCAATGCGGCAGCATCTGGCGCACAATCAGGCCAGCTCGCCACTGTTACCCCCGGCAAACTCACTATTGCCACAGGAGAGCCCGCCTTTTCCCCGTGGGTTGAGAATGACGATCCAGCATCCGGCGAAGGTTTCGAGGCTGCCGTAGCCTATGCGGTCGCCGAAGAACTCGGTTTCTCGAAGGAAAATGTTGTCTGGAAGCGCACCACATTTGATGCGGCGATTGCTCCAGGCGCTAAAGACTGGGATTTCAATCTCCAGCAATTCGCCATTACCGATGAGCGTAAACAAGCTGTCGATTTCTCTTCTTCCTATTACACCACCGCTCAGGCTGTTCTCACCACAGCTGATAAGCCAATTGCTTCGGCCACCTCTTTAGCGCAGATTAAAGACACCCAATTTGGCGTTCAGGTGGGTACAACCAGCAAGAAGGTTGTTGACGAGGTGATTGCCCCCTCGAAGCAAGCACTGACCTTCAATGGCTCTGTTGACGTGGTGCAGGCCCTGAAGAATGGTCAGGTTGAGGCCATTGTTGTTGACCTGCCTACCGCTCTGTATTTGTCGGCTGCCGAATTCGATAATGGCAAGATTATTGGCCAGTTTGAAGACACCACTGGTGGTGAAGATTTCGGTCTGGTTCTGCCTAAAGGCTCGGCCTTAACCCCGCAGGTGACCGCTGCTGTGGATAAGCTCCGCGAGAATGGCACATTGAAGGAATTGGAAACCAAGTGGCTGTCTGACGCCGTAAAGGTGCCCGTCCTGAAGTGATTCTTTGCCCCGCCCTCGTATATTCATTGACGAGGGCGGGGCACATTTCTTTATCTCCACCCAAGGAATCCCCCTTTAATGCCTCCTTCCTCCTCTTCCTCCATAGATGCGACAATAGATCGTTTTGGCGATTTCGAGCATAAAGTCAGCGATATTGAGCTAGAACGCCGCCAGTGGCGACGCTCCCGCACTCGTTTATCAGTCAGCATTGCCATTACCTCCTCTATCTTATTTCTCTTTCTCATTGTCGCGATTCTCTATTTCTCCCCCGGTTGGGCAGCAGCGCAGCAAGCCTTCTTTAATGGGGAATACTTCCTAAAGGCTCTCCCTAAAGTTGCTGAAGGCCTCTGGCTGAATATTCGCGTCCTTATTGTGTCGGCCATTCTGGTCGCTATTGTCTCGATTCTCCTAGCCACTGTGCGTTCTCTACGCGGCCCCTACTTTTTCCCTTTGCGTTTCCTAGCGGCCGCCTATACGGATATTTTCCGTGGGGTCCCCTTTATTGTGGTCCTGTATTTAGTGGGCTTTGGCATTCCCGCACTCAACCCCACGATTCGCTTTCCTATTGAATTTCTTGGCGGTATTGCCCTAGTCCTGACCTATTCCTCCTATGTTTCGGAAGTTCTCAGAGCTGGCCTAGAAGCAGTCCACCCGTCTCAGCGTGCTGCGGCCCGCTCTTTAGGGCTGACTCATACACAAACCTTGAGGCATGTGATCGTGCCTCAAGCGATTCGTAAAGTCACTCCGGCCCTGATGAATGACTTTATTTCGATGCAAAAAGACGTTGGCCTGATTTCTACATTGGGCGCTGTTGACGCTATTCGTGCCGCACAAATCGAGCAGGCCGATACCTATAACTTTACTGCCTATATTGTTGCTGGCCTCTTCTTTATTCTGCTTAGTTGGCCCTTTATTCGCCTTTCTGATTGGTATGCGGAAAAGCTCCAGCAGCGCGAGCAAAGCGGAGGGATTGTCTAATGGCATCTGAATCTGAATCAGCATCCCGCACGTCCAGTGACTACGTTCTTGATGTCCGTGGCGTCGTCAAAGCCTTTGGTGACAATGCAGTCCTGCGCGGCGTGGATTTACGGGTCTCCTCCCATGAAGTCGTCGTTCTTCTTGGCGCCTCAGGCTCTGGAAAATCGACGCTTTTGCGCACAGTTAACCTGCTTGAACGTATCGACGATGGCCAGATTTTCCTTTCTGGCACCGATATTACGGACCCGCGCATTAATGTCGATAAAGTGCGTTCCCGTATTGGCGTGGTTTTCCAGCACTATAATCTTTTCCCACATATGTCAGTGCTGGATAATGTCACTTTAGCTGCCCGTAAAGTCCATAACACTGACCGCGAGGCGGCAGAAAAGCGTGGAATGGAGCTACTGGAACGCATTGGCTTGGAAGCTAAAGCCAAAGAGTTTCCTGATCGCCTATCCGGTGGCCAGCAGCAGCGCGTCGCTATTGTTCGCGCAATGGCCACCAATCCGGAGCTTCTTCTCCTTGATGAGATTACTTCGGCCCTGGACCCCGTCCTCGTTGGCGAAGTGCTTGACCTGGTCACTGAAGTGAAAAAGCAAGGGTCCACGATTCTCATGGCCACTCACGAAATCGGCTTTGCCCGGAATGTGGCCGATCGCGTGGTGTTCTTAGAACGCGGCCAGATTGTTGAACAGGGGCCGCCCTCGCAAGTCATTGACGATCCACATGAAGAAGCGACCCGCGACTTCCTTGCGCGGGTCCTTCACTGAGGCTTAAAGGATTAACGAGGGCGGGGTGGTGCCAATAAATAAACCCCGCCCTCGTTAATGCTATTCACTGCGTTGTTCCTCTTCGAGGAGGCGCCGCCGGATTGGCTTTGCCACTTCGGAAGCTGCTAGGACCAAAACGATCCCAATAACCCCCATCAGTGGTGTCCACATTGCCGCCCAGAGGGAACCTTGCGGTCCCACAGCGGGTAGCGACATGGCCAACCCTGTAAACATTGCTCCCCCAATAAGAACAACTGCAGGTAAGCCTACCTCCCTTCGGCGGGATTGGTCCAAGAACACCACCGGGGCACCACTGTGAAGCAGGGAACGAGTTTCGCCAATCGTGTCAATAGCGCGGATTGCTTGGTTAACGGCAGTGGAAATTGTTCCCAGAATAATGGCGAAGCCCAGGGTCAAAATCATGCCGGTTGTAATATCTGCAATCGCGACCATATTCATTTCCTGTATTTCCGGTTCAGCTGCTGCAGGAAGATTCGCCACCAAGCCCATTACTGGCAGAATAATGCCAGCAATAAAGGCAACAATCGCCAAAGCCCCATAAGAACGCCAGACAGAACGCGGATCATCCATCAGGCGACGCCCAGCCAATACAGTCTTCGCTTTACGCCCAAAACGCGCCATCAACCAGCCAAGGACACTCAGCGTCCAGGAACCGACCAAACTGATGAGCGCCATCGCAACAAAGGCAACCACAGCAAGGATGGCCACAACCATGGTCATATCGCCTAGCCCAAAGATGTAGCGACCAAAGAAAAACCATGCGGCAGCAGCAATAATCCCCACGATTACCCACACACCAGAGATTCCGTGCGCTTTAGCGCGGCGCGCCACACCCAGTGGCGTCACAGTCACCCGACGCACTGCCACCAGGGCGGAAAGGCCGATAATGACCAGCATGCCCAGCCCTGCCCCAATCATGGGCAGAAAACCCATCCACATTTCCTGGATGGATAGCGGAGTTTTCTGGAAGGTAAAAAGTCCCCATATGGGCAGTGTCACCACATAAAGCACAGTGCCAATGGCCACACCAATGGCGGCATGGAAGAGAGTTTCATAGACGCAGGCCATTCGGGTTCCGCCTGAATCTAAACCCATTAGGCGCAGTACTGCCAGGTCTCGTGAGCGCCGCGACATTCCCAGGCGGGCCGCACTTGCACCCATTGTGGCGGCCTGTGCCACCAGCAAAATAGCGGCCATCACAGCAGCTCCACCGAGTTGCATTCGAGCCATAATCTCGCTGGTCGGATTGGCGTCACGGTTGAGGAAAGCCATTGCGCCGGCCACAACCATCAGGAGGACCGCGTGAGGCAGAGCCACAGCGAGAATGGTGACCAGGGAGGTGGCGCGGTCACGCCCCGCCATAAGGGCGCGTGCAGCGGTGACTGAGGCGCTCATAAGGCTGCCCTCACTGGGGTGGCGCCGCTGGCGAGTGTGGCCGCAGCGGGGGTGGCAGAAAAGGAAGAGGCATCATTGTGTACTCCTTCGACAATCTGCCCATCGCGCATATGGATGGTGTAGGGCAGACGCGCGGCCACTCCTGGATCGTGCGTGACCAGAATGAGGCTGGCGCCGGTGGCCGCACAGGCACGGGTGAGGACGTCCATTACTTCGGCGCCCGTATTTTGATCCAAAGCACCGGTGGGTTCGTCAGCAAAAACCGCGCCAGGCCCGGTAACGAGGGCCCGGGCAATAGACACACGCTGCGCTTGCCCTCCAGAGAGTTGACCAGGCCGGTGAGGACCGAGGCCTTGAAGTCCGAGTTTTGCCAGCATGTCATCGGCTTGGCGCATAGCTTTTGCACGCGGTAACCCGAGAAGCATCAGGGGTAGTGCCACATTCTCATTGGCTGGGAGTTCCGGCAGGAGTTGGCCGTCTTGGAAAACGAATCCAAAACGCGACAGCCGTAGCCGGGAGATGTCCTTATCTTTCATTCCAGTAATGTCCGCGCCATCAAAGTGGACGCTTCCTGAGGTTGGGCGCAAGATCCCAGCCATACAGTGCAAAAGTGTGGATTTTCCGGAACCAGATGGGCCCATTAGGGCAACTTGTGTTCCTTGGGGAAGGTGAAGGTCAACATTGACGAGGGCGGGGACCGAGTTCTGTCCGCGCTGGTAGGTTTTTGTCAGGCCCTGGGCTTTAATGCCGTCCTGTAGGGAAGTAGTTGAGGAAGTCATGGGTTCATCTTGGCGCGCATCCGCCCTCGTCCGATATGGGGTACGCCCCCCAAATCTCCCTGAGGCTTCCCTGACCTTGAATGAGGGGCACAATGGGGGGAACGAAAGGATCCTCATGTCTGCCGACCCCCTCTCTACGCCAACCCCGACCCCTGTTCATACGGACACTATTGATCTTCAGATGCGGCATCGCACGATCCGCGCCTATGCCGATACTCCTGTTTCTGAAGACCAGATGACCACATTGCTTGAAGTCGCACGGGCGACGGCCACAACCGCCTTCTTACAGCAATTCACGATTATTCATATCCGCGATCATGCGATCCGTCAGCGGATTGCGGCGGTCACGGGCCAGCCCTATGTGGGTGGTGACCGCGCCGAATTGCTGATCTTCGTTGCGGACCTGTACCGCAATGCGCAGATCCGCGCTGAGGGAGGCCTGGATGACGAGCCTCTTGGCCGGATAAATCTCTTTATGCAGGCCATGTATGACACCTGTTTAGCGGCGCAAAATGTGGTGGTGGCGGCTGAGTCAATGGGCTTAGGCACGACCTATTTAGGGTCGATTAATACCGATCCTCGGGAGGTTATTGCCGCTTTGAATCTGCCCAGGTTAACCTATCCGATTTTTGGTTTGCTGGTGGGGCACCCCGCGCAGGATCCGCAGTTTAAGCCGCGTCTGCCGTTGGCGGTGACCACTGGGGTAGATACCTACCCCTTTGTGGATTCCTACGAGGACACCCTGGCAGAGTATGACGAAGTGGTTCAGCACTATTACGACCTGCGGGATACCTCTTCCCCAATTCCGTCGTTTACGCGGCGGATTCGCCAAGCCTTGGGGACGGGCGGGTCAGAGACCTCCCCTATTTTGGAGATTCTCCATGAGCAGGGGCTTGCCTTGCGCTAGTTCTTTTCACGAGGGCGGGGCCCAAGTGGAGCACCTGCAGCGCAGGTTACTGGCGTCACTTGGGCCTCCCCTTTTCTCTATAAAGATGTCGTGGATCACTAGATGAACCGATTCATTCATGCTACCGTTCTCATTTGTTGGCGGAGATCACTCTGCCAATCTTCAATGGTGCACCCGGTACACCTAGGAGAATCCACAGTTCGAAGGAGAATCTGTGTCCATGACATCAACACGCCCCGCACCCAACCCATGGTGGGTGGCTCTCGTTGCGGGCCTTGCCTCATATCTTGACGCTTGCGCCATTGTTTCATCCGGCGCCGCATTAGCCATTTATCAACAGGCCCTAGGCTTTACAGACCTCCAAGTAGGCATGGCCTCAGGCACCTTGACGATCTGCATCGCTTTCGGTGCCCTTTTCGGTGGAGGCCTTGGAGACCGCTTTGGACGCAAGTCAGTTTTCTCCGTCACCATGATCATTATTATCGTGGGCGTTGCCTTCCAGGTTTTTGCACCTGACTTTACATTGCTCCTCATTGGCATGGGTCTTGTTGGTCTGGGAACAGGTGCTGATTTGCCGGTTTCGCTGGCCACTATTGCGGAAGCAGGCACAGATGAAAACCGTGGAAAGCTGATTGGCTTCTCTAATATTCTCTGGATTGTGGGCATTCTTGGTGCTGTTGTGTGCCAGTCATTTGTTGGCAATATGGGACAGATTGGTGCACAAATCCTCTTTGCTCAAGTGGGTATTGTTGCGCTGATTACCCTTATTCTGCGCCTACCTATTCCCGAGTCAGACATCTGGCTAAAATCCAATGAGGAACGCAAATCAGGTCAGCAGACAGCCCGAACTGAAAATGCCAGCCTCCGGGTCCTGCTCACTCCAAAATATGCCAAACCTTTTATTGGTCTCACCGTTTTCTATGCACTCGTCAATGTCCCGGCTAATACTGGCGGCCAATTCACCACCTGGATTAACCTCAATATTATTGGCCTTGATCCAGCATTTACCGCTCAGGTCTCCCTCATCATGATGCCCATTGGCTTTATTTGGATGGCCTGGTTTATGCGTATCGTCGATACGAAGCACAGAATGCTGTACTTCTATATTGGCGCAGCACTCTACGCTGGCTCCTACCTGATTTACGTGGTCTTCGGATTCCACTTATGGACGTGGATTGCCGTCTCTATCGTTAATGGCATTGGTGGGGCATTCGCCTTTGAGGGCATTATGAAGGTCTGGACTCAAGAATCCTTCCCCACCCTAATCCGCACCACCGCCCAAGGCACCATTATTTTTGTGGCTCGATTGGTTGCAGCGGGAGCTGCCGCTTTCACTCCGATCCTCGTACGAATGAGCCCTCAAGGCGCCTACCTCACCCTCTTCGGTATTGCTGCCGTTGGTTATGCCTTCGCGATTTGGGCTTTCCATGGCAAACAGCATTCAGAATTTGAGGTGGAACAGGTAGACTCATAGTCAACGTAGGTTTCTGCCTCACACAATCTGCTGTGCCCGCCGCCCCCTCCTTCTTATTGTGGCGGGCACAGCTCTTTTCAGAAAGAGGGCACCGTGGCCGCTCCTGATATTCTCTGGCAAATCCTTGATACCCCTATGCCTGACGGGACTATTCTCCGAGCTGACGTTGCCCGTCCAAATGTGTCCCACCCCGTCCCTATTCTCCTCACGCGCTGCCCCTATCTGGCTGGGTGGCGACCTATTTTTGCTGAGATTTTCGGATGGGATACCACCTCGCCGGGGGCTATGACGAAGGTGATTCAACTGCAGACTGGAGTTCCCGTAGAAGCAGTAGTTGGAGCAGGTTTCGCTGTCGTTATCCAAGCCTGTCGGGGAACAGATCGTTCAGAGGGACGTTTTCGTTTCTACGAGGACGAAGCTGCTGACGGAGTTGCCACCCGCCAGGCCTTAGCCAATCTGGACTGGTGTGATGGCAATATCCTCACCTTTGGTGCCTCCTACTTGGGGACCACCCAATTCACTGCTGCACTCTCCGATACGCAGCACCTGAAATCCATGACTACTTGGCTCACCCCGTCAACCTATTATGACGACCTCGCTATGCGGGCCGGCGTTTTACTTGAGGCTCCAACATATGAATGGGCACGCCAAAGGGTGCGTGAAGGACGCGACCACGATGGCCTGACAGATTGCGATCAGGAATACCTACCAGAAGCCGTCGATGCCCTCACGAGTTTCCTCGCTGAGGTTGGTTTTTCTGAGGCCGCACGCCGCCTTAGCGAAGCCCATTCAGGGGGTGCACATGCAGCCGATATTGCAGCGCACCCACTCTATGACGACTATTGGCAGTCCCTGGAATACCCTGCTCAGGCTTTACGGGATCTCGATATTCCCACCATGCATGTGGCTGGGTGGTATGACCTCTTTCTTGGTGGCACCCTCCGTAATTTCGAGGAAATGAGCGCTGCCAAGCGCACCTTCAGTGGCACAGACTCACTGTCCCAACGCCTTGTTATTGGCCCGTGGACTCATATTAATCAGGGCGCCGAACAGCCTGGACGCACCTTTCCCGGCGGCGATAGTGAAGGCGGGGACCTGCACACTATCTCCCTCAATTTCTGGCGTGCCAGCCTCGGTGACCATGAGGCCGCTCAGCGCCTGCCAAAGCACCCTGTTCGCACCTACATTATGGGAGCCAATCAGTGGGTGGATCTGCCGCATTGGCCCCCGCCCTCGCACACTTATGAGTGGGATCTGGGCAAAGGCACCCTTGGCCCCCTCACCGCCACCAGCACCGCGCCCTCGGACACCTCCCATTTTCTCCACGACCCCACTCACCCTATTCCCACCGCTGGCGGTCAGATTCTTCTTGGCTCCCCTGAAAAATCCGGTCCCCACCCGCAAAACGAGATCGAAAAACGCCCAGATATTTACCTTGCCACCAGCGAACCTCTAACAGAACCTGTCACTATTCTTGGGCCCATTCACCTTCATCTGTGGGTGGCATCCTCAGCAGAAGATGCGCATATTCATGCCGCTCTCAGCGAAGTATCCAGCGACGGAACCTCGACCCTGCTCACCGATGGGGTACTGCGTCTTGGTGCCCGCCACGGGCTCCACCGCTACGATCCCCTCACCCCGGATGAAGCTGTCGAAGTTGATATTGACATGTGGGCCACGGGTATTCAGATTCCCGCGGGCCACCGCCTACGCCTGCGCATTACAGGTTCGAATTGGCCGCGCTATGAGGTCTATGACCCATATCAGGGGCAGCCCGTGACCCTGACGATCCTCCACGATGCGTCTCATCGCAGTTACCTCTCAACCCCGCTAATTGATCTTGACGCGGTTGACGCTGTTACCTGCGGCTCAGTAGCCGCACCCACCCCCGAAGGACCAGGTCATGGCCACAACGAATGAGGTCGCCCCTCCCCCACTTCATCGGCTCACTGTTGACCACATGCAGGCGCCGATCGGCCTGGCCGTGCGCCGCCCCACCTTGTCGTGGGTGGTAGGCGACCTTCCCTCCCCACGCCAACACGAGGTTGAGGTCTACCGCATTGACCCCACAACGGGACAGGAAACCCCGGCATGGCTTAGCGGGTGGCGTGACGGACCGGGAGCACCATGGTTGAAATGGGAAGGTGAGGACCTGCTCTCCGATAGCGATTACCGCTGGCAGGTCCGTATCCGTAGTGGTGAGATCACTACCGATTGGGTGTCCTCCACCTTTTCGACATCCTTACTTTCCGTCATTGAGGACGAGGGCGGGGCCGAGAAGGCACGTGGGATGACGGATTCTGGCAGGAGTGTGCCTACTGGCCGTGAGGGCGACCCAGGAACCGCTACCCCGTGGGTATGCCCCACACAAACTCCTGTCACTTTAGAGTCGGGAATTACCATTGAGGCTCTTTTTTCTGGGGGAGCTCCCGCCACCCCACCAGAAGAACGCCTTCACCCGGTCAAACTCATCCGCCAGGACCTCAATATTGCCCAGCATCATGGCCCTCTTGTTCGGGCGCGGCTGTTCAGCAGCGCCCATGGCGTTTATGAAATGAGCATTAATGGACACCGTATTGGCAACACGATTTTTGCCCCCGGTTGGACCACCTATCAGTCCTTCACCGAATTTGAGGTTCACGACGTTACGAACATTATCGCTAGTAGCAGTACCCATACTTTAGGGCTGACTTTAGGTGATGGTTGGTATGCCGGAAGAATTTCTATTCTCGGCACCTCCGCGCACTATGGTCGTTTGCTGTCAGCCTGGTGGCAATTGCGCCTCACCTACGCAGATGGCACAACGGAAATCCTTACCCCTAATGATTCTGCGCGCTCTTTAGAGGGCGGCCCGCTGCGCTATTCCGATCTTCTTATTGGCGAGCTCCGTGACGACAGATTTGCGACAGCCCTGACAGGCTGGGATCAGCCTGGATTTGACGATTCGACGTGGGATCCGGTTCGGATTCTGGAGCCAGATCAGATTGAATGTCCAACTCGCCTCACCCCTTTCCGCGGAGAAGTAGTCACCGCAGTGCGGGAAATCCCTGCAGTAGAGGTTCTGACCACTCCGGCCGGGGAAGTGGTGGTGGATTTCGGCCAAGTTATTGCAGGCAGGGTACGGTTGCAGGCCTATGGCCCTGAGGGGACAACAATTACCCTGGAGCACAGTGAGCACCTAGATAAAGAGGGGAATTTCTTTTCTAATGTCCAGGGCCCCAATAAAGACCAAAAGGACAGGTGGATTCTTGCAGGAACAGGAACACCAGACGCACCCGAAATCTATGAACCGACTTTTACTTTCCACGGTTTTCGCTATGTGAAAGTTTCAGGCGGAGCACACCCCTTAACTGCTGATCATGCGGTGGCTGTGGTGATTTCTAATGACATTGCGCCCCTTATTGATTTCCGTTGTTCCGATCCGGATTTAGAGCGCCTGCACCGCAATGTGGAATGGAGTCAGCGCGCCAATTTCCTCTCAATTCCCACTGACTGTCCACAACGTGAGCGTGTGGGGTGGACTGGAGATATTCAGGTTTTTGCTCCGACAGCCGCACATAATGGGGAGGTTCATTCTTTCCTTGCACGCTGGCTGAAAATTCTGCGCTGCGACCAGCACGCTGACGGCGCGGTGCCCATTATTAGTCCTTTTCCGCCAGGACTTGCTGCCTTTGCTGATACCCCTGGGATTGGGGAAATCAATTATTCTGCTGGGTGGGGGGATGCAATTATTCGTGTGCCTTTGGCCTTGTGGGAACGCTGTGGAGATTCCGATACTCTGGCGGCCTGTTGGGATTCCATGCAGCGGTGGGTGCAGTTCCAAACCCGTGAAGCGGAAACCCTTTTGCCACAGCGTCTACGCAACGATTCGGCGGACCCTGCCAGCGGCTGGGAGGCTCTTGACAAAGAAACGACTGCCCGCCATCGCCTTTTATGGAATTCACGGAAGCACTTTGGGGATTGGTTGGCGCCCTCCACATTGCGGCCAGGGGCTGCCCAACGTTTTGGGGCTGGCCCAGAGGTTGAGCTCTCACCGATTCTGGTGGCGCCAGAGTTTACGAGTGAATTTGTGGCCTCGGCTTTCCATGCGGAGGCCTTGCGCTGTATGGCAGAAATCGCGACAGTTCTGGGTAAAGACGCGGAGGCTACTACCTACCGGCAGCGCTGGGAGGAAGTACGGGCGGCCGTATCGGCGGAATATATTGATTCGCGCGGCTATATTCACCCTGATTTGCAGGGTCTTTATGTGTTGGCGCTGGCCTTTGACTTAGTGGAGGCCGAGAAACGTGACGCGGTGGCCGACCATCTCATCCGCCTCATTGAAGACGCTGACACCCATTTGGATACAGGTTTCCTTTCCACGCCTTTCCTTCTGGATGTGTTGGAAGAATGCGGACGAGCTGATCTGGCGTGGAGTCTGCTCGCGCAGGACACCATCCCCTCATGGCTTTATCAAGTCCGTGAAGGAGCCACTACCATTTGGGAGTCCTGGGACGCTGTTGCCCCTGATGGGGCCGTTGGTCCTATGAGTTTTAATCACTATGCCTTCGGTGCCGTTGATGATTGGCTCATTCGCAGGATTGCTGGGGTGGCGCCCACTGCCCCGGGATATCAGCAGGTCACGCTTGCTCCCTTGGCCAACACCCCGGTGACGTCCAGCAACGTTGTTCTTCATACCCCCTATGGGGAGCTTCGTTTTGCGTGGGAGCGCACGGACGAGGAGTGGTCCTATCAGGTGCACCTGCCCTCCGGAGTTGAGGGTGCCCTCATTTACCCAGATGGCCGTCAGCACAAGGTGCGGGGACCTTCCGCTGAAACACTGTCGTTCCCCGCGACACATTAACGAGGCCGGGGTGCGCCCCGATTCCACCAGCGCGCCCCTGTGGCCAGCGGCGCCTCGCCCTCGTGAATCTATTGACCCTGATCCCCAACCCCCACTACTGTGAATGAAACGGTTCACCGACGCACCAGTGCCACCGGAGGTACTTTAATGACTCGTCTTTATCTGCCAGCCCCTCAGGTCCCTGATTCTATTGGGGACCTTGTCGCGCCAACGCGGCTTCGTTTCGACCACCATCGCCCTGACAACACCAATGAGGGGACACTCGTCATTGGCGGCACGGGCGCCACCCCCACCCTCTCCTGGCAGATTGCCACCGCCCCGCAAGGATGGGAACACAGCAAAGCAGAAATAGAGATCACCCGCACGCCCGCTCCAGGCGGCGCCTCCGCCCCTCGCGATGCCCAGGTTTTCACCATAGAAACCACCTCGTCAGCCCATATTCCCTGGCCTGACACTCCCCTTACTTCCCGCGAGCGCGCCACCTGCCGAGTTCGCAGCGCAGGCAGTGACGGCGCATGGTCACCATGGTCTGAGCCTGCCACTGTCGAAACCGGTCCGCTTGCGCGGGAGGATTGGTCGGCGCAGGCGATTATTGCTCCGGGAAATATCCGCACCGACCCGGCGCCCGTCCTCGTGCGCCGTTTTACCTTGGATGAGGCGGCCACCGATGGCCGTCTGGCAATAACGGCGGGCGGCATTTACGAGGCGTACATCGATGGCCAGAAAATTGGCGTTGATGAGCTCGCTCCCGGGTGGACGGAATATTCTCAGCGGATTGTTGTCTCCACTCACGCCCTACCTGCCCTTGACGCTGGTGACCATGAGTTGGCCATTGTGCTGGGCAATGGCTGGCAGCGTGGGAAACTCACGTGGACGCTGCGCACGGAAGTGTATGGGGATGACCTGTGGGCGCTAGCTCAGGCCGATTTTGTTGGGGCGTCGGGCGCGCATACGCGGGTAGCCACTGACGACCAGTGGGCGTGGCGACCCTCAAATGTGCTGGCCAATGACCTTTATGACGGCCAGCGTCAGGATTTACGCCTGCCCTACCTGGGGGATCCGGCCGCAGAGCAGCCTGTAGCGGAAGTGGATTTCCCAGATGCGGCCCTGGTTCCCGCGATTTTGGGTCTGCCTACTGTTATCGGCGAAATCTCAGCGGTGGAGGTGCTGAATACTCCAAGCGGGCAGCGCGTCGTTGATCTTGGCCAGAATATTGTGGGCCATGTGCGTCTTGAGGTGTCCGGTGGCGCGGCAGGCGATGAGGTGACCCTGCGCCATGCGGAAGTAATGGAGCATGACGAACTTGGTGTGCGACCTCTGCGTGGAGCTCTAGCCACGGACACGGTAATCCTAGCTGGCAGTGGCACTGCGGAGGCTCCGGAAGTCTTTACCCCTACCCTCACCCAGCATGGTTTCCGCTATGTGGAGGTCACCGGATTCCCTGGCAGTGATGAGGATCTACTGCAGGCAGTGCGGGGCCGGGTGGTCTCGGCTGATATGGATCAGGCTGCCTGGCTGACGTCGAGTGAGCCGCTGATTGACAAGTTGGTGGAAAATACCCGCTGGTCCACGATTGACAATTTCATTACGATCCCCACGGATTGCCCGCAGCGCGATGAGCGTTTGGGCTGGACTGGCGACATTGGCGCTTTTGCCCCCAGTGCCCTATCCCTCTATGACTCTTCCGCATTTTTGCGGTCCTGGTGTATTGATATGGCAGCCGCCCAAGGCGAAGACGGTGGCATCCCTGTGGTCATCCCAGATGTCTTGGGCGGGCCGAAACTGACGTGTGCCTGGGGCGATGCCATTGTGTTGGTACCGTGGGCGTTGTGGCAGGCCAGCGGGGATCGGCGGATTCTGGAAGAGAATATTGAGGCAATGGCCGCCTTTATTCGCGGCGTTGAAGCAGTCGCGGGCGAGTCATTGCTGTGGCGGGGTGGTTTCCAATTTGGGGATTGGTTGGATCCAGATGCGTCGCCCCATAATCCGGCGGATGCGAAAGCAGATCCGGATGTGGTGGCCACTGCGTATTTTGCGCATTCGTCACGCCTGGTGGCCCGTGCTTTTGAGGCGCTTGGTCGCGGCGATCAGGCGAAAGAATTCCACGACTTATCGGATCGGGTGCGCCAGGCCTTCCTTGATGCTTTTGTCACTGCTGATGGGTGGATTATTTCTGATTGCGCCACGGTGTATTCACAGGCTTTGGCCTGGGATTTGCTGGATACGGATCGTCGCCGTATGGGTGCGGGTGCACGCCTTGCGGATTTGGTTCGAGGGCGGGCCTTTAGGATTTCCACGGGTTTTGTGGGGACTCCGCTGGTGCCGCTGGCCTTGGTTAAGGGCGGTCAGGCGAGTGTTGCCACGCGCCTGGTATTAGAACGTGGCAACCCGTCGTGGTTGTATCCCGTGACAATGGGGGCCACCTCCATTTGGGAACGTTGGGATTCGATGTTGCCTGATGGGACCATTAATGCTGGCGAGATGACCAGCTTTAATCACTACGCTTTAGGGGCAGTGACCCAGTGGATTCTGGACGCTATTGGCGGCTTAGAAGTCACTGCGCCAGCGGGGGCTGAGCTCCGTATTGCGCCGCTAGTAGGCAATGGTTTTATCTCGGCTTCACTGGTGCGCCAACTCCCCACGGGCTTAGCCCGCGTTGAATGGGAGTTGGAGGGCAGTGAATTGTGTCTTCGCGGCACCATCCCTGTGGGCAGTCGTGCCACCATTGAGGTGGCGGGACACAGTGAGGTCCTCGGTCATGGAACCTTTGAGCGTTCCTTCACCATTGACGAGGGCGGGGCCGAAACGGGCACTATCCGCGCCCTGGTGGACTGCCCCGACACCTGGGAAGCGCTGGTGAATGCCGCAAAGGCAGGCGGCCACCCAATTTTTGCTGGAGATGCTGCGGCAGCTTTGGCTAAAGCACTGAGCCACGAACTCGATAGCGATCCGGCTGTTTTGCCTGCTGCGGCCACCACCTATGGGTTTATTCCTGGGTTGGAGGCAACGCGGGAGGCCTTGGCGAAGGTGGTCACTCAGGAGTAACCACGCGGTCAGAGTGTGAAGGGTGCCCCCATTTTGGGGCACCGCACAGCGCGTGGGCCCCACCTTGCCTGTTCACAGCAGTGAACATCAGACAAGGTGGGCCCCTCACTGTGTCTTATCGCATGAGAAGTACCCTTGCCAAAATAGACGAACCGGTTGGTAAACTCATTTCCGCAAGCGCACGACATCGGTGTTCACGCCGAAACGTGGGCTTGTTTTTTATTCACCAACTCCCATAGGAGAAACCCATGATGTTCCACATGAACCTTGACCCCTACACCATCCGTTCCATGGTTGAGCTGGCTGACACCTTCATGAAGGAAGGCTTCGCCATGTTCCGCTCTGAGAACACCACTGCTGTTGAAACTGAGGCCACCGACCTCGTCGCCAAGGCCTGAGAACTCGGCAGACAATCCGGGCGGAGCCGCCCCGAGCCTCGGAAAACTCCGAGATGACTTGCGGAAAGGTTCCGTCTTCTTTGTGCCCACAGTAGATGTGGGCTGCGGACGTGGGCAAAGGAGCCCACGCCCACAGTGAAAAGGTTTAGATCCCCTCAAGAATCGACGCGCATAGGCGCATGTGGCGATTCACCTGCTCGTCGGCATCATCCAAATAGAAGGCGTGGCCTTCGTACTCGGTAATAAAGACGCCTTCGAAGCCGCCCTCCACAAGAATGCGTAGAGCCTGTTCATAGGGAATGGTGGGCTCGTTTAGGACCCCGCCCTCGTCGGTGACGTGGTAGAACTTCCCATGCACATACTTCGTGTACGGCACCATGGAGACGAAGCCTTCGAGGTCGGCAGGGCCAAAGGAGAGGTAGCCGAACCATTCGGAAATGGCGACCTTTTCGCCTTCTCCGCCACCCATTTTCGCGACTTCTTCTTGCATCTCTTCTTCAGTGCGGCCGCTATGGCGATTCTCAATGACAAAGTCGAGAAGTTCACGCTGTGCGCCCAAGCCAATATAGCGGTCAATAGCAATGGGGGTAGGCCGCTCAATAAACATGCCGAAGTCGGGCACGAGCCCAAAGGAGGTAATGCCGTATTTATCGATGACCTCGATAAAGCCTTGGGTTGTTTTATCTGAGGGCGTGTGAGGCGCATGGATTTCAAAGCCAATATTGACGCCATAACGCTCAGCCAATTCGGCAACGCGAGGGACGAGGTCGGGGCCAAAACCGGTGGCACGCATATAGGAAGCACCGAGTTCGCGGGCGGTCATAATGTCGAGGCGAATATCGGAAAGAATATCCTCTTCAGTCATGGCGTATCCGGTAATACGGCCAAGATCGACATAACCACCGTAGGAAAAGACCTCAATGCCGTGTTTTTGCCCGGCTGCTAAAACAGCATCGATTTCTTCGCGGCGCGGGGTGGGGTATTTCTGGAAGGTTTGGGCACCAACCAGTTCTACTTTTGTGGCGCCTTCAGCGGCAACGCGCTCGAAAATCTGCTCGATACCGAAATCGTCACCTTCAATAAATTGCTGAGTCCAGCTGTAGGTAGAAATACCCTGCTCAACTCCACGAATGGTCGCCATAATCACTCCTCAACTTTCACAGTTGCGCGGGCAGAAGCATCGAATTTGCCGAATACACCTGGGGCAAATTGCATATAGACAACGCGAGCTTCACAAATGAACTCCACATCATGTTCGCCAGCAGATAGCGGTTCTGCCGTCACATGTAGACGTAGCGGAGTTTTCACGCCCCAATATTCGGTAAATGCGAGGGGGAGTTCATGAATACGCAGATACGTGCCATTAATTTCGACCAGAATTGCGTCATCAGGTACACGTTGGCCATCAATGTGCAGCTCTAGGCGTTCTACCGCGGAAATCGGGGTGCCACGGTAGTAATTCAGTCCAACGTCAACGGTGTAGCCAATGGGGACATCTCCCTGGGAAACATTGGCGACGCGGCGAATAACCTTGTCATCAAATCCCAATTTCATAAACTTCGTGGGCACGATGACATCCTTTCTTTGCCTTAATCGATAGTCACTTGTCGCGTAAAGCGGTTTTCCGACATAATCGGCAGGTAGGACACACGTAGACGCTGATTCACAGAAATCTCGTGGTCACCTGTGGATAGCCCGCCGGGCAAATCCACGAGGATTTGGGCAGGAGTTCCTAATTCCCAGCGCACATCAGTGACATCCGCTAATTCAGCGAATGTGCGTGTAATACCTGCATAGCGGAAACGCAGACGCTTGGCCGAAATTAATTCGCCATCAACATAGATCTCTGGTGTTTCCACCATGGACAGGCCAAGGCCCCGATAGTAGGCAATATACGTGTCAAAAAGGAAGCCGCTTGGCTCCCCGCCCTCGTCAATAATCTGACGGACACTGCCTTCTTTAATAATGAGCTCATTAAACATGGGTTTCCACCTGCCCAATCAATGCAGCCAGCATTTCCTGATGGCGGGCCACCTGCTGAATCGAATCCACTTTTTCGGCATCCTCAATATGACGATTGCCTTCATATTCACTAGAGATATACCCCTGGAATCCCGCTTTATGGAGCTCGGGAATAATCTCGTGATAGGGAATAGAATACTCATGCCAATAGTCGAAGCCATCAACTTTGTGCATCTCGTAGAACTTGGAATGAATATGCTTAATCGTATCCGCATATTCACTTAAGCAGGACACTGGCGCATTAATCATAAATGTGCCTTGACGTGCTAATCCAAGGGTTACGGGGTCCACGCCTTCGCTTTCTAAACGAGCAAAAAGCGCGGCACTATCGCCGCCGCTATTGTAGGTATCCACAATTTCGCGGGCAGCCTCGGGGTCTGCGCCATCGCGCAACGCCCGATCCGACACGACCCGCGGGAAGGTGTCCACAAAAATGCCCAGATCAGGAACGCAACCTACGACATCAGTGCCCACCCGGTTGGCGACGTCCAAATGGCGCTGAATCCACTCATCACCAAAGTGGTAGGGAGCGTGGATTTCTACGCCCATCCACACCCCGTGGTCAGCAGCGTAGGAGGCGGCTGCTTCGACGACTTCCGGCGGGGTATTGACAATAATGCGGATGCCTTTTGCGCCCATTTTTGCCGTATGGCGGATATCGCGGCGCAGCGAATCCACCATTTCATCGTGATTCATCAGTCGATGGGCGTACCTCTTGGTGTCGAGGAACATATCGTGCACAGTGGGGGTGGCGCCGACCTCGTCCATGAGCTGCGCCCATTGGGCGTAGAAACTCTCTGGCAGGTCAGGCCCGCCGGGGAAAGGGAACCCGGGGATCATTTGTTCCCCAAGGGTCTCAATCCCCAGCGCGCCTACCTTCACTGCTTCGTGTACGCATCCTGCAAGATCCAGCTGTCCATGAGCATACTCATGCTGATAGGAATATAAGCTGACTCCGCGTAGTAGCGATGCTCCCATAGCAGTAGTCCTCTTTCTTGTCTTCGCAGGCTCTGGGCTGCTCAGTCGAAGACCACCGGAGCGCCTGTGCGCGCAGAGGTGTAGATTGCGTCCAGGATTTCGGTGACAACAACAGCCTGATCAGCGGTAACATAGGGCTCTTTGTCATTGATAATGGCGTCCAGCCAGTGGCCAGCTTCCAGGCCGCCCATGTACTCGAAGCCGGTCATTGCGCCGCCGCCAGCGCCAAAGTAGGCCGCACCCTTTTCGGGACGGGTCTTCACCAGCTCGCCGCCTTCAGCTTTATTGACGGTAATCACCAGGTCAGAGCCACCATCAGGGTCCTGGATGGTGTCCGCGCCGGCCTCAGTGCCACATAGGGTCACGCAGCATTCGCGGGAGTCCTGGATATTCAGGGCCCAGGAGGCTTCCACAAAGAGCGAGGCGCCATTCTTAAAGGTAACAAAACCAAAGGCGGAATCTTCGACCTCGTAGGTGGCGGGGTCCCATTCGCCACCCATATTTCCTTCGGGCTTATCAGCGAGTTTGTAGTTGACAACGCCGGTCACGGAAGCAACCTCGTAGTTATCCATCATCCACAGGGCAACGTCAATGGCATGTCCGCCAAGGTCAATCAGAGGGCCGCCGCCCTGCTTTTCTTTATCGGTAAAAACGCCCCAGATCGGCACGCCGCGACGACGCACTGCGTGGGCTTTAGCGGCATAAATATCGCCCAGTTTGCCCTGTTCAACGAGTTTGCGCAGGAATTGGTATTCGCGGCGCTGGCGGTATTGGAATCCGACAGAAAGCTTCTTTCCGGTGCGCTTTGCGGTGTCACGCATTTTACGTGCGTCTTCGCCGGTGACAGCCATAGGCTTTTCAACGAGGACGTGCTTTCCCCCTTCGAGGGCGGCGCAGGTAATTTCGCAGTGATTCGCATTCCAGGTGCACACGTGAATAACGTCAATATTCGGGTCAGAGACCACGTCTTTATAGTCAGTTGTGGTGTAGGCGCCCTCTGCCCCGTACTTTTCTTTTGCCTTTTCTGCGCGCTCGATGTCAAAGTCGCAGAAGGCAACAATTTCGCATTTATCTGCATGCTGGGCGAGACCAGTGAGGTGCTTTTGCACGCCGATAAATCCGAGACCGATAATGCCAATGCGAAGCTTGTCGCTCATGGAGAACTCCTGTGTTCGAGGTGGTCCGCCCTTCATTGGCCGGACGCGCCCCCTGATCTGGGGACGAATCAACTTTGGCACTTAGGTGGTGTGGTCTCAAGGATGAGCGCAGCCACTTTCGCACGATGCGTGCAAAACACAGATCAACGAGCGCGGGGCGTGATTTTTACTTGATGGGCGCAGGCCCGGCGGCAAACTCTCTATGGAGGGGCCAGGGAGCAGGTGACGGCCCAGGGCGCTGATGACAGCCAAAGAGCGAATCTCGGAAATTTTTTCCCTGTAATGCTCGTTCATGATAGGGTTGAGCTATGTTGCTGGACTTTTCGGTCTCCAATTTCAGGGTCTTCGGTGAGGAAGTCTGTCTTGACCTCACGAGGAAATCACTGAAGACCCTCCAGCCAAAGAAAGGCGCCACCTGGATTGATTCCACTTGGCGCACTGCCGCTATCTATGGGCCGAATGCTTCCGGGAAGAGCACGTTACTCGACGCGATTTTTGCTTTAGCTAGTGCCGTTAAAGGACAGCGCGGCTCCCTCTACCAGCCTCATACACTCTCACCTCACTATCAGGGTCTGCCCACCATATTCACCATTGGCTTTACCCTGCGCAATCGACGTTTCCAGTATGAAGTGGAGGCATATTCATGGGGTATTGCTCGTGAGGAATTATGGGAAGCGGGTGGGCGCTGGAAGAAACTTTTCATCCGTACCCAAAGTGACGAGGGCGGGGAACTTCTTATTGAAACCGGTTCTTCCCTTAAAGGACCGACTGCAGAAGTCAGGCGCATTACCACTAGTAATGACCTCTTTTTGGGAATGGCACTGAAATACGAGCATTCTGGCTTAAAAGATATCGCAAGTGCGCTTTTGAGCATTCGTTTTATTCGACACAATGACCAGGAAAGAGATTCACGTTTACGCTGGCTAATGGCGCAAGTGGCAGAGACTCCCGAATCATGGCATCGCATATCAGACCTGATTGCCAATGTCGCCGATCTTGGCATTTCCCGAGTGGAACTTGAAGAAAAGGATCTCCCTGCTCACTTCACCGAAAAGCTACGCGAACGGCTATCGCAGAATGACACGGGCCTCGAGGGTAACATCGATATCCCGGAAGAATTTCTCCGCATTATTCGCCGTTCCCTACTTTTCTATCATCGGGGCGCTGACGGTAAAGAAACGCCATTAGGACTTGATGCGCAAAGTCAAGGCACCCTGACCTGGCTTGCAACAATTGCCCCTGCTATTGATGCTCTACGTGAAGGCTACACCTTATTTATAGATGAATTGGATGCGAGCCTACATCCTGCCCTGACAGCAACCATGGTCGAGCTCTTCAAAGACCCCGAAGTGAACCCCCTTGGCGCACAACTTATTTTCTCCACTCATGACACTTCCCTACTTGATAACTCTCCTCAGCAGCTTCTTGAGGATAGTGAAGTGTGGCTCTGTGAAAAATCAGCACAGGGGACCAGCGAACTCTTTTCATTGGCCGACTTTCAGGATATTCGGAAGGGAACAAATAAGCAGCGGCGCTACCTCCTCGGCACTTTCGGCGCCATTCCTACCGTAGATAAATCTGCCATCATTCGCTTGCTGGGGTACCAATAGAACCGCTCTGTGGAGCAAGGCGTTTCCTACTTTCTTTTGCCGCATCATGGAAACGCACCTTCGCCACCTGAGCATCCCACAAGCCACGAAGTTCCCTTTCAGAGGGAGGTTCTGGACCTAACGAGTCTATTGTCGCCATCACGAACTTTCCATCCACAACCCCATAGGCTCGTGCCGTGGAATAGATATGCACTTTTTCAGTTGGCGTTGGTGTTGACGGAGGTGGCCCATCCTCCTTTCGCCATGTCACCGACCGGAAAGCGGCGACCTCTTCCCCAAAATCCAGTGGATATACGCGCCAATCATCCGCGAGATTATTGACATTACCGTCTGGCGACTTCGCTTCATGTTCCCTTCTTGACAGGCAATACAGGTCATCCATGCGCCCCTTCATATCATCAAGGGCAAGCGAATACCGATCAGGATCGTCCTCCCACACACCAAGAGTCACCCTGCGACCAGGCTGCTTGAACGTGACAAGATCTGAACCCGTATAGGAAGGGAAAGTTGTCCAGCCATCGGGCCCACAATCAGTCGCCATTCTCCATACCGGCTTCGCAACCATCTCAGCCTGCCCACTCATCGCTTCATCCACAGTCAACAACTCAGGACGAGCAGCATCAGCAGCACTAGGCGCCGAACATCCAGAACACACGAACAGTCCGCCAAGCAAAACCACGGCAACAAGCCGAACAATACCAAACCCAAGATTACCCATCACCCATCCCACTCACTGGCTCTGTAGAGCGTCAGTAGAAGCACTTTGCGGCCCGAGCACCTCTTTAGTGCGCTTAATGGAATCGTAATAGCGAACCTTCGCCACCTGAGCATCCCACAAGACTTTAAGGTCCTCAGGTAATGGTGCCTCAGCCTTGTAATGACTAATCCGCGCCATCACAAGCTTCCCATTAACAATCCCATAGACACGCGCGGTTGAGCGCACCTGAAGATCTTCTCGCGGCACAGGCGTTGAAGGCGGCACATCCCCAGTGGTAAGAGACCACTCAACCGCCTGAAAAGCAACCAACCCCTTACCCATATCCACCGGGTACACACGCCAATCAATGCTGCTTTCGCTAGCGGCTTCAGAACTGTTACGCCCCAAGCGGCACATCTCTGTTGGAAGACGATCCACGATACCTTGAAAGCGAGAAGTATTCCGCCCATCATGATTGTCCCACACACCCAGCGCTATCCAACGATCACCTTGATCAAATTGCACAGTGTCCGGAGTGGCCTCACCTTCCGTGGGAGGGAAAATATACCCCCAATCCGGACCGCAGGTTGTTGACTCATCAAGACCCGGCAAAGGCGACAAAACACCGTCACCACCAAGCGCCTCATCTAGAGTCAACAACTCCACGCGAGGCGGCACACGCATCTCCGAAGAACCGCCGGGCAAGCCAGATAACCCACCCGATGCCGAACTATCACCATGACACCCAGAGATCGTCAATAGGAGCGTTAAGGCAACACTGATCATCCAAGGACGATCAAGAAAGCCAACGCTCATCACCTACCTCGCTTACCAACTTACAGGCGCATTGACGGAACCGCTTTGAGAACTCTGCACCTCATGATTGCGAACAACAGCATCATGAAAACGCACCTTCGCCACCTGAGCATCCCACAACGCACGAAGTTCCTTTTCAGAAGGAGGCTCAGAGGACGTAGTGGCAATTATCACCATTACAAACTTGCCTTGCACTATTCCATATGCCTGAGCAGCAGAATAGAAATGTATCCCCTCAGCCGAAATGGGTTCTGGCGGAGCAGGGGAACCAGGGGGACTGCTCCATTGAACCGACCGAAAAGCAGCAGTCCCTTCCCCGAAATCCAAAGGAAAAACACGCCAATCCAGATGAGAACGCTCGCCTTTGGGTGACCCTGATGACCCATCAGACCCCAGAAGACAGATAGGGTCACGTATTTTCTTATTAATATTAATTACATCTCGAGCATACATACCATCGTCATCTTCCCAAACTGCAACGGTCACACTCCGATCCCCTTGCGCAAAACTAATCATATTCGGGGCGGGAGCCTCAAAGGGAATGCGAGGAACAAGACCTCCATCTGGATTACATCCTGTAGCCCGCCCCCATACCGGTTCAGGAAGAACTTCCCCCGACCCCGCCATCACCTCATTGACCGTCAACAGCTCGGGCCGAGCAACATCTGTGGCGTCTGGGGCATACTGAAAGCATGCCGAGCAAATCAAGGTTAGCGTGGCAAGGAGAGCAAGATTTACTGTCTTAGACGAAGCGAACATCATCATTTCTCAGGATAGAATTGCTGGAACTGATCATTATAAATTTGCTCATACTCAATCATCTCGAGCTCGCTATTACCTAAATCGCGCATAATACTGTCATAAGCAGCACTAGCAACCTTCTTCATCTCAGGGTCCGAGGGAGGTGAATAGCCTTTGAGAATCCAATTTTTCACCTCTTCTGGCGAACGACCATGCCCAACCGCAAGCTCATTAATTCTTTCTTCGGTTATAACACCTTCCTCATAGAAGACCTTCACTGCACTATTGCGACGCTCAGCAACGACTGTGGCTGCAGCCTCCCTTGCATTTTCCAGCTCAATATCTTCACTGCGAGTAGCTACATCAACAAGTGCATCTTCCGTTCGATTTATCACTTGCTCAGCAAGAAAGTCAACAACCACTGCACCCTTACCCGCAGGTGTCAGACCCGCCAGAGAAGAAAAAGGTACTTTATTCGCTAAGTCCCCAGTTATACCAACCCACGACTCAACAGCCCCGCCAGCACTTTTCGCATTTCCGATATCCAGAGCATCAATTTGCTTAATGTGGAAGGCATCAACTTGAGCCGAGGCATTTACCGCCTTCTTTAGCTCCTCCTTATACTCAGGATCGTGAGGATTATCGGGATCATACAGTTGCTGCGCAATAACTCTAAAACGGAGATCTTGATAGTCTTCGACAGTATCATGCATCGCTACTCGCCCATCTTCGGAAGAAACTATCACCCTAGTAAGCTTAGTCAGATCCTCCGTATTAATTAAAGGCATATGTTCAAGCTTAATGCCAGGTAAATCGCTCCTGGAAAGAGGTGCCTCTACGTTAACCTCAGATCCACCGTCGTATGCAGGATTTCGCATGATTGCATCTTCAACCGCGGGCATATATGGTCCCAGGATCTGAACCATACTCAAAGCGCCTTTTTTCCCAAACGCTCCCGGCAGCATCTGATCATTATTAGCATACGGTCGACTCAATTCTTCCGAATAGTTGCCTCGGTTAGTTAGATATACCACCGTGCTAGATACTAATTTGGCGGATTCAGGTGTCTTTGCGTAGCCACCCTGTGTAGTTGCAGCACTGACAGCCGATAAGACGCCATCAAAACCGTCATGGCCCCATTGTCGGTCCTGCAACCAGTAGCGGACGCGTGGTAGATTCTGGTCCCCAGCAAAGAAAGTATGTGCGGCTTCTGGATTTGTTGCCAACGCTGACATGTAAAATGCGCCCGGATCATGAATAGCTGGGATCTTTTCCGGAGGGAACAATGAAACCATTCCGTCACTGACTATTTCCGGCCGTCTCCATCCACCTGATCCATCTTCGTAATGCTGTTCTGTTCGTTCAAAGGCAGCCCCCATTGATAGCAAGAATGGTTTGGAGAGGCGAGAGTCATGTAGGAGGAAAGATAAAGCAAAAACATCATTCCCACCAGTTGGGCCCCTCTTTTCTTCTGTGGCAACATTATCCACAAGAGCAGCGGCGTAGTCTTCAGATAGTTTCGGGTCAATTGAAGCGAGGTGCGGCTCACCAGTACGGAAAACACCTCGCAGCGCTTCCGCGTACGCCTTACCCTCATCTCGGTGTCCGCGTTCAATCAAGCCACCACTCAGGCCTACCCGATCAACTAGACCTTTGGCCTCAAGTTTCTGCAACAAGGCAGCACTTGCTGGGGCACTAGTGGCAGTGCCCTCTAGCAATGCTGTCACTCGTTTGATCTGCTCAGCATCACTGTTGATAGTAAGTGATTTGACTTGAGCAGTTGTGTACTCAGCGACGACATTTGCCATTGCTGGGTCCTTTACGAGCTGTTCCGTCACGGCTTTCAGCTGTTCAGGGGTCAATGTTGGATCAGCCAACAGACGCCGCACTTGAGCGTGATCATGCTTCACTACCCCTACAGTTATCTGAACTTCTGTAAGTGGCCCATTTGTGCCTGCATCTTCAAAGGCCTGGGCGATACGCTCGATCCAATTCTCGTCTAAACGGTTTTCCTCCACATAGCGGAGTCCGCCTGTCATAAGAGTTAACCCTCCGGGGTCAGCCCATGCGCAAGCCGACACGTAGGAAACCCAGGCTCGCGAAACCTCCCGCAAATGGTATTCAATTGCCATGTTAGCTGAACGGGCGTCCGAAACAAAGTTTCGCAAAGTCGAAGGATTAGCGCTTACAGTACCCTCAGTACTATGTGTTCCTACTACCCGTGTACGCTCTCGCGGCGAATAGTCCACCCACACATGCGGCGGATAGATAGAGTCAAAAATGGGCTCGGGAAATCCGGGGGTCAAAAATGGATCAGTACGACGCAACTCGTCACCTAACTTGCGAGCCTGAAACTCCATTTCCCGTTGCTCTTCCTCCCTCTTGGCGGATGCAATCACCTCCTTAACCTGATCCGCCACTTCATTCAATGCCCGAGCCAGACCTACCCGATCTTCATTTTCAACAGTGCAGGCCTCTTTAAATAACTGAGCATAGGTGCCTGTGAACTCAGTTAACGCCTCGTCAGCTTTATCTCTGCGGGGCACACCCTGATCTCGCATCAACTGTGCTCTTCGCTCGCACACGTCTACGAGGTTCTGCGCCACATTGACGTCAAAAGCAATGTGCTTCATAGGTATGGACTCCCCTCTTTATGTTGGCCCACAACAACGCGTGCCTGGAAACCATCATAATCAGAAAATCCGTTCTTAGTGAAGCTTTTACTCCTGAAAGCGCATGAGAAGTTTCTAGGATGGCCAATTTACTGCAGAATCATGCGGAAAAGACCATCACCTATGCCCACATTGTGGACCGGGTCCGGTGGGCAGGACGTGAGGTTCCCATAAAGCAGCGCACCCTGCAAGGCGCAATAAGCGGGTGCCCATACCGGCCAGAGCGGCACAACCCAGCCGCTCCCCCAACAACCCCACACCCCGGCCTCGTTAATTGACTGTAAGAATAATGCGAGCCCACCGTGTAAAGGAGGGCACGCCAGAGTCGGCCCCTTCGGCAAGAATATGGATGGTTGAGCCCACCTCAGCCTCACCTCCAACACTCACGCGGCAGCGGCCATCACCTAAATCCTGCACCTCAACCGGTGCCAGACAGGTACCCGCCTCCACATACTGCCACCAGCGCAAAGAAACCTCATCCCCATCAGGATCCAGCGCAGAAACCTGCAGTTCTACAGAACCTCCAGGCGCAATCTCCCGATCCAGTCCACCGTCAACCCTCAGTTGAGGTGGATGATTCGCATCCTCATAACGCTCAGTCACACTCCACCGCAGGCGGGCCGCAAATTCTGACTGAATAGCAGGCCACCACATGGCCACATGTCGTTCAGGTTCCGGATCGGCAGCCATCTTCGCCACCATCTCTCCGGGATTAAAATTATCGGCATCCTCAGCAAAAACCTCACCTAAATTGAGTTCAGAATGCCACCGCCCAGGCACCTTCGGATCGGCCCAGAGCAGCGATCCCCAGCCGCCATACCCGGGATGCTCCCAATTCCTCAGCCCATTATCAACAAGCAGAGCAAAATTCGAGGAATCACCTTCGCTAATCCATGACCCTTTTTCTTGCAGCGGCGCCCACACCATATACCCGCGCTCGCGCAGTTCCTCTTCACTGACCCCATCTAGCCCAAAATAGTCTTCCGCATCGAAACCATCAGCCATCTGCACACCGTCACCCCACACGCGGTAGGCGCCGCCAATTGGCCCCACACTGGTGACATTCTCAGCCAGCCATTTCGCCCCTAGGGTTTCCGCCCCGGCCCGCACCGTTGCCCGAGCAAAATAACCCCACGTTGTCGTGGCCACTTCACGGTGTTCCATTCCCGGCCAATGGGGTCGAATATATTCACGTAATGTCGAATCCTGTTCCCCGAAACTCGTCAGCACAGTAGTGGCAATAATCCTCGCGCGAATATCTTCCCAATCCGGCGCTGCCCCATATTCTTCTTCGACAGATAATAATGCCCGCGCAATTGTATTCAACCCGCCCCAGGCTTGCAGAAATAAAGGCCGAGGATCATCCGCTAAAAGCTCGCGGACAATAAGGTCAGAACCAGGAGTTGGTTCGCGCATATCCCCCACTTCATCCACATTTCCCATTGCCACTAAAGCACGCAAAGCATCCGCCGTAGGATAACGAGAATCATGGACGCGCAAATTCGGATAGGCCTTTTCATAGGCATTAATGGCCTGATCAATATGCAGGATTTCGCCCTCTGCTGGCCATCGGTGAGGGGAAATTCCCAGCTCCGGATTACCTTTATGGTGCGGCTCGCTGGCACTATAAACCAGCCCCACCAGGTCAATTTCATTGGCATGCAACAGCATTCGCAGCATGGAGTTCAGGTCATCCAGTTCCGGATCAGTAGTAACAATAACGCGGGGTTTTGTCCGCAACGGTGCGGTTATCGTTGTCATTTCCTTTTCTCCATTTCACGAGGGCGGGGCTCAAATTATTAGAGGTAAGGGCAAGCACCATATGGCACCTGCCCCACCCAACGGCCCTACTAGAGTGTTACCTCCATGTGCCCAGATGTACTGCGCCAATAAGGCCACTGGGTTGTGCAGCTACCTCTAGTTTCCATGGTCCGCCGTCAAGAATCTCGGCTTTGACAGCGGCATTGACCAAAGTTGTCGCCAGATCAATCTCAATAGCGGCTTCTCCTGCGGGAATATCGCGCAGATCAATAAGGGTGCCAGAGGCAAAATAGGGCCCATATTCCATGGCGGAATTATCGCTACCCGAAATGCGCACTCGCACAGACCCTCGGAACTCCCCTAAACGCAGGTAAGCATTGTTGGGGATATGCGCCTGCGCGCGGTAGGTGGCCACACCGGAAATATCCGCCAATTCAGGAATAGTGAGCCAGTCGCCAGGTCCTTGACTGGGGAATTCGAGGGTACGGGATTCGCCGGGTTCTTCAGTGACTACTCTTAGCGACCAATTGGTCACTTCGCTCTCATCACTGCTGGCCTTGCCAGGAAGCAGCTTCCCACCAGGGCCAATATGGGTGACCGCAGTGTTCTCTGCGTCCAGCCCGCCAGGCGGGCCCCCGGCCTCGTGAATGGGGCAAATCCGCACCAGGGCTACTTCACCACTATGGATGCGCAAGCGAATACTGACCTGTCCCTCCCCTGAGCTGCTGGGAATTGGCGCGGCCTGCCCAGACCACAGGTCTAAAAGTTCAGTGGCTGCGCCACCGGAAATCCCCGGCAGCTCCACTGTGACCTCACCGTCAAAGCCTTCCAACCCATGCGCGTAAAGAAGGACCAGCGCCCCATCGTCGAGTTCACGATATTGGCTCAGCACACCTGGGGCGCTCACAGAAACGCGGGGATGCACGCCAATCTCAGCCAGGGCTGTGGGCACCTCCTCCCAGGAATCAACACAGCGCACAAGGCGATCCACCTCCAGCAGCTCGCTAAAAATCTGGCGCACGTTATTGCTGTGGTCGCTGCCTCCCCACCCGCGATCACTATCCGGGGTCGGCCCGACCAGCACCACGCGAACCCCGCGCTGGACTGCCGTGCTCAAGGCGCGCGCAGCTCGCAATGGGAAAGAACGCTCATCAATTACCAATGCGCGATAGGCCGGGCCGTCACCAAAAAGCACGTCCCCACTGCCATCGCCCGCCTCAATGCCTAAGGGGTCAAGAAATTGGACGCTATATCCGCATTTTTCCAGCGCTTCGGAGTCCACTAAACGCTCGGGAGCAGTCGCATCTTCCTCTGGGTTTCCCCGCGCGCCCGTCGTTAAAAATCCGTCACGATACACGGCAATATCTGTGCGAGGAATTCCGCTTTCTAATGCAACAGTGGCCCGTGCCCAATAATCCGTCATAGCCCCCCAGTTTCCCCATTCTGGGAAATGCTGGTCATTCCAGGATTCGGCGACAATATTCCAGAATCGGGATCGTGTAGGCCACGGGGCTTCCTCATCTTGAGTGGCAAATCCGTGGACGAAAGGCTTGGTGATTCCACTGGCCCATTCTTTATGCATCAGGCCCCGGTAGTCTTCCAATGCGACGTTGAAGGCACACCCAAATTGGGCACCTAATTCGCTGGAAATCCGCGATGCTCCGCCCTGGTGAGCACCCCCCACAACGTGGCGCATCCAGTCCAAGGAATAGCGCCATAGGGGTGCGTCACTACGCATTGGCATACGTTCACCCGCATTAAGGGATTCGCCTTCAGCCCGTCCGCCAACGCGCACAAATTCGCGGAATGAGCGAGTAACATCAAGGTTTTGCCCGTAGGCGGCTTGAGATTTATGGCGCAATCCTAAATCAGTAGACCATTGGTGAAGTAAATGCAGGTGGTCACTAATATACAGTTCGGTCACCAGCCGGTTATAGTCGCTGCGGACCCGGCATCCTAAATCGCCATCAACGTCAAATGCGGGGCCGGGTTCCTCATTGGGCACCCAATAGCGGCACATTCCGTGAGCAAAAACTAAAGGCAAATAGGGGCGTAAATCGTAGCCGTGATATTCGCGGAATCGGTCAAGGAAATCCGGGCTCCAGAATAGGGAATCCGCATTCAACTCTAAGGAGTCCTCGAATAATTCAGCACCTACGCGACGCAGAATATCCCTATTCTCTTCGCCTATTTGATGCTCTGCGAGATAGTCCAAGGCTGCGCGGGCCGCATTCGCATCAAGGAATGAAGTCACCCCCTGCTCACAATCCCGCGACCAGAAGGAAATAAGGGCCCACTCCCCTTCGGGCACACTCCAGCGCACTATTTTCTCTGCGCCAGCCACCTGGCCGCCATCGACCACCTGGTCAGTTAGGTCAATAAAAGATTCAGCATCCAGGAGGGTAGCGTCGTCGGGGCCACCAATAGAGCGGGGCGCCCCAAAGGGGTGGGGTGGCGGCAAGAAATAGGGGTCGCTTCCTCGACGCAGCACGCGCGCGGCTACCAGGCCAACCAATTCGGCTGCCCGACGCTCTTCCTCTTCGTCGAAAGGAGGGGGAATAGGGATCGGCGCATCCGTTGTCGGTGCTGCCCCGCCCTCGTCTAGTCCTTCGCGAGCAGCGCTGCCAGCGCCATCACCGCCAAGCCATGCCACCCCATATTGCAATTCTTTAGCAGCAAATTCGGTGCCGGCCTGCGTATTTGGGGTTTGGAGTGGCCAGGCAGCGCCCAGCGTCATCGATACGCGAATACCAATCGCCTCCGCTTCACGCAATACTGCGCCCAGGGCCGCCCGTTGCGCGTCATCAGCCCAAAATCCGGGCGAGAACGCAATCTCCACCTCACCAAAACCCGCCTCATGAATGGCTCGCAATTCGCGAACAAGTTCCTCGGCGGGTAGCGGGGAAATCCACCACCAGCGGAAACCTGGCCGGTCGTCAGTGGTGGGCGTGCGGAAACGCTCCGCATCAAAAGAGGTCCGTCGGGTCGGTGCGTGAAGATTCTCGGTCATCATTGTCCTTAAATTTTACGAGGGCGGGGCCGCACTCACAAAAAACCTGTACCGTGCGACCCCACCCCAGCATCACAGAGCTGCATATGTAAAGGAATGGAATAACGCTGCTCCCTGCCCCGCGGCAAAAAGCGCCGGACGCAAAGACACCAAATCTGCCACAGTATTTGCGTGATAGCCGCTGGTTTCAAAACGGACAGAGTGTTGTGTCCACTCTCCTTCATCAAAGCGGTACCACATAGTGACAATGTGTTCGCGTTTTTCTATGCGCACTCCTAGCCGGCGTACCCCAGTTCGCGCGGGTTCACGCCCCCAGGTTCGCGCGCCTCCAGCCCAGGTAATCAGCCCATCATCGGCCAACTCCAGGCCAATAAAGAGCCGGTGGTTAAACCACAACAGCATTCCTGCACTGACCGCCTCATCACAGCGTTCCATGTCGGCTTCAATGACATAGCTGCGGTCAGGGGCCTTCACCACCATTGGGGACGAGGCCGAAGGATCAGCGCCTTTCCCTGCAAGTTTCAGCCCAGCTTCTGTAAAGGTCGCGCGAGCTGCTTCATCGGCGGCGGGCTGGTCGAAAGTCCAGCGCCACCCCCACGATGGCGCACTAAAGTCATCCGACAGGGCAAAACCTGAGGTATTCGGCGCACCATCTGCAGCATTGTCACCAGGTGCCCCGCCCTCGTGAATTCCAGGAAGAGGCAACGCTTCGCTGAGGTCCCCGCCGCGCGCGACGGGCCACCCGTCCTCGGTCCACTCAATGGGTTCCAGGCAGATTTGGCGGCCAAGTTCCTGATGTCCGCGCTCATAGGCGTGGTAAATGATGTACCAGGACTCCTGCCCGTCACTCGAACTCGGCCCTTCAACAATGGTCCCATGGCCACGCGACCACCACGGCTCACGCGAATCCGCACAACGCACCAACGGGTTGGTCGGCATATTTTCCCACGGCCCATGAATCGACCGCGAGCGCGCCACAATCACCATATGACCAGTGGCCGGACCAGCTGTCCCACCGACAGCAGACACTAAATAGTGCCAGTCTCCTCGGCGCAGATGCTTTGGCCCTTCCAAGGCATAGGATTCAACCACCCAGTCCTCGGGGTATTGCCATCCGTCATAGACGTGCTCAATCTCGCCTACCGTGGATAGACCATCATCAGCCAGGCGAATCCGCTCGACCCCGTTGAGGAAAAGCCACCGCGACCCGTCTTCGCCGACGCCATGCCCAGGGTCAATATATCCGCGAATCCCTAAGTCAATAGGACCATTCCACTGCCCTTCAATATCGTCGGTCCACATGACGGCAATAGTGGGGGCGTCCACTGTTGACCATGAGGTGGGCATAAAAGGAATGTACAGGTAAAAGCGACCCTGATATTCAATCAGGTCTGAGGCAAATACTGACCCCCACGGCTGAGGGCACGCTGGCCCAACAGGCTCCCAATCCACCAAATTTTCCGAGCGCCAGAGAATAAGTCCCGGGCTGGATTCAAAGGAGGAGAAGGTCATGTAGTAGCGCTCGCCGACGCGCAATACTGTGGGGTCTGGATAATCGCCGCCCATGACAGGGTTGCGGTAGGTGCCGTCGCCGAGGTTGGCGCGGCGTTGCCCTTCTGGGCCGCGGCCCCAGGTGATGTCGGATTCTGGGCAGGCCCGCTCTGACATTAGAGGGTCGCTTTCAGCCAGGTGGAAATATGGTCGCAGGTGGCAATGGCGGTGGCCATTCCGGGGGCATTGAGGTGCCCGTGCATTTCGCCGGGAATGGTATGCGATTCGACGTGGACTCCGGCGTCCCGTAGTTGGTCGGCGAATTTTTCGCCACTGGCCCGCAGATCGTCGAATTCGCAGTTTTCAATATAGGTGGGTGGCAGGCCGCTGAGGTCTTCGGCCATTCCTGGCAGGGCATAGCCGGGGTTTTCTTCTGGCAGCCCACCTTCGCCCAGGTAATTGTCCATCATCCTGGTATTACTTGCCTCAGTTAGGTGGAAAATTGGTGGCAGTGTTTCCAGCAGTGCGCGCAATTCGTCGTCCGGCGCAGGGATCGGTGCGTGCGCTACGGGGTAGATGAGGACCAGGCTTGACGGGGCTTCCCCCACGTCGCGCCCATGGACGCCCACCGTTCCCGCCAAAGCTGCCCCAGCGCTGCCTCCACCAATAGCGACGCGCTGAGGGTCGGTAGCGATTCCGTGCCCGCTGCTGCGCACCCATTGGTAGGCAGCCCAGCAGTCGTCATGGCAGACGGGGTGGTGCGCGCCATCGACACAGAGCCGATAGTCCACGGAAATGACGGGGATTCCTGTCGCGGCAGCCACCCTTTTTGCCGTGTGGTCGCCTTCGGGCATATCGATATCCCCAAAGAGGAAAGCTCCGCCGTGGAGCCACACAAAGGCGGGTCGCAGGCCGTGTTCGTCAGGTTCGACCAGATTTTCGGGCGTATACAGGCGCACAGGAATGTCGCCGCGCGGCCCGGGCACCACCATATCTTCGGTGGGGACATCAGGCAGGTTCACGGGCTCATAAGGAGCGTCAAATGCTGCGGCTCTTTGCCGTTGCTCTGGCGTTTGGTCCACATAGGAGGTAATGCCCTCCATGAGGTGGATACGCTCGGCTCGCTGGTCGGTGAGGCGGCCGATTTTCTCAGGCCCGTTAATGGTGACGATCATGGGTTTTCCACTCCTTTGCGGGTGTATTCACGAGCCCGCGGCGCCTAGACAAGAGTAAAACGAGGGGGTTCCTGATTGGGGTCGCCCTCAATCAGCACCTCAAATTCTCCTGCTTCAATCACGGGTGCGCCAGTACTTTCCTCCCAGAATGCCAGGGCGGAGGCAGGAATGTCTACCGTTTCGTGAATCGTTCCACCGGCGGGGATTCCAACCTTGACAAAAGCGGCCAAACGACGCACAGCCGGAGCCAGTGAGGAAAGAATGTCGTGAGTAAAGACCAGCAGAGAATAATCAGCTGGCACGTCGCCCTCGTTGGTGAGGGTGACTTCGACCTGGATGCAGGCACCCTTGTTCATCTCTGCAATGGCGAGGGTTGGGGTGCGAACCTGCACTTTTTCGACGGTAATGGGGCTATAGGACAGTCCATGTCCGAAGGGGAAGAGGGGGCCAAGGTCCAGGTCACGATACTTTGAGGTAAAGAACTCGGCGATATTCGTGGGCCCATCAACGGCGAAATCGAAGTTTTTGGGTTCTATCGATCCTGCGCGCGAGGGCGGACGCCCAGTATTTTCACGCGCGTCATAGGCGGCCGGAAGTTGACCGACGCTGCGGGGGAAGGCCATGGGTAGGCGTCCGCTGGGGTTAATGTGGCCAGTGAGAATATCGGCAATGACCTCAGGTCCGGTAATGCCTAAATGCCAGGCTTCAAGAATGGCGGCGGGCAGGTGTGCCCAGGCGGAAATATCGAGGGGCCGGCCATTCACGAGGACCACGACAACAGGAGTATCCGATTCGCAGGCTGCTTCAACAAGCCTATCCTGGTTGCCGGGAAGGCGGATATCCGCCCGGGAGGAGGCTTCGCCACTGAGGTCGCTGGGTTCGCTGAGCGCCAGAAGAATAAGGTCATAATCGGCAGCACATCCGCGAATCTCGGCGATGTCTTCATCGCTGATCGCTAGAGGGTTTTCATGGGCACGAACGGTAATCTGTGCCTGAGGAAGAGCCGCCGCAAGGGTGTCTTTTAAGCTGACTTCAGGTTCAACGCCCATTCGCTGGACCCATGCCCCTAAATGGTCCCGGCTATCAGCTGCTGGTCCAGCCAGAAGGATTTTCCCGCTAAACGTTGGCGCCACAGGCAAAGTCCCATTATTGGTCAGCAAAACAGGGCACTGTTCAGCCATCTGCCGGGCAGTAGCACGGTGATCCTCCCTGGGCTCAAGGATCTCCGCATCCTCTGGGATATAGGGGTTATCAAAGAGGCCAAGGGCAAATTTGACGCCAAGAACGCGCCGACACGCTTCATTGACTCTCTCAACGAGGGCGGGGTCCGGCTCTGTTAATAGCGCATGTCCGTCCTCGTAAAGTTTTCCGCCCATTTCCATATCTAAGCCCGCCGATAGGGACATGATGGCGGCTTGTTCCATATTTGCGGCCACCCCATGGGGAATAAGATTTTCTACCCCGGACGCATCCCCCACAATAAAACCCTCAAAGCCGTATTCCTCTTTAAGGACTTCGGTGAGAAGTGCTTTGTGGGCGTGCATGGGGCGGCCATTCATTGTATTAAATGACGCCATGACTGTGGCTGCGCCCGCCTCCACACACTGGCGGAAAGGAGGTAAATACACATCTCGCAGCCGGCGGGTGGACATATCTACCGTGTTGTAATCGCGCCCACCTTCGGCTGCCCCGTAGCCCACATAGTGTTTGGCGCAGGCCGCCATTAGTGAGGAGGAATCAAGTTTCTCCCCCTGATATCCGCGCACCATTGCCGCGCCGAAAGCACTGTTGACCAGCGGGTCTTCACCGAATCCTTCAACGACGCGGCCCCATCGGGGATCACGCGAGGTATCCACCATTGGCGAAAAGGTCCAATTCACGCCATTAGAGCGGGCTTCTTCCGCGCTGGCTCGGGCGCTGGCCTGGGCGAGTTTCGGCGCAAAACTGGCGGCCATTGCCAAAGGGGTAGGGAAAATCGTGCGGAATCCGTGGATCACATCCAAGCCAATAAGTAAGGGAATCCCATGGGCAGACTCCTCGATGGCTGCCTTTTGGAGGGCATTGGTGTCGCGTGCGGAACCTGGCCAAAAGAGGGCACCAATCCCGCTACGGGCCGCTTCCAGGCATTCTTCTTGACTCATCTTAAAGGTGACCTGAATCTGGTTGAGTTTTTCTTCCCAGGTCATGGCCTCAATCAGAGAGTCAATCTGAGCGAGTTGGTCGGGGGTCAGTGTGTCTGCACGCATGGGATTCCCTTTACTTATCTGAAGGCCATCACTCAGTGGCTGGCTTATCTGAAGCGGCTTCTTCAGCTTCTTCTGCGGCGCGACGCTTCTTCAACTCTGCTTCGACATGCTGCATAGTCTTATGGTCGAGCTTATAGAAGAAGAGAGGGATGCACGCAAGCAGCGCCATAATTCCCGGGAAGAGGTTGGTGGCGATATTAATACCCTGAATAGCTTCGGCGGTTTGCACTTGAGCAGCACCGTCGTACCCGAAAGCACCAATAATGTACAGGGTGATAGCACCACCCACAGCGCCAGCAATCTTAGTGGACAGTGAGACGGTAGCGTAAGAAGTACCGTCAGCACGGATTCCATGCTTCATTTCGTAGTGATCTACTGCGTCAGGAATCATTGACAAAGTGATAGGACCTGCGAAAAGAGTAGCTGCATAAGCGCCAGTAAAGAAGAGCACTACAGTCAGATTAGTGGCGTCAGCGAAGTAGAGACCAAAGAGGCAGGCGGCGGCAATAACATTGGCAATAATGAGCATTCGCGCCTTGCCAACAATATTCGCGAACTTCGGCAAGAAGACGCCAGCAATCATTTGCACAGTGCTGAAGGTAGTAAAGACCAGACCGATTTCGACAGGTCCACCACCCATCACATTCTTCACATAGAACACCACCATCCCAATACGACCAAAGAGTCCAAAGAGAACCAATAGCAGTGTGGAGAAGACCAGCATCAGGGGCAGGTTGGTGAAGACGGCTTTGACTGTGCGAGAGAAGGGAACTTTAGACTGTTCTGGGGTAAGAGTAATAACCTCCTTGCAATTAAAGCCGGTCAATAAGAACATTGGCAGAGCAGTAATACCGAGGATCGCGATAGTCCACAGGTACCCTTGGCCATTCATTGTTTTTCCATCGCCCGCGGCAGAGAAGAAAACCAACATGGCGGGGACAGCCACACCCAGGAGAAGTTGAGAGACAACTGAGCCAAGATTACGGATCCACGTGAGATCAAGACGCTCTTCGGTCTTTGTGGTCATCACGCCGGCCATTGCCCCGTAGGCCATATTAACGATCGTGTACATAAAGCACAGAAGAACGTAGGTAACTCCAGCGTAGGCAATCTTGCCTGGTTCAGGGACGCTGGGTGACCAGAAGGTAATAATGAAGGACAGGGTCAGGAATGGAGCGCCCCAAATGACATAGGGACGGAAACGACCCCAGCGCGACTTTGTACGTTCAGCGATATACCCAAAGACGAGATCCTGAATGCCATCCAAGATACGGGATACCAGAAGAATGGTGCCCGCAGCAGCAGGGGCTATCAGGGCAACATCTGTATAGAACACCAGGAGGTAAGCGCCCAAGGTATTCCAGACAAATTGGGACCCAAACTCTCCAAAGGCGTAGGAGATTCGGGACACCAGCGGAACGGTTGAACCCCATTTCTTTGTCGATGCTGTATCAGCAGGTGTGGCAGTAGCGGCCATGGCAGGTCTTTCTCTTCGGAGGGTGGGCGTCAATGCCCTTGTGTCGCAAAGGACGTCCGCGTCCTGCGTCACATGGGGATGTGACTGCTAGTCAACTCAGATGCGGATAGACACACAAGATTCTTGGCCACCACTTATGCACAATACGTGCATAAGATTGTCTTCAGCGCACCTCCTTTCGCACTCCACCCCGCCCTCGTAATGATGCATTCCCCGTCTCAGGCTGAAAATCCCCGCATTTCAGCCCAGCATTCTCCCAGCGCTTTGCCAACTTATGCCCAGATGGACCTAAAGACCGTACACTCAGATTATGGCTACCCCCTCCTATGGGTTTGACAGGCAGGTACCGCCTCGAGAACGGCAGGTGTCTTTCACCCACGTCTCGCAAATCGCAGACGTGGTCTCTTGCGTGCGCTCGCAACCGGCGGGGATCGCCCGTTCAGCGATTTGCCGCAAACTCACCCTGGGGCGCAACGCCGTTGAACAGCGCCTGCGCACCGCAGTGGATCTGAACCTCATTACTGTGGGGGGTTTTGGCGCCTCTACCGGCGGCCGCGCGCCAAAAGTCTGGCAATTCAACCCCGCGGCCGGAACTATCTTGGTTGTTGCTATCTCCATTCGTTCGACCATCGTTGCCCTGACTGATCTGGGCGGAAAAATCCTGCATCAACGCGAAATTCCTGTAGGCATTCTGGTGCCGCCCGCACACGCCACTAAACAAATTCTCCAAGCCCTATCTGAATTACGCGCAGCCCACTCAGATCTTCCTGATGCCTGGGGATGTGGACTTACTGTTCCTTTGCCCGTTGATGTCTCCACTGGGCGCCTGGTCAACCCTGTCGCACAGTCAACTGGCGCCAAAGATGAGTGGGTCGAGTTCCCTGTCAAAGAAACTTTTGCCCGCACTCTCGGCGTACCTGTGTGGATTGAGGATGAGGTTGACGCCATGGCACATACGGCGGCTCTGCGGCCGGGGGCTCCCCCCGACTTGCTCTATGTGCGCCTGTCGCTAGGCCTTGGCCTAGGAATTGTCTCCGGCGGGAAAGTCCATCGCGGCAGCATTGGCACTTCAGGAGAACTCGCTCATATTCAAGTGGATGCCACCGGCCCCTATACCTGCCGCTGCGGACGGCGGGGCTGCCTAGAGACTTATGTATCCGGAGGCGCATTAGAACAAGCTGCCTCAAAATCTCAAGTCTGGTGGAAAAGTCCTTATTTACGCTCCGTTCACGATAAACGCGGCCAGATTAGAATGGAAGATGTCTTTTCTGGAGTCGCTAAAGGGGATGCGGTCTGTACAAAGTTAGCGGCAGACGCAGGAATCCGACTGGCTGGGGTTCTCGCAGTACTGGTCACCACCTACAATCCCGGCGAAATCGTTATCGGTGGAGCGGTCACCGAGTCGGGGAATCTTTTTGCTTCTGTTGTCGATCGAGCAATCCGCTCCCGCGTGCTTCCTGCCTCAGCTGAGCGACTGTCAGTGCGAATGGGCGGAAAAGATCGCAGCGATAAGTTAGAAGGAGCCGCGCATTTAGTGGTTGATTGGTTATTGAAGCCAGCGTCCATGGCCCTGTGGCTGCCCAGTGGCTCCCCCGCGCGCGCCGCACATATCTTAGAGCCGCATATTGCAGGAGATTAAGCGGTAGCGCTTTCCTGGTCCTGGCAGCGCCGATTCACGGCAGAGTTCTGTATTCAAGGCATACTTTCACGCCCAAGGCAGAGTTCCGTGTTCAAGGCATAGTTTCACCCACGAAGACGGCAACCACATCCGCAAAGGCTGGGCAGGCCGCCACCACTAACAACACGCCCACCAAAAACACACAATTCTGCCGATAACCCAGAAACCGCGATGCCTCGAAAAGAAAGGCATAAAAAAATAGGCTGCCTGCTAAATGCAGACAGCCGTAGACGATTCTGGCGTTGCCCTCGCGAATACCAGCCCCGCCCTCGTTAACGAAAAAGGACAGGGTCAACTCGAACTTGAGGCACAAAAAGTACGAGTTGCCCCTGCCCTACGGACTTTCTCTTAGCGTTCCGGCAGTCACGCCTTCCCACAAAGAAAAGGTCAGGAGCCGCCGCCGGCGGCCATAATCTCGCGCTGGACCTGCTCCAAATAGGCACGAAGTTCAAGAAGCTCCTGCTGAACCTTCTTCAACGCACCACTGGTATCAGGCCAAGTACTCGAACGAAAACGCTCAGCCAAAGGCCCATCCCACACATTAGGATCTGACAGCTTATTGCCCTCAGCATCCAGCTTCGCAATCTGATCACCCAGACCACCATCAATGATGCCCTGCATCGTCGCAATCGACGACTGAGCCTCCGGGGACGCAAGCACGCGACCTGCCATCACACACCTCCATGTGTAGTTCGATATCTCGGACAAAACGACTTTAACAGGCATCACCCCCATTTGCTAGCTCCAAGCAAAAGTTCAAGCGATAACGGGGAATTTGTCTCGCTAAATGGACAGTAACAGCAGATCGCGCTGACTAAAAGACCCCACCAAGAAAGGGTCGGGCCCCTGGCCTGGCCCAGTCCGCCGCGCCCTTAAGCGTCTTGGAGGCTGTCAAGGGAAAGGGAAAAGGCCTCGTTTAATCATGATCTCCTCCCCATCATTGACAAAGCGAGGAATTAGCCCCCGAAAACCTCACCGAACCACTCCTGCGGCTTTACCGTAGAGAAAGTCCGTCTATATACAGTGGCGATCAGTCAGCTTTTGCCCAACGTATGCAATAGTGGGGACGATGTCCGTCCTCAACGCAGCGAAAGGTGCCGCGTCGCCCGTCGCGTGAACGCATTTCGCGAGTTAGGAGTCTGCGGTGCCCTCCTCCAAAGAGATTACGTCGCCTTATCAGGTCCACTCTCCACACCCTAGTCGGGAGGTGGCCCACATTATTGATCTTATTCGCGTTCTCGGCCCAACCACCAGAGCCCATCTGACGGAATACACCGCTAAAGGGCGAAATGCAGTAGCCGCATTAGTTAATGAAGCAATGTCCACCGGGTTAATTATCGAAAATGGACACGCCCCATCCACAGGGGGTCGAGCCCCACAAACCTGGGCATTTTCACCTAGCGCTGGGCGCGTTTTAGCTGCCACTATTGAGGTGGAATCCTATCGCGTCGCCATTACCGACCTTGCGGGCACTGTTTATGCACAAAAGCGCAAGCCATGGAGAATCCAATCAGGCCCAGAAGAAACATTGCGCGCAATTGCTTCCGACCTTAGGGAGTTATCCGGTCAGGGCAATGGGCCTTTATCTAGTGACGAGGGCGGGGCAGCGCCTATATGGGGAATGGGTTTATCTGTTCCCGGCCCTGTTGACCACCGCACGGGCAGGCCTTCCTCCCCACCGATTATGCCCGGCTGGGATGGATTCGATATTCCCGGCTTTTTATCTGACCTTATTCACGCACCTGTTTTAGTCGATAATGACGTCAACGCTATGGCATTGGGACACCCTGCTGAAAGCCCTGAGGAAAGCTTTATTTTCATTCAGATTGGGACTGGAATTGGGGCTGGCATTATTTCTTCTGGCACGCTTCATCGAGGCGCCCGTGGAGCTGCCGGCGATATTGGGCATACACGGATTCCAGGCGCCGAAAATACCGTGTGCCGCTGCGGAAGAATAGGGTGCTTGGAAGCCAGTGCTGGCGGGTGGGCCCAAGAACTCAGTGCTCACCATTTAGCAACATCAGGGATGAGTTCCTATTTAGCGCAAGTCCTCAACCAGCAAGGATGCATATCGGTTGCCGATATTGTCATTGGCGCCCAAAGCGGAGATTCTGCCTGTGCTCATTTAGTAGCTGAAGCTGCCCGAGATATTGGTGGCGTTCTTGCCGTTCTTGTTAGCTTTTATAACCCGGCCAGAATTATTCTTGCAGGAACTCTCCCGTCAGGCTCGTCGCTGTTCTTAGAAGGAGTGGAACGTGCGATCTCAGAGCAGGCTCTTGCCCTGGCCACAGAAGACCTCCGTATTGAAACATTGACCAGCGGCAGTGATAACGGCCTGCGCGGTTGCGCCCGAATGGTGGTGGAAGCAGCTTTTCAGATTTAAACCCCGCCCTCGTTCTTCTTTCGCCCAATACAGGCAGAAGTGCGGACTACGGCGATTGCCCTACACCTGCGCCCCTTCATACAGTCACGGTATTGACGCTAGCGAGGCCGTCAACCGCGTCGCATGGAGCGATGCGTTCTCAAAGAGGAGGTTTCCGTTGACCCATACATTCGCCATTGTCGGATACGGCACCCAGGGTGTGTACCACGTTAAGAATCTGGCAACAATTGACGGTGCCACCACTAAAGGCATTTATGACATCGACCCTCGCGCTAATGAGGATGCCGAAGCAGAGGGCCTCCATGTTTATTCCAGTTTCGAGGAGATTCTGGCAGATAGCGATATTGACTTTGTCTTTATTTGCACGCCAAATGATTCTCACCATGACTACGCTGTGGAATCTTTGCGGGCAGGAAAGCATGTTCTATGCGAAAAGCCCGCAATGATGACCAGTGAAGAGATGGAAAATGTCGATAAGGTCGCCAAAGAGACTGGAAAGCTCTTTATGGTCCACCAAAATCGCCGGTGGGACCCCGATTTCCACATCATTAAGAAGATCTACGATGAGGATATTCTCGGGCCTGCCACCTATATGGAACAGCGCATTCACGGTTCCCGCGGTATTCCCGGCGACTGGCGCCAGCTGCCGGAAAAGGGCGGCGGCATGATTTTGGACTGGGGTGTCCACACCGTTGACCGCCTATTAACAATGGTGGATTCTCCCGTTATTGATGTTTATGCCGTGTGTTCTTATGCTGCCGGACATCAGGTTGATGACGGATTTAAAGCCTATTTCACCTTTGCCAATGGATTCCGCGCTCTGGTGGATGTCTCGACAAATGCCTACGTGACACTGCCGAAGTTCTATATCCAATCAGCAACGGGAACAGCCGTTATTGAGGACTGGGAACTCAATGGCAAGATTGTGCGTCACACCGGCGCAGAAGAAGATGATGCTGCGCCTATTCAAGCTGGTGTTGGTTTAACCAAGACAATGGCGCCACGTATTTTGGACTACGCCCAAATGGCGGCAACAACTCCCCCTGTGGAGGTTTTGCCCCTTCCGGAAGTTTCCCCCGATGTGATGGAGTTTTACCACAATGCTCTCGCAGCGGCGGAGGGTAAAGAAGAGCCAGTCATTACTAATGCATCTGTGATTCGCTGCCTGAAGATTCTCGAAGCTATTGCACAGTCGGATCGGGATCATTGCGTGGTCCATCCTGAGCAGGCGTAAAACTGCATTCACTGGCGCACTGATTTCTCCTCGTTCAGTGCGCCACTGAGGGCGGGGTTGGTGTGGAGTTTAGTCTCTTCCAGCCCCGCCCTCGTAAATTCTGACGAGGACGGGGCGGACGGGGCCACGCACGTATCTATTCCTGCGTTGCTTCGCGCGCAACCCACGCGGCGCCAACGATTCCCGCGGTATTTTCCAGGGTCGCCGGGACAATGCGCGTGCGCAGATCCAATAGCGGAAGGAATTTATCGGCATTCTCAGAAACGCCGCCTCCAACCACAATAAGATCCGGCCATGTCAGCTTTTCGAGCGTCGAATAGTAACGCTGAAGGCGAGCGGCAAACTCTTCCCACGAAAGGTTTTCTTCTGTTTTTACTCGGGCTGATGCGCGTGTTTCTGCATCATGACCATCGACTTCTAAATGGCCAAGTTCCAAGTTCGGGACAAGGCGACCGTTGACCACCATTCCCGCGCCAATTCCCGTTCCTAAAGTCGTGACAATCACGGTGCCAGGAATTCCTTTAGCCGCCCCAAAAGCCCATTCTCCAACGCAGGCCGCATCGCCATCATTCAAAACAGTGACAGGGCGATTCAGACGCTCAGACATAATCTGCTTGATATTGGCGCCGACCCATCCCTGGTCGAGATTCGCCATAAAGGGGATTTCGCCATGAACAATAGGTGCCGGGAATGAAATGCCAACGGGGGTGCCTTCAGGCAAATTCAGCATTTCTGCTACTTGTGCACAGGCCTCGGTCACTGCCTCGCGAGTTGCCGGATGGGGGGTGGCAACCTTTGCAATCTCGCCAATAACCTGCCCGGTTTCAAGATCAACCAGCCCTCCTTTCACCCCTGATCCGCCAACATCAATGCCGCAGGCGTGAGTAGTCATCGTCGAATCTCCTTTCATTGAGTCCTCATATGCGTCGAGTGCGCAGTCATATGGTCGTCAACTGTGCCGACCCCACTATGAGATTACTATGTTGGGCCGTCTGGGAAGGGACGATGACCAAACTTCTGCTGCGTGTAAACACAAGGGGACGAGGGCGGGGCCGCTAAACTTTGCCAGCCGGTAATTCTCTAGTGGGCTGCGGGTGTGTGAAGGCCGAAGAATGGGGTGTTTACGGACGGAAATTGTGGATATCCACGGGTGCTCTCCACAGTTGTGCACCATTCCTGTGAAAGTTATCCACCGAGTTATCCACAGCTGTTGATGGGAAGAGGCTGAATTTCGGCTTGGAGGTTCCAGCTGACCTGGGCTTTTGCCTGTGAATACAAGGAAGCGGAGATTCCGTCCTCGTATCCTTGTGGATAACGAGGCGAATCTCCGCTTGGGTGATTACCAGACGGTCAGCTAGGACCGATTGTTGCTCACTTCTTGCGTCCGGCGACGAATCCCCAGATTGCGAGAACAATCAGCGAACCGCCAATGGCAAGTGCCCAAGTCCGCAGTTCAAAGAAGGAACCGAGGTCCACACCGAAAATGATGTTGCCGAGCCAGCCGCCAACCCAGGCGCCAACAACGCCAACGAGCAGTGTGGAGAGCCAACCACCTGGAGGATCGTTGGGCATAATCGCTTTAGCGATCGCACCCGCAATCAAACCAAGAACGGCAAAGACAATAAAGTTCATGATGGTTTCCTTCCATCGGAGGCCTCCCGGGTAGAGACCCTTGGTCTACTATTTCATGAACGACGTTTGGGCGCCACTTTGGGATCTTTTGGCCTGAATAGGGATAATCTTTGACCTATGACCCTTTGTCCCTGTGGAACTGGCCGTACTTTTGCTCAGTGTTGCGAGCCTGCCTTGGATGGCGCGCCCTGTGCCAGTGCTGAAGCATTGATGCGCTCACGATATTGCGCCTATACGCGCGGTAATGAGAATCATCTGTTCCGCACATGGCATCCGCGAACTCGCCCGCAACCGCCCTATTGTGATCCGCATATTCGCTGGGTGGGTTTGGAAATTCTCAGCGTCGAAGCTGGTGGCGAGGCAGATGATGAGGGAATTGTGGAGTTTATTGCCTCATGGGAATTACGACATAACGAGGGCGGGGTCCGCGCTGCTGGGGGCGGGAGTGCTGGCGGCGCCGCTGATCAGAGCGGCCAGCTTCATGAACGCTCCCGTTTTACTCGGCGCGCTGGGCGGTGGGTGTATGTGGATGGGGAGGAATAAATACGCAGGTTTGCGGGGTTTTTACCCCCGCCCTCGTTCCTCACAGAAAACCCATAGCCGACCTTGAGGATGCCCTAAGCGCGGCTTCCTACGGTTAAGGCATCGGATGGAGGAACCGGAAGCGATCCAACCCGGGATTGCAAGTGTTCCTTTCCGGAAAGGGAGCGTATAGGGATTGACTCGCACTGTGTTGATGGGATGTCAGAAGGGGCTAGCCTAAATGGGCTGGCCCCTTCTGGCGTGTACGGGTGGATGCTAAGTAGAGAATCAGTCCACCTTCAGGACCATAAATTGCCGCACCGAATAGAATTCGTCGACTTTTTTCCACGGTAAGGCAATCATGTCCTGCTCTGCACTTTCCTGATTCACGTCATCAATGCGGAGTTCATAGGCAGCAGGCTCGCCATCGATATTCGCATAATAGGTGCGGAAGAAATGGAATCCAGGCTCCAAATGAGCCCTCTCTATCACCTTCCGCGCGAGGTCAAAATAACCGTCAGGCGTAAAGTCATTCCTTATGTCATCAGGTTTTATTCCGCGCATAAGAATGCCATCACGGTAAACTGTGACAGGGCGCCCACCGGTGGTCCAATAGAAACGTTCGCACCTCTCATTGGCGTTATCGAAAGCCTCTAAAATCGAGTGGATACCTGCACAGGAGAAGCACTCCATTGCCTGGTCAAGAACCTGTGGGACTGTACTGCCTAGCGACATATATCCCTCGCAAAATATCTTTCCGCTAGGCACCTTTACGAAAACTTCACAGAGGGAACTCATGAGATTCCCTTGGTCTTTAACTTCGGCAGTGGCAAAAATAGAAATAGGGTGTGCAAAATTCAGATGCATCCATCCATCTGTGTCAATAACAGGGTCGTATCCATGCATCCTAAATAACTGCCCAACTGCTTCAGTCACATCAAAAGTCCCAGGCGATGAATAGTCTGTTGAATAGACCGGTCTGGCACTTTCTTTCTTTTTTGACTGCCAGAAATGAAAGAGACTCTTGTCTCCTAGGCCATTCCCATTCTTGCCCCACATGATGCTACTTTTCCGCTGCTATGAGAAGCTCCTCGAATGAGGTGGCCGGGCGTCCAAGAACTCGTTCGACATCGGGCGAGACTTCGGCCAACTCCCCGCTGGCAATAGCTGTATAGGTGGACACCCATGCGTCATATTGCCAAGGCTCTGCCTCCCACTTTTTCCGTGATTCATAGGCTTCTTCCACGGTTTCTGGAATATAGGTGACAGGGCGTTGGCCAATACGGGTCAGAGTCTCGGCGATTTCGTCCAAGGTCAAGGCTTCGGGTCCAGTGAGGTTGAGTGTTTGCCCAGCCCAGGTGGCAGAATCAGCGAGGACTGCGGCTGCCACTTCAGCAATATCTTGGCGTGCCACACCTGCTACACGTCCATCGGCAGCTGGCCCACGGATTACCCCTTCTTCATCCGGTAAATAGGCGAAAAAGTCGAGGTAGAAATTGTCGCGAAGGAAAGTCCATTGTGCACCGGAAGCGCGGATGTATTTTTCGGTGGCGCCGTGATCGCGACCTAGAGTAAATGTCGAGTCCGGGCCAGCGCCAATAAACGAGGTGTACACAATATGCTCGATGCCAGCTTCAATTGCGGCGTCAATAAGGCCTTTATGCTGCTGAACGCGATCAAGTGATTCGCCGCCGGAGACAAAGAAAAGAGTGTGCACTCCGCGCAAAGCTTCCACCACTTGGCGTGTGTGTTCGTAGGCAATCTTTGTTCGTTCAGCGCCAGGTAGATGGGGCAGGCGGCTGGGGTCGCGTGCAAAAAGACGCAGGCGATCGCCACCTACCGATTGTTCTAGTAGGCGCGCAACAGCACCGCCTAGTTGCCCGGTTACACCTGTAATGCCAATTAGCGGCGCATTCATTGCGGCTCCTTAGGGTTGCGCTTTGAGGTATTTTTCTAGCGTAGCGGAGATTGCGTTATCAGGCGCTTTTTCGGGGCTTTACTGCCCGGGGGATTGTTGCACGGGCTGCGCGAAGGCGTTCTTTTGCTTCGCTGTCTACACGGTAGGACTCAATGGATTTCTGAATGGCTTTACGGCGGACAGGCACGGGGAGTCGGTCTGTGGTCAGCCATATTTCTGTGTGATCCGGTTGTTTCGCCATTGCGGTGGCAAAATACCATCCTTGAACCATATGAAGGTAGTATTCCTCCGATTCTATAGAGGCCACCCATTCGTGGTATTTCAGGTGGAAATGCTCTCCAAGAAAATGTTCCATCAGCATACATACGCCAAAGCGGCGCGTATAGAGCGGCTGATCCGCGGCGATCCAGTGGCGTATTTCTTCTTCTAGACGCGGAATATCTGTGGCTAGGGCTTTAGGGGATAAGGAATCGGAAACAGCCCAGTTATCCACATGGGGAAGAAATTCATTGACGAGGGCGAAGGCGCGGTCTGGATCTTTTTCCTGTCCGATAAAAAAGGCGTGGAGAAGGTCTTCTTCTAGCAATGCGTGTGGCAGAGCATTGAGGAATGCACTGGCCTCAGTGGGACGACTTTTCCACAGGGACTTGGCGAGTTTGCGCAGGTTCGGAGTGCGCGCGCCAATAATCCTTTCCGGGGCGATAGTGGGAATTAGGCGCGCAACAAAAGCGGCATTATCTGCATCAGCAATATCCATGAGGTCGTCGCGAAACATAGACTTATTGTGACTGAGGCGTGTCCTCGCCGCTGAGCGAACCAACAACGGGAAGCTTTTGCAGATGCCTGACAGAATGACCAGACTTGACGAAGTCTTCAGTGACATCATGGCCAGCTTTAATGCCGTGGTGTAGGCCGCGCGCCCATGACGGAATACCGGACATGTCATAAACGACGCCGTTAATGGCGACCCAGCAATTCGCGCCATTGTCACAGGTGGCCGCAGAGAGTTCTTGTGCAGAAATATGTCTGGTGTCAATAAGGTGCTGTTCAGCCTGGGTGAACTCCCGGTTGAGTTTGGAGCGATCGCCCGCATGAGAGGGCATAAAGAGCACCCAGCAAATCGCCAGAACAAGGAGAATAGCGAGAATGATCCCGCCAATAGTAAGTGCGGTGCGCATGGTTGAACTCCCTTGTACGAGACCACTTGAGACACTACGTCTCATTCCGTGTGAGACATGGTGTCACACTTAACTGAGGGGCGCAAGGGGTGCATTGGGGCCGCGATACGACAAGCAAATGTCCCGAAGCAGGTGCTGTGAACGGGCAATATGGAAGCATCCATAGCCCGAGGGACCAATATCTATACTTAGAGACCAACCTATATATTTAGGGACAAATGACTATAGGTATAATGGGGGGTATTAGTCCCTAACTGTAGAGTTTTGTCCTTAACGCTCTGGTTGCCCCCTGTGCAGGCAGTGCCCTTCTTCACCAGAGCAGTAGGTCAGGGCATTCACGGGTAAGAAGTCCCCGCCCTCATAGACTGAGCGCCCCGGCCTCGTCAATGGACATTGGCAGCAACAATTCACGAGGGCGGACTGCCCTACCCCGCATCGCTCTTGAGATGGGTGAAGTCCCTGCGAGCCAGTGCAGCGGCCTCAATAAAAACCATGAGTTTGCCGCCATCACCCCATTGCCACCCCAGCTCCTCACTATCTTCATGGGAGCTGGCACTTAATAGAGTAAACCACTGCCCATCGGCATTATCGCGATATTCCGGGCGCGGATCATATCCGAATGAATCATCAACCGGATATCCCAGAAGGTGGTCGGAATATTGGAACCACCCCTCATCATCATATCGGCCGCCTAAAGCAGATAGCACCATATCCTTATCTTCTGGCCAATCCACCTGAAGATAACCCGATATTGGCACATCAATGCCAGTGCTTAAAGAGAGTTTCAGACCAGCAAAGCCTTGTGGATAGTAGGGTTCCCCCTGTACATTATGCGGATTCATAGTGACTATACAGTTTTGCATTTCTGGAATGTAGATCCCATAGATAAAGCCATCATCTCCCCAAAAGACCTCACCCTCTTCATCCATATTAAAGAAGAGAGAAAGGAGGCCATTTGATGGTAATGGATCCGGCGGTTGAGCTATCTCAGAAAAATTAATCTGCCCAAGAAATTCATACCACCCAATTTCTGCCTGGGGCCAAGAAATATCGGGAGGTAACCACGCTGGCCCGCCAAAGCGACTATTTTCTAGGGCTGGCGATTCGTCCTTAATGGCAATATCAACACAGGGCTTACCCAGGGCCATCCACCGTTCTTGATCTATATGCGGGTGCGCCGCGAAAAAGGCATTAAGTTGCTGAAGATTCATGGGGCAATTATGGACCGCATGGGCAAGGGCGCCTGAACGTGCCACACTTGTTCTGTGACACGAGTTCCTACTGCCGCCCAGCGCGTCCTTGACGCTGCCGTTGAAACATTGAGCAACGAGGGACTGAGCGTCAGTATGGACAATATTCGGATGGAAGAAGCGATTGCCGCTTCTGGCGCCTCCCGTGCCAGCGCCTATCGACGTTGGCCCACAAAGCATGCATTTGCCGCTGATGTTGTGGTTGCTGCGATTACGCAGACCACCTTATTGCCAGAATCAGACTCCGACCTCGTGCAGTTAACGTCCCTAGTGAATGAACGGATTCCTGATTTAGCAACGGAACAAGGCCGGCGTAATCTCGTTGTCGAATCTCTGCGAGTTTCTTTTACTGGCGATATTCACCGGCTTCTGGCTTCACGCCGTTGGCGCACACTTATCGCTTTATCAGCAGCTCAATCCCCTTTTTTCACCGACGATCTTCAGCGCACTGTTTCAGAAGCTATTGCTCGCACCGAAAACGAGTTAGACGCAAAACGCGCTGAAATTTATCGGCAACTCACAACAATACTGGGGTACAGGATTGCCCCGCATATGTGTAATGACAATACTGATCCATATATGGAACTTGGCACTGCTATGGGGTCATTAATGAAAGGTATTCTCCTGCGTGCGATGGCTTCACCACAATGGCTTGAGGAACGCAGTGAATGCGCGCTTTTTGGCTCAACAGAAAAAGTGCCATGGTCTGCACCAGAACGCATGCTCACCTCTCTATTATTGACCTATCTTGAGCCTGATCCAGCTATCATCTGGGACCAATCCACCATCCAGTCTGCATTAGAACATTTCCACAGCCTCGTCTGCGAAATGAGAATAGAAGCTGACTCTCCGGACGAATCTGCAGCCCCATAAGTCACCACACTAAGAGAATCCCAAACCCACTGAAACCTGAGGATATTCCATGACGTCGTCTTCCAGCAACGGTTCCGCATTTGGCCTCAATCGCCCCGAGGTAGTTACGGAATTTCCGCCTGAGGTCTATGAGGATTTCCCCAATGCACTGCCACCCTCAGCTATTGTTGGACTGCCAACCGGGCGCCCTGATTTAGCAAATATGGCAGGCCGGAGTGCAATGGAAGGGAGTCGGAATCTTATTGACGCTATTCATGCGGCGAAATTAGACGAGATTCCGGAATTAAACGACGATGTTGCCGAACGTTTAACTGCTCGCTTGCGCGCTATTCTTCTTGGGATTCGCACCCACAAAAATGGCCTGTCTACCTCCATTGATGGCACCCTCACCCCTGAAACCGTGGAAATTCTTCTACCATTAATGACCTCTATTGACCCGAGCGAATCCCTAGAGGGAATTACATTTGACAATGCCGATGACGAGCCCCCTGTAGGTGAGGAAGAAGCCCAGGAAATCGCCGAATGTCTGGTGGAAATGGACCTTTTAGAGGCGCAGGAAGGCCGTATGGTTTTAACCGCCGAAGGCCGTTATTTTGCCCATAAGCCATTAGGTTTGGCGAATTATGTGGCGTCCCGAATTCCGTTGGCGCTGTCGGAATTTGAATATGAGGCAACTCTGCTTCAGTTGATTGCCACAGTTTCTTTGCCACCGGCAGCCGAGGCCGAAGAAAGATATCGCCATGCGACGGATGCAGAGAAATTTGAGGCTCTACAGGAGTCCTATCAGGCGCTCCACTACATGCTGGAGGGACTTGGTTGGGAAGAAGAGGGCGAACCCATTGAGGGTCCAGATGTTTTTGGCGCTGCCATTCCCACCATGGTTGCTTTGGAGATTCTTGGCTTTAGTGGCTGGCCCTGGCGCGGCTCCTCGGTGGGCCTCGCCTTTGGCATTACTGATGACTTCCGTATCTTCCTCGGACACGTGCTGCGAGGATCATTCCGTATGCCCGCCTGAGGTGTAGTAGCTGCCTGGGTTTCCGTAGTCGCTTGGGGGCACTGCACCGTGGGGTGGCGTGTGGTCAGCGGGCGTGGTGCGCTCATAGCGTTCTCGCAGCAGCGCATCGCGTTCTGCTTTCAGCGCCTCATTTTCTTGCTGAAGGGCATATAACGTCATAGCAACCTCGTCGAGAAAAGCATCAACCTCGATCTGGATATATCCTGAGCTAAAGAGCCCTGATGTGGGGAATTTTTGATTGAGTACATCTTCATGTGTCAGCATGGAATTGAGGCTACTCACGTCCTAAGTGGGACGGGAGTTAGGTCCCAACATTTGGTCACCTCTTCATCCCTCCGGGATCCCCCTGATTTTCCCCTGAGTCTTCGCTACTCGGGGGGATTTTTGTTGCACACCTTTGCCGCTTCCTCTAGTCTTGCCATTAACCGACCGACGGTCGGTCGAATAGTTCAGGTAGACCGGAGGCCATTATGAACCCACGGGTATCCAAGCCCGCTGCCGAGCGTCGAGGCGAAATTCTTGACGCCGCACAGCGGCTTTTCACGACCGCAGGCGTCGCTGCCACCTCAATCGACCATATTCTCAGCGAGGTAGGCATTGCCAAAGGCACTCTCTATTACCACTTCCGCTCTAAAGATGAGATCCTGCGTGCGCTGATTGAACGCACCACTGAACAGGTCGTTGCCCGCGCCTCGGAAATCGCTAACGGCGACGACAAGGCCCTCCCAAAATTCCTTGCCGTTCTCGCCTCAATGCGCATAGAAGAAACGGAATTTACGGAAGAACTACACGCGGAGGGCAATGCAGAATTCCATATTCTCTCGATTGTCTCAATGATCCGGGGGATCGCCCCTATTCTGACCACAATCGTTGAACAAGGCATACGCGAAGGAATCTTTGCCACCGATCGCCCACGCGAGATGGTAGAGATTCTTCTTGCCGCCTCAGGAACCCTTCTTGATCGTGGCATTTTCGTTGGGGATGAAACCGAAATTCCGCGCCGCACGGAGGGGATTTTGACCGCGGCAGAAGTACTTCTTGGCTGCGCGCAGGGAACATTTACTGGTCGCTTGGCAGCTAATGACGAAAGTTAGATGGCAGAGCCACCATGAAACTTCTTCGCCTGCTCCTTTTCGGTACCTTCATCAACTCTATCGGTACTGGACTCACTGCATTTGGCCTGGGTATTACCGCATTCGATATCTATCGGGATGCGACCGCAGTTGCCGTGGTCTACTTATGCGCATTTACCCCAATTATTCTGCTGGCGCCGCTTGCGGGAGTGTGTGCTGACTACTGTGATCGTCGGCTTCTCATGATTATTGGGGATGGCGGGTCAACAATTGGGCTGCTTTTTATTGTCACCCTTCTTCACGCGCCTGAACAGAATTGGCCGCTGATTCTCTCCGCCATTGTCCTCAGTTCTGTCTCAGCATCATTGACCGAACCCGCTTTACGCGCTTCAATATCTGATTTAGTCACAGCCGAGGATCATGTTCGCGCCTCTGGCCTGCTTCAACTTGCCACTGCCGCACGTTATCTCGCGTCTCCCGTCATTGCCGGGATTGCCTTTCCATGGGTGGGGTTACAGGGGCTCGTTCTTATTGATGCAGCAACCTGTCTGGTGACAATGCTCTGCTCTTTTGCCGTGATGAAAAGGGTGGGGATAACGCGCCGCCATGGCGCATTCCAGGCAAGCGAAATTTTTGCAGGCTGGAATCTTCTGTGGGGCAGGCGCAATCTCCGCTTTTTAATCGCGCTAATGACAGCAATGACTCTCTGCGTTGGTGTTGTTCAGGTACTATTTAAGCCGATTCTCCTTCCGTATATAGACACCGCAACAATGGGCATTGTTGAAAGCGTCAGCGCACTGGGGTTGATTGGTGGCGCCCTTATTGTCACGCTTCTAGGGAAGATGTCTCCGCGGCGCTTGTTAATTTCCGGCATAGCAGCCACAGGCGCGGCAATGATCCTTTTCGCTGCGCGCGAGTGGCCGTGGTGGATTACGCTCAGCGCCTTCGCGATTTTCGCATCTCTGCCTCTTGTCACCGCTGGTGGGGAAACCTTAGTGCGACGCAATATCGACAGCGAGCATCAGGGACGAGTCTGGGGTGCGATCTCGCTGACAACTCAACTTGGATATATCGCTGCCTATATTGGCGTCGGACCATGCGCTGATATCGCGCAACACTTTTTGCAGGGCGGGCACATTCTCAAATCCACTATTGGCACGATTATTGGCACAGGCGAAGGCAGGGGCGGAGCTTTACTTATTGCCCTATCCGGAATGATCACTATTGCTCTGGCTTTCTGCGCCCATTACAGCCTTCCAGATAAGGAAAAAGTATGCTAATCCGACTTCTCAAAGCCGATTTTCTTCGCGGTAAAAGTGTTGCTGGCACCCTTATTGCATTAATTACCTTGGCTGCAACATTAGCTGCTGGCAGTACGACCTTAATTATCAATACCCTTGCAGCGACTACTCAGTTAGGGACAAATGCTAAAGTCCCCGACATTATTCAGATGCATACAGGTGACATTGATAGTGACACCATTGAGCAGTGGGCGCATTCTCGCAGCGATATTACCGCCCACGAAATTATCAGCACCTTGCGCGTCCCACGGCATGAACTTTCCATTGCAGGCGTCAAACAGTCCAGTTCCTATTCCGAACCGGCTTTCGTCAGATCATCGACCTCGATCGATTTTCTCCTAGACGAGGCCGGGGCACCGGCTCAACCAGGACCCGGTGAAATATATCTGCCCATCCACTACCACATTATTGGCGCGGCAAGTGTCGGAGATACTGTTCAGGTCAATAATGCCAATTGGTCAATAGAGTTTACAGTCGTCGGATTTATTCGCGATGCGCAAATGAATGCGGCGATGGTCCCCTCAAAGCGGCTTCTTATCAGCGAAAAAGACTATGCATTCTTAAGCACACATATTTCTGACGTGGAACATCTCATCGAGTTTACCACTGCCCCTGGAGCCTCCGATGGAGCAATTATTTCCGCCTATAAGGAGGCGGGTTTACCATCGACAGGATTAAGCATTACCTCCTCACAACTGGCCTTAATGAACTCACTCAGTAGCATGCTTATTGCCGCTGTTGCTCTTTTAGTTGCTGGGATATTAACCTTAGTGGCAATCTTGGCGTTACGCTACACGATTTTGGCGGCCATTGAATCCGATCTCGCTCAAATTGCGGTTTTAAAGGCAATTGGCGCTCCACATAAGGGAATATCGCGCTTATATCGTGCGAAGTATCTTGTTTTGGCACTCACTGGTTCCATTATCGGATATGCCCTAGGTTATCCTTTAGCAGAAATGCTAGGGGCTCCGACAGTTGCCTATATGGGCAAAGCTCCATTCTCATTATGGACTATTCTTCTTCCCCTACTCATGGTTGCTGGACTAAGTGCCACTATTATCCTATTTACCACTGCTACTCTTCGTCGAATCGGTAAAATTTCGGCTATTACTGCCCTACGTAATGGGACAGCATCATCATTGCGTCAACGACGCTTAGGTTGGCGTCTTTCCCACTCGCGTATCCTCAAAGTTCCACATTGGCTTGGTCTACGCGAGGCTTTTCGATCCGCAAATATTCTCCTCACCTCAGTGTTGGCATTATGCACATTTACCATTGCAGTGCCGTCAAATGTTGCTTCCACTTTAGGTAATCCGGAATTGGCCACCTATTTAGGTGTTGGCGATGCGGATCTGCGTATTGATATACCACTTGGCAGCGCGAATCTGTCAGAAGTGAGTTCCGCTCTTGAGGCAGACCCTCGCATTACCACTCATACAGCAATTCTGCGTCGAGACTATTCCATGCTCACCCAAGAAGGACAATGGGAATCTCTTCTCATTGATTCAGGTGACGCAAGCGCATTCGCAATGAAATATCTCAGTGGGAGCGCTCCAACTAACGACCAGGAAATTGCCGTGTCTTATGCGCAGGCAGAAGTGGTTAAAGCTCAGGTGGGCAGTAATGTCTCTGTCCAAACTCCAACAGGTCAACGGAACCTAAAGGTCACTGGCATCTACCAGGACATTACAAATAATGGCTTGACAGCAAAGGTTACTTTTGAGGATGACGCTCCGGTCTTGTGGCAGCTGATGTATGCCAATACGGATAGTCCGGAGGCGGCGGCAGCTATTGCTCAAGACCTTCGCAAGGCATTCCCGGGGATTCAAGTCACCCCAATGAGTGAATATGCCACCCAATTTTTCGGTGCCACCGGTTCCCAGGTGCACATTATTGCCCTCCTCGCTGGGGCAGTGGCACTGGCTCTTACCTTCCTCATTACTATTCTTTTTGCGCTTCTCGTGTTAGCTCGCGAAAACCCTGCTATTCGCATTCAACATGCATTAGGCGCAACGGTGGCCACCCTGCGACGGCAGTATGTCACCCGCTTTGCTGCTATTGGAATTATTGGCACTGCTATTGGAGTTGTCGCCACATCAACGCTTGGGCAGTCCGCAATAGGCGCAGTAATGGCGACTCGGGGCGCCCCCGGCCTCGAACTCTTACCGAATCCCTACATTCTTTTCCTCGCTATACCCGCTGCTGTTCTTTTCACCGTCTCAAGTGCACTTTTCGCAGCACTTTCCCGACTCACTTCACGCAACTAGGAGCATTCATGTCTATTCTTTACACCCGTGACCTATCCAAATCCTACAATTCCACCTCCGTTTTAGAGAATCTCACCCTCGATATTAGTGAAGGTCAATTCGTTGCCATTATGGGGCCCTCAGGCTCTGGAAAATCAACACTATTGCACTGCCTATCCGGCATGGATCGTCCCACAAACGGCTCAGTTTTCCTCGATAACGCTGACATTTCTGTCCTCTCAGAAAAAGAACTCGCTGCCTTACGTTTAACGCGATTTGGCTTTGTTTTTCAGCAGGCACACCTCATGCCCACCTTGAATATTCTGGACAATATTATCCTCCCCGGATATATGGCCGGGCTCCGCCCTCGTTCTGAAATAGAAAAACGCGGACGCAGCCTTATGGAAGGCATGGGAATTAGTGCGATTGCCGATAACAGCATTACCGAAGTGTCCGGCGGACAACTTCAACGCGCGGGCATTTGTCGCGCATTAATTAATGACCCCAGAATTATTTTTGCGGATGAGCCAACGGGAGCGCTCAACTCGCAAACTGCAGCGCAGATTCTCGATCTTCTCGGGGATATTCACGCAAGTGGGGCCACAATTGTCATGGTCACACACGATACTCATGTGGCCGCGCGCGCTGACCGCGTCATTGTTCTCGTGGATGGAGCAGTGGAGGAGGACCTTGTTCTCGGCTGCTATTCCCGCGACCACGCCGATGCGCGGCTCAGTCAGGTGACCCACGCTCTACGCAACCACGGCGTCTGATGGCAGGCAGTTGTGCCCCTTTAACTCGCAGAATGACGCTATCTTTTCGCGTGATTTCCCAGTTGACGAGGCCGGGGCACAGATCGCCCCAGGACGGGCGGCAGTTTCCGCGCCGCAGACTCAGATTACGCTGGGTCACAAAATGTGGAGACTTTTCCAGATGATTCCTGGCATTGGGAAGGGTCTTCTCAGGGCTTTTGGACTACGAAAGTAGCTTTTCCACCATCTGATCTACCCTCCGTTGTTTGGTTTCATCTTTCTTCGCATCGTCAACGGCCTTGGCCCATTCTCTCTGATGACTGTAGGGGAGCTTCTCCCAGGCAGCACGCACAGCAGGATCAGCATCAAGGGCTTCCTGAATGGGCTTGGGCGGTATCAGCGTATGTTCTTCATTTGATTTAGCCATACGGTAATCTAACAGTAAAATGTGACGCGTCAAGCACGCTCGCCCACCAGGGGCGTTCAGCCACTGTTCAGTGGCCATGTAATGGTGGTCCATTAAAGCTGCTCATATCAAGATCATCCTTTGTGCCTGTGCGGGTAGAAAAATGCGCCTGGTTGTCGCAGCCATTCCTCCTATGAGGGACCAAACAGAACGTTAAGGACAAATCCATACACTTAGGGACAAAGACCCCATGTTATACATGTATAGATTGGTCCCTAAAGGTATATCTTTGTCCTTAAGTTTCGGCTTACCCCACCGTGGAAGTGAAGGCAGCTTCTGAATGGCATCCCTCAGCCAGGATCAGACATGGTCATCATGACACCACACGTGCAAAGGGCGACAAATGAACCAATTTTCGGGCACAAATGTCGCCCTTTGCCCACCCGGTGCACAGCAGGAGCAGCTGGGCAGCAGGCGCGGCGCCCACTGGACTACTCCACCGCGAAAAACAGTGATACCGTGCGAAAAACGTCACCAGGAGGGGAGCAATGCCGTCTTTTGCCACGGCATATCGGAAGCAGTGCGCACGTATCCGGCCCACCACGCGCACCCAGCCCTGAGATCCGAAAGGCTTCACTCATAATGCTTCCCCGCCACCTCACCGTTGCCGCCGCTCTGGCCCTTGGCGGTACGCTTGCTGCCGCCGCAGTTTCCCGCTGCCAACGCGCGGTAGAGGCCGGTAGACAACGCTTGGCACTGTACCCCGCACAAACAGTGGATCTACCCTCCGGACCCATGACCTTTATTGAGGGTGGTAATCCTGATGGCCCACCTTTGCTTGTCCTGCATGGGATGTTTGGGGGTTATGACCAGGCACTGGATATTGGTCGGACTTTTGTTCCACACTGTCGGATTCTTGCACCATCCCGATTCGGGTATCCGGGCACTCCGATTTCCGGGTCTGGCTCTCCTCAACAACAGGCCACGCATATTTGTGAACTTCTGGACTACCTTGGCGTGGATTCGGCGTACATTTTGGGCACGTCTGCTGGCGGCACGGCGACGCTCCGTTTTGCTTTGGACCATCCTTCGCGAACTCGCGGCGTCATTTTGTTCTCCTCCGCAATGCCGTGGGTTGAAAATCCAGCGCGTTATGCCGAGTACCAAGGTCCGCCCTCGTGGTTGTGCAACGATTGTGCGATGTTCCTTCTTAGCCCCTTTTTCCCCATTGCTATGGGGATGCCTGCCAAGACGCTGGTGACGATGATGCCTGTGGGGCAACGCCGGGCGGGTGCCATTCTTGATGCGAGCGTGAATAACCCCGATATGGCGCGGAATTTCGCGGCCTATCCAGTAGAAACTCTGGAGTGCCCGGTATTGATTATTCAGGCGAAAGACGACAAGGTGGCGCCCTGTGAACGAGCAATCGCTGCGTTCAAACGCTTTCCTCGCGCAGACATGCAGATTTTCGAAGAGGGCGGCCACCTCCTTGCTGGGCATGAAGGTGAAGTGCGGGACGCGATTGAAGAGTTTATCGGTGGCGCGCGGGTTGCGGGTAAAAAGTAAAAGGGAATCCACGGACGAGGGCGGGGTGGGGCGGGGTGCATTTGCGCGCCTTTGCATGTATCTACCTCCAGAGATATAGCTGAAAAATAGATCTGACGGCAGGCGATTGCCGGCCAGATTCCAGCGACGCTGGAGACATGTCTTTTATTGTCAGTACCGAGAATCTCTCGAAGCAATACGGCGAACGCACTGTTGTTCGCAATCTGAATCTGCGTATTCCAACAGGGAGCATTTATGGATTCCTCGGCCCTAATGGGTCGGGCAAATCCACCACAATGAAAATGCTCCTCTCCCTCATCCGCCCAACCAGCGGCCAGGTCAGCATTATGGGTGAAGTCATGAATCGCCAATCTAGGCGCCATCTTTTAGCCCATATCGGTTCCCTGATCGAATCCCCTCCCGGCTACGGTCATCTCACAGGCGCAGAAAATATGCGCATTGTGCAGAGGATGCTGGCGTTAAATAACAACCAAGTCCTCCACGCAATCCGCACTGTCCGCCTGGAGGCCCACTTAGATAAGAAGGTCCGAAATTACTCCCTGGGGATGAAACAACGTTTAGGGATTGCAATGGCTCTTGCCCGCGAACCTCAGCTTCTGATTTTGGATGAGCCTACTAATGGACTTGACCCTGCTGGAATCGAAGAAATGCGCGGGCTCCTTGCCCATCTCGCACGCCAGGGGGTGACAGTAATGGTCTCCTCTCATCTTCTTGGAGAAATTGATCAGGTCGCCACTGTCCTGGGCATAGTCGCGGGTGGTGCCATGATTTTCCAAGGGAGCCGGGACGATCTTTTTGCTGCCACCACCCCCGATATTCTCATTCGTTGCGCCTACCCCGTGCAGGCACAACAGCTGATCAGTGGAAGCTATCGCTCGACTTTAGTCAACGAGCAGCTGGTGAAAGTCTCCGATATTGACGACCCTTCAACAGCTGAACTCGTTAAATACTTGGTTTCCCACGGTATTGATCTATACGAGGTCCAGCGGGAGCAACAGACACTAGAAGACGCCTTTATGCGGCTCACCCAAGGAGGTGGCCTGTAAATGTGGACAGCACTCGCAAATGAATTCGCAAAAATGCGCCACTTGAAACTCGCTATTATTCTGCCGCTCTTTTATGGCGGGGTAGTGGCAATGGTGATCTTTTATAGCCTCGGCTCCGGTATTTCTCAGGCGGCACATAATGGCAGTGATGACGCATGGAAACTCCTATTTGCCTCACTAGAAACAGCGGTGATCCTGATTGCACCCATTCTCCTTGCTGTTATTGCTAGCCGGCAGGTAGAAATTGAACACTCCAGTGGTGGTTGGCTTTTCTCTTCTAGCTCAGGTGTGACCCCTGGTCTTCTATGCCGTGCCAAATTTATTGCACTCGGACTACCCATCGCTGTTACCACAATAATGTGGGGAGCGACAGTCATTATTTTTGGCCTCACTCTAGATATTTCTACGCCTATACCCGTGCATCGCTGGGCGGGCTACATTCTTAGTTTACTCATTATTATTCTCATCCTCTTGGCTTTTCATATCCTTCTTTCAGCGCGAATAGAAAATCAGATTATTTGCATAGGGGTGGGAGTCATTGGTGTTTTTATCTCCTATTTCGCTTCGATTCTGCCACTCTGGTTACGCCATCTCCTTCCTTGGGGATATTTTTCCTTAACAAAAGCCGCCGACTATATCAGCGTGACCTCGCTAGAGTATTTCGATCTTCCCTATCTCAGCGTGGCTATATTGGCACTAGTTAGCAGCATTATTTTCCTTGTCATTACACACTATTTTGACCAGCAGGAGAGTTAGTCATGGGAACTTTAGGGTCAGAATTCATCAAACTACGACGCTCTATGAGTTGGGCAGTTGTCCTCCTATTACCATCGATAATGGTGTGGGCGGGTACAGCTAGTACTAGCATTAGTGCGCAGGGATTTACCAACGGATGGGACACGTTATGGATTCGCTCTATTGGCTTTTATGGGATGGCTATCCTCTCTGTTGGTATTGCCATCCTTTCCTCTTTAGTTTGGCGGGTGGAACACCGTAATGGGAATTGGAATGCCCTGGCCAGCACGCCTACTCCACTCACCTATCTTATTGTGGCAAAAACCGTGACCATCGCCCTTCTTGGCGCAGTTATGCATATCGTTTTCGTTATTGCCGTCATTATTGCGGGCAAAATCTACGGTCTCCCAGGAATACTTCCCGCTCGTTACTTTGCCGCAAGTCTTCTCATTATTATTGCCTGCCTCCCTGTGGCAGCAATTCAATCCACTATTTCCTGTCTCATACGTTCCTTTGCCATTCCCATTGCTCTCGCACTGGTTTTTACTGGCGCATCGACAATGGCGCTAATGATGCATATCCCCGGATTGTCACATTTACCTTATGCGGCACTCACTCATGCTACCCAAATGGGTAGCACGCTCACTTTCGGGAACAACACTGTTTTCGCCACGGAAACTGTGAATATAGGCTCAGCTTTTAGGGTAGTGATACTCGCTCTCACCTCCACAATTGCAGTGATAATAGGGACCTCGCTAGTACTCAATCGCAGCGACATTCGCGCATAATGATTAACGCGCCCCGCCCTCGTCAATACCAATGGGTACAGTGGTTGGGTATGGAGGCCATTTCCTTCCTACGTCGCCACCGGCTCACTCTGGATATCATCCTGTCCACCGCCGTTTTTCTTTACAACCTGCCGCTGCTACCCGTCTACGATCCCCGACCTCCTCAGCAATGTGCTCTTCTCGCCATTTCCACGACCCTCTGCGTGGCACATATTGCCACTACCCGCTATCCGCGTGGCGCATTTGCCGTTATATTTCTTGCCTCATGTGCACAACTTATCTGCGGCGTACCCCTTATTATTCCCAATCTCTTCTTCCTTTTCGCCATTTATCGATTAGCCCGTTTATCCACCCTTATTCCCTCCATTGTGGGCGCGGGCCTCGCCCTCGTATGGTTGCTAGTTGGAACCCTGCCACGCCTCAGTGACACGCATTTAAGTATTGGCGAACTTGGCGTTTTACTTCTTCTTGTCATCTGGGTATGGACGTGGGGGACTTTATCCCGAATTCGTGGACAGTATCTGCAAGAATTACGCGATCGTGCACGCAGGCTCGAAAATGAACGGGAAGCCTATGCGCAGATTGCCGCAGCGCGGGAACGCACACGAATTGCACGGGAAATCCACGACATTATTGCTCACTCGTTGAGCGTCGTCACGGTGATGTCTGAAGGCGCCGCCGCAACACTTGAGGACGATCCCGAGCAATCTCGCGCAGCAATGCTGATGGTGCGCGATACGGGGCGGTCAGCACTGCTGGAAACGCGGCGTTTACTCGGGGTGCTGCGCAGCGATGAAGGAGCCCCTCCGGTGCCCGTACCGGGAATCAGCACTGTGGAGGCGCTCATTACCCAGTCACGCGAAGCGGGGCTGCCCGTCGTCTTTCGCCAATCCGGCCCTCTTAGCGCTATTCCCCCAAGTCTGGGCGCAACGGTATATCGCATTGTGCAAGAGGGCCTGACTAACGCCCGCAAGCACGCTGTTGGTGCCTCACGTGTTGAAGTGTCTATTTCCGTTGAGGTTAGCGGGGCGCAGGCGAGTGACAGCGGCGCTATTTCTCGTGTCATCACTATTCGTGTGACAGATAATGGTCGCATGCCCGCGGCTGCTGAGTCCGCGACAGACAACCCCGGCCATGGACTGATTGGAATCCGTGAGCGCGCCCATGCCCATGGCGGCACGCTGTCTGCGGGTCCACTGCCCTCTGGTGGATTTGACTTACTTGTGACCCTGCCATGGGACGATCACGGGGATCTGGAGGAAGAATCCCGCGATTCTCAGGAAGGAGAGTCACCATGACTATTCGTGTAGTCCTTGTGGATGACCAAGAAATGATTCGCATGGGGTTCCGGATGGTGCTCTCTACGAAACCGGGAATCGAGGTGGTTGGTGAAGCCGATGATGGCGACACTGCAGTGGCGTTGCTGGCAGGCCTTGACGCTGATGTGGTGCTGATGGATATTCGGATGCCGCGCCTTAATGGGGTAGAGGCGACCCGCCAGATTCGCGCGCTGCCGGATGCCCCGCAGGTCCTGATCCTTACCACTTTTGACTTAGATGAGTATGCCTATGAGGCTTTAAAGGCAGGGGCCAGTGGGTTCCTTTTGAAAGATACCCCTGTTGACGATATTGCTGCGGCTATCGAGCACATTTATCGCGGAGACGCAGTGGTTGCGCCGAGTACGACGCGGCGTCTGCTTGACCATTTCGCCGCGGCCCAGCCCATAGTAGCTAGAGCTGATCGTGGGATGGTGGAAGAGTTAACTCCTCGGGAAAATGAGATCCTCATTTTGATGGGTCGTGCCATGTCCAATGC
>JAUNHH010000023.1 GCA_030524055.1 Actinomycetaceae bacterium | reverse complement strand
TCCTGACACAGAACTGTCACCCATGTCCTGAGACATAACAGACCAATACCCCCTGATATTCGCGTAGGTATTTGTCCCTAAGTGTAGGGTTTGGTCCCTAAGTATTACTGTTTGTCCCTAACAGTAGGAATAGGCCTCGGCTTTCCTTCAGTCCCGAGCCAAAAATGCCGCCACCCGCCAATATGACATGGGCTCTACAGCCACGTCTTTGGCTTTGTGGCAGTATTTAGCGCTCATGGCCTCGTTATTTGCTAACGGGGCCATGAGCGCTGAACTGCGTCATGAACACAGAACCTGGGCAGTTTTGGAATTACTCCTGTGCCGATTGTCCGGAATCAGGATTTCCGGATTCTGCTGGCGGCTGTTCTGGAGCACTTGGCTGAGCGCCCTGAGGTGGTTGGGTGCCGGGCTGTCCGGGAACACCTGGTTGACCCGGTTGTTGTGGCGCCTGTCCTGGAACACCTTGCTGCCCATAGCCTTCTACCGGCGCGTAGCCCTGAGGGGCAGCGCCTTGCTGTGGTTGATAAGGCGCTGGCGCGTAGCCTCCCTGAGCGGAATACCCTTGCGGCGCATAGCCCTGGGGAGCGTAACCCTGAGGTGGGTATACCGGTTGACCAGGTGCATAACCCTGGGGAGGGGTGCCCTGAGGAGGAACACCTTGAGGCGGATAACCACCCGCTTGTGGATATTGCGGAGGTACTCCTTGAGGTGGGTAACCGCCCTGCGGGTAGCCATACCCCTGCGGGGGAACTCCCTGCGGAGGTACACCCTGAGGGGGCACCGGCCCGCCATATTGCGGATAGCCCTGGCTGGGTGCGCCATAGCCCTGCGGGTAACCCTGCTGTGGGTAGCCCTGTTGGGGATAGCCTGGCTGCGGATAACCCTGTTGAGCCATTTGCGCCTGATTGGATTGGGAAGCGGCTGACATAAATCCGCCGCCTCCTTGCATACCCATACCTACGCCAAGGAAAGCGCCAGCGGCCCCGGCCTCGTTTGAGCCTGCATTTTCAATGCCCCTAGCAACGGCCCCTTGGACGTACCCTTCACGAATGGAGGGGTCTTGGAGCATAGCGCCGGAATTGCGCATATCGATCAGGCGGCGGGATTCATCGTCATAGGACAGCGACGCAATACCCACATTTTCGACCTGCATGCCGCGGCCACGCAGCCAATCAGCGTCGAGAATATCGCGCATATATTGCGAAAGCTCACGGACCTTTGAGGCTGCTTGAGAAATACGAATCCCATCAACGCTCATTTGGTTAATGGCAGCCTGTAGAGCTTCTAAGAATTCCGACATGTACTGGTCGAAGACATCGTCAATGTGAACGCTAGTGGCGTCGCGGGGAATGACTTCTTGGTAGAAAAGAATCGGATCGACAACTCGCAGGGAAAAAGTTCCATGGCAGCGCAGGAAAAGCTCTGCATTATAGAAGTTGTCGAAGTAGTTAATGGCATTTGGGGTGCCAAATTTAATGCCCTTGATTTCCTGCAGGTTGACGAAATAGGCCACCTGCTTTGTGGGAGTTCCACCGCCAAACTTAAAACGCTCCCAGGTGTCCATAATGGAGCCCATTAAGTCACCAGTAAAAATAGATGGCTGGCCCGAATTATTGACCTCATAGGCACCCGGCTCTGCAGTGAAATCAGTAATCCGCCCAGAATCAACCAGCAATAATGCTTGGCGGTCATAAACAAGAATGCGTGAGCCCTGAGAAATCACATCATCAGTGCCACGACGATTAGATGAACGGCGATCGTTTTCACGTAGGCGCGACCCCTTGCAGAAAACAATCCCTTCGCCCATGTCGGGCTCAATTGCGTCGAGCCATTGGTCGCCTAAAGCGCCACCAACGGCGCCAGTTACGGCCTTGATGAGTCCCATAGGTTGATCCCCTTACGTTGAAGTACGCAGCATGCGCACGGCCCTATTATTCCCCGAAAATCAGTGTCCTGCCTGGGGAAATGCTGGGGAGCATCGTTGCTGGCCACAGTGTGGGAATCGCCGCTGCTCGCCCGTTGACATTGTGCCGTAGGCTAAGAGAAAGATAGTGCACCCCGGCCGCAACGGGGTAAGAGAGGTGTTGTCTGCACGATTGTGGATAACGGCTTGGAGGACAATGAGCGGGATTCAATATAAGTGCCCGGGTTGCGCCGCGCCTATTGAATATTCAGCGACACAGGGGAAAATGGTGTGCGCATTCTGTCGCTCACAATTCACCGTGGCTGAAGTGGAAAAGTTCAATAGAGAACATTTTGGGGTGGAAGCTCCAGTTAGTGCCAGCGTTGGCAGCGCAAATTCCGCATCAACTCCAGGATCTGTCAGTGGTAATGTCACTGGTGATGGATATTCTTCCGTGCCTGCAGAAGAAATTTACGAGGGTGGGGAGACGGGTTCCCATAGGGACTTTACCAGTGATGAACTCTCTGGAATGTCCGAATTAGAATGTAATTCTTGCGGCGCAGTGATCGTTGCTGACCCGACTACTATTTCTACTCGATGCGGTTTCTGTGATAATACCTTCGTAGCAACGGGACGCATTCGTGTCACTCGTGTACCAGATTTCATTATCCCCTTCTCAGTCGATAAAAAAGGAATGCTAGCGGCCTTCCAGGAAGCAACTAAAGGGAAATTCCTTCTCCCGCCCAAATTCCGTAATGAGCATATTCTTGCTGAGGCTACGGGAACCTATTTACCTTTCTGGTTTCATGACCGCGCTATCGAAGGTAATTTTTATTACTCAGCGACCCGTCAGCGCACCTGGTCAGACTCAGAAAATACCTATACGGAAACCGAACAATATGAAGTAGAACGCTATTGTAAAGCGGAGTTCCGAGGCATCCCTGTATGCGGGACTACAAAGTTGGATCCCAAACGTGCAGAAGGAGCTGAGCCTTTTGATCTGGCTGACTCCGAAGTCTTTTCTGCAGCCTACTTATCGGGTTACGCAGCATCTTTCTATGACATTGATGCCGAGCAAACTATTGACCGCGCGGACCGCCGCGTTGTGGAATCCGCCAAAGAAATGACTCGGGCAACGCTGAAATCCTATGACACGCTCCAGCTGACTAATCAGAGTGTTGAGCTTGAGCGTAAAGGCTTGTGGTATGCCCTTTTGCCGATGTGGCTGATCATTATTGAATACGCTGGCGAGAAATATCCTTTTGCGGTCAATGGGCAAACTGGCGAAGTTGTCGGTTCATTTCCCATTAGTAAAGGTCGTCTCTGGGCGGTGCGTTTAGGTTTTATGGCGGCGTTTATTCTGCCTATTCTTCTCGTTACCTGGGTTATTTTAGCGTCAGTGGCGTAAAAGGGGCGTAATAATGACTAAGACTCAACTCTTTCCCGCCAATGTGCGTCGCGCTGTTGGAAGTGCCGTTCTCTGCCTCCTTCTTTTCCTTATTTTCTGGGCATACGCCGCCCCCACTTTTGCTTCAACAGAGCATGTGGTCGATGAGGTCGATGTCTTATCGTCATCAGAAGAACAGCAACTGGAAGATGAAATTCAGCGGATTTCATCCACCTACCGTGAAGATATCGTGATCTACTTTACGGATCTGAATGGGCGTAGCCCAATGAATGCTGCCGATGACTATTTCGACGAGAATGGTTATGGCATTGGAGGAGACTATTCGGGCGTTCTTTTGTTGATCGCTCCAGATTCTCGAGATATGTGGATTTCGACCCGCGGTGATTCTATCCGGACCTTTAATGACGAGGGTATTTCCCGGCTTCTTGACCGATTGCGTTCGCCTTTAGGTGATGATGATTGGTATGGAGGGGCGAAGCTCTTTGTTGAGGAAACAGAGGTCTATATGAAGGCTGCCGATAGTGGCACGCCTGTGGGAACATCTGGATTTAAGCGGTCGGGTACTTCCGATGGCAACTTTTTTGCGGGCTTTATTTCCATCGTGGTTGCCCTTTTTGGTGGGGGAGGAGCAGGCACTGCAGTCGCACACTTCGTTTTCGTCCGGAAAATGCGCAATGAAGGATATGAGCCTACTGCTCGGACCTATCTTGTTGAAGGGTCAGCCCATATTGAAGACGTCAGGGATACCCTTATTAATCGCAATATCGTGGCTATTCCTAAGCCGAAAACCAGTTCCGGTTCAGGTTTTTCCTCCACGCACACCTCCTCTTCCGGTGCAACCCATGGCGGAGGTGGCGGCAAGTTCTAAAGTCCGCCGTTGTCGCTAAAGAACATCGCCCCGCCCTCGTACATGATTGACGAGGACGGGGCTCAGCTTCACTGCGAAAGGTCAGGCGGTGACCAGACCGGTGAAGGAACGTGCGCGCTCGAGGCGGGCGGCGACGTCGGCCCAGTTGACCACATTCCACCAGGCCTTGACGTAATCGGCCTTGACATTGACGTAGTCAAGGTAGAAGGCGTGCTCCCACATATCCAGCATGAGCAGCGGCACGGTGGCAACGGGGACATTGCCCTGCTGGTCGGTCAGCTGGAAGGTGACCAGGCGCTGGCCCAGGGCGTCCCATGCGAGAACGCCCCAGCCGGAGCCCTGAAGGCCCAGAGCAGCGGCAGCGAATTGTCCTTGGAACTTCTCGAAGGAGCCGAAGAACTCGTCAATGGCGGCAGCCAATTCACCCTCAGGGCGCGAGGCGCCTTCTCCGGTCATGTTCTGCCAGAAAATCGAGTGGTTGGTGTGTCCACCCAGGTGGAAGGCGAGATTCTTTTCGTGGAGGTTAATGGCTCCATGATCGCCAGAATCGCGGGCGGCTTCCAGGGCGGCCAGGGCCGCATTGGCGCCAGCAACATAAGCAGCATGGTGCTTGTCGTGGTGAAGTTCCATAATGCGCCCAGAAATGTGGGGTTCGAGGGCAGCGTAATCGTAGGGAAGGTCGGGAAGGGTATACACCGTCATGGCAGCTCCTCAAGGTTGGGCATTGTTATTAGGTTGCGCTGGAGCGCAATGAGACCTTCTGTTTCAGGACTCAGGTCCTAAGTCTAACGCGCAGGGGCGAGGCCAGCAGGAGGGGAAGCAAAAAGTGACATGGAAGTCTGTTCACGGAGTCTGGATAGGGCGTTGCCACAGAAGTAGCCCTGATGAAGCGCAAATAGACCTAGAATGATATTTTACTTGGTCTTTTGTGGCGGGTGCAGGTTCATATAGAGGAACCCAACTCTATGGTGCGTTCCCGTGCGCGAGTGCAGGCCACATAAATCTTGCGATGCAGTTCCTCGGAACTGTTAAGACCGGCTGCCAAGACTTCTCGCTCATCCGGCTTTAAACGGACTCCGACGATTTGCCACTCGTGCCCCTTAGCCTGATGGGTTGTTAGTCCGGGAATTATGTCTCCCGGATAGACAATTCGTTCTCGCAACTGGACAAGTTTATCTGTGTGAGTATAGTGAGGTCTTCTAGGGAGTTCCCGTGTTGATACCTTGCTGATAACCTCCCTCAATTGCATATATGCCGCCTTTGCGGCTTCCTTGCCACCGGGGCGTAGGGTCTCGACAACATCCTGCAGCTCGGGTTCCAGCATTCGAGGTATCTCGCGATCCTGTATGTTTAGCGCCGTCAGTGCGTCGTTAAGGTAAGAAGCATCAAGGTTAAGCGTGCTCCGGGTGAGGTGATTGAGTATTAGGGTGACTGCGGCCTCCCCATAACTGCCTTTAAAGGACTGAAATGCTAGCGGGAGGACTTTGCCGCCGAGGCTCCATAGTTCAGCCCACCGTAGCGCTAGAGCCACATCAATATCTGACTCCTCGTTCGGCAGAATAATTCCTTTCCCAGCGCGAAGTCGGTTCGCTAGATTGTGTTGCTCCTTGGAGCACCATCGGAAGGACTTGGTGAGTCTGAGCGTAGCGACTTCAGCCCGCTCGAGAAGCCTTGGAATAGCTTCTGGACGGGCACCACGGAAAACGTAAAGTGCCTGCCATGGGTCCCCAACAAGTGTGACACTGACTCCGGCCGCAATTGCAGCTCCAATGATGGCAATATCCAGACCGTTAGCATCAAAGACCTCATCAACGATGAGGGCTCTCATGGTGTCGCCGAGTCGTTTCTGTACCCGAGTTGCCGAAGTTGGCTCCTTGAGAGCGAGCGTTAAAATATCCCGTATATCTTGATGTGTGCAGATGCCCTGTTCAATTAGACATTCAACATCTTTTTTAGGAAAGTGTGCGGCCTGCTCCGAGGTGAATTCCTCCGAGAGTTTGATCTTGCCTTCATGGAGTTCGAGTTTGTAGTACGCTCTGCTCCAGACAGTGCTGATACTTGATGCCCAACTATCCCGCACATCCAACTCAATATTCCCATCGGGCCATAACTTGAGCGCATTTGGCCAGATTACGAGCTTCTGTTGCATTAAGTCATGGAGCAGATCGCACATAATAGTGTCAAGGGTGACGATCCGGTGTGGCCACGTTAAGGCTGTGGGCCCCCACAGTCGTTGTACACGTTGGCGCAGATTATAGGTCGCGGCACGGGTGAAGCTCACTGCTACGACAGCGCGCGCATCATAAGGGCGTGAGGAGATGAAACGTTGCACCCCAAAGCGCTGCGCTGACACGGTAGTTTTTCCGGTGCCTGGCCCAGCTTCAATGAACAGGTTGGTCTGTAAACTGGCTGCAGCGAGGCGCTGCTCGTCTGTTAGTTCACTGATAACACCAGCACTCGCGTGTACGTTACTAGTCACTACTAGAGATTTCCTGTTTTGTGGCAGAAACGTCTGCTGGCTCGGGATTGGGCCCAGACGTTGGATAGAGAAAATCGAAGACATGTTGGATCGGAGTTGGAACATGGACTCTGCCGCCATTGTTTTCCCGTTTCGTGCGGAGCTGACCCGCCAAGGCCTGTGCAAACTCCCCCTTACGGGATGCTGCCGCACCAGCAGGCACCGTCTTGTCTCCTTCCTTGTGTCTGCTGCGGAATAAATCCCAGATTGATTGCGGAGTGACTTGTTTAGGGACTGGCACGTTAATCTCCACTAGAGCACGGGCGATCAGATCCTCGTTACCTTCAGTCAACTGAGGTTCTAGAGTCGGGTGGTTATGTTCCACAAGTAACACGTTTGGGTTATGGTCGTTTGCCCATGAGGGTGGTGTTGGAGTCTGATCGATGTTAAGGTCACTGTCGCGCAAAACGGCAAGGCGACTGCAGAGCTCGTGACCTTGAGTGGCGAGCAGACGAACTGCCCATTGACCTACCTTCGTTCCCATCGCGACAATGGTCAATGCATCAATGAATGATTGCCGATCAGGGTCATCCTCAGCCCAAGCCCAGCCAAATTCGCGGAGTACCGCTGCCTCAGTGACGCCTTCCACCAAAAGGAGACGGTCAGCGAAGAGGGAAGCAGATCTACTGGCATCTAGGTGCAGTCGCGTCTTACGCAGCACTTCTTCTCTGTGCGTATCCAAGGGGATATCTGCTACTGGTTGACAGACTCGTCGCCCAGAAATGTCCCGTCGAATGATCACGAGTTCAGCTGGATCGCAGGAGGTGATGACATCGGTGGCATGGGTAGACAGGATGACCTGGAGCTCAGGGCGCTGTCGGACTTGCCGACGCAGATATCGTACCAGCGAATGCTGCAGTTGGGGGTGTAGATGAGCTTCAGGTTCTTCGATGAGCAAGGTGACGTGGAAGGGGTCATCAGGAAAGAACGAATCTTCGACACTCTGGCTTTCGGCGTGAGCCTGGCGTAGGATACGCTCCGCATCCTCAGCCCTCGTATCGGTGTCAACGTTTTGGTGTCCAGCTAATCCTGCATCGATGTCTGCCTCTGCTTCAGCGATCTGTTTCGCATCAGGTATAGCTGCGAGAGTTACTGCAACATGCAGCAGATTGACATAACCTAGCCCAACAACCTCAAGAGGTAGAGCGTCAGTACGGTCTTCTGACGTGGCAAGCATTAACTCGAGTACTCGTGCCAAATAGCGGTCATCGACAACCTGGCCACGAATATAGGGCCAGTTGCGGGATACTCCTGCTGAGAGTGCGCGGAGTTGTTCACCAACTCTGGCTTCAAGGGTAGCTAACAACTCGTCAGTCGCAAGAGACTCAAGGAGGCTAGATGCTCGGCCCCGTAATTGGGAGAGGTTGCGGCCGTGACCTCGATTCTGCTGCTGTGCACGCAATAACTCGACCAGGATGCGAGTTTCGCGCCGCGCCAGTTCATCAATTGGATTACGCCACGCTGGCAAGTAGATGAGGCGAGTGCGTGACTCTACATCACTGGTCGTGAGAGGTTTTGTAGAGATGGAACCAAGGCTGCGGTGTAGCGTTCGCGACCACTTTGCGGCAATAGTTCCAGGGGTCTGGCGCCCGCCCTGTTGTTGTAACTGCTGACCAAGTGGTCCCTCGTTGTTAGGGTCGTCCTCAAAGCGATACTTCACTTCGATGCTGTGCTCCCCTGCACCAAGTGCTGCCGCGGAGAGTCTTGGAAGGTGAGGGAAATGCTCACTATGGCTGAGATATATGGCATCCAATAATGTGGTCTTGCCGCTGCCATTCGCCCCTGCAATGACGGAAAATCGCCCAGGTAATGAGAGCTCCAAGGGGGTGTCATTAGCACCGCGTAATCCTCGCACGTGCACGTGGCTTAGGTACATCTCGAATCTCCTGTGAGTCAAGGACGTACTCTCAGTTTCGAGTGATAACTTGAAACCAGAGCGCATCTGAGGGTGTTGAACTCACTCGCCCCGCCTGACTCAATGGTTGCATGCGTGATAGGGTGAGCGTTTCACCCTGTCAATGGACGCATCGTCCCCGCGTAGAAGAGAGAACGTGGAAGAGTGGTGACGTTGCTCGTGGCGAAACGTTCCCTGCGGCAGTCCGGCTACATAGTGTGGAAACAGGCCAAGTCTCTGTCATTGGCCCGTAAAAGGGCATGGTTGAACCGAAGTTATGTTCACGCCACGCGAATGCGCTGGTCACCCATTACATAGTCCAGCTCCATAGAGCCGCCCACCGCCTCAAGGTAGCCACGGATTGTTCCGAGTTTGGTATTCTCCAGATCGCCGTTCTCGATCTTTGAAACCTGGCGCTGTCCCACGCCGATGCGCTCAGCCAACTCGCTCTGAGTCAATCCTGCATGCTCGCGGAGCTCACGGAGGCGGTACGCCCGAACCTGGTCAAGCATAATGCGTTTATGGTGCTCAATAAGTGCTCGGTCAACCGGACGCTTCGCCTGCAATTCCTCCAAGGTGGTCATCGTGATCATTCTCCCTTCAATCGCTCCAGGTGGGCATCAAACACCTCATCGGCTCGAGGAATATTTCTCTTGTACCAACGTTGCCAGTTGCCAGCTTTATCTCCCGCCACCAAGATGATGGCCCGTCGCTCAGGGTCGAATGCAAATAGCATCCGAATTTCACTTCGCCCAGAGGATCCGGGTCTGAGCTCCTTCATGTTGCGATGCCGCGAGGTCGTCACTGTGTCAACGAGTGGGCGACCGAGGCTTGGGCCATAATCGGCCAGAACCTCTAGTGCAGCATAGACCTGCGCAAGCGAACTACTGTCGAGCGACAGAATCCAGTCCTCAACCAGGCTGGTGTCGATCGTCCACATGCTCTAATGGTAGACCTTGCAGGTGCTAACGTCAATAGTCGTGATATTGGGGGTGTTGGCATCTCGGATGGAGGAAGGAGCGTTGAAAGGTCGGGGTGCTGGGTGTCTGTGGCGCGGGACTTGCCCCAGTTTGCATGGTGTTGGCACTCTGCCCCGGGCCCGTGACTCAGTGCGCTGCCTTCTTTGAGGGAAGGAAACGGGAAATAAAGGTCCAGGCCCAGGCCAGCGCGGCGCCCCAGATGAGGCCAATAATGCCGGACAACACGGTATCCACAGTCCACACGGCAAATCCGCCAAGGCCTTCGACCATATGGGCAAGGTGCTCAACGCCGTGGTAAATCGCGCCCCATCCCAAATCGGAGAGGGACTTAATGACGATATGGCCACCCACCCACAACATTGCGACTGTCCCGATAACACCAATGGCACGGAAAACGCCAGGCATTACGCGCACAATGGTGCGTCCAAGATTTGCGGAAGGGCCACCGCCTTTAGCCATATGGGCGCCAATATCGTCCATTTTCACCAGAATGGCCACCAGGCCATACACAAGGAAGGTCATAAAGAGGGCGACTGTCACCATAATCGCCACACGCATGGTGAATTCTGAGCCCGTTAAATCTGCCAAAGCAATCAGCATAATTTCAGCGGAAAGAATAAGGTCGGTGCGGGTCGCCGAAGCGACCATTCGCTTTTCCATCTCCTCGGCAGTTTCTGCGCCGGTGGCATCCTCATGCCCTTCATGGTGGGGCAGGAGTTTGAGTTTTGCCAGGATTTTCTCTGCCCCCTCGAAACATAAATAGGACCCGCCAATAATCAACAATATCGGCAGTGACCAGGGCGCAATCCAGGTGAGGAAAAAGGCAACGGGTAGAATAATGAAAAGCTTATTCAGTAGTGAACCGCGCGCAATTTTCCCGATAATAGGAAGTTCGCGGGCGGGGGTGAGGCCCTGCACATATTGCGGGGTGACGGCTGTGTCGTCAATAACCACACCCACTGCTTTTGCGGAGGCTTTTGCTGCACCTGCTGCCACATCATCCACAGAGGCAGCAGCAACTTTTGCGAGGGTTGCAATATCGTCAAGAAGGGCGACAAGGCCACCGGGCATGGGATTCTCCAATCAGGAGCGGCAATAAAGGCAGGTAGGGGAGTAGTCGGCCAGGTCAAATTCTGGGGCCGGTTCCTCCACAGCTAATAATGCCAGTCAGGCAGTACCTGGCGCTGGGAATATCACCGTGGAAGCGCTCACGTGCGAGTGCGGTCAAAAGTCAGCGGGATTTCTGGTCAATCCACGATAGGGCCATGGCCGAAAGAATAAAGGCCATATGAATAGCTGCCTGGACAAGAAGAATTTGTGTGGCCTGTGGGCCCATTGACTGATAAATCGCCTTGGCTTCGACAAAGGACTTCAAGAGGTGCACGGAAGAAATGCCAATAATCGCCATTGCTAATTTGACTTTAAGGACATTGGAATTCACGTGTGAAAGCCATTCTGGCTGATCAGGGTGTTCTTGGAGATTGACCCGCGAGACAAAGGTTTCATATCCGCCAACAATGACCATAATCAGCAGATTCGCCACCATGACAATATCGACCATGGCGAGGACCATGAGCATCATATCGGCTTCGGAAAGGTCGGTAATGTGGGTGATGACGTGCCACAATTCGCGCATAAAAGTGAAGACGTAGAAAACTTGCGCGATGACAAGGCCAAAATAAAGGGGTGCCTGAAGCCAGCGTGACGTAAAGAGAATAGCGGAGAGATTCTTTTTGAAGCGGCGGTCATCGGCTGTTTCAGTGGAAAGCGTTGTGCCTGGCGAGGTCGTGGCCGCGGAATCTGTCTGCTCTTTAGGGTTTGGCGAGGTCATAAGGTCCTTTCATATGCCACAGTGGTGGAAAATCAGTGGTTTTTGCCGCACATAGGGTAACTTCCGGGCCACGGTATGAGCCGCGGAGATGAATCAATTGTGGGGCATGTAGCGCGGTAATGGAGTCGCAAGTTCGCGACAGACGCGGACAGGTGGCACGTCCGTCCAGGCGTAGGCGAAGGTGTCCTATTCCCCTTTAGGGTGGAGTTATGAGTTCTGTGCCCGCATCACCGCTGCCTGTCCTTAATGCCGCGCTTCTAGGAGCGTTGGCTGCTGACTTGGAGTTGGCGGGATGGAGAGTTGATCGCGTTGAAGAACTCATTGGCCCACGCGCCGCCCAGGCGCTGATGCGTGAAGAGCGGACCCCCGCCCTCGTTGCTTTGAAAGACAATACTGACCCTGCATCGTTGTTGACCAGGCTTTTTATGTTGGGAGACGCCATCCCTGCCAACGCTTTAGGGGAAGCTCTGCCCACCCTTGGCCTTGACGGCCTGTGCGACCTTGGTTTGGTGAGCAATGAAGGGGACAGCATTCGCGCCCTTTTCGATCTGCGACCACACAGCGCGACCTTGCCTTCGCCCGTCAGATCCAGTGACGAGGGCGGGGCGCAAGAAGTGGCTCATCACTGGTGGATTATGTCTGACCTGGCCGAATCGGTCACCGGCGCGCCGCTCCAGCCCGACCATGTTCTTGGTATTGGCGGGGCGACCACCTCGCTATTGCGAATGACAATGCGTGCGCAGGTGAGTTCTTCCCTCGATTTAGGGTGTGGCTGCGGTATTCAAGCCCTTTATTTAGCGACCCATAGTCGCCGCGTTATTGCCACGGATATTTCTGAGCGTGCCTGCGTTTTTACTGCCATTAATGCTGCGCTCAATGGGGTGGAGAATATTGAGATTCTCTGCGGCTCTCTTTATGAACCCGTTGAGGGCATGACTTTTGATCTGATTACCTCTAATCCGCCTTTTGTGATTACTCCACAGGCTATTCGTGAGCGCGGATTTATGGAATATCGCGATGGGGGAATGGAGCGTGATCACCTTGTTGCCACCGTGATTCGTCAGGCTCCGACCTATTTGCGAGACGGTGGTAAACTCCAGATTCTGGGGAATTGGGAAATTTCTTCTGGCGTGGATCCTCACCGAGAATGGCATGCTCGCGTCGAACAATGGTTAGAGGGTTTGCCGCTGAAATCGTGGGTAGTTCAGCGCGATATTCTTGACCCGGCACAATATGCAGAATTATGGCTCCGTGATTCTGGTGGAGTTTTCACTCCGCGCAGTGTTTTCGAATGCGATTATGCAGAGTGGCTCGCAGATTTTGAGCGGGCCAATGTGGAGTGGATCGGCATGGGTTTCCTTGTCGCCGAAAAAATTGACGAGGCCGGGGCGCCCCTATCTATTTTCGACAATGTGCATAATGGGCGCTTCCCATTAGGGGCGGATGTGGAGCGCACAATGAATGTTTTGCAGTTCCCCGATGATATTGAGGACTTCGCCCTCGTGCGCTGCGGGGATGTCACCGAAGAACGGCACTACACTCCCGGCCAACCCAATCCGGAAGTAATGATCCTGCATCAAGGTGGCGCAATGGGACAGTCAATTCGCGTGGGGACGGCTGTATCTGCCCTAGTGGGAGCAAGTGATGGCGATATTACGGTGGGACAGTTTATTTCTGCCTATGCCATGTTGGCGGAAGAAGAAATAGGAGAGGTGCGCACTCAAGTAATGTCCGCCCTGCCCGAGCTGCTCCGCAGCGGAATGCTGTATCTGCCGTACGCACTTCAATGAATCTGCTGCGAATAAATGGGGCGCTACTGGACTTTTGGGCACGTGTGCATACCTTCGGAATATCGGCGGGCTAAAAACTACCATTCCAATTTTCAGGTAGACCTAACGCCTTGGGTGAAACAAGTGGATTGGGTAGGAAAAGGTCCGTGATAAGGTCCGCGCCTTTTGCTGGCCACGTTGTCCCAGGCGACACAACACGTAATATATGCGCCATCACAATTAATGCCCCAAATAGGCGTTCACTTTGGCCCTCTGGAAGTGACGAAAATTCTGCCTGTGTACGTAATGCGGAGGTTGGGGCGGGAATAAACGATCTATTCCAGAGTCGTCCGTGGTGCGCACAGGCATTTCGCACAATGGTGAATTGGTGTAGCCATCTCGTCAAAGGTGATTGCTGTTTAACCTTCCTTCTCTGATTTTCAGACAGGAGGTCAAGATCAATGACGATGTTTAGCTCCTCAGCTATCTGGCGTTGGTCGCGAATCTTCAGTCCCTTGAAAAGCAGGGAGATATCGGCAAAGTCGAGCACCTCTGCTAATATCCAGAAAGGATAGGGGCGGTTGTATTCGCTCTCATAATGCTGAATTGCGTCATTATTATCGATTGCGCGGTCGATACGTTCATTTGCTTTATCTACCCATTGTGCATGTTTAAAGGTGTCTCGAAAGCGGGTTGGATCGGTATATGCGGAAGGGCTGGTGGCGTAGAGTCGTTCACCTATGCGGGTTCGCATAGCGACCTCGATGCGTTCCATCCCGTCGTGGACAAGTGTGCGAAGTTTCCGGTCCGCTTCATATAGTTCGGCAACGTGAGCGAAGCTTATGTCACCAATAAAATTGTCCTCACGCAGGCCATCTGAGTTGATCGCTCTGGCTGGATACCAATAGGCCGACAGTCGGTAATAACTGACGTTTGCTAACCATTGTTGAGCGAGGGTGTCATCAACTTCCATACCACGTGCACGCAACAATGCGATTTGCTGATTGACTGTTGTCGCTGGTTTGGGCGGCTTCGTCACCTGCACCCCCAAGCGTAAATAGAGATCCAGCCCACTCTCAACTTGGTGTTGAGGCGGGCTGAACGATTGACTTAAGAATAACAATGACAAGCGCGTCGCGCAAATGTACGGAGGTGCTGTATCGCACTTTCTATAAGACTTGTCAGCGCTGCCTGAACTTCTTCGCAGCGGAATGCTGCACCTGCCCTGAGGGTCGTGCCTCAATAGAGATCCAGCCCACTCTCAACTTAGTGTTGAGGCGGACTGAACGATTGCCTTGATCGTACCCGTGGTGAGATATCGGGCAAGTGTGGGGTGAAATGCCGCGCCTACTCTACAGGCGCCGGGGGCATTTTAAGTGACACCATTTCATCTCGATAAAAATGCGAAATTGTAGTCCCCTTCACTGTCTCGGGACTAGTGAAGGCAAGGGGTTGATCTATAAGGTGAGGGTAACCTTAGCTTATCTGGGAGCGCTTTCACTCCTGGTAATCCAAGGGAAGGATGCCGGGGCATTGGAGAAGAATGGCTCGGCCACAGCAATGGCAGAAAAACCTGCCCGTAGCGAAAGGTCCCCATGGTCAAGATCAAACCCCTCGCCCTTGCACTTGGCGCACTCATCGCCTTGAGTGCCTGTTCCGCTGGTGGCGCCCAATCTGGTGCTCCAGCATCTGGCGCCGCTTCTGCAGATTCTGCCGCCTCAAGCGAAGCCCCGGCCTCGGCAAATGGGGCTGCATCCGCTGACAGTGCACCCTCTGCGGCAAGTGCTGACGCGCCAGCCTCTGCGCCTGCTGGCCCCTACACCTTTACTGACGACAATGGCGCCACGGTGGAATTTAAAGCCCAGCCCACCAAGATTGTTTCCACCTCTGTGACCCTGACGGGCACACTGCTCGCCATTGACGCCAAAGTCATTGGCTCTGGCGGGTCGAAACCCGATGGTCCGGGTCTGGACTCTAATGGGTGGTTTAAGCACTGGGCCCCCACCGCCACTGAGCGCGGCGTCCAATCTCTTTACACCAATCAAAAGGTCGATCTTGAGGCGATTATGGCCGCCCAGCCAGACCTCATTATCGTCTCCAAAACTGGTGGCGACTCCGCAATGGACCAATACGAGCAACTTAAAGGTATTGCCCCCACTGTGGTGATTGACTACAACTCCACTGACTGGCGTACCGCCACCCAGCGTGTCGCCGAAGCTGTGGGTGCCCCACAGAAAGCTGAGAAACTTCTCGCTGACTTTGACGTCAAAGTGGCAGAAACAAAAGCCGCTATCAAAGCCCCTGCTCAGCCTGTCAATATTGCTGTCTATGACGCACAAAAAGGCCTCTCAGTAGGTATGCCCACCGCTCCTCAGGCACTGGTCCTGAAAGACCTGGGCATTACTGTGCAGGACACTGGAGTTGCCCCAGAAGAAGGCCGAAAAGACTTCGCCTTCACCAGCCCAGAACAGGCCCTCCAAGCCCTCAAGCAAGACATACTCTTGCTTGTTGGCAATGATGACGCCAATAAAGACGCTCTCCTGGCTGACGCCAACTTTGCGCAACTGCCCGCCGTCCAATCGAAAAAGGTCTACGCCCTGGGTGAAGCCAGCTTCAAATTGGACTACTTTGCTGCCGTTGACCTGGTTGATCACGTAAAGAAGGCCTTCGCTCAGTGACCGCCCTGGCACGCACGCTGCGTGGGGGCGCACCCCTGATCCTGCTTGTCATTCCACTCTTTGTGGTGTCATTGACAGTGGGATCAGGGGATGTGCCCCTCGCAGATATTCCTGGAATTCTCAGCCGTGGAGTGGCTGACGACCCTAACTCCGCCATTATTTTCACTATGCGCTTTCCCCGTGGAATAGTCGCCATTGTTGCCGGATGTGCTATGGGCGCAGCCGGAGCACTCACCCAAAGTTTGACCCGCAATCCGTTGGCCGAACCCGGCACTTTAGGGGTGGGCGCAGGTGCCAGCCTCGCTATTGTTTTAGGGCTCTCCCTTTTCCCAACAATGTCTGTCACCCTCCTCTTGGTCTGCGCTCTTATTGGGGCCGCTATTTCTGGAGGAATAGTTCTCAGCGCTGGCGGTGTTTTTAGTGGCCGCCATACACCTATTCGTCTAGTCCTTGTTGGAGCTGCCTGGGCAGCATTAACAACGGGCGCTACCTCCTATTTTCTATTAGCAAATCCCCGTGCCTTTGAAGGCTTTATGGCCTGGCATTCCGGGGCGGTGGCGCCGCGCTCATGGCATCTCATTTATTTGTGCGCCGCCTTAATTGTCGTTTCCACACTGATTTTGGTGCCTATGACCGCCTCTATTGACGCCCTCGGACTTGGCGAAGATATGGGGCGTGCACTTGGCGCTAACCCGCACCTCACCTGGGGTTTAGCTGGACTGGTCACGATTCTTTTAGCGTCCGCCGCCACAGCACTCGTTGGCCCTATTGCTTTTGTTGGCCTAATTGCCCCCCTTGCTGTCCGCTGGTTCACTGGCCCACAATCCCTCCCCTTGACCTTTTGCTCTGGCATTACCGGTTCCCTTGTTCTCCTCGCAGCAGACACTATTGGCCGTGTGCTTCTGCCCCCAGAGGAAGTGAGCGCAGGTGTTGTCTGCGGCCTGATTGGTGCCCCTATTTTTGTGGCAATCGCCCGTAAAATCCGGGTGGTGAGTTTATGAGCGCGCCCCGCCCTCGTCCCATGAAAATCTGGCGAATCCACCTTTTCGGAATGCGGACTTTTATCCACCCTCGGCTGGTGTCCACGACCATCATCCTCACCATTTTGCTCATCATTGCTGCCGCCATAGTCATGACTCGAGGGACAATTCCCATTACCGCACAGGACATTATTCGCACCCTCACCGCACCGGATAATTCCCTGGCCTCCAATGCGATTCTGTCATTGCGCCTACCTAAAGTGATCACCGCTGCCGCCACTGGAGCATGCCTGGGAATTGCCGGCCTCCTTTTCCAAAGCCTGTCCCGAAATGCCTTGGGATCGCCAGAAATCATTGGCGTCGTTACTGGCGCTGCCTTTGGCGCTGTTATTGGGGTCATTATTCTCGGCACCCACGGGTGGGCCACCGCCCTCAGCGCGGTGATCGGCTGCCTTATTGCCACCAGTGTTGGCTACCTTCTGACAGCTACCAAAACCCTCAATGTCACTCGTTTCCTTCTGGTGGGCATTGGCCTTTCTGCCTGGTGGAGTGCACTGACCACATTGGTTTTGACCCGCTCTGACCCTGATATTGGCACCGCCGCACATATGTGGCTTGTGGGTAGCCTTAATGCCCGCACCTGGGAACATGCCATTGTCTCTACCGTTCCCTTGCTGCTGCTGATTCCCTTTGCCTTGCTGTTATCGCGCCACCTTGCGGTGATGGAATTAGGTGTGGATATGGCGACCAGTATTGGCGTGAATCTCAAGAAAACAGGTCTTTACGCGGGACTTGTAGGCGTCATCCTTACCGCCTGCGGAATTGCCGCAACCGGCCCCATATCCTTTATTTCCCTCACCGCCCCACATTTAGCTTTTGCATTAGGAGGAGTGCGCACCCCGCCCATCATCACTAGCGCACTGTGTGGATCGCTTTTACTGGTGAGCTCCGAATTAGCAATGTCCTATATGCCCAGTGGACTTTCTGCCCCCGTTGGTATTGCCACCAGCGTTCTTGGCGGTATTTACCTCATTATTGTTGTGCTCAGGAGGCCCCGATGACTGCCTTAAAGGCAATAGAACTTAGCCTGGCTTATGGCCACAGAAAAGTGATTGAGGGCCTTGACGTCACCTTTCCTGACGGAGAATTTACTGCGATTGTTGGCCCAAATGCCTGCGGTAAATCCACCCTACTTCGAGGGCTATCTCGTTTAATGTCGCCAACGAGCGGCCATGTTTATCTCAATGGGAAAGATATTGCCTCCCGCGCGACGGTAGATATAGCCAAAGAACTTGGAATGCTCCCGCAAAGCCACACAATGCCTGAGGGACTCAAAGTCGTTGACCTGATTTCTCGGGGCCGCTTCCCCTACCAGACCTTCCTCCGGCGGTGGAGCGACGAGGACGATCAGGCTGTTGCCCAGGCCCTACGCACCACAGGAATAGAAGACCTGGCCCAGCGCCGCGTCGAAGAACTCTCCGGCGGCCAGCGACAACGGGTTTGGCTGGCCACAGTCCTCGCCCAAAATCCGCAGACCATCCTTCTTGATGAGCCCACCACCTACCTGGACCTGGCCCACCAGGTTGATGTTCTTGAATTACTCGCTGCCCTGCCCATGCAGGGGCACACCGTGATTGCTGTCCTCCACGACCTCAATCTGGCAGCCCGCTACGCCACCCATATGATCGCCATGTCCGCCGGGGAGATTGTCGCCCACGGAGCTCCAACGAAGATCCTCACAGCAGAACTGATGGACCAGGCTTTTGGCGTGAAATGCCGGATTATTGACGATCCTGAAACCGGCACGCCACTGGTGGTTCCCAAGAAAAATCTTCGCCGCCCCGGCCCGTAAAACCCGAGCGGGTTCATAAAACCCGGGAGGCTCCCTAGCAGCCCCGCCCTCGCCCCATTTCTTCCTCACAGTAAGACCTTATGAGCATCCTCTACCCCGGTCATCTCCCGCCTACTCCTCGCGACCCATCCGGCGCAGCGCTACGTGTCGAGGCTTCAGAATCCTCACCGCCATCAACCCTGGGCCCACTCACCGGTCCTACCCGCCAGGTGGATGGCGTCACTATGGTGGAAGTGACTTTTCGCGCCAGCGCCCCGCCCTCGTCGCGAATATTGTTGCACCTCAACGGTTTTACTGATGACCACCGCCACACTCTGACCCCCTCACTTCTGCGGCCCACCCCCGATGCCAACATTCACCAAGCGACCCTCCTACTGCCCGCTGACGGGGTCTTCTCCTACCGTTTCGTTGACGTCACCGACCTACCCGATGACATCGGCACTACGCGGCCCGGTTGGCGCCGCATCCACGAGCGCGGCCACGCAGACCCTGCCAACCCGGAACGTTTCCGCGGTCCCTTCGGCGCAGAAAACTCCATCTGGCGTGGCCCCACGTCCGGCGCGCCGCTATGGCCCACCCGTGACGTTGAGGGCTGGCAAGAAATCAGTCACGAGGGCGGGGCCCGGCGCATTCACATCCTGCCTGGCGACGACCTCATCCTCGTCCTCTTCGACGGTCAATTTTGGCAGCATCTCGCACCCGGAGCAGGGCTGCGGGCACTCGGCCACAAACACACGATTGTCCTGATCCCCACCGAAATGGACCAGCGCGCCGCCGAAATGACCACAGCGCCCGCCGCCATCGCCCTTTTGCGCACCGCGCTGGAGGCCGCAAGCCAGTGCCTAGGCCGCTCAATTCCTGCCGCCTACGCGGTGGCCGGCCAGTCTTTCTCGGCCCTCGCTGTAGCCCATATTCTCGCCGACGCGCCCCACCTCCTAGAAGCGGGAATCGTCCAATCCGCCTCACTGTGGTACCCCCATAAAGGTGGTGACACCCCAGGCGACCTCCTCCGCCTGCTCGAAGACGGCCAAGGACACGCCGAAGCGCGCACGATCATCCAGGTCGGCGCTCACGAACCCTTTATGCTTCCCTATTCGCGCAGGTACTACGAGATTCTGCGCTCGCGGGGCGCGGATGTGACCTACCACGAAGCCCGCGGCGGACACGACTACGCATGGTGGAGGCTTGGCTTGGCCAAGGCTTTGGCCGACCTCGCCAACACCTCAATGTGAAGTTAGTCCCTTATCGTCGTTTTTCGCGTCATACGTGCCCACTACACGAGGCCAGAGCGGAGGCCACAATGTTCACAGTGTGGATGATGTGGCACTAATAGCGTTCTCATCGCCCATTTGTTCCCATAACCATGTAGGGTCGGGGCGTCACATCACCACGACACGAGGATTGAGGGGAAACGAATGGGTGGATCGAAACTGGTCATCGTTGAGTCCCCTGCGAAGGCCGCCACAATCGAAGGATATCTGGGCCCGGATTACACGGTCACAGCATCCATCGGTCATATTCGCGACCTCCCGCAACCGAAGGACCTGCCCGCTGATATGAAAAAGGGCCCCTATGGGCGCTTTGCTGTCGATGTCGAAGGCGGCTTCACTCCCTATTACGCAGTCAACCCGGATAAGAAAAAGAAAGTCTCGGAACTACGCGCAGCGATGCGCGACGCTGACGAACTCTATCTGGCTACTGATGAAGACCGCGAAGGGGAAGCTATTGCCTGGCACCTGCTCGCGGTCCTCAAACCTAAGATTCCTGTCCGCCGAATGGTGTTCCACGAGATCACCAAAGAAGCCATTCAGCGTGCCCTGGCCACCACCCGCGACGTCGATACAGACCTGGTTGATGCCCAGGAAACTCGCCGTATTCTTGACCGGCTCTACGGCTATGAAGTCTCGCCACTGCTGTGGCGGAAAATCCGGCCTTCACTGTCAGCTGGACGCGTCCAATCAGTGGCAACGCGCCTCGTCGTTGACCGCGAACGCGAAAGAATGGCGCATATTAGTGCCTCCTATTGGAGTATTGACACCGATATTTCCGCTAAAGGAGAGTCTTTCTCGGCGCGCGTTACCCATGTTGATGGCCAGGCGGTGGCTACCGGCTCAGACTTCAACGAACGCGGCACCTTAAAAGATAAGAAATCAGGGATTATTCACCTGGATGAGGAAAAAGCGACGCGCCTGGCCGGGCTACTGACTGCGTCACCCTCGTCCCTGATTGACTCTGTCACCCAAAAACCCTACCGCCGCCGCCCAGCTGCTCCCTTTACGACCTCCACCTTGCAGCAGGAAGCTAGCCGCAAATTGCATTGGAATGCGTCCTCCACCATGCGCACCGCGCAGTCACTGTACGAATCCGGGTACATCACCTACATGCGTACTGACTCAACGGCCCTATCGTCCCAGGCCATTGCCGCCGCGCGCGCCCAGGCGACAGCCCTGTACGGCACTGAGGCGGTGGCCGACGCGCCCCGGATTTACGGGAAGGTCGCTAAAGGCGCCCAGGAAGCGCACGAAGCTATCCGCCCAGCTGGAGATACTTTCCGTGCCTCCGCCGATGTGGCCGGGCAACTTTCCCCCCAACAATTGGCCCTCTATGACTTGATTTGGAAGCGCACTATTGCCTCGCAAATGGCTGACGCCGTGGGCTTTACCGCGACAATCCGCGTAGCCACCGATGTCAGCGACGATCAGGGCGCTCACCAGGTGATTTCTTCCGCCTCAGGTACGGTCATTACCAGCCCCGGTTTCCGTCTGGCCTATGAGGAAGGCCGCGACAAAGGCCGCTATGACGCTGAAAAAGGCGAATCGGAGAAGGTTTTGCCGGATGTTGCTGAAGGCGATCCCGCTGACGTCACCGATGCCCGCGCGGAGGGACACAATACGCAGCCCCCAGGCCGCTACACCGAAGCCACGCTGGTGAAAACCATGGAAGAACTGGGGATTGGTCGGCCCTCCACCTACGCGGCCACCATCCAAACCATTGGGGATCGTGGGTATGTTGTGCACCGTGGGCAGTATCTTGTGCCCACATGGTTGGCATTTTCTGTGACGCGACTGCTGGAAGAAAATCTGGCCAATTTGGTGGATTACGACTTTACAGCGTCAATGGAAACCGACTTGGACCGTATTGCCGCTGGTCAGGAAGATGGCCGAGCTTTCCTTTCCCAGTTCTACCTTGGGGCGGATGGTAAGGGCGACGGCGATGGTCTGCGTTTCCAAGTGGAATCCCTAGGCGATGACGTTGACGCGCGAGCTGTGAACTCTATGGATATGGGCGATGGCGTGACCCTACGGGTGGGGCGCTACGGACCCTATCTGGAAAAAGAAGATGGTACTCGGGCAAATATGCCGGAGACTTTGGCGCCAGATGAAGTTAATGCCGAGGTGATTGCCGAACTTTTCGCGCGTGCTGCTGACGATGGCCGTGAACTGGGTGTGGATCCGGCAACGGGGCATATGCTGATCGCCAAAGATGGGCGCTACGGCCCGTATATCACTGAGGTTTTGCCCGAGCCGGAAGAGCCTGCCACACCAACCAAGGGCCGGAAGAAAGCAGCAGCGCCAAAGCCGCGCACAGCGTCGCTCTTTAAAGATATGTCGCTGGCAACGGTGACTTTAGAGGACGCCCTGCAATTGCTGTCGCTGCCTCGTGAAGTGGGGGTGGACCCGGACAGTGGGGATGTCATTACCGCTCAGAATGGGCGTTATGGGCCCTATTTAAAGAAGGGGAGCGATTCGCGGACCTTGGCCTCGGAGCAGCAATTGCTGACAATTACCTTGGATGAGGCGTTAGAGATTTATTCCCAACCCAAGGTACGAGGGCGGGGCACAGCTAAACCGCCATTGCGTGAATTTGGCGCGGACCCGGTGACGGGCAAGAAAGTCGTTGTTAAAGACGGTCGCTTTGGACCCTACGTGACTGATGGGGAAACGAATATTACTGTTCCCCGTTCAGAAACGGTGGAGGATTTGACCGAGGCGCGTGCCTTTGAGTTATTGGCCGATAAGCGGGCGAAAGGTCCGGCGCCAAAGAAGAAGGCGACAACAACGCGCAAGACTGCGGCAAAGAAAACGACGTCAACGCGTAAGACTGCGGCGAAGACTACGGCTGCCGCGAAGACGACAGCCGCTAAGACAGCGTCGAAGTCCACCGCTGCGAAGAAAACGCCAGCGAAGACAACTGCGTCAAAGAAGGTGGCTGCAGAGTAGGTGTGATATATGGCGTGAGCACCCAAGTGTCGCAGTTGCCTCCAGATGTGGGTGGCGCGTGGGAAAATATCACTATGAGCAGTGCAGTTCACGAGGGGCGTATCCCCGGGCTTTTCATTACCTTTGAAGGTGGTGATGGTGCGGGGAAAACTACCCAAATTGAGCGTGTCCGCGAGTGGTTTGAAGCGCGCGGACATGAAGTCGTTGTGACTCGTGAACCCGGTGGGACTCCCCTGGGTACCGAGCTGCGGCGCCTTATCCAAAATGGGCCAGAAGATATTGACCCCCGTTGTGAGGCGCTGCTGTACGCCGCGGACCGGGCTTACCACGTTTCTACTCTGATCCGTCCTGCTTTGGCTCGTGGGGCAGTGGTTTTAGGGGATCGTTACCTGGATTCTTCTGTCGCCTATCAGGGGGCGGCCCGCGCCCTTGGTACGGACGATATTCGTTCCCTTTCGCTGTGGGCAACGGATTCCCTCCTGCCCGATTTCACTTTCCTTCTCGATCTTCCTCCCGAGGTCGGGGCCCGGCGACGTATAGGTGCGCCAGACCGTATTGAACGTGAATCCGCTGATTTTCATGAGCGTGTCCGCCATGAATACCTGCGTTTAGCAGATGAAAATGCCGCCCGAATGGTGGTCATTGACGGTGTGGGCACCCCCGATGAGGTCTTTTCAGAGATCCGTGGCGTCCTTGAGGAACGCCTGGTGGAACTGCCCACTGGCGGGTTCCTGGTGGTCACTGATGGCGCCCAAATTCCCCTGTGGGGTTTTGGCGGTGACATTGCCCTGTGAGCGTCTGGGATGGCCTGGTCGGGCAAGAACACGTGGTGGGCGTTCTGCAGGAAGCCGCCGACGCTGCGCGTACTTTTGTTCAGGGGGAAGGGTCCTCTATTGACCGGTCAATGACGCACTCCTGGCTGATTACCGGCCCGCCAGGGTCAGGGAGGTCAGTTGCCGGCCTAGCTTTTGCTGCGGCACTGCAATGTACGGGGCCGACGCCCGGATGTGGCCAGTGTTCGGGTTGCCGCACCACAATGGTGCGATCGAATGGCGACGTCATTGTGGTGTCTACGGAGGCTACGCAACTACGTGTGGCAGAAGTCCGCGACCTGGTGGGGCGCGCCCAATTAGCCCCCAGCGCTGGACTATGGCGCGTCATTGTGGTGGAAGACGCTGACCGAATGACCGAGGCCACCTCTAATGTGCTCCTCAAAGCTATTGAAGAGCCGCCTGCGCGTACGGTCTGGCTTCTGTGTGCTCCTAGCCCAGAAGATATGATCCCCACTATTCGTTCGCGGTGCCGTCATTTAAGTTTGCGGATTCCATCCGTTGAGGCTGTTGCTGATCTTCTCGTGTCCCGCGACAATATTGATCGCGATATTGCCCTAGCTGCTGCACGTGCCGCTCAATCGCATATTGGTGTAGCGCGAGCATTAGCCCGCGACCCTCAAATGCGCGAGCGTCGCCGCGATATTATTACTGCCCCCGTTCGCGTGCGTTCTGTGGGTGAAGCAGTAATGGCTGCTGATCGTTTATTGCAGGTGGCTAAAGATCAAACTCAAGCCCAAGTAGAAGAACGTAATGCGAATGAGCGTGCCGCTTTATTACGTCAATTAGGAATGGATGCAGATTCAGCTCCTAATAAACATTCGCGTGCCCGCCTGCGTGAACTTGAAGAAGAACAAACGCGCCGCGCTAAACGCGCCACTCATGACACATTAGACCGCGCCCTCGTTGATCTTCTTGCTATTTATCGCGATGTGCTGATGGTGCAATTGGAAACGGGAATGGAGTTAGTTAATAGCGACCTGACTGACCTGGTGCATGAAGTCGCTGCTGAATCCACGCCACGGCAAACACTGGCCAGAGTTGAAGCCATTGAGGTCGCGCGGCGGCGGCTATCGGCTAATGTTGCGCCGCTCTTGGCTTTAGAGGCCATGGCTGTGGCACTGCGGCCACAGGTTTAATGCATGTCCTAAGCGGTGGGGGAGAAGCGACCTTAGCAGCTTTACTCAGGAACTAATAGGACCTGGGCTGAAAAGCATAGACTGGCGATGAGGATCTTCCCTTTATCCCAAGGAACACTCATGCACACTCATATCCCTGTCATTACCCCTGCCCGCATTGCGCGTACTGTCCTCGTTATGGCCTCAACTATTGGCCTGGCTTTTGCCTGCAGTGCCTGCGGAGGGTCGTCAGCATCCGATGACTCAACCTCGAAGCCGTCATCACTAGTGTCTGACCCTGCTCCCGCCCAGCCTGCCTTAGCAGAAGAGGAAGCGAAGAAGGCGGAGGAAGAAAAAGCGGCCGCCGAAAAGGCTGCGAAGGAAGCCGAAAAGAAGGCCGCTGAGGAAAAAGCCGCCCGAGAAAAGGCAGAAAAGGAAGCAAAAGAAGCCGAAGAAAAAGCTGCAGCTGAAAAAGCAGCCCGCGAAGAGGCTGAACGCAAAGCGCGCGAGGCCGAAGCGCAAGCCGAAGCTGAACGTCAAGCGGAAGCGGAACGTCAGGCTGAGGCTGAGCGCCAAGCACAAGAACAGGCAGCCCAAGAAGAGGCGGTTCAAGAGACAGTTGTTCGGAGACAGCAGTTCGTTGAATCTCCGCGGAGCGGTAGTGGTCCGTTCGCCAATTGCAGTGAAGCACGGGCAGCTGGTGCTGCTCCACTCTATGCGGGGGATCCGAATTATGACGAGAGCATGGACCGCGATCGCGATGGGGTGGCCTGCGAATAACCCGCATCGGCTTTCCCTGATAAACAAGAGCAGCCCCGTCCTCGTCAATTCACGAGGACGGGGTATCCCCTTTCTGAGGGCAGTGCAAGGGCTATTTTCTCCTTGAAATCTGCCAAAGTTGTCCGGTAAGCGGGTCAATATAAAAGCTGATTTCGTCACACTCAAAGGGCACTTGCGCTGTAACTGCGCCCATCGTGACTGACAAACCGCGACACTCCCCGGCATTAGACGAGGTCCTGCCATAGGGTTAACCCATGGCAACGCGCACCTCCTTTCGACGCCCCACTGTAGTTATTGCAGTGGTCGTCACTTTTTCTTTACTCGCTCTATTAATGTGGACAGGGGTCCGTGTCAGTCAACAGATGCTGAGTGCAGGGTCAGGCACCGCCCATGGCGACATTGCCCCGACCGTCGGTGTTCCAGGGAACCCCCCTGAGGTTGAACGCACTCTCCAGGGATATCAATCGCAGAAATTAGAATGGACCCAATGCGATTTACAAACGGTCATGGGGCAACATAAAGAAGCCCCGAAAGACCCTCATAATTACGAATGCGTGTCATTTAGGGCACCACTCAATTGGGATGACCTTTCTGGTCAATCCATTGTGATGACAATGGCCGTTCACCGTTCCGGCAAAGAAAATGCACCTGCCCTCTTTTATAACCTGGGTGGCCCCGGGAGTTCGACTGTCTCGACCCTGGTGAATAGGGCAACCGCTGGAATGGGGAATGCCATTACATCCAGCCATGATGTTTATGCATTGGATCCGCGAGGCGTCGGATTATCGACCCCGCTGAATTGCCTCACCGATGCTGAACGCGAATCCCGAAATAAGGGTGAATGGGGCTTTACCACCGCACAAGATGCCACTCCCGGTGAAATCATTGCCTTATCGCGTGCCTATAACCACGTGTACGCTAAGCGTTGCCAGGAACAAACAGGCGACCTCTTTAAGCATGTCGATACTATTTCCGCCGCTAAAGACTTCGAGCTGGCCCGCCATTTAATTGGCAAGGACAAGATTGACTACCTCGGTTATTCCTACGGGACCTTCCTTGGGGCAACCTATGCTGATCTGTACCCGAACCGCGTTGGCCGATTTATTCTCGATGGGGCGCTGGACCCAACCGTTCCTGTCAATGAACTTTCCGATATGCAAATGGAAGGCTTCGACGCGGAACTTCTCCACTGGATCCAGGACTGCCAAACTGCAGCTGACTGTCCTTTTAAGGGCTCAGTAGATGAAGCGGCCGAGCAATACAAAGCCTTCCTTGAGGGCCTGGCTGAACGCCCCTTAAAGACAAAGGACCCCGAGCGCCCTTTGACCCAGCGGCAGGCGATCACTGCCACACTGGGGACCCTCTATTCCACGAAGAGCTACAAGGCTCTGCGTGACGCCATGAAGCTGGCGATCGGGGCCAATGACGGCAGTGCAATGCTTTTCCTGGCCGACCATTTTGATGGGCGTAAAGCAGACGGGACTTTCCATAACACTGGTGAAGACGCCCTCACGGTTGTCAATGCCCGTGACTTCCCGGCACCCACAGGTGTTGATTGGGAAGCCAAATCCACCAAGATGAAGGAGAAGCTGAAGGTCTTCGACAACTTCCAAGGCTATACAGGTTCAGGTTCGGCGGCATGGCCTGTGAAAGGTAATCCCCGAAAGCCACTTCACGCTAAGGGCGCTCCACCGATTGTGGTCATTGGGACGAAATACGACCCGGCCACTCCCTATAAGATGTCACAAGCTTTGGCTGACCAGTTAGAGTCCGGCGTTTTGGTCACCTATGACGGCCACGGGCACGGTGCCTATTCGCCCACCGAGTCGCCCTGTATTGCTCAGGCAGTGGAAGGGTATTTGGCTGATGGGGTTGTGCCAAAAGACCAGTTAGTGTGCTCGGACTGATAGTGGGTGTTGCCGCTAGCAGTTCGCGTTGTGACCGGTTCCATCGCTTTAGCTGGTCATAGACGCCCCTGCGAGTTTGCCCAGGGAGGCGCCGCCCACTAAAGTGTGGGCGGTGCCCATACCGCAATAGTGGTGGGTAACGCCGCCTTAGCTCAGTCGGCAGAGCGATTCACTCGTAATGAATAGGTCGTGGGTTCGATTCCCACAGGCGGCTCACTTTGTGAGGTCCCAAAATCCCCATCGCTATGCGGTGGGGATTTTCCCATTGGCGAGGGTGGGGTGCGGGTTGCAGGCGTTCTTATGTGCGAGGCCGGGGCGCTTATTGGCGAGGCCGGCCGGACAAACCGCCACCACGACGTGTTTTCACGTGCCAATCGTCGTTGTCGCGGCGGTTTGTCCTCTAAAGACCGCACACCGAAAATTCTGACCTGCATAAATAGCAGCTCCGCCCTCGTTCACCAATGCAAACCGCCGCCAGAACGCATTTCCGAGCGCCAAATGTCGTTGTGGCAGCGGTTTTTCCGAGCCGAATATCCCGACAGCGCACCCCCCCCTCGCCCTAGCAACAGACTGCGAGGCTGATTCTTCAGCAGCTAAACCTACTCCAGGGGCGGCGGCGATGTTAATATGCACAATATTGGTTCAGGGAGGTGAAATCGTGACAGGCGGACCGGCGCGCGCTCCAATTAATGGCCCCACTCTTCAATGGGCCCGAGAAGCCATGTTTATTGAACGGGGCGAACTTGCTCGGGCAGCGGGGACAAGTGAAGAGCGCATTGCCGAGTTTGAGACAGGCGAAATGCACCCCACCTTGCGTCAGCTCCAGAGTATTGCCAAGAAACTCGACCGGACTCTCGCTTTCTTTTTCACTGATCCACCCGAAACCCCTGATATCCCAAATGCCGCTGATTTTCGAGGGAATAGTGGCGATTCCATACCTCCGCTACTTGCACGGGAAATGCGCCGAGTTGAACAGTACCGAGAGGCAATTCTTGACCTAGACGGTAAGCCGGCGAAACCTGCCCTCGTCAAAGAAATACACCGACGAAATGTCAGCATACGAGCAAAGGAGATGCGTGAGCTCCTAAGCTTAGCGCCAGAGTTCGTACCAGATGAGAAACAGGATAATCGCGTTTTTTCTTTCTGGCGACGCCTATTAGAAGATAATGGATACCTGGTATTTCAGGCCACAAAAATTGATCTCTCAGTATTTCGAGGGCTCTCTATTTGCCACGATACGCTCCCTATTATCTTATTGAATGGTGCTGACTCTAATAATGGCAAGGTCTTCACTCTGTTCCATGAGATTGCGCATTTGGCTAATCGCACGAGTAGCATGTGCGTCCTGGATGACGATGTGAATGAGGAAGCCATCGCTAATGCGTTTGCGGCGGATTTCCTTATGCCAAAGAATCGTGTGGAAGAGGTTATTCGTGAGTGCAGTGGGAACGCAATCGAACAAGTTGAAAGCGTTGGGCGAGCTTTCAAAGTGAGTATTCTGGCTGCTGCTGTTCGACTTCACACCCTGGGGTACATCTCCCAGTCAGAGTTGGATGCCATCTGGGGTGAGAGTGAACGTCGCTGGGTTCGTATGCGTGAAGAAAACAAGAATAAAGCTGGTGGGCCGCCGCAGTGGCGAATGCGCTATAGGGATTTGGGTCCCGGATATGTTGGAACTATTGCCCGTGCGCTGCAAGAACAACGCCTGAATTTGCTTGATGCTAGCTATCTGCTCAATGCGCGCGTGCCCATGGTGGAGCAGATGGTGGACGAGTACCACAGAACTGAAGGTGTCCAGTGAAATTCACCTTGGATGCCAACATTCTGATCAATCTAGAGCGGCGTTATCCAAGGGATTTCTTTGCTTCGCTCTGGGAGGCTATTGAAGAAGGTGTCATTACCAGGCAGGTATGTGTATGTGAGGTGGTGTATGAGGAACTTGGGCGCGGCGAAGGGGAACTTGCCACGTGGGTCAAAGGAGTTCCGCATTTTATCTGCCCCATCAGTGGTGATGAATTAGCGTTAGTTGCAGATATCTCCCGAAAGCACCCTGAATGGGTGCAAGGGCAAAAGAATTATGGCGATCCATTTCTTATCGCTCATGCGAAAATAGATGGGTTGATTATCGTTACCGAGGAAAAGAGCAAGGGGCCCGGGGCCGCAGATAGAAACCAGAAGGTCCCTAATATTGCCGATGAGTATGGTGTGGCCTGTGTTGATTTCTTTGCCTTTTTGCGGCATCAAGGCTGGAAATTCTGAGAAGTTTTCGGCAGGCTCACTTCTGCCTGTCTAATTTCCATTGACGAGGGCGGGGCGCTTATTGACGAGGCCAGGCGGACAAATCGCGGCCAGGACGTCTTTCCAAGCGGCAATTGTCATCGCGACAGCGGTTTGTCCTAGCCGAATACCCGCCAGCGTGCACCCCAGAGAATTTCCGCTAACTTAGGCTTACCTAAAAAATCCGCCTTGGCGCTTCGCCCGATCTGCAGTCTGCATCCCGCATTCCACTTTTGCCCGAAATGTCGCGATCATAGGATTCTGACGCGCTGTCGCAGCCGTACCTGTCGATCTCCGCTACAGTGCCCTTCATGACAGAGAGCCTGAAGGTGTCAGAAAAAGTGACAGCGGTGTCAGAATATCCCGACCCTGCCCTCGTAAATGCGGCCACGTCCCCGACAATTCAACGTGACCGCCCTGCCCTTCTCCTGGTCAATTTGGGAACTCCCGAGGCACCAACTCCACCCGCTATTCGCACATTCCTACGAGAATTCCTTTCTGATCGCCGCGTCATTGAAATGAACCCGATCGCGTGGAAACTCGTTCTCGAATGCTTTATTTTGCCTTTCAGGCCGCGCGCTATTTGCGAACAATATGAACGCATTTGGACTCCTGAGGGCTCGCCTTTAGCGCATGGAACGTATATGCAGGGCCGCAAGCTCCAAAAACTTCTTGGTGCGGATGTCGAAGTGCGTATTGCTATGCGTTATGGTCAACCTTCTATTGAGTCGGTCCTTTCTGACCTTTATGAGGCAGGACACCGACGCGTTTTAGTTCTCCCTGCCTATCCGCAATATACGGCCTCCACAGTGGGATCTATTTATGACGAGGTGGCCCGGTGGACATTAACGCATCGCGACCAAATGGAAATACGCACCATCCGTTCCTTTGAAGAATGCTCCACTTATATTGAGGCCCTTGCTGCTCCTATTGAAGAGCATTGGCGCCGCAATGGTCGCCCGGATTTTGAGGCGGGAGAGCGCCTCATTACTTCCTACCATTCCATTCCAATGGCCATGCATGAAGCGGGAGATCCGTATAAAGAGGAATGTGAACGCACCTCAGCGTTACTCGCAGCCCGCCTGAATATCCCCTCGGGCGGCCTTATCGTGACCTATCAAAGCGTTTTTGGTCGCGCGGAATGGATCGGCCCGGCCACTATTGACACGGTCGAAGAACTGGGAAAGATGGGGACTACCCGCGTGGATGTTATTTGTCCAGGATTTATGGCTGACTGCCTGGAAACCCTGGAGGAAATCGACGAACTCAATCGCGAGACCTTTACTGAAGCAGGCGGCGGCGATTTTCATTACATTAAGTGGGCCAATGATTCGGTGGGCTGCGTGAACTCTTTAGCGCACCAGGCCCGTATTCATCTTTCCGGGTGGGTTGACCTGGGCCAAGAGTAACGAGGGCGGGGCGCACGTCCACTACTGCCGCAGTTGTTACATGTGACCACGCAGTGAGAATGGGCGGTTCTTGGCGATATTCCGCCCATAGGGTGGAGGGAGTACTCCCGGCGTGAGGTATGCCTGAGGTATGTCCGAGCCGGGCCCCAACCTTCAGGAGAGGCTATGACCACCCGACTTCGCACCTACGTTGCCGCCAGTGCGGCCATTATTGCCCTTGCATTAAGTGCTTGCTCGGGCGGAGCTTCTGCCCCTGCTAGTGGTGCAGCTGGCGGGCAATCAATTTCCTCTGACAAGGCGCTGGCAGACCTGAAAGCGGCAGGCGTGTTGAAGGTTGGCACTGAAGGCACCTATTCCCCCTTTAACTACCATGACGAAGCCACCGGTGAATTGACCGGCTATGACGTTGAAGTGATTACGGCTGTTGCCAATAAATTGGGCGTCAAAGTCGAGTTTTCCGAAACAAAATGGGATGCGATTTTCGCGGGCCTTGAAGCAAAGCGTTTTGACGTGATTGCTGGACAGGTGACCGTTAATGAAGAGCGCGCCGCGAAATATGACTTGACAGATCCCTATACGTTCTCAGTTCCCGTTGGGGTTGTCTCTGAAAAGAATACGGAGATTACCTCCTACGAGGCTATTAAAGGGAAGAAGTCTGCTCAATCTGCCACATCCAATTGGCGAGGACTCGCCGAAGACGGTGGCGCTAAAATCGAAACAGTTGAGGGCTTTACCGAGGCTGTTGCTTCCTTACGTGATGGCCGCGTAGATCTGACCATTAATGACAATCTTGCTGTTGCTGACTACCTGAAAAAACAGAAAAATCCTGGTATTAAAATCGCCTTCAAGCTCCCAGAAAAGGCAGTGAATCAGGCCTTTGTCTTGCGTAAAGATTCCGGCCTTGTGCCCGCATTTAACCAGGCTCTCGAAGAATTAGCTGCTGATGGGACGCTGGCAAAAATCTCCGAAAAGTACTTCGGTGAGGATGTTTCTATTCCGCCAACGGGAGTGGGTGGCGCGCAATCAGGTGCCCAGTCTGGCGCCTCAGCGCAGTCAGGATCAGCTCAGTCCGGTGCAGCTAGCCAGTCTGGTGCAGCTAGCCAGTCTGGTGCGACAGCTAGCCAGTCGGGATCTGCAGATCAGGCTGCCTCCAGTGCCCAGTCGGCTCAGTGAGTGCCCCTGAATAGTCTTCTGCCCCGCCCTCGTTTCTTGAGGAAAATACAACGAGGGCGGGGCCCTAATGTATCGGACCGCTGATGTCTCCTGAATCTATTGCATTGCTTGAGAGTTCCCTGTGGCCACTTTTGCGCGGAGCTCTTTTTGCCACTATTCCTCTGACTCTAGCCTCATTTTTCTTTGGGCTAATCCTCGCTATTCTTGTCGCTCTCGCTCGCCTTTCTCAGAATTTCCTTCTGCGATTCCTCGGGCGCGCATTTGTCTCTATTATCCGTGGCACACCTCTTCTGGTGCAGCTCTTCGTTATTTTCTTCGCTCTCCCAATGGTGGGAGTGGTGATCGATCCATTCCCCTCAGCAATTATTGCCTTTTCGCTCAATGTCGGTGGCTATGCGGCAGAAACCGTTCGCGCTGCCATTCTTTCTGTTCCTCAAGGGCAGTGGGAAGCTGCCGCAACCATTGGGTATAGCCGGGCAATGACTCTGCGCCGTGTGATTATTCCCCAGGCATTACGAGTAGCCACACCACCCCTATTTAATACCTTTATCTCGCTGGTTAAAGATACGTCAATGGCCTCGACAATTATGGTCACCGAACTTCTTCGAGAAGCTCAAGAAATCGCAGCTCCCTCCCAAGAATTCTTCCTTCTCTATTCTCTTGCTGCTATTTATTATTGGGTGATTTGCACGCTGCTATCAACTATTCAAAGCGGCATTGAGAAGACATTGGAGACACGCGCATGACCGCCTCAGTGAATATTCCAGAACCCCAGGGCCAAGCCGCCTCCGAGTCCTCCTCCACACCCTTAGTTGAGGTCACTGGCCTTCATAAATCCTTCGGAGATAACCACGTCCTACGCGGGGTTAACCTGGAGGTCACGCCAGGTAGCGTGACTGTCCTTATTGGCCCATCTGGCTCTGGTAAGTCCACCCTTTTGCGCTCGATTAATGCCCTGGAAAAACCTGAGGAAGGGATTGTGCGCATTGGGGATACGCGGGTGGACTTTGCGACTCGCCCTACGCGCGCCGAAATCCACGCGCTTCGTGCTCGCTCAGGGATGGTTTTCCAAGCGCACCATCTTTTTCCGCATCGCACCGCCCTCGAAAATGTCATGGAAGGGCCGCTGTATGCGCAAAAACGCCCGAAAGATGAGGTCCGTGCGGAAGCCACCGACCTTCTTACCAAAGTGGGGCTGGCCGATAAGCTCCATTCCCGTCCTGCCGCGCTCTCTGGCGGACAACAACAGCGCGTCGGAATCGCCCGCGCCCTAGCGCTCCGCCCCGATCTGCTGCTTTTCGACGAGCCAACCTCTGCTCTTGACCCGGAAACAGTGGGCGATGTCCTCGCCGTCATGCGTGACCTGGCTTTACAAGGCTGGACAATGATTGTGGTCACCCATGAGATCGCCTTTGCCCGCGAAGTCGCAGATCACGTCCTTTTCCTCGACGGGGGAGTGGTGGTCGAAGAAGGCCGCCCCGAGAATGTTCTCGCCAACCCCAGACAAAAGCGGACCCGCCAATTCTTGGCGCGCGTTCTTGACCCCCTACACAGCGAATCCCCGGAAGGCCCCCAATGAGCACTGATTTCCGTTTCCGTACCCTATCTATTCACGAGGGCGCGCCCGCCGACGAGCGCACTGGCGATGTTGTTCCCCCTATTCACGTTGCTTCAACTCACGTGCAAAATGGCATTGAGGAATTGCGTGGCGGATTTGAATATGGCCGGGTTTCTAATCCCACAACGGTTGCCTATACCCAGGCCTTGGCGGCTTTAGAAAAGGGCGAGCACGCTTTCGCTTTTCCTTCCGGTATTTCCGCTGAAGATACTCTATTGCGCGCTCTAACCCGCCCCGGCGACCATATTTCCTTTGGAGCCGATGTGTATGGCGGCACTTTCCGCTTGATTACTGGGGTTTTCCCTGAAAATGGGGTGACGTCAACGGCACTGGATTTAACAGATCTTGAGGCGGTAGCTGCTGATATTGCTGAGCATTCGTCCCGCGTTTTATGGGTGGAAACGCCGTCAAATCCGTTGATGACCGTGGTTGATTTGGCTGCTTTAGCCGATATTGCTCACGAGGGCGGGGCGATCTTGGTTGTGGATAATACTTTTGCCACTCCCTATTTGCAGCGGCCTATTGAGTTTGGCGCTGATGTCATTGTCCATTCGACCACGAAATATATTGGCGGGCATTCGGATCTTCTGGGCGGGGCGCTGGTAATTGCGCCGGGAACCCGCCTGCCGGGCGGGCGCACAGGGTGGACTGAGACCGGCATCCTTGCCGAAGAAATTGCTTTCCTCCAGATGACGGTGGGTGCTGTTCAGTCTCCGCGTGATGCCCATCTGGCCCACCGCGGCCTGAAAACCCTGGCTGTGCGGATGGACCGGCACTGTAGTAACGCGCAGGCTCTGGCAGAGTTTTTAGCTGAGCACCCCCTGGTCACCGCTGTTCACTACCCTGGCCTGCCCAGCGACCCCGGCCATGAGTTAGCCCAGCGTCAAATGAGTGGCAGTGGCGGCGTTATTTCCTTCCAAACCGGCAGCGCCGAAGTGGCGAAAGCCGTGTGCGAGAGTACGCAGGTCTTTTCCCTGGCAGTGTCCCTGGGAGCAGTGGAATCCCTGATTGAATACCCGCCGATTATGACCCACGGATCTAAGCAAGGCACCGACGAAGAACTGCCTCAAGACCTCGTGCGCCTGGCGGTTGGCTTGGAAGATATCGAATCGCTGACCGAGGATCTCGACCAGGCATTGCGCGCAGCGCAACCTCAGTGAAATTATAGTGTGAGAGGTCCTTCTTATCCCGGTAGAAGAACCTCTCACACAGGTACCGGCTTTCGCCCTTGCCCCAGGGGATTAGACAGGGGCGAGGCCGGGGCTTTTATTCTTCGTGTTTTATTCCTCGTCGTCCTCTTCGGCCCACAACTCCAAATCAATATGGAGCCCAATAGGATTGCCATCCTTATCGCGAGTTAAAACAACTGGGTAGCCGCCATCTCCCCAACCAGAATGGGAAAGGGCCAGATTCTCACCATTTTCTGCTTTGGGGAGGACGATATTGGCAATGCCCGCGTGATAGTGCTCGGGCGAATCCATTAATGTGAACCAGGCGTTAGGGTCATCGCTATCGAAAATATCCTCCCAGGAGTCACGTTCAGTTTCTGGAGGCATATAGCGTTTGACTGAGCCCGCATCGGCAAAAGCAATAGTCCCAGAATCAACGCCGACATAGGCATACCCATTATCGTCAACGTCGTCGTCATTTAACGCGGGAATAGGTTCTTTTGCCGCCGCTTCACCCGGCCCTAAAATCACAGAAAGATAGGCTTCTCGCTGGTGGGAACCATCCTGCTGCTGCGAAACATCCGCAATAGTGACTTTCACGGGATATTCGCCATTGGGAATAGAAAATTGAGGACCGTCGAGAAGAGTGACAAAAGGGTCACAAGCCACTACTGTGCCCGTGGAGACTTTCAGAGTCCCTAAATCCACTACGCGCAGATTCATTGTCTCTTGAGCCAAGCCATCACTTGGGTCAAAAGGCGAGGGGATAGTTCCCTCTGTCAGTGCGTAGAACTTCTCGATTGCCATGCAATGAAGGTATCAGCGGAAACCCACATTTCACTAGCGCAAGCCTGTCGCAGATCAGATACTCCGTGGGCTGACCAGGCTAAATGGGCATAACGAGGTCGGGGTCAGAATCAGTCCCACGCCTTCATATCAATATGAAGTCCCAGTGGTTGTCCCTGAGAATCGCGTGTAACGACAACTGGATATACGCCATTCCCCCACGGTGTATAGACAAGAATGATATTTTCGCCCTTCTTGGCAGCAGGTAAAAGAATATTGGCCATGCCTTTGGGATAGTGTTCTTCGGAGTCGATAATATTCGACCACGACTCCGGGCCAGAATCGAAAAAGATATCTGTCCAGGCAACACCGTCATCCACCGGTGGCATATAGCGCTGGTAATGCAGAGGATCGGTAAAAGACACTAGGCCTGCGCCAACATCGATAGAAGAGGAATCCTCATCAGCAACTGCGCAATCTTTTGGCCGGGCGAATTCGACCGTGGCAGTGTCACCCTGGCGAAGAATCAGCGAGAGATAGGCATTCCTCAGGTTTGAACCGTCCTGTTGCTCAGAAAAGTCAGCGACGGTGACTTTTATGGGATATTCGCCTGGCGCAATCGGAAATTGCGGCTCAAAAACGACATCAACTAAAGGGTCGCCAGCGAGAACAAAGCCGCTGGTAATAGTCAGGGTTCCTAAATCCGCTACGTGCAGATTCAGGGTCTTGCTGTCCAAGCCGTCACTTGGATCAAAAGGCCAGGGGATGGTCCCCTCTGTCAGTGCATAGAATTTTCCAATTGCCATGCAGTGAAAGTAGCAGAGGCCACCAACATTTGACGGGGAAGGCAACGAGCAGATCACATGCTCAGTGGATGACTAGGCGAAATGGCTTTAACGAGGCCGGGGTGGCGCCTCTAATCCCACGCCTTCATATCAATATGAAGTCCCAGTGCTTGTCCCTGAGAATCGCGTGTTAATGCGACAGGGAAAACGCAGTCATGGCCGCTAGTCGTTGCGATAACAATATTCTCGCCATTTTCTGCCCCAGGAAAGGCGATATTCGCCATTCCTTTTGGATAACAGTGGGGTGCCTCTATGAACTGGTTCCAGTTGTTCGAGACCATGTCTACCCATGCGTTGCCATCCTCAGGTAAATGCGCATAGCGAGCAAGATGAGTGGGATCGACAAAAGCCACCTGGTCGGTATCGCCAAAGAAACAATGGTAGCCATCATTGTTGGGTTCAGAATTGGTCGAAGCAATAGGCTCTTTTATCGCAGGTTCCCCTTGACCAAGAAGTAGGGATAAATAGATGTGCTTTATATTCGAACCATCTTGCTGCGCTGAAAGATCGGCAACGGTGACTTTAACGGGATATTCCCCCGGAGGAAGCGGGAATTGGGGTCCTGCCTCTAGGTGAACTAAAGGGTCGCCAGCTAAAACAAAGCCGCTGGTAATAGTCAGGGTTCCTAAATCAATAACACTGAGAGCCAGGGTGTCCTGCGGATACAGGGCCTTCGCCTGAGGGGGCGTCGGAATAGTGCCCTCAACTAGTGCATAGAAGGTGTCAATCGCCATGCCTGGAAAGATAGCAATAGCCACACGGTTTCTTCGGGTGTGTGCACCGGACGGGCAAAGGGCGACATTTTTGCCGGATTTCGGCGCTTTTTGTCGCCCGCTGCACGTTTGGTGTCGCGAATACCCGGCGCGCCGCGCAAGCCCGCGCCCGGCCCTATTCCGCGTCGAGGCGCCCCGCAACTCGAGTACAAAAGGACATAATCTGGTCGATTTCGTCATCGGTCATGCCATCAAGGGCCAGGCGCCGGACCAACACCCGATGCACATTTGCTGCTTCAGTGAAGAAAGTAGATCCCTCATCCGTCAATGCAATGAGACCACCACGACGATCAGACTCACACGGCAGCCGTTTGATTAAACCGCGGTCACTCAGGCGCTTTAATGTATGCGTTAAACGCGACGGACTAAACACCACCTGATGGGCAAGCGTTCCTAAGCGAATGCCAGCCTGACCCGCGCGCGAAGCGCAGAGTAAGACCGAATACTCCGGCATCGACAGCTTGCAACGGGCTTTTAACTCAGCCTCAATTGCCGCTGTAAGACGGGCAGCAGTGGTGAAAAAGAGTTCCCAAGCTTGTCCCGGCTTAACTGTAGCCATTACTTTCTCCCCATTAAGGTCGCGAAGTCAGCAAAATCTGGCCAACTCTCGGCGTGAGTGGCCTGGTGGGAAATGGTGGAGTTCTCCTTGGGGGCGCTCGCAGACGCCGCAGCGACAACGCCAGAAGTCAACTGCCGAGCAGCAATTGCCTCCAGGAGTTCACGTGCACCCCGACGAGCCCGACGCATCAGCGCGCGCCCGCCATCCCCACCTGAATCATAGGCGTGAGCGCCCCAATCCTCAGCGGCAACATAAATGGCGGTGGGCACGACATGAGCGTGCAGGTGCACCATCAGCGGACGCATAGCCATTTCTGTCATGAAGGCGTGGCGTGGGGTCCCTCCCGTGGCCCCCACAAGAACAGGTGTGCCCTCCAAAGCATCCTCAGGCACACAGTCGAAGAATGCCTTAAAAAGCCCCGAATAGGACCCCTGGTAGGTTGGCGTCAACGCAATCACACCGTCAGCGGCCCCCAGCGACTCCAGTGCAGACGCTAAATCCTCCCCCGGAAAACCGGTGAGCATAGCGTCCATAATGGCGTGCGCCAGTGGGCGCAGACGAATATGCGTTATGGCAGGAACGAGGGCGGGGCCCGGTATTTCAGGGGAATTGCCAGCGGCATGTCCACCTAAAGTACCTTCGGCGACCTCAGTGAGAGCCTCACTGATCAGTTCAGCAAGGCGTGACGTTGACGCATGCTCCGACATGCCAGCGTCAATAATGACCACCTGCGGCGGGCGCGCGGCACTAGTGCCTACAGACATATCGGACTCCACCAGACCATTGTGCATGTCAATTGCCTGCCTCGGCATTGGAAAGATTGCTACGAGACAGTAGGTTTTGGGCCTGAATAAGGCTCTCTTCAACGCTGAGTTCCTCAGGAGCATCCGACGTGCCCGTCACCGTATCGCCCACACGTGGGTGATTATTAAGCGAGGTCGAAGCCGTTTCAGAGGTGCTAGTCCCGCCAGAGATTCGTACCTCCTGACGTACTCGCTCCGCTTCAGTGCGCGCCAGATTGTGTTCGGAATGTGTGTCGGTTCCCATCTTTTCTGCAAGCATCGACTGGTGGGTTGGTGGGTCAGAAGGAACCTCCGGATCGCGCATTGCCTCAAATTCTCGGCGCAGTACCCGAACGACCTCCCCCAGGAAATCAATCTGCTCAAGGACAGTGCGCAGAGGGAGGCCTGCGTGGTCAATGAGGAAAAGTTGGCGCTGATAATCGCCCACAAGATCACGGAAAGTCAAAGTCCGGTCAATCACCTCCGCAGGTGAACCCACGGTTAAAGGTGTGGTACGCATAAACTCCTCAAGGGATGGGCCGTGTCCGTATACAGGGGCATTATCGAAATAGGGACGGAATTCGCGAATAGCGTCCTGGGAGTTTTTCCGCATAAAGACCTGTCCGCCAAGGCCAACAATGGCGCGTTTTGCCGGTCCGTGGCCATAGTGTTCAAAGCGCTCGCGGTACAGGGCCACCATTTTTGCTGTGTGATCGGCTGGCCAGAAAATATTGTTATGGAAAAAGCCGTCACCGTAATAGGCGGCTTGTTCGGCGATTTGTGGCGAGCGAATAGAGCCATGCCAAACAAAAGGAGCGATCCCGTCAAGAGGACGGGGAGTAGAGGTAAAGCGCCGCAGCGGGGTGCGGTATTTTCCTTCCCAGGTCACATCTTCTTGGCGCCATAGCGTGCGCAGCAGATCGTAGTTTTCTATCGCTAGAGGAATGCCATCACGAATATCTTTGCCAAACCAGGGGTAGACAGGGCCGGTATTTCCGCGCCCTAACATGAGGTCATTTCGTCCGCCGCTAAGGTGCTGAAGCATCGCGTAATCTTCGGCGATTTTTACCGGGTCATTAGTGGTAATCAAAGTGGTGGCTGTTGATAAACGCAGTGTTGAGGTGCGCGCGGCAATATATCCCAATGTTGTCGTGGGGGAGGAGGACCAAAATGGGGGATTGTGGTGTTCTCCAAGTGCGAATACATCAAGGCCTACGTCTTCGGCATGCTGAGCGATAGTGAGGGTGGCAGCAATGCGCTCGGCTTCGCTGGGGGTGCGGCCAGTTGTTGGGTCAGTGGTCAGGTCAGAAACAGTGAAGATGCCAAATTGCATGGTGACTACTTTCGAGGGCGGGGTTGCCGAATAGCTCAATAGTACAAGATTCAACTACCGATGAAACGTGGTTTTGGACACGCTATTGTGCCTGATGAGGTACTATTTGGAGAGTTTCGTATTGGAATCCCTATCCAGTATAGGCACGAAGTTTCTCTATACTTTCGCCTCTTGCGTACCTCTAATTGCTTATCTAAGTAATAGGGAGAATGAGCATGGATGCTTCTCTTGCTCGTTTGCCCACCTAGTCAGGAATGCTCATGATTAGTGGTGCGAAAAAGAGAAAAAAGGGATATGATTTTCCCGACCGAACTCGATTCGATTTGCGCGCAAGCGCCCGTTTAGGAGAATCCAAATGAAGAAGACTCAAGTTGTCCTTCTTGATGACCGCGATGGTTCTGAAGCCACCAAGACAGTAGCTTTCTCATTCAAGGGAGTGAACTACGAGATCGATCTTTCTGACGATAACCTCGCCCGGTTTGAGTCTGACTTAGCTGAATGGATCGGCGCTGCGCGTCGTACCGGTGGACGCCTTTCTATTCGCGCCGCCCGTGGTTCTGCTCCAGCGCGTTCTGGCCTCAATGGCAAGATTCGTGAATGGGCCATTTCTCAGGGTATGACGGTTGCTACTCGTGGCCGTATTCCTGAAGACATCGTGTCCGCCTACAACAAGGCGCATTCCTGATTTTCTTCAGTGGGGCCGGGGATTAATCCCCGGCCCCACTTTTTTATTTCTCAGATACTTTTCCGCTCAAATCCGCCAGTTGGTCGGCCTGTCTCCGCCCTCGTTTCCCCTTTAAAGTCTGCATGGATCGCCTATGCTATTTCTATGGACTTCCGTATTCGACAGATGCAAGCTGCAGATCTTCCTGGGGTGGGCGCATGTATGGATGCCGCATTCGGACACCCCTATAACCGCGACATTCTTGCCCATGAGTTTAAGGGGTGTCATCGCCTCAATCCGAACGGTCTTCTTGTCGCAGTAGATAATGAGGGGAAAGTGATTGGAACGGCGTGGGGAGCATGGAATGGGCGACGTGCCGTTGTTTCCGGTTTAGCTGTCCATCCACACAATCAAGGACAGGGTATTGCGCGTGCCTTAATGGCGGAAGTCGAAAGAGTCTTTCGTCCTATGGGAGTGACTCGATTAAGTGTTGAGATCGCCCCCGGGAATGAAAGTGTCATCCCTTTATATGAGCACCTCGGTTTCTCACTCAAAACGGGGGTGCAATCCATGGGGAAGAATCTCAATAATGAAGATGGATCACCTTTAGTTGAGGGCGTCAGCGTAGACGCTAAAGAGGCTTCTGTTGACGATTAAAATGTGAATGCCTCATCCCACCTTCTGTCTCTGTCGTGACAGGAACTACCTTGCAATGGAAGAATAGGGGTGTGACTTACACACTAGTGCTGCTCCGCCACGGCGAGAGCGAATGGAATGCGAAGAATCTGTTCACCGGCTGGGTGGATGTGCCCCTGTCTGATAAGGGACGTACCGAGGCCGCGCATGGTGGCGTGCTCTTGAAGGAAGCGGGTGTTCTGCCCGACATTCTCTTCACCTCAATGCTGCGCCGCGCAATTATGACCGCCAACCTTGCCCTTGATGCTGCCGACCTTCACTGGATTCCCGTGAAGCGTCACTGGCGTTTGAATGAGCGTCACTACGGCGCTCTGCAGGGTAAGAATAAGAAGGAGATCCGCGAGGAATACGGCGAAGAGCAGTTCATGCTGTGGCGCCGTTCCTACGATGTCCCCCCGCCTGCGATTGAGTTGGGTTCGGAATACTCTCAGGATGCTGAGCCCCGTTATGCGGGCGAGCCCATTCCGGCAACCGAGTGCCTCAAGGATGTTCTTGAGCGTCTGCTCCCCTACTGGGAAGAAGAGATTGTCCCCGAGATTCGCTCTGGCAAGACTGTCATGATTGCCGCCCACGGCAACTCGCTGCGCGCCATTGTCAAGCACCTCGACGAGATCTCCGATGACGAGATTGCTGGTGTCAATATCCCCACCGGTATTCCGCTGGTGTATGAGCTTGACGAGGAAACCCTCAAGCCCGTCAAGAAGGGCGGCCGCTACCTGGATCCTGAAGCAGAAGCAAAGATTGCTGCTGTCGCTAACCAAGGCAAGTAGGTCTTCTTCGACTGACGAGGGCGGGGCCCGGCGTTTATAGCGCTGGGCCCCGTCTTTATTGTGTGCGCTGCTTGTTGGGAGCGGAGGGGTAAAACCTACTGTTAGGGACAAAGCTATATACGTAGGGACAAATGTA
>JAUNHH010000035.1 GCA_030524055.1 Actinomycetaceae bacterium | reverse complement strand
TGTTATATGCCAAAGGAAGGGCTTTGAGCGTTGCCAATAGGCCAGCAAGATCACCGATGAGACGGCCCGCTTTGCCACGCGAAAGCTCAGCAATATCGGGATTCTTTTTCTGGGGCATAATGGAGGAACCCGTCGAGAAAGAATCATCGAGCGTGACGTAACCAAATTCCTTGGTATTCCAGATAATAATCTCTTCCGACAATCTGGATAGGTCAACGGCGATCATGGCGCAGATAAAGGAAAACTCCGCCACTAAATCCCGAGAGGCCGTGCCATCAATAGAATTGGCGCTCGAATGGCTAAAGCCAAGATCGCGAGCGACTGCCTCGGGATCTAACCCCAGGGTATTTCCCGCTAAAGCTCCACTTCCATAAGGGGATTCATCGGCTCGACGGACAAAGTCTGTGAGGCGATCACAATCACGAAGGAGCGGCCACACGTGGGCGAGAAGATGATGGGCAACAAGGACAGGCTGGGCATGTTGTAAATGCGTGCGGCCCGGCATAATTGCCTCGCCAGCATTCTGAGCTTGAGTCAGTAATGCAGAAATAACCTCAGCTATTTCAGCGGCAATATCGCGTGCCTCATTCCGCAAATACATACGAATGAGTGTGGCAATTTGGTCATTACGGGAACGCCCTGCCCGAAGTCGCCCTCCAAGTTGCGGCCCCAGAGTGTCAATCAGGCCGCGTTCTAAAGCGGAGTGCACATCTTCGTCATCGGGGCTGGGCACAAACTCGCCAGCTAGAACTGCGCTTTTTAGTGCCTCGATCCCTGCGCACATCTGCTCCACTTCTTCGTCACTCAGCAGCCCAGCCCGATGTAGAGCACGGGCATGGGCCGCCGAGCCTTGAAGATCAACCTCGGCCAGACGCCAGTCAAAATGGGTGGATACTGACAATGTGGCGAGGGCCTGGGAAGGACCGCCACTAAAGCGGCCACCCCACAATGCTCCACTATGAGTCTTCGCGTTACTCACAGCGCGCCCTCGCCCAGTTCTGGGCCCTGCCCGAAACGGACATCTCGGGCGGTGGCCAGACGTGAAGTCATCCCGTAGATCTCAATAAAGCCCCGAGAGTGCGACTGATCGAAGGTGTCGCCGGTTTCGTAGGTGGCCAGGTTGAAGTCGTAGAGGGACGATTCTGAGCGGCGCCCTGTCACTGTGGCGCGCCCGCCGTGGAGGGTCATTCGGATATCGCCGGTGACATAGGTCTGTGTGTTGTCGATAAATGAGTCGAGAGCCTTCTTTAATGGAGAGAACCAGAGGCCGTCGTACACCAATTCGGCCCAGCGGTTATCAACAGAGCGCTTGTAGCGAGCCAATTCGCGTTCAATAGTGACGCGCTCCAGCTCTTGGTGGGCGGTAATTAATGCAATAGCACCGGGTGCTTCGTAAATCTCGCGGGATTTAATACCGACAAGACGGTCTTCCACTAGATCGAGACGACCAATTCCTTGGGCTCCCGCACGACGATTCAGCTCTTGGATTGCTTCTAAAGGCGTGACTGCGCGGCCATCAATAGCGGTGGGAATACCCGCCTCGAAAGTAATGACCACTTCATCGGGAAGAGGCGGATAGGTGGGGTCGTCAGTGTAGTTATAGACATCTTTCGTTGGGGCATTCCAGATATCTTCCAGATATCCGGTTTCAATTGCCCGACCCCACACATTCTGGTCAATCGAGAAAGGATTATGTTTGGTGGTTTCAATGGGCAGATCGTGACTATTGGCGTATTCGATGGCGACATCGCGAGTCAGCGCTAAATCACGGACAGGAGCCAGGCACTTCAGATCTGGCGCATAGGAGGTAATGGAGACCTCGAAACGGACCTGATCATTTCCTTTGCCTGTGCAGCCATGGGCAACAGTCGAGGCACCAAATTGCCGGGCAGCGCGCACAAGGTGCTTAGAAATCAGGGGACGCGACAGCGCCGAAACTAAAGGATAAACCCCTTCATACAGGCCATTGGCTTTCAGGGCGGGCATACAGAAATCGGTGGCGAATTCATCTTTTGCATCCGCCACGTAGGCTTCCACAGCACCACAGTCAAGAGCGCGCTGGCGAATAACTTCCAGGTCTTCACCACCCTGGCCGACATCCACAGCAACAGCAACAACTTCCATTCCTGTGCGTTCTTCAATCCATCCGATTGCCACAGAGGTGTCGAGTCCACCGGAATACGCCAGGACAACTCGGTCTTTATTCTGGGTCATCAGTATTTTCCTTTCATTTTTCCCAGGTGGTGCCTGGACGAGCCATATCAAGAAGAGTGTCTTCTACTTTTTCTGCGCCACTGTCGCTGCGGCAAATAATAAGAATCGTGTCATCTCCAGCAATTGTTCCCGCTACCTCGTCAAGACGAGATAAATCAATAGCCGAAGCTAATAGTTGCGCAGCGCCAACGGGGGTGCGCAAGACAATTTGATTGCCGACCCGAGTTGATCCTGTTAGGAGGGATTGGCACCAGCGCACAAGCCGTTCACGTCCCGCTACATGGGTAGCGGAGCCGTCAGCATCGGTGACGGTATACACTAAAAGACCGTCTGATGTGCGCACTTTTGTCGCGCCCATATCAATGAGATCCCGCGACAGCGTTGTTTGGGTAACGTCTATTCCGACCCTGGCTAACTCGCTGCGCAAGTCCTCTTGCGAGGTAATCCGCCGTGAAGCCAAAAGATCACGGATCGCTTCTTGGCGTGCGGCTTTAGTACGAGGAGTGGAGTGTTCTGTCATGAGTGGCTGCCTTGTTGGGTCATTTCCACAGCGGCGGTGACAAACTCTGGGAGACGCTGGGCAAACTCATTCAGATCAGATTCGTCAATAATAAGTGGGGGCGCTAAACGCAGGGTGGTTTCATTGGTCGCGTTAATAATCCATCCATTATCTCGCGCAATAGTCACGAGGGCGGGGGCAATATTCAGAGAAAACTCAATGCCAATAAGAAGGCCCTGGCCTCGTATATCAACGAGGTAGTCCGCGCCACTTGCCTGAACGGCCTGACGGAAGCTATTACCGACCTCTTCTGCACGCGTGATCAGATTTTCGGATTCAATGACCTCAAGTGTGGCCAAGGCTGCTGCAGCACAAACGGGATTCCCGCCGAAAGTCGAGCCATGCATACCGGGGGCTAGAAGGTGTCCGTTCTCGCCTAAACCAATACAGGCTCCTATAGGCATTCCCGCACCCAGTCCTTTGGCTAGGGTGACAATATCGGGACGAATATCCGCCCAGTGGTGGCCCATCCATTTTCCGGTTCGGCCGATCCCTGTTTGGACTTCATCGACAGCTAAAAGGGCACCATTTTTAGTGGCAATGTCACGGACCTGACGCATATATTCTACGTCAAGTGGGCGCACCCCAGCTTCGCCTTGAATTGGCTCGATGATAATGCCAGCAACGTCGGTTCCTATGGCTTTTTCTAGTGCCTCAATATCGCCGGCAGGGATAAACTCAACTCCGGGAATAAGAGGCGCAAACGGCTCCCGATAAGCCTCTTTCCATGTGAGAGCTAAGGCACCTGTTGAACGCCCATGAAAAGAATGCTCTAAAGCAAGAATCCGATGTCGGGGCTTTTCTTGTGCATTCCCATACGCCCGGATCATTTTTAGGGCGCATTCATTGGCTTCTGTCCCGGAATTCGTAAGGAATACTCGTCCATCTGACCCAAGAATCTCAAGGATTCTTTCGCCAAGGCGGATTTGTGGGGCTGAGGCAAAAAAATTAGAGATATGAGCGAGTTTGCCAACCTGGGTAGCAACCGCAGCAATAATAGCCGGATGGGCGTGGCCCAAAACATTGACTGCAATTCCGCCAAGCAAATCAATATATTTCTTGCCCTCGCTGTCCCACACATAGGCTCCCTGACCACTTTTTAAAAGGAGGCTAGGTGTGCCAAAGGTATTCATCAGGGAATCGTGATAACGCTGGGTCCAAGTATTTTCAGTCATGATGAGTAAGCACTATTCTCATGAATATAATCGTGGGTCAGGTCATTCGTCCAGATCGTGACTGAAGATTCTCCGGCCTTGAGATAGATATCAATATGGCATTCACGTGGAGTCATATCCACAAGGGCGCGATCCTCCCCTACTCCCCCATTTCGACAGACCATCACCCCATTAATAGCCACATCAATATCGTTGGGATTATAGGGGGCGACCTCTTCAGGAATAGTGCCCACTTCTGAAAGCACTCGGCCCCAATTCGGGTCATTACCAAATACGGCGGCTTTCAAGAGATTCGATCGGGCTACTGCGCGAGCGATCACAAGCGCAGCCTCTTCGCTAGAGGCCTGATGAACATTCACAGCAATATCGTGGCTAGCCCCTTCAGCGTCACCAATTAATTGCCGCGCTAAGTCAGCACATACACTGCGCACAGCTTCAGTTAGAGTGGCCCTATCGGGCTCAATTCCACTGGCACCCGAGGCCATCAAAATCACCGTGTCATTGGTGGACATACAGCCATCAGAATCAATCCGGTTAAAAGACGTCCGAACGGCCTCAGCAAGAATCTCCTGAGCACTCTTCTGATCAACAATGGCGTCGGTTGTGACAACAGAGAGCATGGTGGCAAGTCCCGGGGCAAGCATTCCCGCCCCCTTTGCCATACCGCCCACAGTAAAACCATCCACACTATGCATCGCTGTTTTAGGAACGGTATCCGTGGTGCGAATAGCGTCTGCTGCATCCGCCCCGCATTGGGGGGTATTCCCTGATGCCTCAATTAGTGTGGGAATGCCAGCAAGAAGCGCATCCATAGGCAGTGGAAGGCCAATAAGTCCGGTCGATGCCACTGCCACTTTTTCTACGGGAATATCGAGTTCGGTCGCTACTTTTTGGGCCGTTGCCAAGGCATCATCTTCGCCACGTTGACCAGTACAGGCATTCGCACCGCCAGAGTTCAAAATGACGGCAGTAATCGGACCGGCTGCAAGATGGGTGCGGCTCAGGCGAACGGGGGCAGCGCACACGCGATTAGAAGTGAAAACTCCCGCACTTGCCACCTGCGGTCCGTCATTAATGACGAGGGCGAGGTCACGTCCACCGGAGGATTTGATTCCTGCAGCCACACCTCCCGCCCGAAATCCCGTAGGGGCAGTGACACCAATTAAAGTGCTCATGGTGCTACTCCAATCGTGGGTACGCCGGTGAGTTCTGGCAGGCCAAGGGCCAGATTGGCTCCTTGAATAGCGGCGGAGGCAGTACCTTTGCCGAGGTTGTCAATGGCAGCAAGGACAGTGACTGTGTCTGCTCGCTCATCAATGGCCCAGGAGATCTGGGTCAATCCTGTTCCCGTCAGCGGCCCGGTTGTTGCCCATACGCCAGGAGGGAGAACCTGAATTAGTGGTTCATCCTGATAGGGTTCAAAGGCGGCCTCAATTTCGCCCGCTCCCACCCCGGCGGCCAATGGAGCCACAACCGTGGCAAGGATTCCCCGCGAGACGGGTGCCAATACGGGGGTGAAGGTCAGATTGGCGTGAAACGCCGATTGTGCGCAGCGAAGATTCTGGAGGATTTCGGGAATATGTCGGTGTGTCCCGCCCACTGCGTAAGGGGCAAGATTTCCTAGTGCCTCTGAAGCGAGAAGATGAGATTTCAAGGTGCGTCCTGCCCCGGAATACCCCACCGCTAAAGTCGCCACAAGATGCGCCGGATCAATCACAGCCGAATGAATCAGACATTGCGCCGCGAGAGTCACTGCTGTGGCATTACACCCTGGGACAGCAATTCGCGTGGTGTCCTGAAGTGCCGAGCGTTGTTTTTTGGCTGCGGCTTCGCCCTCGTACAGCAGTTCCGGCATGGAATAGGTCCACGGCAGCGAAAACTCGCCACCGTAGTACCTTTCCCATTCTGCTTTGTCATTGAGCCGGTGATCAGCCGCTAAATCAACGATGACAGCGTGGTCGCCGCTGGAGGCAAGGGCGTCACCAATGGCACCAGAATGCCCATGTGGCAAGGCCAGCACCACTAAATCATGGCCCGACAGAGTTTCCACGGAAGTTGGGGCGATAACCAGGTCTCCGAGGACACCAAGGTGGCGATGATGGTCACCTAGACGGCTACCTGCTGAGGAGGCTGCCGTTACTGTGACAATATCGATATTGGGGTGAGCTGCGAGAAGACGCAGCATTTCCCCACCCGCATACCCGGAGGCACCCGCTACCGCAGCTCGAAAGGTCATGCGCATGAATATACATGATATTGCATGCGCATGCAGTCGAGTGTCTACGTTATGGACACAAAGTGATGCCCATTACTGCAATTGATCAGCAATTGACGCAGCCCATGACTTCACACGATCCCAATCACGGAAGTCGCCCTCAACTGCGCCGGCTAAGCGCATCATGGAACGTTCCCGCAAATTCAATAGGGCAGGTTCATAACGCCCTGGCAATGAGATCACCTCGCGGGCAGTAATACGCTTCAGCACTGGGCCAATCCGCGACGGGTCCTGGGGAACATTCTTTGGCACCCCTTTCATCCCTACCGAAAATGCCCAGACCGGACGGGTCGCCAATTCAGATTCGAAACGCTCCATAAATTGGTGGGCTTCTTCCATCCACTGCATGACATACACGCCTGAACCCACAACAACGGCATCAATGCCATCGAGGGATTCGACTTTTTCCGGTGATTCCCGGGTGACCTCGTGGCCACGTTGGGACAGAACATCGGCAATCGTGTCAGCGATTTCGGCAGTGGCACCATGTTTAGATGCGGCAGTGACAAGAATATGCATAACCCCAGTATGACTGATCACTGGCAAATAGACCCGCCCACAGGTCCCATATGGACTGCGGGCGGGTCGTAAAAGTAGTTGAGTCAGGAACGCAATTCCGCGCCCAACACCTTCCGTGCCTTGTCAATGACCTGATTACGCACGGCAGTAATCTCCTCAGAGGTTAAGGTGTGATCTGCCCTTAAACGCAAAGAAAAGGCCAGCGAACGGAAACCATCAGGCACCTGATCACCCTCGTAAATATCAAAAAGGGTGACATCTTCACAGAGTTGACCAGCACCTTGACGGATCACCTGTTCAACGCGAGCAGTAGGAATCGCATGTGGCACAACAAAGGCCATATCTTCCTTTGCCAGCGGATAGGTGGATATTGCCCGCACTTGGATTGGGGCAGCATCATTTGACGCCACAAGGGCATCGATATCAATTTCTGCTGCACAGGTACGGGCAGGCAGACCAAAGGCTTCGCAGACCCTGGGGTGAAGTTCACCGGCCAAAGCTATGTCGCGAAGTTCTCTCCCAGCCCGAACGAAAATCCGCGCCACGCGGCCAGGATGCCAGGGAGCAACGTCAGTGGGGTCAGTTGCTGCAGGTGGCATTGGCGCACCCTTAATGGGAGACGCCTGAGCCTCCCACGCGCGAGTCACCTCAACGCGTATCCCAAGTGCAGAGGCAAGTCGGCGCACACATTCCACGGCGTCGGACCACTCGTAGGTGGTCTTGCCTGACAACCATGGGGAAATACCCGCACGACCGGCCAATACTATTCCCACGTGGTGAGGTTGGTTGGGAGTTCCTGCCTGAAGTGCTGCGATTTCTGTATCCGTTGGGCGAGTCTCAACGCCAATAATCGGGGCGGGAACGGTGCCGTGAGGACGCGAAACCACACCACTTTCGAAAATTGCCACGCGCTCGACGCCGCGTGCCACATTTCGCCCAGCCACATCTAGCAGACTGTCCAGAATCGAGGTGCGCAGTAGTGGAGCATCCTCAGCCAGCGGATTACGTAAACGCAGGCCCGCCCGGCGCGGATCAGACTCGCCCAGCCCTTGACGATCCCAGGAATCAGAAATAAAGGGATAGGACAGGACTTCGTCAAGACCAGCCTCTGCCAGGCTACGGTGGAGTCCGC
>JAUNHH010000034.1 GCA_030524055.1 Actinomycetaceae bacterium | reverse complement strand
GCGGACTCCACCGTAGCCTGGCAGAGGCTGGTCTTGACGAAGTCCTGTCCTATCCTTTTATCTCTGATTCTTGGGATCGTCAGGGTTTGAGTGAGACTGATCCACGCCGGGTGGGTTTGCGGCTACGTAACCCTTTGGCGGATGACGCCCCACTGCTGCGGACCTCGATTCTTGACAGTCTGTTGGATGTGGCTGGGCGGAATGTGGCGCGCGGTATTGAGCGTGTTGCTATCTTTGAAAGCGGCATGGTGTCGCGTCCTGACGGCAGTGTCCCCGCGCCGATTATTGGGGTTGAGGCTCGCCCAACGGATGAAGAAATTGCTGCCCTTCAGGCGGGGACCCCCAACCAGCCTCACCACCTGGGGATTGTGCTGGCCGGTCGCGCGGGTAATTCCCCATGGCTGTCCGGCAAGTCAACTTTCGAGTGGTCGGACGCTGTTGAATGCGTGCGTCGACTGGCTTCGACCCTGGGGGTGCGCGTTGAGGTCACCCGCGCATGGGAGGCCGAGCCATCCCCGATTAAAGGTGCGCCGATGCCGCCTGCTGCGACAGACCCAGCAGAAGTTGCCCCTTGGCATCCTGGCCGCGTGGCGCGGATTTTCATTCGGGCCGGAAGGGCACTTCGCACCATCGCTTTGGCTGGTGAACTTCACCCCGGAGTCTGTGAAACTTTCGGCTTACCTGCTCGTAGTTGCGCCGCAGAAATTGATCTTGACGCCCTGGTGGCTTCGATTGATCAGGCACCAATCCAAGTTCGTGCGATTTCCACCTATCCGCTGGCGAAGGAAGATATGGCTTTCGTCGTGCCGAATACCATTCAAGTGGCCCGAGTTGAACAAGTGATCCGTCAAGGCGCCGGACAGGTTTGCGAGGATGTCACCCTTTTCGATATTTACGAGGGCGACCAGGTGCCAGAAGGTTCCCGTTCCCTGGCCTTTTCGCTGCGGCTTCGAGCAGACCACACCTTAACCTCTGAAGAGATTACTGCGGTGCGTAGCCAGGTGATTGACAAAGCCCGGAAGGTGTTGGGCGCTGAATTGCGTTCCTAGCTGAGGGCTCGTTCGTAGACCCGCCCACAGTCCATTTGGGACCTGTGGGCGGGTCTATTTGCCAGTGATCAGTCATACTGGGGTTATGCATATTCTTGTCACTGCCGCATCTAAACATGGTGCCACTGCCGAAATCGCTGACACGATTGCCGATGTTCTGGCCCAACGTGGCCACGAGGTCACCCGGGAATCACCGGAAAAAGTCGAATCCCTTGATGGCATTGACGCCGTTGTTGTGGGGTCCGGGGTGTATGTCATGCAGTGGATGGAAGAAGCCCACCAATTCATGGAGCGTTTCGAATCTGAACTAGCGACACGCCCGGTCTGGGCATTTTCGGTCGGAATGAAAGGGGTGCCAAAGAATGTGCCCCAGGATCCGTCGCGGATTGGCCCGGTGCTCAAGCGTATTACGGCCCGTGAAGTGATTTCTTTGCCAGGACGTTATGAGCCTGCTCTGCTGAATCTGCGTGAACGTTCCATGATGCGTCTGGCTGGCGCAGTGGAGGGCGACTTCCGCGATTGGGATCGTGTGAAATCCTGGGCTGCGTCGATTGCTGACCAGTTGCAGTAGGAGACCTCACTATTTGTCCATAACGTAGACACTCCACTGCATACTCATGCGATCTCATGTATATTCATGCGCATGACGTTTCGAGCTGCGGTAGCGGGTGCCTCCGGGTATGCGGGTGGGGAAATGCTGCGTCTTCTCGCAGCACATCCCACTATTGATGTGGTAACAGTGACGGCGGCTTCCTCCGCGGGAACTCGCTTAGGAGATCATCACCGTCATCTTGGCGCCCTGGGAGATCTGGTTATTGCCCCAACTTCCGTGGAAACTCTGTCGGGCCACGATTTAGTGGTGCTGGCGCTGCCGCATGGGCACTCTGGTGCCATTGGTGATGCCTTGGCCTCCAGTGGTGATGAGGCTGTCATCGTTGACTTGGCGGCTGACCACCGGCTCGCTGACAAAACGGAATGGGAAAGGTACTACGGTGGTGAATTTTCGCTTCCGTGGACCTATTCCATGCCGGAACTCCTGTACGAGGGCGAAGCCGAAGCCCAGAATCAACGCGCGAAATTATCCGCCGCTACGCGCATTGCCGTTCCCGGATGTAATGCCACGGCGGTGACCTTAGCGGCCCAATGCCTGGTTCATTCCCGTGTGATTGATGCCTCACATCTAGTGGCGACATTGGCGGTGGGATATTCCGGGGCTGGACGCACCTTAAAGGCACATCTTCTTGCCTCGGAAGCCGTGGGAAATCTTGCCCCCTATGGAGTGGGTGGGACTCATCGCCACATTCCGGAAATCCTCCAGAATCTGCGTTGCGCTCAGTCAGCACTTGACGCGGGACTGACGTTTACGCCCGTTTTGGCGCCAGTATCGCGGGGAATCCTCGCCACAGTAGTGGCGCCACTCGCCGCCGGGGTAGGAGCAGCCGAAATCGAGGCCGCCTTTGAACCCTATCGGGATGAAGCACTGATTCAGGTTCTTCCTCCTGGAGTATGGGCAACAACCGGGCCGCTGACGGGAACAGGATTGACACATATCTCCTGGGCCATTGATGAGCGAGCCGGCACAGTCACCGTCCTTGCTGCCATTGACAACCTTGGTAAAGGTACTGCCTCCGCTGCGATTCAGGGCGCAAATCTTGCTCTTGGCTTGCCTGAACTCACCGGAGTCCCAACGATTGGAGTAGCACCATGAGTACCCCTATTGGTGTCACCGCCCCTGCGGGCTTTCGGGCGGGAGGTGTGGCTGCAGGAATCAAATCCTCCGGTGGACGTGACCTCGCCCTCGTCATTAATGACGGACCGCAGGCGGCAAGTGCAGGAGTTTTCACTTCTAATCGCGTGTGCGCTGCCCCTGTTCGCCTGAGCCGTACCCATATGGCGGCAGGCCCCATTACAGCGGTCATCCTCAACTCTGGTGGTGCTAACGCCTGCACGGGACAACGCGGACAGGATGACGCCGTGGCTACCGCCCAGGCGGTTGCCGATGGGCTTGATATTCCCGTAGAGAAAGTGGCTGTAGCGTCTACGGGACTCATTGGTCTTCCACTTCCCATGGACGCACTTCTGGGCGGTATTCCACCGCTGATTGCCGCATCTGGGAGCACCGCCGAATGCGGTGCGGACGCGGCTGACGCAATTCGCACCACCGATACCGTGTCGAAAACCTCGGTGTGTCACGCCGATGGTTTTACCGTGGGGGGAATGGCAAAAGGTGCGGGAATGCTCGCCCCAGGGCTGGCCACAATGCTTTCTGTGATCACAACGGATGCCATTATCGACCAGGAGATAATGCAGGATATTCTGACCGAGGCAGTGCGAACCACCTTTAATCGGATTGATTCCGATGGGTGTATGTCCACCAATGACACGCTGATTCTCATGGCCTCTGGAGCCAGTGGAATCCAGCCAGAACAGGCAGTAGTAACTGAAGCTGTGCGCACTGTCTGCGCTGATTTAGCGCGGCAATTAATTGGTGACGCTGAGGGAGCTACCCACGATATTGCTGTGAATGTTCACCAGGCCAGTAGTGAAGAGGCCGCACTGGTTATTGCGCGTGCAGTAGCCCGGTCGAATCTCTTTAAAGCCGCGGTTTTTGGTAATGACCCAAATTGGGGGCGCGTTCTGTCTGAAGTGGGCACTATTCCAGAAGAGGTCGCGCCCTATAATCCCAACGATATTGATGTGGCTATTAATGGCGTTATGGTGTGCCGCAATGGGGGAGTAGGGGAGGACCGCACATTAGTGGATATGACTCCACGTGAATGCCAGGTGGATATCTACCTGAAAGCCGGAGAAACCCCCACTGTGACGATCTGGACGAATGACCTGACCCACGATTATGTTCACGAGAATAGCGCCTACTCATCATGACTGAAAATACTTGGACCCAGCGGTATCACGACTCCCTCATGAATACCTTCGGCACACCTAGCCTCCTTTTAGAAAGTGGCCAGGGCGCCTATGTGTGGGACAGTGACGGCAAGAAATATATTGATCTGCTTGGCGGAATTGCCGTCAATGTTTTGGGCCATGCCCATCCGGCAATTATTGCTGCGGTAGCCACACAGGTCGGCAAACTCGCCCATATCTCGAATTTCTTTGCTTCCACGCCGCAAATACGCCTCGGAGAAAGAATTCTGGAAATCCTCGGTGTCGATGGCAGGGTTTTCCTGACAAATTCGGGGACAGAAGCCAATGAATGCGCCCTCAAAATGATCCGGGCATATGGCAATGCACAAGAAAAGCCTCGACACCGCATTCTTGCTTTAGAGCATTCTTTCCATGGGCGTTCAACAGGTGCTTTAGCTCTCACCTGGAAAGGGGCCTATCGGGAGCCGTTTGCGCCTCTTATTCCCGGAGTTGAGTTTGTTCCGGCAGACGATATTCAGGCACTAGAACAAACCATAGGAACCGACGTCGCTGGCATTATTATTGAACCAATTCAAGGTGAAGCCGGGGTGCGCCCACTTGATGCAGAATATATGCGTCAGGTCCGTGACATTGCCACTAAAAATGGTGCCCTGTTAGCTGTCGATGAAGTCCAAACAGGTATCGGTCGAACCGGAAAATGGATGGGCTACCATTGGGCCGATATTCGCCCCGATATTGTCACCCTAGCCAAAGGCCTGGGTGCGGGAATGCCTATTGGCGCCTGCATTGGCGTCGGTGAGATCGGCCACCTCCTTACTCCAGGAATGCATGGTTCGACTTTCGGCGGTAACCCCGTATGCGCTGCCGCAGCCTTGGCCACACTTGAGGTCATTGAATCCGAAAATCTGATCGCACGGGCAGAAGAGGTCGGCACCAATTTCCGCCAGGCGTTGCAGATAAGTGGCGTAGATCATCTCGTTGACATACGAGGCCGGGGCCTTCTTATTGGCATTGAGTTTGACCTCAATATTGCCCCCGCCCTCGTTGCTATTGCCCGCGAGAATGGGTGGATTATTAACGCGACCAATGAAACCACCCTGCGACTCGCGCCACCACTCACTATTGACGAAGCCGATCTTCATGAGTTTGCGCGCCTTCTTCCTGAGTTTGTGACTGCAGCTGTGACAGCGAGCGGACAAGGCGGCGACAAGTGACAGAACATGCCACACCGCGGACGAAAGCTGCCCGCCAGGAAGCTATTCGTGACCTTTTGGCCTCCCGACGTATTACCTCGCAAGAGGATTTACGCAGCGAATTAGCGGGTGTCGGAATCGATGTCACCCAAACAACGCTGTCGCGGGATCTCATTGATATGGGTGCCACGAAGGTACGGACCTCGGACGGGATGCTTGTCTACACCGTTGCTGACGCGGATGGCTCTGCTACCCATGTGGCGGGACGTGAACGACTCGTGCGCTGGTGCCAATCCCTCCTAACAGGATCAACCCGGGTCGGCAATCAAATTGTCCTGCGCACCCCCGTTGGCGCTGCGCAACTTTTAGCATCCGCTATTGATTTATCTCGTCTTGATGAGGTTGCCGGAACGATTGCTGGCGACGACACAATTCTTATTATTTGTCGCACTGATAGTGGCGCAGAAAAAGTAGAAGACACTCTTCTTGATATGGCTCGTCCAGGCACCACCTGGGAAAAATGAAAGGAAAATACTGATGACCCAGAATAAAGACCGAGTTGTCCTGGCGTATTCCGGTGGACTCGACACCTCTGTGGCAATCGGATGGATTGAAGAACGCACAGGAATGGAAGTTGTTGCTGTTGCTGTGGATGTCGGCCAGGGTGGTGAAGACCTGGAAGTTATTCGCCAGCGCGCTCTTGACTGTGGTGCTGTGGAAGCCTACGTGGCGGATGCAAAAGATGAATTCGCCACCGATTTCTGTATGCCCGCCCTGAAAGCCAATGGCCTGTATGAAGGGGTTTATCCTTTAGTTTCGGCGCTGTCGCGTCCCCTGATTTCTAAGCACCTTGTGCGCGCTGCCCGGCAATTTGGTGCCTCGACTGTTGCCCATGGCTGCACAGGCAAAGGAAATGATCAGGTCCGTTTCGAGGTCTCCATTACCTCCTATGCGCCAGATCTGAAGTGCCTGGCTCCTGTCCGTGATTTAGCGCTGACTCGCGATGTCGCCATCGAATACGCCAATAGTCACGATCTGCCCATTGAAACCACCAAACATAATCCTTTCTCGATTGACCAGAATGTGTGGGGTCGGGCAATTGAAACCGGATATCTCGAAGATATCTGGAATGCCCCAACAAAGGATGTCTATAACTACACAGATGATCCCACCTACCCGCCTCTTCCCGATGAAGTGGTCATTACTTTCGAGGCTGGTATTCCCACTGCTATTGATGGCCGCGCGGTCACGCCTTTAGAAGCAATCCAAGAGCTGAATCGTCGTGCTGGCGCCCAAGGAATTGGTCGTCTCGATCTGGTGGAAGACCGCCTTGTCGGTATTAAATCCCGCGAAATTTACGAAGCACCAGGCGCTATTGCATTAATTACCGCCCACCAAGAGCTGGAGCGCGTCACTATTGAACGGGAATTGGCTCGCTACAAGCGTTCTGTTGATAACCGCTGGGCAGAATTGGTGTATGACGGCCTCTGGTTCTCGCCATTAAAGAGGGCTCTCGACTCGTTTATCGACAATACCCAGACCTATGTCACCGGCGATATCCGAATGACCCTCCATGGTGGGCGCGCCACGGTGACAGGGCGTCGCTCTGAAGCCTCCCTCTACGACTTTAACCTGGCCACCTATGAAACAGGCGATACCTTCGATCAGTCGCACTCTCGGGGCTTTATTGAGATCTACGGGATGACCTCGCGTTTGGCCACCGCACGCGATGTCCGCTTCGGTCAGGGCCCTGAACTGGGTGAGGGCTCGTTGTGAGTAGCGCAAAAACCCATAGTGGGGCGCTGTGGGGTGGCCGCTTTAGCGGTGGCCCCGCCGATGCGCTCGCTGCCTTGTCGGTTTCCACCCATTTTGATTGGCGCCTGGCGGAAGTCGATCTTGATGGGTCAGCGGCCCATGCTCGTGCTCTACATCGGGCTGGGCTCCTGAGTGACGAAGAAGTAGAGCAGATGTGCGCCGGGATCGAGGCACTAAAAAGCGCAGTTCTTGCTGGTGAGTTTGTGCCCAGCCCCGATGACGAAGATGTCCACTCCGCTTTAGAACGCGGCCTGATTGACACTCTGGGACCGCAACTTGGCGGGCGACTTCGGGCAGGGCGTTCCCGTAATGACCAAATTGCCACACTCATTCGTATGTATTTGCGGAATGAGGCACGCGATATTGCCGCTGAAATAGCTGAGGTTATTTCTGCATTACTGGCTCAAGCCCAGAATGCTGGCGAAGCAATTATGCCGGGCCGCACGCATTTACAACATGCCCAGCCGGTTCTTGTTGCCCATCATCTTCTCGCCCATGTGTGGCCGCTCCTTCGTGATTGTGATCGCCTCAAAGACTTTGTCCGTCGAGCCGATGAATCTCCTTATGGAAGTGGAGCTTTAGCGGGAAATACTCTGGGGTTAGATCCCGAGGCAGTCGCACGCGATCTTGGCTTTAGCCATTCGAGCGCAAACTCTATTGACGGCACAGCCTCACGGGATTTAGTAGCGGAGTTTTCCTTTATCTGCGCCATGATCGCCGTTGACCTATCCAGATTATCCGAAGAGATTATTATCTGGAATACCAAGGAATTCGGGTACGTCACGCTCGATGATGCTTTCTCTACGGGATCGTCGATTATGCCGCAGAAGAAGAACCCCGATATTGCTGAGCTTTCCCGTGGCAAAGCGGGCCGCCTCATTGGTGATCTTGCTGGCCTATTGGCAACGCTCAAAGCCCTTCCTTTGGCATATAACA
>JAUNHH010000022.1 GCA_030524055.1 Actinomycetaceae bacterium | reverse complement strand
GTGGGTGCAACTAATGCAGTGAGTTTCCCGGGAGTAATTACAACGCCTGATTGGGAGTCAGCAATATATGCGCCCGCCCAATCACAATCGCTATTAGAACGTGCTGCCAACACACGTTCTTGCTCTTCGGCTTCTGCGACTTTCCCGGCATCAAAAATAGTCGCCATTCGTTGTGCGCCGACGCGAGCTTCCACATAGGTTTCTACCACTCTGCCGACAATCCGAAGAGGTCCACTGAGAAAGGCCGCCCAGGCATAAAACGCAATAAGTTGCCCAATCGTTAAAGAGCCATTAGCCACCAGGGAGGTGCCATAAGCAATGATTGCCACACAGATGAGAATGGGGGCGCCCTGGCTTACTGAAGAAACCGCGGAGGTAATTCCTGCAAGTCGTACTTCTGTTTCACGGACTTCTTCAGAACGGGCCCTATACGCCTTAAGAAATGATTCTTCTCCACCTAAACCACGTAATACACGCAGTCCTGCCACAGCATCGGTAGTAATCGTTGCTAATTCCCCTGTTGCTTGACGTACTTCTTCTTGGCGTTTTTCGAGCCGCGGGGTGACCACAAGAGGAATAGCCACAACAAGAATGACCCCACATAAGGTGACAAGCCCCAAGGGTAGATTTGTCATCAGCATTAAGACGGTGACAAAAAGAATTACCGGAATCTCACCAAGGGAGGTGACAGCAAAAGCAGCAAAACCTCCCAAAGTGGCAGCGTCTGACTGAACGGAAGTGACGATATCCCCCGGTGCAATCTTTCCTCGAAGACGGTAGCCCCATTCACTCATGATTTTGGCCAGGGACCGTTGACTTTCTAATTCGGTGCGGTCCCAAGAGACGGATTCAGCAACTTCAGATAAAGCTGTGCCTAGAGCAACTACTACGCACATCAATGCCAGAATCCCTAGGTCAAAAACTAAACTTCGCCCTGTATGAGAAACCAGCGTATCGAGAGCCTGCCCAAGCGCCCATGGAACCAATGCTTGGGCTACTTTATAGATAAGAATAAAGGGAAGGGTCACAGCAACAAATGGGACACTAATACGGGTTAAGATCCTAGCGACCGCACCCAAACCACCACTCATATCGAGAATCCGGTGCGGCAGATCTTTCAGGGGCCAGACCCACTTCTTCGGTGACCATAATAAGGGGACGGGCTTTTTCTTCTGTGTCGTTTTATCGGTCATCGATTGCGGTCACCATCCTTGTCCCTATCGTTTTATCTTCCTCATTTCACTGCCAAAGACAAACGCTGTCACCGCCTACTTTCTTTGCAGGAGTCCTCACGTTAGCAATCCTGAAACCCAACTCCAAGAGAGAAAAGATTACAGGTGGGCAACAATGCACGAGGGCGGAGCCGCACTATTTATTAGTGCAACCCCGCCCTCGTGAAATCTTTAGGACTCAGTGAGCGAAATGACGAACCCCCGTGAAATACATAGTGATTCCTGCAGCCTCCGCAGCGGCAATAGATTCCGCATCACGCACTGACCCACCTGGCTGAATAACAGCTTTCACCCCAGCATCAATTAGCACTTGAAGGCCGTCAGCAAAGGGGAAGAAAGCATCAGATGCAGCCACAGCACCGAGGCTACGCTGTGGCGGGGCGTCCGCAACCAGGTCTTCGGCCCGAGCTCCCCCAGCCGAATCAATACCTGCCGCACCTGCTGGCGCCTGGGCGGCATCTCCTGTTGAGCGAGTGCCCAAAGTATTCGCTCGTTCGACTGCCAATTTGCAGGAATCGACTCGATTAACCTGGCCCATACCTACGCCAATAGAGGCGCCATCTTTTGCCAGCAAAATCGCATTAGAACGCACGGCACGTACCGCCCGCCAAGCAAATTCCAAATCAGCCAGCGTGGCCTCATCAGCAGCAGGTCCAGCCGCTAATGTCCAATTCTCGGGAGAATCCCCGTCGGCAGTAATATCGTCGCGCTGCTGAATAAGAAGGCCGCCGCTAATCTGTTTAAACTCATTGTCGCCGCGCGTCGGTGGGGTGACAATAAGAACCCGAAGATTCTTTTTTCCTGCGAGAATTTCTGCAGCACCCTCGTCATATCCAGGGGCAATCACTACCTCGGTAAAGATTGGCAGGATTTGTTCGGCTAATTCGCAACTCACCGGTCGATTCACGGCAATCACTCCGCCGAATGCGGATACCGGATCGCAGGCATGGGCACGCTGGTGTGCCTGAGCAACGGTATCCCCAACGGCAATTCCACAGGGGTTAGCGTGTTTAATAATGGCCACGCAGGGACGGGCATGGTCATAGGCTGCACGTAATGCAGCATCCCCATCGACGTAATTGTTATAACTCATGGGTTTGCCGGACAGTTGAATAGCGTGGGCAATACCTGGAGCAGTGGGAGTGGCATTATCAGCAGGAGCTGTGGTCTTGTGAGAGGTATACACAGCCGCACTTTGGTGAGGATTTTCCCCGTAGCGAAGATCTGCGCTGCGTTCAAATACTGGCGCCCATTCGGTGGTGGGAATATCGGCTCCCCCGTCGGGAGTATTCTGCGCATCACCCCCAGCCAATTGTGTGGCCAGCCAAGCGTCAATTTGGGAATCATAATGGGCGGTTGTCGCAAATGCGCGGGCCGCCAAGTGGCGACGTTGTTCTAGGGAATAGCCTTCGCCCTGTGCCGCCTTAATAAGATCCCCATATTGAGCAGGGTCAACAATAACCGCCACCGACGGATGATTTTTTGCTGCTGCCCGCACCATTGATGGCCCGCCAATATCGATCTGTTCAACGCAAGCGTCAAAAGAGGCGCCCGATGCCACCGTTTCTTCAAAGGGGTAGAGATTACAAATCACGGCATCGAAAGCAGCAACCCCCAGGCCTTCTAATTGTTCGCGATGGTCAGCTTTCCGCTGGTCGGCAAGAATACCGGCGTGAATATGAGGGTGAAGGGTTTTCACTCGGCCTTCAAGGACTTCGGGGAATCCGGTGACTTTTTCGACCGGTGTCACAGGAATTCCTGCATCGTGAATATGCGTGGCTGTTGATCCCGTAGAGACGATTTCTACGCCGGCTTCGTGTAAAGCTGTCGCACAATCGATCAGGCCGGTTTTGTCGTAGACAGAAATAAGGGCGCGTCGAATGGGTCGGATATCAATGGCTTCCAAATTGTCCAAGCGGACGGACATTATGCCTCCAAGGGCGGGTATTCCGTTGCCCTTGCGCCCAGGCGGGCGACGCACTGCGGGCCTGACCCGGCCGCTCCCCGGTGGTAGTCCACCCTCGCCAGTTGCGGCCACTGCCAGTCTACTACTGCCCTCCTATGCGCTCCTCGACATAGACACCCACGGGCCTCTCCTGCTGTGAAAGCGAGGAGACAATAGGGCGCCGCGCCCCGCCCTCGTCAAAAAGAATTGGCTATTTCCCGATTTTGCCGCGCCTGCCATCGACGGTCCACCCTTCGCGCAGGAGGCGGCCAACAGAAGCAACTAATTGGGCGCGCTCAGCTTCTTTAATGCGGTCAAGTAGCGTATCCGCATTGTCATCGTCGAGGACGGGGACTACTGTTTGCGCCAAAATAACCCCGGTATCCACACCGGCATCAACAATAAACAGTGTTGCTCCTGCAACTTTTACTCCTGCTTCAATGGCGTCAGCGGGAGCATGAGTTCCCGGGAATGCAGGGAGTAATGAGTTATGAGTATTAAGAGTGCGCCCACCAAAACGCTCTAAAAATGCGCTCCCCAGGAGCTTTAAATAGCCAGCGCAGACCACAAGATCGGGAGAATACTGGCCCACAATATAGGCCAATTCCCTATCCCATTCATCGCGATTCGCCCCCTTATTCAGTGGGTGAATAAATGTGGGTAACCCATGATCTTTTGCCCAGTCAATTCCGGCGCATTCCCGGTCTGCACCAACGGCGACAATCTGGCCACCCCACTCAGGATTCTCCGCTGCGCGCACGAGATCGACCATATTGGAGCCCGCTCCGGACACGAGAATAACAATCCGCCCACCGGGAATAGGTGGTGTATATGCGCTGCTCACGGCACCTCCTGTGATCGATCATCCGTTGTTTTTTCATCGTAGTGGCCACCAACTACATGGGTCGCTGCGCTTTCGGGCCCGTCATCTGGTCCCGCGCCGTTACGCCACGTGCGAGCCATTGACGTGCGCATACGAGACGCAGCGTGGCCTGCACGACTGGCGGCCTGTCCCATTCGACTGGCCATTGCACGTTCGCGATGGGTCATTGGGCGGTCTTTGTTACTCTCGCCTGCCACGGCATCCGCATCTGCCCAGTCTTCCTTACCAGCTGCAGCCATGCGCGCCCGTTCCTCACGCGCTTGTGATGCGGATGTACGCCAGCCCGCAATCCTTTGTGACACCCATTCTTGAGTAATCGGGTGTGCGCCAATAGCGACCACGGCACCCATCCCAACGACTTCCAGGGTGACTGCCGTAGCGACAAGTAGTGGCTGCGGGCCAAGATGTGCCATCCGACCGATCCCCAAAACAAGTTCAGCAGAATGCATCCACAGGGCGATCCCTACCCAACTCACCACAGCAGCAAGCGTTAACCGAGCAGCCGCAGTAGGCAGGTCATCCTCAGCGCTTCGCCGAGCAACCCACACGCCCCAGACAACCCCAAGGGCGACAAGGGCAAGGATCACCACCATTCCCGGTGTTCCAGCGGGAGCAGCCCCAAATATTGGCACTGTAGGAATAGGGGCGGATGTTGCTGTATTCGGATTAAAAGGGGCGTCTATGCCGAGAGAAAATCCGGGGCCAGCGAGCCACGCTAAAGCCCAGGCAGCAAATGTGGGGGCAAAAGATAATTGGGCAATAATGACTAGCGTATCTTGTACGGGCGAGGCCGTTAATAATAGAGCGTGAATTCCGCTCACTCTTTCCCAGCCAACAATTACTGCTGTTAATGCAGCAGCAGATCCGAGCATCGCGCAGGTAAAAATAACGGCAATTCCATCCCACAAACCAGGGCGAACCCAGGCAGGAACTTTAGGGATCACGCGCCATTCTCGGCGTCGGGACATGACTGTCCAGACGCTGGCGGCAAAGGGTATAACAATGGCACCAATAGCGGCAGTCATCCAGTCGGCTGTTAATCCGAGGCCAGAAATAATGCCTAATGCTGTCAGAACAAAACCGGGGATGGACCACCATGTTGAGGCCACACTATGGCGCCGAGTCGGCATTAAAAGAGCCCATTGGGCAATAATAATTGTCAGTGTCATTAATGTGGGAACGGCGTGAATAGTTCCCATAGGAGTAAATAATGCGGCTCCTAAAACAGAGGCCCATACATCAGTAGCAACCCCTAAAGCGTCATTCCATGTGGCATCCGATAACCACGGGTTATTCATGACCGAGATATACCCGATGAGAGTCGGAATTACGGCCAGAGCCCAACCCAAAAGTGCTGCTTCAATACCGGACAGCGCGGCCCGAGCCCACCCATCCGAGAGGGCAAGACGAATAGTGGGGCGCCCATCGGACACTGTTGTCGTGGTGGAAACACCCGAGGTATCGGTTTCAGATGGAGTGTGCCCGCGCCCCGAGGCCCGCCCTTTAAGGGAGGTTCGCGCAGCGGGCGCAGCAGTGGCGTCATGGAGATCAGTCATCGCCTCCATCGTCCCTCACCTGGAGTCAATTCGCGGCAGCGCAGCGCCGAATTGGGGTGACCTTGGCGGAAAGTACTGCAGCGCAGCCGCCCTTAAGACTGTCTGGCATGTGTTGAGCAGGACAGGAAAAGAATTCACGAGGGCGGAGCGCGCTCTATGTCACGCCCCGCCCTCGTCACTCATCTGACTCGTGTGACCTAGCCGAATGCAGCCAAGGCTTCGCGGGCAAGTTGAGCGGTTTGCGATGGGGTACGCCCCACTTTGACGCCCACTGCTTCCAGGGCTTCAGCTTTTGCGGCAGCTGTACCTGAGGAACCGGAAACAATGGCGCCAGCATGGCCCATCGTTTTGCCTTCTGGGGCAGTGAATCCAGCGACATAGGCAACCACTGGTGTGGACATATTCTCGTCAATCCAGGCCGCTGCGCGTTCTTCCGCGTCACCACCAATTTCACCGATCATCACCACTAAGTCAGTGTCAGGGTCGGCTTCAAATGCGGCTAATGCGTCAATATGGGTGGTGCCCACAACGGGATCTCCGCCAATACCAATGCAGGTGGTAAAGCCAATATCGCGCAACTCGAACATCATCTGATAGGTCAAAGTGCCAGATTTCGATACCAAGCCAATTCGACCCGGCCCTGTAATATCAGCCGGAGTAATACCCACATTTGATTGGCCAGGGCTAATAATACCCGGACAATTCGGGCCAATAAGGCGGGTTCCTTTCTTTAATGCGTGGGCAACAAATGCGGTGGAATCAGCAACGGGAATCCCTTCGGTAATCACCACAATGGTTTCTATTCCGGCATCAATTGCTTCAATGGCCGCGCCTTTAGCATGAGCTGGGGGAACAAAAAGGACTGACACATTTGCACCGGTGGCTTCGCGGGCTTCGGCAACCGTGCCATAAACCGGAATATCAACCCTTCCGGTGGGAATCTCTGCCGCCTTTGGCCCATATCCTTCGACATCAAAAGACACAGTGGTTCCCGCTTTACGAGGGTTCACACCACCAACGATGCGTGTTCCCGCACACAACATACGGGTTGTGTGTTTCGTTCCTTCAGAGCCCGTCATTCCCTGAACAATGACGCGAGAATCGGCATTAAGAAAAACTGACATTTTTTCTCCTCAGAATTGGATAGCCGTTACTTCGCGGCAAGTTCAGCGGCAGTGCGAGCAGCACCATCCATTGTGTCGGACATATGCACTAAAGGATGGGCAGCTTCGCGGAGGATTTCGCGGCCTTCGTCAACGGCATTTCCGTCGAGGCGAACAATAAGGGGTTTAGTGGCGGATTCTCCCAAGGTTTCTAATGCGCCCACAATTCCGCGCGCCACCTGGTCGCAGGCCGTAATTCCGCCGAAGACATTGACGAATACGGATTTCACTTGGTCATCGCCCAAAATGATTTCGAGGCCTTTTGCCATAACCTCTGCTGAAGCACCGCCACCAATATCAAGGAAATTCGCGGGTTTCACCCCTAAGTCTTGACCGGCAAGTGCGACAACATCCAATGTGGACATGACGAGGCCGGCACCATTGCCAATCACGCCTACCTGGCCTTCTAGGCGCACATAGTTCAAGCCTGCGGCTTTTGCCAGGGCTTCGCGCGGGTCTTCCGTTCGCGGGTCAACTAAATCTGCATGGTGAGGGTGGCGGAATGCGGCGTTGTCATCCAGCGAAATCTTCCCGTCCAAGGCAAGGATTTCGCCGTCAGAAGTGGACACCAAGGGATTCACTTCCACTAAGGTGGCATCCTCATCGCGGAATGTTTCCCAGAGTTTGACGAGGACGGGGCTGATTTTTTCTTGTGTCTCCGCGTCAAAACCAGCCTGGGTGAGGATGGTGGCGGCCACCGTGGAGTCAATACCGATATTCGGGTCTAAACCAACGCGGGCCAGTGCTTCAGGGCGTTCAGCTGCGAGGGTTTCAATATCCATTCCGCCTTCTTTGGAGCACATTGCTAAGAATTGGCGGTTGGCACGGTCAAGGAGAATCGAGAAATAGTATTCCTCAGCAATATCAGCACCAGCAGCAATAAGAACGGTGTGGACAGTGTGGCCTTTAATATCCATTCCGAGGATAGCTTCGACTTTTTCGCGGGCTTCCTGCGGGGTGCGGGCCAGTTTGACGCCGCCAGCTTTGCCACGCCCACCAGTTTTTACTTGCGCTTTTACTACCAGCAGGTCGCTGGCTTTGAGTAGTTCAGTGGCGGCCTGAAAGGCGTCATCTGGGGTGGTTGCGGTAATTCCAGGTAGGACAGGAATCCCATGATCGGCAAACATTGCTCGGGCCTGGTATTCGTAAAGGTCCACCTACTGCCCCTTCCTCGGAGATTGTGCGGACGGCAAGCATAAGGAGCTCGACGTCGAGTTTTCTTGCCTCCACTGTAGCGCCACCTGGGCCACAAGTCCCAAGAATGATCGGCGGGTGTGGCAACTTTGCGACCGCAGCAGTGCCACAGATGTGGGTGTACACAGTTACAGTCGGCCTATGACATGGATGGATTACATTGCCTATGCAGAGCAAACCCGCGGGGTGACATTGCCAGAGGTTTATCACCGCCTCGCAGCGGATGGAATGCTGGATTGGGGGCCAGCGGGACCTCGTTGGTCAGAGGAAGTCTTTCCCCGCCTCCTTAAACACCCACCCTTCCTCCTAATTTCCAGCGACGTTGAATTAGTTGACTCTGATTCCATGCTCACCGATCATTTTGATTGTGAGTTCGCCTTCGAATTAAAACCGGAGTATAAGCAGGCCTTTATTCCCTTTGTTACCGTGGGCAATGGCGACCTCTATGTCTTTGCTTATCTTGATGGTGCATCCACCCCACTTATCGTCCGTCTCAAACATGATTGGGATAGCGAAATCCTCGCTAATGATCTGCAGGATTGGATGTTTATGCAGATATTAGAGGCAGACCGCTCATGGAACTGTCCTGATGAGGATGATGAAGGGTTCCGACGGGTCCTTCTTACCCAACTAGAATCCCACCGCCCCTATTTAAAGCCCACACATTATGATCTCCTCAAAGAGGTCTATTCTCGCGAGTTTCATGACAGCCCGCATGGCGATCGTATTCTCGTCTCTCCGGAAGAAGCAGAAGACCTCATTAATAAATACGCACCTTGCTCCCGCCGAGGCGAGGAATTTGACCCATATATCTAGGAGTAACTCCGAATATACAGGCGCCCCGCCCTCGTCGATTTATATTTTCTCTAAGGGAGCCATTCGCACAAGTAAACGCTTTTCTGTTCCCGAAAAGTCAATGCGGGCAATGGCGCGAGCACCAGCGCCTTCCACCCCAAGAACAACTCCCTCGCCAAGAGTCTTATGAAGGACACGATCTCCTTGGCGTAGTTCCAGGGCCGTCCCACTCGACGCTGGAGCGGGCGCGGCAGCAGCACTGCCCATCCGTACTGTCCGCGCCAGCGAGGCGGCTGCCGCTTTCGCTGAAGCGGAGGTGGTCGATCCATCGGCGCGCCTTGCACCTCCAGCACCGAAGATCGGACCGGAATCGTCATCACCCCACGGGTCGCGGTACTCGTCGCGGGCATTCCACCGTGCTCGGCTACGTTCCATCGATGTCGCAGCGCGCCGCATATCCAACAATTCGCCGGGAATATCATCAAGAAAACGCGAGGGCGGCATTTCTTGGGGAGCCCCCCACGCACTACGCACAGCCGCGCGCGTCAAATACAGACGCTGACGCGCGCGAGTAATCGCCACATAAGCCAAGCGACGTTCTTCAGCCAGCTCATCAGCTTCACCCAACGAGCGCTGGTGCGGGAAGGTCCCGTCTTCCAAGCCGGTGACAAAAACCGTCGGAAACTCCAGCCCCTTCGCAGTATGCACTGTCATTAGCGTGACCTGGCCACTGCGCGCCTCTTCGGAAGGAACCTGATCAGAATCAGCCACCAACGCCACACGTTCCAGCAGATCCACCAAGTGCGACGTGGGAGCATTCGTGGTGAAATCTTTGGCCACGGAATGCAACTCCGCCAGGTTTTCTACTCGTGAGGCATCCTGAGGGTCTTCACTACGACGCAGTTCAGCAAGATAGCCAGTACGGTCGAGAATTTCTTCGAGAATATCGGCGCTAGCACCGCCCCCAGCATCCAAAGTTCGGCACACTTCGAGTAAACCCCAAAAGGCTGCCGCAGAGTTACGTGCACGGCCCGTTATTCCCAGAACTTCGCGTCGTTCAGAAGCGGAATTCGACGAGGGCGGGGTGTCACCTTCTTCAGCTCCACCGGCGTTCAAGGGAAGAATCTGGGCCCCGGCCTCGTCTGTTATTCCTTCCCCCTCCCCTAGTGGGCATCCTGCATCCACCCAAATATCACGCAGCGCTGCACCAAAAGAAATTCCATATCGATCAGAATGGGCAACAATCGCCTCTTCTGCTTTAGCGCCAATACCACGCCGAGGCACATTAAGAATACGGCGTAGTGCAACGGTGTCGTCCGGATTAGATACCGCCTGCAAATAGGCTAAGGCGTCTTTGATTTCTTTACGTTCATAAAATCGGGTGCCACCAATCACCCGATAAGGAATGCCCTGCCGGACTAATAATTCTTCTATTGCACGCGACTGGGAATTGGTCCGATAAAAAATCGCTATATCGCCCCAATTTTCGCCACCGTCTGCCAGGCGATCAATCTCAGCCACAACAAAACGGGCTTCGTCACGGTCTGAATCTGCCGCATCAACAGTAATCAGAGACCCATCACCTGACGCTGTCCACAGATTCTTTGGGCGTCGCCCTTCATTTCGCGAAATCACAGCATTTGCTGCGGAGAGAATATTTTGTGTGGAGCGGTAATTCTGTTCGAGCAAAATAGTGCGTGCGCCAGTAAAGTCCCGCTCGAACTCTTCGATATTGCGGATGGTTGCACCTCGGAAGGCATAAATTGACTGGTCGGAATCGCCCACAACAGTCAGTTCTCCGGGCGCTACTCCATCCACCCCACTGCCAACTAGTTCGCGCACCAAAATATATTGGGCGTGATTCGTATCCTGATATTCATCCACCAGAATATGGCGGAAACGCCGGTGATAATGTTCAGCTACCCCTGGATTATCTTGGAGCAAACGCACAGTGCGCATAATGAGGTCGTCGAAATCGAGGGCATTGGCTTGCCGGAGGCGCCGATCATAGTCACTATATGCTGCCCGCACGATTCGCGAAATCGGGTCATTCGCTGCCCGCTCTGCAAATTCTTCTGGCGTAATCAGCTCATTTTTCAGATCTGATATGCGTGCGGCAATCATTTTCGGGCTAAAGCGTTTAATATCAACATCTGCCGCTTTGAGGACCATCTGAATTAGGCGCTGAGAATCCTGCGCGTCATAAATAGTAAAGGTGGAGGTCAGCCCAGCCGCCCTGTACTCGCTGCGAAGAATCCGCACGCAGGCAGAGTGGAAGGTGGACACCCACATACGCGCTGCCGCCCCGCCGACTAATGCGGATACTCGTTCACGCATTTCTGCGGCGGCCTTATTGGTAAAGGTAATAGCGAGGATTTGCCCGGACGTAGCCCGCCCAGTTTCCAAGAGATACGCAATACGGTGGGTCAGCACTCGGGTTTTCCCAGACCCAGCCCCCGCCATAATCAACAGTGGACTACCACTATGGGTCACCGCCGCAAGTTGCTGTTCATTAAGACCTGTCAGTAGGTGATCAGCCTCTGTGCTCGCACTCAGATCAACAGCGGGCGCGCTCAGGCTATTGTCGTGGGGCGTTCCATAAGCTGACTCGTCAAGGAGTGGCAGATCATCTGAGGGGCCATATTCCTCATCAAAGGCCGGAATCTCACGGGGAATATAGTCCTCATCAGCCCATGAGGCATCCCACGTGGTGGGTCCAAAATCGGGAAGGTGACTAGCAGCGGTATCCATCGGGTGTAACACTACCCTTTGGGGCGCCTACCGTGTACGAAGCGAGGCTTGCCCCATAAACTCGGGACCGAAATACTCCTGGAGCCACTGAACTCCCTGTATTTTTGCTTGCTGAAGTGACTGGGCGTGACCGGCGCCCGGCAGGATTATTCGATGAGTGGTTGGCACCTGTTCTGGAAGTAATTCAATGGGAGTGCTCGTATCGAATTCTCCGGTCACCAAAATGGTTTTCGACCAATTCACGCTGTGGGCGTCATCTTGACGCCCCCCGGCCTCGTAAAACTCCTCTAGGCCACTAAAGAATACTGATGATGGACTAGCAAAAAGCGCATTTTCGCCTTGACTATCAGCTAATTCAATAGCCCGTCGATCGCCTTCCACTAGGTAGCCTTTGAGGAAAAAGTCCGCCCAGTTAAACATTAATCTGGCCACGGCACTATAGCTACGTCCCATAAAGAACCATGCAGGGCTTTTCCCTTTTTCGGCTGCAAGGAGTGTGCGCATTAAAGGCAGCTGTGCATCTGAAGAGAAACTGCGGAAAAATGCCATCATTAATGCCGCAGAATCTCCCGGATTCCAATATCCTTGCCGATCCCAACCGTGAAGAAGCCGTTGGGCGACATCATTCCCTATTCCCTTTTCTTGGGCACTGTCGGATTCTGCCCAGCGCGACCACACACTATTGGTGGTTCCTGGAAACCAGATAAGTCCTCGATGTGCTGGGGAATTGCATCCTAAAAGGAGGGAACCCGCAACCGATGCGCGATATCGGGTTTGCACCACTTGGGCAATTCGGGTGCCAAAACTGTGGGCTATCAGGAAGATTTTTCCGCAGCCCAACTCTTGTCGGGCAGCTTCAATATCATCGGCCAGTGCACTAAGCCCGAATTCCTCAAAGACAATTCCTTGCTCATTCATTTCCTGAAAGCCAGCCGCGAAGTAGGGACGCATCCCTTCCGCGCCAGCAAGGGACAGTGCGCTGAGTGGCTGCAGAACGGCGGCATTCAGGGAGGGAGCATTGAGGCGCAATGATGATTGCCCAACCCCGCGATATTCCAAAGTCACCACATCCATGTTTTCAATCCACGCCCGTGGCGGGGTAAAGCGCAGATTGCTGATCCCTGGACCACCGGTGAGGAAAAAGCAGGTGGGTCGCGCGATATCGTCACCTTTTCGCCAGCGCTTCCACGGCAACCGAAGAGTCCCCTCAGCACTTGCACAGGGCCGAAGAATATCTCCACTATCCACAGTTACCATTCAATGAATATAGCGAAAGCGTAGTGGATGGTCGCGTCACCCCTTATGGCATGCGTTTCGCGGATGTCGGAGAATCAACGAGGGCGGGGTATCCTGCTTCAACCCTCCGCAAGCCTCAGCGCTTTTGGTAGAGCCCTTTCGTGGCGTACACCGGTTCATTCGTCACCTGGATACCCAGAGAACGGAAAATGCCCTCGTCAACGGGACCCAAAATGGTGGAGGTGTGGACATCGCAACCGCGCAAAGCACCCAGGCATTCAAGGGCACGGTGGGCATTTTCATCCCTATTTGCAGACACTGCTAAGGCGATCAGAACCTCATCCGTATGTAGACGAGGATTCTTTGATCCCAACTGCCCTGTTTTTAATGCCTGGATGGGTTCAATAGATTCACGGGCAAGAAGGTCAATACTCGGGTCAATTCCCGCTACCGCCTTCAATGCATTCAGTAGCATTGCCGAGCAGGCCCCCAGAAGCGCCGACGTTTTCCCTAATTCAATGCGGCCATCTGCTAATTCAATAGCAGCTGCTGGGGCGCCCGTTTCTTTGGCAAGATTCAGACACGGGGTGACTACTGGCCGGTCAGCGGGCTCAATCCCCATTGATGCCATTAAGAGCGCAATTTTTTCGGATTGTACGGGCTCGATTTCATCACGGCGTTCTTGAACGCGCGCTTTATAGTAGCGGCGAATAACTTCTTGATGAGAGGCGGCTCGACACACCTCATCATCAGAAATACACATTCCCGCCATATTCACCCCCATATCGGTGGGCGATTGGTAAGGCGAGGCGCCAAGAATCTGCTCGAAAAGGCGGGAAAGAACAGGGAAAATCTCAATATCCCGATTGTAATTCACGGCCTGTTCCCCATGGGCTGACAGGTGGAAATGGTCAATCATATTGACGTCATCTAAGTCAGCTGTTGCTGCCTCATAGGCAATATTGACGGGGTGATCTAAAGGCAGATTCCAAATCGGGAAGGTCTCGAATTTGGCATAGCCGGAAGAAATCCCGCGAATATGGTCGTGGTACAGCTGGGATAGGCAGGTGGCCATTTTTCCTGATCCCGGTCCGGGTGCTGTGACCACCACCAGATCCCGCGTGGTCTCCACATAGTCATTACGGCCGTAGCCTTCATCGGAAACAATCGTGGCCACATCATGGGGATATCCAGCAATCGGATAGTGGCGGAATACTTTCAGTCCGAGTTTGCGGAGTTTACGTCGGAAAGCTTTAGCCTGCTGATTATCTTCACGCCAGTGAGTAATGACAACGGAACCGACGTGTAGTCCGTAGTCACGGAAAGCATCGACGTGCCGCAAGACGTCATCTTCATACGGGATACCAAAATCGGCGCGGACTTTATTTCGAGCGAAATCTTCGGCATTGACAACGACGACGATTTCGACTTCATCGGCTAATTCGGCCAACATAAGGATTTTCAGGTCGGGAGAAAATCCAGGGAGCACTCGGGAGGCGTGCATATCATCGACCAGTTTCCCACCGAACTCTAAGTAGAGTTTGCCGCCAAATTGAGCTCTCCGCTGTGCAATATGTTGCGCTTGGAGGTCCAGGTATTTTTCGCGGTCAAATCCACTGCGATGCATCTCGTGCCCCACTTCCTATATGCATATGCCATAGGAAGTGTAGCTACCTGCACCGCCACTGTGGTCGCCAAATTGGCGGGTCGGCCTGTCTTGAGCGTCTCATTCTTCATTCACGAGGGCGGGGCCACACCTGCTGCCCCGCCCTCGACTAAGTGCTTATCGCGATTTTTCTTCCACTCACCTCTCGTTCTTTGTGCGTATGCATCAGCATCGGTCGCCTGCATTATCAGGGCACTGATCAGTAGACTCCACGCCTGTAGCCTTCTGCATTGTCTTCCTCATACCGCGCTTCCCTTTCATATGACGCAACCACATGACGAAATAAAGCCGCTGTTCGTGGCGCTATATCAGCTAATACTTTGGATTGGGTTCGGTAGTGAGCCACCAGTTTTTCTTCTTGGCCACCACCTTCTTCTAGGGCACGGATAGTCACGCCACGATTGTTGACGATGTATCGATACAGCCCAGTTTCAATGTGCTCATCTTGCTCATCTTCAAGAAGGTCTCTCACTACAGCACCTGGCCATGTTCCATCGGAGTCGGATGGCGTATGTCCGAGCACCTGCCCAAAATGCTTCAACCCATTTTCAGTCCTACGTCGTTCCGCTAGAAGTTCACGTGTTTTATCGAGCCAGGTTCTGAGCAAGTCCATATTCATCACACCGTCAACTAGTCCGGGGGGTATATCCCACGCCTGAAGTAGTCGGTAGGCATTGATGAACACCCTAGATCCGTCTCTTTGCTCTTCATTCTGCTGAGCACTGTTTTCGCCATTCTCAAATTGCGACTGTGGACGATAAACAGCGCAGACCAGATCAACGAAGATCTCTGGGGCAATGGCCAAATATTCAGACAGGGCCGGAACCTTAGGGTTAGTACCGAGCACTGGAAGATAGGACCACTCAAGTTGAGCGAGTTCACCAGGTTCAAGATATTTACGTGCGGTTTCTAGGTACTCGAAGAGGTTCTGGAAATCATGTGTTCGTAGACTTCCTTCGGAGGCAGAAGAGGGTTGCATTTCTATTAGCCTACTTAATGCCTGCACAATAAGCCTCGCTCGCGCCCTATAAGGTTCACACTTCGCAGGACGGGAGTAAATACCCAAAAATCTTAGGGCTACCTCATAGCGGCCAACACGGATTAGTTGCTCAGCCACTTCCTCTACCTTGTCAATGTCTCCTCCTCTTGCGAAGGGGCAAAATTCTGCCCAGTAGCGCGCATGAAGTTCTTCGTCTTCGTCTAGCATTCTCCAGACTTCAGGAAGATGCTCGCACACAACTAGAAGGAGTCGAGCACGTTGAACGACAGTAAGGCCTTCACACGCAACGAGTTCCGCAATAAACTCAAAACCTTCCTGCGCATAACGACTCGAAAAATATGAGAATGCGGTTTCGGTAAGGACGTGCTCAGTCTCAACTGTCAACCATCCAAGAAGTTCTGCATCGTATCTTGAACCCAGCACTGCCAAGGCCAGGCCAACAGCTCCCCCGACAGTTGCTTCGCGGGCAAGTCTCTTGATGGCGTCAATTCCTCCTTCAGCCTCAATTTCTCTGATTGCCTCAGCGCGCTGACGTCCGAGTTCACACATATAAGCTTTATGCTGTTCCCACCAAGGAATGCCAATACATGGAGTCCATGATTGGAACAGATGAATTCGTCGCTGGTACGCCGCATCTGGTTGATACTGCTGCGCCAACACTTCAAGATTGCCTAGCTCTTCACCAGACAATGCGTCAGGAGCATTTGGAGACTCTCGATGACGACAAATAAACTCCACCAGTTGATTCCAAATAGTGCCACGAAAAGTAGTCTCGCTGAGAGACTGACTGGCCAGTTCAGCAAGTGCGTCAATCACTTTCTGTCGATCCGACGGCAACATCTCTGAGATGTGTTTAAGGAGTACGACCCACCGCTCAGGATCCGTTCTTGCATCCTCAATACAACGCACTACAGCAGCACTCGTTACCTTCCAGCACTCGCCATAAGTTACAGGTTGCCTATCTGGTTTCCAAGCTCGGAATTTTGGACCAGCAATCGGCAACGCAGTTGCATTCCCTTCCGGGAGCATACTGCTCTCCACTTTCCAGGCGGTATCAGGATGTCTGCGACGCAGATTATCAAGAACAGCAATTCGCCGATCTGGACCGACTGGCGATTCGGGGTACCACGGTCGAAAGAACGCTGCGAGCAGCTCTGCAGGACGGTTAGACATTCGGCCCCCGGGATCAATCTCGTCAAGGCGGGCCAAGAGATCGACCACCTGGCCGAAGTAATCAGAGCACCAAGAAAGGCACTCTAGTGCCCACAACAGATTGACATGCAGGCTAGAGTTAAAAAATACACTGAATTGATCTTCACCGTCCTCGAAAAGGGTCTTCGCCTGCGGATTGTTTCCTTTCACCAATGCGGTGACAGCTTGAAGAAAAGCCTCTGGCCCTGCCTCGGCCAACAGGGGCAGGACTTCGTCCAGTGATTGCCAGGCATGCGTTGAACTATCATCCATAGCCCATGTCATTAGATTTCCGACTAGATAGTTGGCGAAATCAGCACCTGTCATCTCGCCGTACACGACTATCGCGTTCCCGTAGGTGCCTAAAAGCGCTAGTGACTGGGCGAGGCCTTTTCGAAGATCAGCAGAATAGCTTCTGTCCTTTCCATAGATGGGAGCAGCCCACTGCTGGTCGCGTGGTAACTCAGCAGCAGGGTCAATTTCCATGAGAACCTTTTTGGCCACAGACTCGAATCGCTGCAGATCGTCATGAGTCAATGTCGAAACCAACAATTTCCAGGCAGTCACTGGTGACGCGAGATGCCAAGTGTCTCCGGTCCGGATGGCCAGCGGATCGGAAGCGGAATCTAGAACCTCAGCTGCTACTCCTCTGAACGACTCGTAGTCACGACCAGCCAGTTCCTCGATAGTCGATCGGTCACCTTGAGCAGTTTCATTCCATGAACCAGCTAATAGGATTGACCGATAGTCCCGTAACACCGGTTTATCTGCCCATGCGGGCGGATAGAGTTCCGGCTTCAGGGCAATGTGTTGCCAAAGTAAAGGCAACCCTCGACGCCCCAATCGACTAAGTTCTTCGACTTTCTCGTCGTCTGTAACCCCTGCATCCTGCAGTGCGGTAGCTAACTCACGAGTATCCAATGCGGGGACGATGAGGTCCGCGTTTGCTTCTGCAAGAACGGGCACACAATAGCTATGTTTTGTTCCTCTGCGAATCTCCCGTACCAACTCAGGCTTTGTAGGCACTAATATCAGTGGCTGGTCTGAGGCAATCAACTGCCTCCAGGATGACAACTCATCAACAAATGCAAGGCGAGCGAGCGTCTGCCCTTCCCCTCGCTCATCACGGTCAACAGCAGCCGCTGCAATAAAGGCACGGAGTTCTTCCAAAGACGCGCCAGATATCGTAGTCGTTGTACCGGGGATTGCGAGTCGTTGTTCAAGTAGCTTCGCAACCTCACTTCGCCCTGCCAATACGATTCCCGGTGTGATTTCTGGATCCGTTTGTGTGGCCCAATCCTGCCACCATTTTTCTCCTGTGCGAAGGCCACGCGGCGTTAATCCAAGTTCCTCAGACAGCCACGCCCATGTGACCGGTGCGGCCTCAAGCCAGGTTTCGATATCGTCGAGTCCTAGAGCACGAACATCTCTCCAAAACTCCTCATTGCGTTTCTCCGCTGCCCATTTTTCACGGTCTTTCCACGGCCGTAGGACTGCCTCAACGTATGTGCAGTCGCTAGTGGCACTACCGTCTGGTGTTTCATTCCGTTTGCCGTAGTCGTCATCAGCTTTCTTGTTAGGACTTGCGTTGACAGACAACTCCCAGACGGACAAGCCTTCCGGAACCCACGCAGTCGCTTGAGAAGCGCGAACAGTGCCGTCCCAACCCCCCGCTGCTACACCATCGCCCGCAGGCATTCCAAGTTCCACAAGGCCGGGAGTGGTCTCAAGAAGAAGCCGCCGTACTAAACGTGGAAACTCAGACTGAGACGCGCGTTCGTCGGCCCAGCTCTTCAACCTATTGCGATCAACATAGCCCGAGGGCGTCATGATTGGAACGCCCCTTTGAATTCGTCATCACTCATAACGCCACTTTAGTCCGAACCTGAATTCACCAGCGAACCCGTCATGAAAAGTAGTGTATTTTTGCTTCTGCCCAATCCGAGTAGCAGAAAAATTGCTCGCAATATCGGCGGGTCGGCCTGTCTTGAGCGTCTCATTCCTCATGCACGAGGGCGGGGCCACAGCCACGCGCCCCGCCCTCGTATATTGACGACTACTTACAGACCCTCAGCACCATTCGAGCGAGCAATCTCGCCCAAAACATAGGCACTGGGTTTTGGACTGCGTTCCATCGTGTCGCGATTGACGGCAATTACGCCCATCTTCGGGCGATATCCGAAAATCCACTCGAAGTTATCGATTGCTGTCCAGCACATATACCCAAGGACGGGGACGCCTGCGTCACTATTGGCTTTGACTGAAGCGATAGCACCCCGCAAGAAATCAACGCGCTGAGTGTCATCATCTGTTGCTAGCCCATTTTCAGTCACCATTACGGGAACGCCCGCAATATCCCACGCTTCCTTCACAGTCACGCCAATAGTGGGTGCCCAGATTTCTTCGCCTTGACTATTCAGCACGGCACCTTCTGGCGGCTCAGCGACCCCATGAGCGTCAATGGTGGTGCGGTTATAGGTCTGAATTCCAACAAAGTCGTCATCCCGCGAGACCTCAAGGAAAGGAATATTGATTGCCTGCCGTAATTCGGCTGCTTTTTCCTCTCCCCCATTAATGGCATGGAATTCTGTATTTGCCAGGGTCCATCCGACCTTCATTTCCGGTTTTACTGCCTTAATGGCCACAACCGCAGCCCGGTGAGCAGCTGTCTTAATCTCCACCGCCTTTGGTGTGGCCGTTAATTGGAAGCCAGCAACTCGGTCAGCGGTAATCCCTAGTTCACGGGCCACTGATTCCCACATGGGCATCCCAATACGCTGGGCGGGCTCGCGTTCAGAAAAACCCATTTCCGCTAAAAGAAGGGCAAGGTTGGGCTCATTCATGGTGCATGCCCACTCAAAGTCCTCGCCTAGTTCTTCAGTGACCCGCTGGCAATAGCGGGCAAAAAGTTCTGGGGTTTCGTCACTTTCCCAGCCACCTTTTGCAAGGAGCCAGACTGGCGATGTGAAATGGTGATAGGTGACAATGGGGGTCAGATTATTCTCATGACAGGTACGGATAACGTCACGATAATGTTCAATCGCCTCAGCGTCGAACTCGCCTTCACGGGGTTCAATGCGCGGCCATTCGAGGGAAAAGCGGTAGGCGTTGAGACCCAAAGAAGCAAAAAGGGCAATATCGTCTTTATAGCGATTCCAATGGTCAACAGCAATGCCTGAGGGCTCGGCATAAATCGTGCCCTCGACATTCTCAAAGAGCCACACATCGGCATTCGTATTATTGCCTTCAACCTGGTGGCCAGCGGTGGCCACTCCCCACAAGAATCCGTCGGGAAATGAGGTAGTCATGAGCATTCCTTTCTTATTTCACGTCTTATTTCACGCCACGGACAAGGGGCATAATCAGGCCGCCAAGAACACAGGCAACTGCAGCAACGCACCACAGCAGCATGTAATTCTTACTTTCTGGGCCAAGTAACGTTGGGGCAAGTAAAGGCACCAACACATTGGGCAGATTCAGCGCTAACCCAAAGACCGCCATATCTTTTCCGGTATCAGCCTGATCGGGCAATACCTCAGCGCACAGGGCCAGGTCCACCGTTAAATACATGGCTTGACCAATGGCAAAGACGCACCAGGCAATACCGAAAATCCACAGATTTGGGGCAAAGCCACCAATAACAAGTGCGATGGCCATCAGGAATGAGGCTAAAGCAACAAAGGGTTTACGGCTGCCGAATTTATCGGAAAGCCAGCCTGAGCCGGTGAAGAAAATAATGGAGATTGGTGCCGAAATCAGGGAGAGAGTTCCCGCAATTTGGCCGGCTTTTTCTGGACCATTTCCTAGTCCGACAGCAAGGTAAAGGAAGAAGAATCCAAGGAATGCACTCATACCCACACCGGCGAGGAAACGAGATAGCCAGACCCAACCAAAGTTCGGGTGCTTTGCTGGGTTAACGATGAGCTTCGTGAAGATCTCGTAAATGGGTCCTTGAGGGAGTTCTTCAGCGGGTAGTTGTGGATCTTTATAGAGCACGAGGAGGGGCAGGGTAAAGACAATGCCAATCAGAACAGGTGCAGTCATAAGCAACAGCGGATAGGGCACTAATGCCGCAGCTAAATAGCTCCCCGCTGCCATTGCTAACGCGCCACACAAGCCCATAAAGCCCATAACCCGTGCCCGCATTTTATTGGGGACGCCTTCAACGGGGATGACGGCATAGGCATTAAATCCAGCCTGTGCAAAAGCCACGCCAATAACGAAGGAGATAATAATGACCGTGTAGTTGTCATTGGTGCCAATAATGTAGAAGCAGATGAGAGCCACAAGGTAGCCAATAACAATCCATGGGCGCCTCCGGCCCCAGCTACTTCTCGTGCGATCCGAAAATGCTCCAAAGAGAGGAATAATCACAAGCATGAGGGCAGCAGACCAGGAACTGGCTGCTGAATAAATGCCTGTAGCCTCGGCGGGGTTAATGGCGGTGAGCCTGGCCGAGAGCATTGTCCCTAAGGTCAGCATCATGACATAGGAACCAATTGCAGCAATAAGAACCAGGGCAACAGTGCGTTTAGGGTCGCCGTATTTTTCGGCGATTTCCCGATATTCCTCGTCCTGAGAGGAATCGTTGGTGGCAACGGTTGAAGTTTCCATGGGAGTCCTTGGGTGTGAAGCCAACATCAGTGTTGACGCATTCCTGCATGCAGGGGCAACTGCGAACCCTGCGGTACCAGAATACACAAGTTTGCCCACTATGGATAATTTTCACTGCTAATAAACTTCGACCTGCACAAATAAACCTTCGCCCTCGCTGTCGAGTAGCCTGGATGCGCTGAAGGGAGCACATCTATGCCACGCACTGATTCCACCGAACTCGAATCCTCAAAACCTGCGCGCCGCACACGTGCCCCCTATTCCAATGGAGAAAAGCGCAGGCGAGCACTCATTGAAGCAACCTTTGCCGTCATTGCCGCCAATGGTTTTTCTTCCCTGTCTCTACGGGAGCTCGCTTCCCACCTTGGCGTCAGCCATTCACTTCTCCGACACCATTTCGGTTCAAAAGAGGCCCTTTTAAAAGACGTCCTCACCTACCGAGAAGAAATTGCTGCCTCATGGCGCGATGAGCAGATTCTTAGCAAAAGCATCTTTCACGCCGCCCCTGAAATTCTGCGGCGCAATACAACCGAACGCGGGCTCATCGCTTTAGACTCGACTCTTCGTATTGAAGCTCTTGATCCATCTCATCCGGCGCATGACTATATGCGCGGACTTGACCAGCGTTTTTACGCCTCGGTCCACGCTTCACTGGTTGAGGAGCAACAGGCAGGCCATTTACGCGCAGATTGCGACCCTGCGCTAGCCGCCGCAGAATTCACTGCCCTTGTTCACGGCCTCCAATTGGCGTGGTTATGGGATCCGCAGGTCGATATTGTGGGACGAGTGGAAGACTTCCTCGCTCGTTTACGCGCAGATAAAAACACCGATACGGGCGCGGATCCGGAGTAAAACTCCTGGGAATACGCGCCCCGCCCTCGTATGTCGCCTCCCCAAAATCACACAATGTGGCGCTGCACGGCCCACCGGGTTAACTCATTGCGATTCGACAACTGCAATTTGCGCAATACCGCTGACACATGAGTTTCTACTGTCTTAATGGAAATAAACAGTTCCGCAGCCGCTTCCTTATAGGTAAAACCGCGCGCAATTAAACGCATCACTTCCTGTTCGCGTGCAGACAGCAAATCGAGTTCATCATCAGCCGCAGCCACCATTGCTGTGCCAAATGCATCCAATACGAAACCCGCTAAACGTGGAGAAAAGGCGGCATCTCCGGCGGCAATACGCCCAATAGCTTCCACTAAATCGGGGGTTGAAATCGACTTTGTCACGTATCCGCGAGCGCCCGCACGGATGACGGACACAACATCTTCTGGCGCATCAGAAACAGATAGCGCTAAGAAACGCAAGCCCTCAATATCTCGGCATCGTGAGGCAACTTCTGCGCCTCCCCCGCCCATTCCACCAGGCAAGTGAACGTCAAGAAGGGCAACATCAGGGGTGAGGTTATGGCAGGAAGCAATGGCGGAATCGACATCAGCAGCGTCACCAATGACTTCTAAATCGGCCCCTGATGCTTCTAATTCTGCGCGTACCCCTGCGCGCACCATGGGGTGGTCGTCAATAATGAATACGCGAATAGTCATGATGTCTCCTTTAGTTTCGGGTGGCAGTTTGGGGAAATACCTGGGCGGTCGTGGTGGCGGTTGGGCGTGAAGAAAGTGCGTGCTGGCTCCAGTTTATGCCCCTCCTGGGGGTGCGAATCCTGGGGGAATATCGTTAATAATCTCTGGTTGCGGGTTGGAGGTGTTCCCATTGACTTGCGGTGCGGGAATGGTGGTGGGTTTGGTAGCCGCAAGTTCGCGGGAAACCTTGAGGTGGACCTCTGTTCCTGGCCTGAGGCGACGATAGACGGCTGTGCCGCCTGCGCGTTCTAGGCGGCCAATAATGGACCCGCGTACCCCGTGACGGTCGGAGGGAATGGAGTCCATATCAAATCCCGGGCCGGCGTCTTTAATGTAGGCGTCAACGCTACTTGCGGAGATTTCTAGATAGACAGAAATGGGGGGTGCCCCGTGGCGGACAGCGTTATTGGTTGCTTCGCCAGCAGCTGCGACGAGGGCAAGTTCAGCAGGTCCTGGCTGCATATCTCCAACGGTCACGACTTCAACGGGAACACCATGGGTTTCTTCGACTGCCCCAACAACTTCGCGTATGGCTTCGGCTGTTGATTCTGCGGCTTCCTGTTTGCCTGTGTAGAGCCAGGCGCGCAATTCGCGTTCTTGCGCCAGGGCAAGGGAGCGGACCCTGGCGGGGTCATTGGCGGCACCGCGGATCAGGGTAAGGGTTTGGAGTACGGAATCATGTAAGTGGGCAGCGATTTCAGCGCGTTCGGCGTCGCGGACTTGTTGGACGCGGGTGGCGCTGAGTTCACGGGCGGTACGCAGCCACAGGGGAAAGAGGGCGGCCCCCAATGCGATAACAAGAACAGCGCCCACAATTGCACCGCTAATCGCTGCTATCGGTGATTGGCCAATCAGAAAGAGAATGGCGATTCCGCTAAGAAGGCAGAGAACTCCGGCGGCGACAGTGGCTTGGAATGCGAAGGTGCGCGGATCAAATCCGGCTCCGGTTCGGCTCCAGACTAGGCCGATGCCAATGACAATCAGGAGTCCACCGAGGAGGTCTTCAGCTCCATGCAGGACGTTATTCGTTGAGAAATAGGTGAGGAATATGGCGATGACGATCAGGCTGAGCCCGGCCATAATCAGTTGATTACGCACGGTGGTGCGTCGTTTATCGGATGGGACTGGTGCCAGCGGGCTGCCATATCCTTGGGTGGCGCGCCGTACGGTGTAGGGGTCGTCTTTAGGAACCATGACCCATAGCCACAGGTAGAGGGCAATACTTGCGCCAACAATGCAGACTCCTAGAGCGAAGAGAATCCGCACGATTTTGACGCGTATCCCTAAGTGGACGGCAAGTCCAGCGCATACTCCGGCGGCCCAGGGTGTGGGCATATCTGGGCTGGTCGCGGTCGCACGTCGTAGTGGCGGCCGTTGTGGTCGATCGTCAAGACGAGGCTTAGTCGTGGGGTTGTGTCCCATTAACGAGGGCGGGGTCATTGTCCGTGACGGGACACGGTGTGGCGTCCATGGTGCTGACCATCCAGACTGGGCAGGATCTTGGGTGTCCTTTGCTGTGTGGCCTGTCGTTGGTGGGGGCGGACCCCACTGGGGTTGGTTCGTCACCTCCCCATCTTCACATTTTTTGGGCCACTCACCTACCACTCAGGGCCGGAATCAGGGAAGGATCAGGGCATCCCCCAGTATCGCCTGGCGCCCCTCATGGGCCACAGTGGAGTCATGGACACGAATAGCACTCCTACGAATCCCGATTCGGGGGATTGGCGGACGATGGGCGGCCCGCCCTCGTCTGATTCGACACCTGGGCATACTCCTGGTGACACTCAGGCACAGTCGCCGTCAGATTCGTCTGCATCTGCAGGGTCGCCCCATTCTTTCCCTGCGGGACACACTCCTGAGCCCACCTTTGGCGCAGGACAATCCAGTTGGGAGAATCATTCGGCGTATTCTCAGCAGTATCCTGGCGTTTTTTCCTCAATTCGCCGCGGCGGATGGCTGCGTGGGGCTGAAGGGATTATTGGTGGAGTCTGTTCTGGGATCGCATTGCGAGGAGGATGGGATCCGATTCTGGTCCGCGGCATTACGCTGATTCTGACTATTCTTTTCCCACCAATTATTTTGGTCTACACGATCCTTTGGGCACTGTTACCTGACTATAGTGACGGCCGTATCCATTTAGAGGATTTGGCTCAGGGGCGCTTTTCTTCAGGGCAACTTGGTATTCTCATTTTCTTGATTCTTGGCCTGGGGTCCTTCAGCCACCCGCTTTTAGGAGTGATGTTCTTTGGAACGATAGGGCCTTTTTTCTCAATAGTTGCTGGTCTCGGGATTGTGGTGCTTCTCGGAATCATTCTGATCCCCTATTTCTTGCGTCCTCGTTCCCCTCATCCACCGTATTCCCCTTCCCCGCAGGAATGGCCGACGTCTTCCCCTTACCCCTCTACTTCTTTTGGAGCGAGCATGTCCACGCCCCCCAGTCCTGATCCTTCATCCCCTTCTTCTCAGCCTGGCGCCTACCCTGCTGGGGCTTATTCTCACGCTGGAGCGCAGGCCCCTACTGGCGGGTACCCATCTGCGTCAGGAAGCTATTCAACTCCCCCATACTCAATGGGAGCATCCCCCTATATTCCCTGGTCCAACCCGCAAACACTGACTCGCCCGCGTAAGGTCTCGCGCCGTTTCAACCTGATTATTACGGGCATCATTGTCATTGTTATTGCAGCCGCATTTGCCTTTATGCGATATGGCGGCCAGAAGGCATCAGAAATCGCTGCCTCACAGGTTGACATGCCCAATTGGGGCGCTGAATTCGTATTCCGTAGCATGTTGATTGGCGGCGGTTTAGCTTTAGTTATTGCTGGCGCAGCTATTGCTTGGGCTTCTATTCAGGATCGCTCTGCTGGCTGGTTGGCTTCCCTGTCCATTTTCGGCCTATTCCTCGCATTCCCCACTGCAGCAGTTGGTGGCGCTGGACTGTCCTATGACGGTTCACGTGTCTACGTTGATTCCCAGGGTATACGCGTTGATGGTGAAGCTTTAACCAGTCGTAACCTTTCCGCCGATTGGACAGCAGATTCTGTCAGCGAAGCACGTTTCGTTGATAAGGTCATTCTTGACCTCACCACCGCCCCGGCAGATCTGCAGAAGACCATTACGGTCTCTCCTGTTGCTCTCGATAATTTAGAACTCCATACGCGCACCAACCAGAATGTCACTCTCATTTTCGACAATGGCATCGACGATATCGAGTTCTATTCTGTTGCTCATCGATCTGAAGTGGGGCCGTGGCTACCTCAGGGACCACAGGTAAATGGTGAGGACACCTATCGGACCTACCAGTCGCCCGCTCGGGTTAATGCGGGTAAAGACGGAATTGTTATTCGAGTGACCAGCTGGTTGGATTCAGCGGAAGTTACTGAAAGCAATATCCAGCCCCCCGCTGATCAACCGGCAAGCGCCAACCAAGCACCGAGTGGCGATCAACCTGCCAGTGCCCAGCGGACCCCCAGTAGCGACCAGCCTGCCAGTGGCGCAGGGCCGCGCACCGCAGTGGGAACACAGTCTTCCCCTAATACCGCCCAGTCAGCGTCCAATTGAAAGGCATCGCAATGAGCACCCCGACTTCCCCCCACACCTCCCCCGATCCCGTTACTGAAACGCTTGACACCACAAAAGTCAGTGAAGCCAGCGCCGTTGCGACTGAAGAACGCCCCGCCGCTTCCACGGATTCTGCTGGCACTGCGTCTGCGGCACCTGCCAATGGATATATCCCCTACGACGAGCGTCCGGAAGCTCCCGCTCGCGGCGTACGGGTAGGTCAACTGATGTGGGCAGCCGTTGTCATCCTTGCCGGGCTTTTCCTCATTGTCCTTGCTTTCGCTGGGATGCTGGATATTTCCCTGGTGATGATTGCCTTGGTCGCCGCTTTAGGTATTGGCCTTATCGCGGCAGCCTTATTCACAGGCAAAGAACCGAAGTCCTAACCTGGAAAGAAAGTGCCCCGTCCTCGTCGATGAAATTGGCGAGGACGGGGCGCAGCTTTATCTCGCAATAGGTGTGGGATTACGCCGCACCCATTCCACGGCAAGTTCGGATAGGGGCCATATTGCTTCATCATCATCAGGCAATGCACGGCATAAGGTATCTACGCGCTCAAGATCATCCTCATCCAGAGGATTTCCTGACGAGACAATTCGGGCATACTCGCGCAGCATATTTCTATGCATTCGGGACCAATTTCCCCCTGCATTACGGAAAATCTCATCGTGGATTTGTCCGGTAATACGAATGGCTTCTCCTTGTTCGGTGGCGGCCTCACCGCTTGGGGGAATGAGCGCTTCCCATAAAGCGTCATATTGGGTTTGAATATCACCATCAACCAGGACAATATCGCTGGCACCATCATGCATAATCCTGCGAGGCACTGGTTCCACATCGAAAATCTCATAAAGGCGCAGTAATGCGGGTTCTTGAGCGGCAATCCGTTCCGCTGACAAACTCTGGCGTCGGAACTCAAAATCGTGGGCCGCTTCGAGTAAATAGTCTTTTTGTGCGCGACGAATTTTTGCCCCATACGACAGGAATACCTCGACGAGTTCCAGGCTCTGCGCAAAATCAGGGGTCCGGTGAAGGGCTTCAGATAGTGGGCGATTAAAATCAGACATATCCGGATCGGGATGGGCACCGGATTCCAGAAGAATCCTGGCAGCTTTTACGCGTTTAAATCGGGCACACATAGCCAGATCTTTAGGTCTGGTGGGATCTGCACCCAAATCAATGAGGGCACGAATCCGTTCTTCATTTTCCGTTTCTAGCGCTTCACTTAAAGCGGTAGCGGCAAATTCTCCCTGATGCTGAATATCTGCACCGCGTTCTTCGATGAGCCATCGCACGACCTCAAGTGGGGTGCAGGGCGTCATCCACGCTGTCAGCTTTTGAAAACGGTCATTGTAGGCATAGAGCTCATAACCATCCTCAAGGAGGGTTTTCAGCTCCTCTACCGAGGAAGATTCGCAGAGAGAAGCCCAGTCTTTCGGCAGAGTTTTCCGTTTTCTCCGTGCCATCGTTTTGCTTTTCCTTTGTCTTTAGAGAATTCACGAGGGCGGGGCGCGATCCAATTCGCTACCCCGCCCTCGTCAATGGATTTAGGCGCCCGTCACATCATCGGGAATACTGGCCCCATAACGGGCCAATTCTTCTTCGACAATGGCCTCATCCAATTTAGTAAAGACAGGCTGCGGCTTAGCAATGGGCGTCCCAGGTTTAACATCGTGGCGCTGCCATTCAGGGAATCCGGAATAGTCACCAGTAATGACTGGGTAGGTGCTGCGCCCAGCAAAATCCTCGGGCAAAACATCGGGGTCAAGTTCGGCCACTTCATCAATACGTGGCATTGGCGCAATATCCCCGCTGCCTCCCATGACCGCATTCACCGCATTTGCCGCATGGGGCAGAAATGGGCTGAGCATAATATTCAGGTCTGCCACTGCCTGTGCCAGCACCCATAAAATGGTGGCGAGGCGTTCTTGTTCTTCTGGGGCTTTCAGTTTAAAGGGCTCTGTGTCAGCAATATATTTATTTGCCTCACCTACTAAACGCATTGCCACGCCAAGGGCAGCCTTTTGACGGTGATGACGAATAAGGTCGCCCACCTCAGTAAAGCCAGCTTCAAGGGCGTTCAGTAAGGCGCGGTCGATCTCTTCTAGAGCTCCAGGGGCAGGGATTTCGCCGAAACGCTTATGGATCATCGAGGCCGTGCGATTAACGAGATTTCCCCAGCCTGCCACTAATTCACCATTGGTGCGGCGAACAAATTCCGCCCAAGTGAAATCTGCATCCGAACTTTCCGGGCCAGCTGCGCAAATAAAGTAACGCAGGGCATCAGCTTGGTAACGCGAAAGAAAATCGCGGACATAAATGACGATTCCATGGGAAGAAGAGAACTTCTTTCCTTCCATTGTCAGGAATTCGCTGGAGACCACTTCTGTTGGCAGATTTAATGGACCGAGTGGGCCCACATTTCCACCAAGAGATCCCGCACCGTTATAGCCAATCAATTCAGCGGGCCAAATTTGGGAGTGGAAGACAATATTGTCCTTGCCCATAAAGTAGTAGGACAGAGCGTCTGGCTCATTCCACCACTGGCGCCAGGCCTCAGGATCGCCGCTGCGGCGCGCCCACTCAATCGAGGCCGAAAGATAACCAATCACCGCGTCAAACCAGACATAGAGACGCTTTCCTGGCTGATCCTCCCAACCGGGGACAGGAATACCCCAGTCAATATCGCGCGTCATTGCACGGGGGCGGATATCAGCGAGGAAATTCTTGGAGAAGTTAATGACATTCGGTCGCCATGTCCCCGATTGTTCCCGTTCATCAAGCCACAGTGATAGCGCTTCAGCCAGGGCAGGCAAATCCAGGAAATAATGAGTTGATTCAACGAATTCAGGGGTCTCCCCATTAATGCGGGAATGGGGATCAATCAGATCAGTGGGGTCCAATTGATTGCCGCAGGCATCGCATTGGTCTCCGCGCGCCCCAGGGGTAGAACAGATGGGACAGGTGCCTTCAATATATCGATCAGGTAATGTCCGCCCCGTTGAGGGAGAAATAGCAGATCGTGTGACCTGTTCCAACATATAGCCGTTATCGCGGACCACTTCAAACATTGCCCTTGTGACGGCATAGTGGTTACCTGCGGTTGTCCGGGTGAAGAGATCATAAGACAGACCGAGATTCACTAGGTCTTCAACAATGAGACGGTTATTCCGATCCGCTAATTCGCGCGCAGTCACGCCTTCTTTATCTGCTGCCACCAGAATCGGGGTGCCATGCTCGTCGGTTCCTGACACCATCAGCACGTCATGTCCAGCCATTCGCATATAGCGGGAAAAGACGTCGGAGGGGACCCCAAATCCTGCGACATGTCCAATATGGCGGGGACCGTTCGCGTAGGGCCAGGCAACGGCGGAGAGGATGCGACTCATAGCCCCCTATTCTACGGGCCAATAGTCCATGTTCGTCGCCACGACAGGTGAGAACGCTTCCATTCAGTCTCGACTAGCGCTATCGTTGCGCTACTAGTCCTACCCAATGACGGTGAAGGAGAGGCAATGACTCGGCTTCCTCAGCCCAATATTGATCACGGAATTCCTGCGGATCGGCGTTGGCATTATGGCCAAACCCCATGGCGCGAAATTCCGCCATGTCCACCATGCGCGCGCGTTATCGTCGATAACGATTTTGCTGGCGATCCTGACGACCTCTACCAACTCGTTCACCATTTACTCTCCCCCAGCGTCGAGATTGTAGGCATTGTTGCCTCCCACCTTCGCGCTAATGACCCCAGCACTCGTTCGCTACATACAGCAACGGATGCGGAGTTGATTGTCCGCGACCTCTTTGCGCGAATGGGGTGTGAATCCACAGAGCTAATCTGGCGCGGCGCCGAACACGGCCTGCCCGATATAAGCACACCGGTTGATTCCCCAGCTGTTCAGGGCATTATTGCTGAGGCATTAAAAGAGGATGATCGTCCCCTGTATTACGCTGCAGGCGGTGGCCTGACTGATTTAGCATCAGCGATTTTATTGGAGCCGGAAGTCGCGCGCCGACTCACCTTAGTATGGGTAGGCGGACCAGAATGGGTGGGCTTAGCAGATCCGCCCGTTGGACATATGCCTATCGAATACAATCTGATGATTGACGTGAATTCTGGGCGTGTCTGCTTTGACACCGAGGATCTGATTATTTGGCAGGTTCCCCGCAGCACCTACCGCCAATGCATTATTGCTGAGTCAGAATTGCGTATTCGCATTGGAGGAACTGGCCCGTTGGGTAAATACATGTTCTCCGAAATTCAGCATATGTTGGAGTCCTGTTCTCGCGATGGGAATCACCCTATTACTGGCGGTTATGACATTGGGGATAATGCCCTTATTTTGATTACCGCCTTGCAAACGGTATTTGAGGCGGATACGTCCTCATCGAAGTGGCTCCTTCGTCCAACCCCGCGGATTATGGAGTCAGGGGATTATCGCCCAATGGCCGCCACCCGTCAGATGCGGGTCTATACCGATCTGGATATGCGACTCATCGTGGAGGATATGTGCCTGAAGATTCAGGAGTTTGCCCACTGGCAAGCAACAGGACAGGCCTCCTAGTCCTGAACAGTTGACGGCTTCACCGCCACTTCTCGTTCACGAGGCCGGGGAACGCACTTGATCAGAAACGCCGTGAGGGTTTCAGGTGTGCCCCGGCCTCGTCAATTCTGAGCGAAATATGCGCTGACCTGCCTAGCTTTTCTTTTGATATTCCCCAATGAAAGCGCTTCCAAAACGCGGCGAAGCATGGTTGACTGTTCCCTAGGCCACTGACAGTGACGTGTCTGGCCGCGACTCAGCTGAGTAACCTTCAACGACGATAGGAAACAGTATGAAGCGCCTCATTTCAATGCTCGGGGCGGGAATCCTCGCAGCTACAGTGGGCATTGTCGCCATCCCTGATACCGCTCAAGCGAAGATCACACCGATCGACCCCATTTGCTACGGTCTTCCGCCCAATGACTCCGGATACGACTCCGAAGACCGCGTCCAAACCATGATTGACGACATGTCCATGTGCAATGACCGTCAATTGGGTACAGAAATCTGGGGTCGCCTTCACGGACCTCACGTCATGCAGGGCAGTATCGCCCGAGGAACGAATGCTCCTGACTATTGGCGTGAGTGGGTTCCTCAGTCAGGTCAGCAATTCCTTGATGACGATCTGTGGAATGCGTTGCAAACCTGGCAGCACGCCACCCCCGGTCCAGATAATCGCGCAAAAAATGTCCGTATTGAAATGCGGCCACTGAAATTCCATATCCTTCGCGCCTCAACGAATACATGGGACTCCTACGGCCCCTACGAAGTTAGTGGTGCAAACTGGGACTGGGGCGTGTCCTACACCATTGGCGAAGCCGATTTCCGCGACACAGGCAATGGCAATCGTGCTGTTCTACCTCTCACAGATCTTGACCAATCTACTGGCAAGCCTCGCATTTACCACGGCTGGGGTACACCTACGCCATTTGATACGGGCGATGTGAAGGCTGTTCATGTGGAAATGGACGCCCGCCTGATTGTGGATGATCCCACGAAGGTTGATGATCGCCATCTTGCCGAGTGGTATATGCAAGTTGGTGCGGACTGGTACCCCGAAACGACCACCAAAAAAGACCAGATGGGTGGTTACTTCCCAGGGGTGGGTCTCTCGCGCGCCAAGCGTATTACCAACGAGTGGCGCACATTCCATTTCGTGAATCTCAGCACCGCCAAACAGGAACCTGGCGCCTCAATTACTCCTGAGGAGTTGCGAGACAATCCACCGCCGGTGTACTGAAACCAAACCGTAACCTGACAGCGGGTGCGGAGGTCATGACATTTTCCCGTCATGGCCTCCGCTTTATTGCGCGAAAACTGGCTTTTCCTATGGAGCTTGACACAAGAACGCGGCAGTGTATGCTTTTTGCCATCCGAATGGAAGCGCTCTCACCCCGCTCTCACGTGGGTTTGAGCGTCTGGATCGACGAACGAAGGAGTTCTCATGAACCTGCGGAAAGTCAGCACAGCTTCGCTGGCAGTGTTCGCCTTGGCGCTCACTGCATGCGCTGGTGGAAGTGCCACCCAATCGGGCGCTGCCGCTGGCGACGAAGCGATTTCTGGTGCTGTTCCCGGCAAGACCAATATCCGCGTCTCGCTCTTCAACGATTTCGGCTACACCGAGCTCTACAAGGAGTACATGGAACTCCACCCCGAGATCAACATTATTGAAGAGCGTGCCCCCAATACCGTTGACGCCCGCACCAAACTCGCCACCAACCTCGCTGCTGGATCTGGTCTAGCCGATATTGAGGCTGTTGAAGGCGACTGGATGCCTGAAATGATCGAATACAGCGATCAGTGGGTTGACCTGACCAGCGACTCCACTAAGGGACGGTGGCTGGATTGGAAGACCAAGAAGGCAACCGATCCTAACGGCCGTCTTCTTGGCTACGGCACTGACTCTGCCCCCAATGCCATCTGCTACCGCGCCGACCTTTTCCAGGCTGCGGGCCTTCCCTCTGACCGCAATGAAGTAGCCAAACTCCTCAATGGCGACTGGAATAACTACTTCGAGGTTGGCAAGAAATTCAAGGCTGCCAATAAGGATGTCGGCTGGTTTGACTCCTCAGGCTCGATCTTCCAGGGCATGATCTCCCAGATGCCCAACGCCTTTGAAAAGTCTGATGGCACTGTTATTCCTCTGAAGGACAATGCCGAGATTAAGAAGGTCTACGACTCCATCGTGGCTAACCTCGACAAGTCCGCCAAACTCCAGTCCTGGAGCGAAGACTGGACTGCCTCTTTCCAGGGTGATCCCAAGTTCGCCACCATTGCCTGCCCCTCCTGGATGGCTGGCTACATTGAAGAACAGGCCACGGGCGTGAAGGGCTGGGATATCGCCCCTGTCTTCCCCGGCGGCGCCTCCAACTCTGGTGGTTCCTACCTGATGGTCCCCACCCAGTCTCAGCATCAGGAAGAAGCCAAGAAACTCGCTGATTGGCTGACCGCTCCCGAACAGCAGATTAAGGCCTACAAGGCGAAGGACACCTTCCCCAGCCAGGTCGAAGCCCTGAAGTCTCCCGAGATTGCTGGCGAAAAATCTGAGTTCTTCAACAACGCTCCCACTGGCGAGATCTACTCGTCCCAGGCTCAGGCAATTAAGGTCCAGCCCTACACTGGCAAGTACTACGCCTCTGTCCGTGACGTCGTGGGTGAAGCCCTGAACCGTGTGGATACTGGCGCTCAAAGCGCTGAAGAGTCCTGGCAGCAGGCGCTGTCAGACTTTGAGGCCCTCGAATTTGAGTAGTCCTTTGGGGCGTTTTATGCGCCCCCTGATCTAGCACACCACCTCGCCCGGGGCACCCACCAGGGTGCCCCGGGCCTCACGTGAGGGAGAGGAATATGAGCCCACAAGAGCGTGAATCATCAGCACCACCTCAGCGGCAGCGCGGATATAAACCCAAATTCACTTTCCGCGACCATCTTGACCGCCTCGATGTTAAGGTCAGCCCTTACCTATACATCGCCCCCTTCTTTATTATTTTTGCCCTAACAGGCCTCTACCCCCTGCTCTATACGGCATTTATCTCGCTACATAAATGGCACCTGATTAGCGGCAACGGCGGTTTCGTTGGCCTGGGGAACTTTGTCAACGTTCTGGGACAGGGACGTTTCTGGCAATCCCTAGGAAATACCTTCTCTATCTTTGTTCTCTCCGCGGTGCCTCAGCTTATTTTGTCCGTGTGGATTGCTGCTGTTCTTGACGCCAATCTACGGGCAAAAACCTTCTGGCGCCTCGGCGTTCTTCTCCCCTACGTGGTCACCCCTGTTGCAGTGTCCGTCATTTTCTCGAAGTTATTCGCTGACCAGTCTGGCCTGATTAACGGCGTCCTCTCCCTTCTTGGGGGAACGCCGATTATGTGGCACGTTGACCCCCTAGCTGCTCACTTCGCGATTTCTGTCATGGTGAACTTCCGGTGGACCGGGTATAACTCCCTCATTATTTTGGCGGCAATGCAGGCAATCCCTCGTGAACTTTATGAAGCTGCCATTATTGATGGCGCCAGTCGGATGCGGCGCTTTTTCTCCATTACCATTCCGATGCTGCGCCCCACCCTTATTTTCGTGGTTCTCACCTCGACTATTGGCGGCTTGCAGATCTTTGATGAGCCAACAACCTATGACGGCGACGGTAAAGGTGGCGCCAATAGGCAATGGCAAACCACAGCCATGTATCTGTATCAGATGGGCTGGGGTAATACGAAAGACTTCGGGCGCGCCGCTGCCGTTGCGTGGATTCTTTTCATCATCATTATTGTCCTGTCGATTCTGAACTACCTGCTTGTTCGCCTGATTTCCTCTGAGGAACCCTCGACAAAGAAGAAGAAAAAGAAGCGGGTCACGCCACCAGCTACTTCTGCGAAGAGCTCAACAAAAACGACCCCAGCAGCACAGGCCAAGGCAACGAAGAAGGTGACATCGTGAGCCGTTCTGATTCCCAGATGTCTGCCCCCGCCATTGAGCAAATGGCTGGAAAAGGGGCAGCCCGCGCAGCCCGTCGCGCAGCCATTCGGCGCGGAGAAATGCATTCCTCCCGCGGCGCGTCCTATGGCGTCAATCGTCGCCCAGGATGGTTAACCTACGCATTCCTCACTATTACGGTTCTGCTCTCAGCAGCCCCGATTTACTACGCAGTATTGCTTGCCTCCTCAACGGGGCCAGCAATTGCCCAAAATCCCCTCCCCTTGCTTTTCCCTGATCTTCCTAAGCTCTGGGAGAATCTGTCGAAGTTGCTGACTCAGCCCAATGTGCCTGTCATGCGCGCAGCCTGGAATTCGCTGTTGATTGCCACGATTACCGCACTGGCAGTCATGTTCTTTTCCACCTTGGCTGGTTTCGCTTTTGCGAAGCTCCGCTTTAAAGGCTCCAATGCGCTGCTTCTCTTCATTATTGGCACAATGGCAGTTCCGGCCCAGCTCAGCATTGTTCCACTCTTTATTGTGATGAAGCAGCTGCAGTGGGTGGGCACCATTCAAGCGGTGATCGTCCCCGGTTTAGCCTCCGCATTTGGCGTTTTCTGGATGACCCAATATCTGCGTTCGGCCCTTCCTTACGAGTTGGTAGAGGCTGCTCGCGTTGATGGCTGCTCAATGTTCCGCACATTCTGGCATGTCGGTTTGCCCGCTGCCCGTCCCGCCATGTCTATGCTCGGTCTGTTCTCCTTCGTGGGGTCGTGGACAAGCTTCTTCTGGCCCTACATTATTTTGGGTCCGCAGAATCCAACATTGCCTTTGGCATTGGCCCTTCTCCAAGGACGGTACTTTAAGGATTACTCGCTGATTATGTCCGGCGTAGTGATTACAACGGTGCCACTGATTATTCTCTTTATTTTCGCTGGCCGTCAGTTGGTCGCAGGCGTTATGCAAGGAGCTGTCAAGGGATGAGCACATTGACATTCCCCGATTCTTTCCTTTTTGGGGCGGCTACCGCTGCTTTCCAGATCGAGGGCGGGGCCCCAGATGATGGACGCGGACGCTCTATTTGGGATGAGTTCTGTGACCAGCCGGGCCGAATTCTTGATGCCTCTAATGGGCAGGTAGCGTGCGATCACTACAACCGCATGCCTGAAGATGTGGCGCTGATGAAGCGTCTCAATCTCAATGCCTACCGTTTTTCAACCTCGTGGGCACGTGTGTGCCCTGACGGGAAAGCAGTGAACCAGAAGGGCGTGGATTTCTATTCTCGTCTGGTGGATGAACTCCTTCAGGCAGAAATCACCCCCTGGCTGACCCTGTACCACTGGGATTTACCACAGGCCCTGCAAGACCAGGGCGGGTGGGTCAATAGGGACACCTCCTATCGTTTCGCTGACTACACTCAGGTACTCCTTGATGCCCTCGGCGACCGTGTTGATATTTGGACGACGCTCAATGAAGCATGGTGTTCGTCTTTCCTAGGCTATGCCTCAGGTGTGCATGCTCCGGGGCATGTCAGCCCCAGCGAAGCGGTCGATGCTGTTCACCATCTTCTTCTCGCCCACGGTTTAGGCATTCAAACGTTGCGTGGAGCCCCGCGGGATTTGACTGTGGGTATTACGGTCAATACCACCCATGTGCACCCCGCTGATCCGAATAATCCGGCTGATGTGGCTGCTGCCCATAAATTTGATGGCGGCTTTATCCGGGTCTTCCTGGATCCCATCTTTAAGGGCGAATATCCAGCTGATGTCCTGGACTTTATGTCTGAGGCAGGGTTAGGCAAGGTCGCTCGCGAGGGCGATATGGAGCTGATTAGCGCTCCTATTGATGTCCTGGGAATTAACTTCTACAACGGTGGCGTCCAGGCAGCGCCTGTGAGTGATGAGATTCCCGAACCTCGCAAGGATGAGCACGGTTATCTTCATGCCTCACCAATGGTAGGTAATGAGAATAACAATGGGGTGGCTCGTGACCTACCTGTCACCTCAATGGGCTGGGAAGTCAATGCCGAGGATCTTCGCCTCATGTTAGAGCGGATTCACCGCGATTACACCGGCGAAGCCGGCGTTCCCATTGTGATTACCGAAAATGGTGCCGCCTATCGCGACCAGCCTGATGAGAATGGTTTCGTTGACGATACCAATGATCGTCTGGCGTATATCCGTGATCATGTTGAAGCCGTGCATAAGGCGATGGACAATGGAGTGGATATTCGCGGCTACCTTGTCTGGTCATTCCTCGACAATTTTGAGTGGAGCTTCGGTTACACCGAACGTTTCGGTATTGTCAGAGTTGACTATGACACCCAGCAACGGATTCCTAAGGCCAGCGCCCTGTGGTATTCGGACCTGGCACGTACACACCAACTGGAGCTGGAATGAGCCGACCTCTCGCACCGACCCTAGATGACGTTGCCCGCGCGGCGGGAGTGTCCCGAGCAACGGCATCCAGGGCGGTGCGCGGAGGCGCGCAAGTTAAAGCCTCTACTCAAGCTGCTATTGACCGGGCCGTGCGCGAATTGGGTTATGTCCCGAATCTGGTCGCACGGTCGCTGGCCACCAAACGCACAGACACTATTGCCGTTATTGTTTCTGAACCCCATACACGGCTTTTCGCGGATCCTTTCTTCCCCACTGTTATTTCCGGAATCGCTGAGAAACTTGCCCCCACCGACCTACATATGAGTCTGCTCATGGGCGATGGTGAATACCGGAAAAAACTCGACCAGTACTTGCGTAGTGGTCGAGCTGATGCCGCCATTATTGTTTCTCATCATGATGGCGATAATCTTCCTGGCCTTATGAAGGAATTGCGCCTGCCTCATGTTTTCCTTGGGCGCCCCATTGAAGAAGAATCAGAAGACAAACAGGCCTCAGCTGGGCACACGTCCACGCATTTTATTGACCTAGATAATGTCACTGGCGGTTATATGGCCGCAGAACATCTTATTGAACGTGGCTCACGTAATATCGCCATGATTACCGGCCCTATGGATATTGCTTCCTCAAGGGAACGCCTTGAAGGCGCACGCTCCGCCCTCGCACATGAGGGAATTGACTTTATTGATGTCCAACATGGCACTTTCGAAGAAGCCAATGCTCACGAACTGACGCAAAAAATCCTGCGTACCCACCCGCATATTGACGGTCTTTTTGTTGGCTCTGATCGAATGGCTGTTGCAGCATTAAGTGCCTTGCGTGACGCAGAGCGAATGGTGCCGGCAGATATTCGAGTGGTTGGTTTTGATAATGCCGAATTTGCCGCTTTATCAGTGCCAACTCTGACCACTATTACGAATCCCTGGCAAGAAATCGCCCAGCGCGCTACAGATATGCTTCTCGCTCAACTTGAAGGTGAGCCAGTGGAAACCCCTATTCTCCTTCAACCGACCCTCATCAAAAGGCAATCATCATAATGACCACTCCTTCTCGTCGCGTCCTTTTTCTTGGCGGTCCAGGAAATATTTCTGACTCCACTATCCGCCATTTTTTGCGCAGCGATGCGGTAGTTGGGGTGGTAAAACGCCGACCTGATCACCTCCTCGGATATGACGGGAAAATAGAGGTTTATCTGGGCGATCGAGATAATGAGATTTTTCTGAGCGAAACGCTAGCGACTTTTCGCCCAGATATTCTGATCGACGCGACCTGTTTCGATCCTCAGCAAGCACATACCGTCATTCGCGCATTATCTGCACACCGGCCAGATCGCCTTATTTTCGTAAGCACAGCCGATGTGTACGGTTACCCTCTCAGCCATTTGCCTATGCGTGAAGATCACCCGTGGAATGCAGCCGCAGGGGACTATGCGATCAATAAAAAGGCCTGCGAAGAGATTTTCCGTCAGGCGCTCGGCGCTGATAACCACACTTCGCTGACGATTATTCGCCCGGGATATAGCTTGGGGAAGACCTTTGCTATGACTGCCTTTGGGATTCACCGCGGAGGCCACTTAGTCTCTCGTTTACGCCGAGGTTTGCCGATCCTTTCCCCCGGAGATGGGACCACCCTTTTAGATGTGTGCGCGGCACATAATACGGGGCTCATGATTGCCCATATTTGCGAATCGGATCTTTCGCGTGGCCGCGACTATACCTGCGGACATTATGGGCCCACTACCTATGACGAGTATCTGCACGCTTTTGCTGAGGCAGTGGGAGTTGAACCACTGATCGAACATATCCCTACCGACTTTATTCTTTCCCTCGACCACCCGCAGATTCTTTCTTCTGCGCTCCGCGACCTTACCCAGCATCATCTGTATTTTTCGGTGGAACGTTTCCGCACAGACTTCCCCGACTTCACATGGGAGTACTCTCTTGCGGATGCCGCACGAGATTTTATTGCCTATCAGGAATCCATCAATGGATTTGCCCGGGCCGATCAGATCGATATTGAAGACCAGATTCTGCGCATCTGGCAAGAAGGCAAAAGCAAAATGCAACAGCAGTTCTCAGCCCAGGTTATTCCGGGCTGAGAACTGCTGAAGCGGCCTATCTTTAGCCAGATAGGCGTAGGCGCCGCTACCTCAGATGGGGAAGAATTAGGAGGCGTGCGGACTAGGCGCAGCAATCCCGACAGGGGATTCTTGACCCACCAGGGCAATCGTGGGAATAGAGAAGGAAGCAACTCCAAGGGCATCCGCAACTGCGAATTGATCATCAGCCCGCTGGGCAAAACGCAACGGCTTTTTACGGCGATGTAAATAGCGCAGCGCAACAAACATAAGAGTGGCAACTAGGACTAACTGGGCAACGACGCCGACCCACCCCGCAATCTGGTATTCGATAGGGAGCGAAGTCATTGTTGTGCCGACGTGTGATGGGATCGTATCCACGCGACAAACCTTTCGGGACTAGACCTACAACTGCAGATCACTGCCTGTACGAGAAATGGTACATAGCGAGTATCTAGCCCACAACCCCTATTCTCTTATTTCTCATACAGTGGACACCTCCGATCAGCTACTTTACATATCAAGCAGATTCTTTGCCGCATATATACAGGGTTTTCCCAGGTATTCCGTTTATGTGGAGCACTGCAATGTGTTCCATTGCACTCTTTTTCGCATTTACTGAGGCAGTGACAGCGACAAAGCGCTACGGTTGTGGTAAGCACCATCGCATAAGGAGTATGAAGGATGCGCCGAGCCCTCATTGTTGTCGATGTTCAGCCCACCTTTTGCGAGGGCGGATCCCTTCCCGTTCCGGGCGGTAATGCCTGTGCTGAGCGCATTGCTGACTTCGTTGAAGCGAATCGAACGCAGTATTGCCTAGTGATTTCCACCCAGGATTGGCACATTGATCCAGGCGACCACTTCTCCCCCACCCCTGACTTTATTGACACCTGGCCACCTCATGGGCAGGCCGGGAGCGCAGAAGCAGAATTACACCCCGCCCTCGTCAATTTGAATGCGGATATTGCCATTCGCAAAGGACACTACAGTGCCGCCTACTCTGGCTTTGAGGGAAACGACGACGAGGGCCGTTCTTTAACCGATGTACTCCAAGATGGCGGCATCACCCATGTAGATATCGTGGGGTTAGCTCAATCCCATTGTGTCGCCCAAACCGCCCTTGATGGCGTATCCCAGGGCCTTAGCGTACGCGTTTTTGAGGACCTCACCGAGCCCGTCAGCGAGGAATTAGGGATTGCCGCTGCGAAAGTCATGGACGAGGCCGGGGTTAAACTATGTTCAAGTAGGGACGTTTTTTCATCGCACTGACATATCGCGCCGTGGGCACCTCGCGCGTGGCCGATCCCGAGAAGAAAGAGCATCACTATGTCCGCCTATCCGCCAGCTGGGCAACCCGGCCAGCCGACCTATCAGAATTTTCAGGCGCAGACTCCCACCACCCCACCACGGCGAAAAAGCCTTAAAGCCCCAATTGTCACCACCATTATTGGCCTTTTAATGATGATTGTTGGCTGCGCTTTAGCGGCATTTTCTTTCGGATCAGCATTCAGCACTTTTCCAGGCGCAATGCACCTCGATACTTTTTCTTCACGCGACGCACTCAGTGCCGAGTTAAAAGCGGAAACGCAATACGCTCTGTTTACTGAGGGTGACGAATGGGATCATGAGTTCGCTTCTTCGTGCACAATCACTTCTCCGAGCGGTAAAGACATCAAGCAATCCCGAATCGCCAATGAAGCCCGGTCTATTAACGGTCGTGATTGGCGCAGCTTTACAAATTTCGTTGCCAGCGAGGAGGGAACATATTCAATTGACTGTACGCAAATCTCGGGGAATCAAGAGATAGCGCTGGGCCAAACTCTGTTGACTAATAACCCCATCCGGCAGATTGGTGGCGGCGTCTTAGGTACCATTGGGGCGTCGTTCCTTGCCACGGGTGGCTTTTTCATTATGCTGTTTGGAGCGATCTTCTGGATTATTCGCGCTGTTGAGCGCAGGAGCCTATAAAACAGACCGACAACGCTACAGCGAGGATGCCCTACTACGCGTTTTTGCGTTGAAGCGCCTCGGTGTAGAGGTCATTTGCGCGTGCTCCCGTAGTGTGCGCAACTTCTTTTGCGGCGTCTTTTAGACGCATTCCCTCATCTGCCAAGTGGAGTACTGCGTCAACATAATCTGCTGCCTGGATCTGCCCGCGGAAGCCCTCAATAACAATGGTGATTTCGCCGCGGATTTCACCTTTGGTAGTTGCCACCAATTCGCCGAGCGTCCCGCGGATAATCTCTTCGTGGGTCTTCGTGAGTTCCCGGCAGACGGCGCCGCGCCTATCGGTGCCAAACACCTCTGCCATTCGCGCTAGCGTGTGATGTAGGCGTTTAGGAGACTCGAAGAAAATCAGCGTATGCGTGTCGGTGGATAATGCGGAAAGAAAACGCTGCGCTTCGCCGTCTTTACGCGGCAGGAAGCCCTCAAAAGAAAAACGATCACTGGGAAGGCCTGACACTGCCAATGCCGCTAAAGGTGCCGAGGGCCCGGGAATAGCACTGACAGGGATACCAGCCTCCACAGCTAAGGTAACTGCCCGGTATCCCGGATCAGAAACGGTGGGCATTCCTGCATCGGAAACAATCAGAATACGTGCTCCGTCTTCAGCGGCCCGAATCAGACCTTGGGCACGCTGGCCTTCATTATGGTCATGTAAACTCAGGATTTTCCCACTCGGTTGACAGTCGAGCCGGGCAAGCAAACTATGGAGTTTACGGGTGTCTTCCGCGGCAATAATGTCAGCTTCGTGGAGAGCGCCAATAAGGCGCGCTGAGGCGTCGCGAGTGTCGCCAATGGGTGTGGCCGCTAAATACAGTGTTCCTCGCCGGAGAATAGTCCCAGAGGCGTTTTCCATAGTCGTATTGTCTCATTCCTTCCCCTTTCTCATTCACGAGGCCGGGGCGCGTATATGTAAAAGGCCGGAACCCGAGTTCCGGGTTCCGGCCTTTTTCACGTCAGTATTTCACTGGCCGAGCTTCTCATCGGCAGCGGCGCGAGCGGCATCAATCTGCTCGTCGAAGCGGCCACCAGTGGCGGACTTGGCAGCGTCAGCAACCTTGTCGAGCACGGCGTCGGTGTTTTCTTCAGTACCAACATTCTTGAGGGCGTCCTGAGCCTGTCCGGCGAGGTTTCCGAGATCCATAGTGTTCTCCTTTGGAAGTCGATCTTTACGATGACAAGAACAATTCGACCATCTGGAAGAAGGAATAGCAAGCGCATATAGGTGACGATGAAGTGGGCCCTATCACTTTGATAGAGTGAGAGAGTGACTCATTATTTATTTAGGGCGGTAACAGCTGGCAATATAGAGAAAGTCCGGAAACGACTGGACCGGGGTGATGATATCGAGTACCGCCATAAAGGGACCGGTCGAACTTGCCTTGTTGAGGCAACGATCCAGGGACACTACGCCGTTGCCGAGTTCCTACTCGATCATGGTGCTGACGTGAATGCGAGTTGTCATGCCCTTGGATACACATCACTCACATGGGCGATCTATCGTGGAGACCTTCCTTTAATTCAGCTTCTCATTGCCCGTGGGGCAGATATCAATCGGATTCCTGTTGAGAGCTCTTTTGGGTTCGGAGCTGTGCACCAGGCAATAATGAAGGACAATGTCCAAGCGCTAGGTCTTTTAGTAGACAACGGTGCGGACTTATCAGTGCAAACCCATCGGGGTGAAGGGATTGTCGAGTTTGCGCAGCAGCGGAAAGCGCAACGTTGCCTGGAAATATTGGAGGCACTGGGGGTGCAGGACCCAGAGAAACCACCGGCCCCCGAGGTAATGGAATGGCCCGCACTGCGCTGGGACCCTGCGACATTGCACGAAGGTGATGAGCTCCCTATTGATGCGACGCCGGTTGAAGTTGTCTATAGCTATATCACCGCCATATGGACCTGGGAGTCGCAATATGAAGCACGGGCCGGCGCTTCGGTGACAAGTCAAACGAGAAAGGACTTTGCACTAGCAAATTTAAGGCAGTCCCTGAAGGCAGGTTCCGCCATTGCCGCAATTCATTTCACGAGCGACAGAAACTCGCAAATGTCTAGAGTTGGCTACCCGCCTCGCTATACACCTGCTTTCAGATTAGTCAGCATAGAAGAACCCCGTCCTCGCGAATGCCTAGTACATACAAGGGCGATCGCACCGACGCTTGTTAGCGAAGAGTATGAATGGCGTTTTAAATGCGTGCGCAAAAATGGGCGATGGCGTATAGCCTCAGCAAAATATCGCCATCAGGGCACGAACCAAAAGTGGGAACAGGCATTTTTGCCTTAGTGGCGCAGGGTTTAAAGACGGTCATTGTCTGTTTCCTGCCGGACTCCCAGCATGAGTGTGGGCGCAGGATAAAAGAGTGGTGGTGTTTGTCTGTTTTTTGGGGGGGATGGGTGAAGACCGGGACCCGCTGG
>JAUNHH010000021.1:12170-43794 GCA_030524055.1 Actinomycetaceae bacterium | reverse complement strand
CCATACGCTCAGCGGAAATATCGATCCCGTCCAGGCCGCGAATAAGGTTATCCAGAGCCAATAATGAATGGCCAAAAGCCACACCAATATTGCGCTGAGTGGTCGAATCGGTCAGATCGCGCTGCATACGCGACGTCACCAAAGTGGCTGACAGTGAATCCAGCAGCGCATTGGAAACTTCCAGATTCGCCTCCGCATTTTCAAAGCGAATGGGATTAACCTTATGGGGCATTGTCGAAGAACCCGTTGAGCCCTGTGCCGCCAGATTCTGATGGAAATAGCCCATCGAAATATAGGTCCATGCATCGGTGGCGAGATTATGGGCAATACGATTAAAACGAGCAATATCGGAATAAAGCTCAGCCTGCCAGTCGTGGGATTCAATCTGTGTGGTCAAGGGATTCCACTGCAGGCCCAGGCCTTCCACAAAAGCGCGGGAAATCAGCGGCCAATCGGCATCAGGAACAGCCACAATATGCGCTGCCCATGTCCCTGTGGCGCCATTAATTTTGCCCAGATATTCCGTGGATTCAATATGGCGAATTTGGCGGCGCAGACGGTGGGCAATCACTGCCATTTCTTTGCCAATAGTGACCGGAGTTGCCGGCTGGCCATGAGTGTGAGCCAGCATTGGAATAGTGGCCCCCGCCCTCGCCAATTGATCAAGACGACCCACAAGGTCACGTGCTGCTGGAAGCCACACTTGCTTCGTTGCCGCCTGAATAGTTAATGCGTAGGCAAGATTATTAATATCCTCCGAAGTACAGAAAATATGCACCACTTCAGTGAGATTCCCCAGGCGCGTATCGGCCCCTAAAACGTCGGCAGCGGCGCGCATATATTCACCAATAAGATATTCGACAGCTTTCACGTCATGACGAGTTTCTGCCTCAAACTCAGCCAAACGACGGATTTCTTTATTCCCAAAAGCCACCGGCAATGCGCGCAAATACTCGCGTTCTGCCTCGGTTAAAGGATCAACCCCCGGCAAAACCCCACCATCAATAAGGTGAATCAGCCACTCAATTTCCACATGCACACGCGCACGATTAAGAGCCGCCTCCGACAGGTGATTAGCCAGGGGTGCCGCCGCAGCGCGGTAACGGCCATCTAAAGGAGATAACGCTTCGCCCCCCTGCGCCAGATCGGTCCAACCAGAAGCAGGGCTAAAGAGTGCTGTCTCGCTCATGGCTCCCATTCTTTCAGACGAGGGCGGGGCGCGGTATCCACAGGCCAAAGCGTGGATAAGAGTTATCCACAATTGGAGGTGCCTACATTATGTCCAATTCACAGGCGCACTGGTCGAGAGTGCGAGGGTAGGGCACGGGTCCTTAGGGTGGCCAATCATGCGGAAAGGAGATCGACATGATCGGCCCATATCCAGGTGGAGGTGCCGGCCTAGGTGGGGTGCATATTGCTGCGGCCTCCGTGGAACAAGTGAGCGTCGAACTGGCAGCTGAAACCTACCCGGACTGGCAAGGAACCAGTGCGAACGCCGCGAGAAAACGTAAAGATGAGGCTACGAGACTTGCCGCATTAGCGGTGCAAAGTATTGCTGATGCCCAAGTAGCAATCCAACGCTATTACGAGGCTTTTGGGCAGGAAACATTACGGGCAGCGAATCCCCTTGAACACGCCAAAAACCTGTGGGAAACCGTTGAACCTGTTGTCGATGACATGGTGGATAGACCGCTGCCTGTTGGCTATCCTGTGATTACTCCGGGCTTTGGCGGATATCCTTTTGGGCCGCCGCTGATTAGTGGACCTGCTGCTCCCGGAAGCCCAGGGTGGGGGAATATGCCTCAAAGCGGAGGGGGAGGCGGCCAGCCATGAAAGACGATTTCTTTAATGACGTGGTCGTTTCATCAGGGAAAACAGCGGTAGATACCGACAAGTTATTAATGAGCGTGCGGGCCATGCACCAACGGCACGACACTTTAGTGGCCGCGCAAAACTACCTCTATGAGGCTTTAGGGCAGCTCACGGTGGCCACCGCTCTTGGCCCTTTCGCTGCCACTGAAGGGGCTGCAGCAATGCAGGCACTGAATACAGCCTGCGAAACAGTGGGGACGCTGAGTCGCGATATTGGGCAGCAAGCTGAGGCTCTAGAAAATGCCCTTTTTGTGCTGGGGTCAGCTGATGCTGATGGTGCCACTTTCTATGGGTGGATGGCCGAGTTCCGTCCTGAAGAAGTGGCTGGCGCTTTGGGCCCTCCCTTTGGTTTCGTCCCTAAAAGCACGCCAAAATATGAGGGGACGCGCACGCAATTTACTGTGGCAGGGGCAGCGCGAGCTTTACGTGGATTGCATGGTGGGCCGCCCCCAGGGGAGAAGAATCTTCCCGGCAATGAAGATGTCCGCTGGACCGCGCAGGGCGCTGGCGGAGGACTGCGTGGCATTCTTGGCTCAGGAGCAGGCAGTGACCGCGGAGGTTCAGTCTATGTCCGCACCACCGTGATCGACCGTGAAACGGGAAAAGAAAAAGTAGTGGAGAAAAGGGTGGGGCCCAGTCCATTTGGCGAAGCGCTGACCGAGGAGGCACAGCGTCAGGCAGCAGCGATCCCTCACCCCTATCACCCGCTAACGGGACAGCCCTTGGCGCACCCTTACGCGAGTCCCGCCTTTGGTGAGAATCCCTGGGATGGACCATTGCCTGGCATAACGCAGGCCATGCAGGTTTTTGCTGGCCTGGCGCCAGTGGGGCTTCAGAAAGTTAAGACTCCCATAAAGGCCTCCGAAGCTTTTGAACGCATTGAGCATATGGAAGGTAATGACACCACCGGCGAATTTGAGATCCTCGAACACGTGTCTCCCAACGGAGCGCGCAGTTGGAGTGTCGTCATTAAAGGCACCGCGCAGTGGATGCCAGGGGGCACCAATCCCCAGGATATTGAGACGAATCTGGCAGACATTAGCGGATTTGATAGCGATCAAAAGCGGGCCATTTTAGCGGGAATGGAAGCTGTGGGTATTGGCGAAGGAGAGCCAGTGGAGTTTATTGGACACTCCCAAGGAGGTATTGAAGCCGGAGGAATAGCAACAGACCCGGAAGTGTTAGACAAATACACCGTGGTCTCCGTAATGACGGCAGGCTCGCCAGTGGCATTTACTCCAGGAAATACGAATGTGCGTGTCCTTAGCTTGGAAAACACACGAGATATCGTGCCCGCCCTCGATGGTGAACATAATGCCCGTGTAGATGGGCAGGTTACCGTCCATTTTGATGGTGACAAATTAGGGCTGAAAAATGAAAAAGGGGAACCTGCTGGAGCTCATGATGTGCCCGTTTACACCGAGGCAATGAGCGAAATAGAAGCCGCCGGCGCCAGGCCAGGTCTAGAAGAGGTCCGCGAATGGGAAGAGCATCGAGTTCAGGCCATGGGCATTGGCGTAGGAACCACCACAACAGTCCACACTGTTCAGACTCAGCGTATGGCGGCACAAACCCAGCGTGTGGTGCCGCAACCCATAGGGACAGAAAAGACAGGCCAGGCGGGTGGCCAGGGAAAAACGAGACCAAAAATGGAGACGCACCCCCAGCGGTCGCTACCTGAAAGCCCCGACGGGCCACAGCATCGCTAGGGGTGCACATCAAGGACATCGCTCAGTGGCGAGATATATAGGTGAGGGTTAGTCGTCCCGACTCTTATCCTTCCCCAATACAGCCACCACAATGGCCGACACAATGGCTGTCAATGTGCCACCAAGAAGAGAAGGAATAAAACCACCAGTAGCAAAAGGAATACCAATCACTGTTGACGCCCAACCGGCCAACATAAACACAATGGCATTGGTGACCAGGGCAAAAAGCCCGAAAGTAACCAGGTATAACGGGAAAGCGAGGACGCCAATAATCGGTCGAACAATCCCATTCACCAGAGTCAAAACCAGGGCAATACCTGCCAAAGTCAGCAAGGTAGTGGTGAAAGACGTATCCACAGGGATGCTAATACCCGGTATAAACAGGGTGGATAACCAGATCCCCAGCATTGTGCCAAGAAGGCGAATCACAAACCTCATGACTGTATTGTCGCTAAGGATTCTGTGAACCGCCTTCAGGGGAACCCCCGATTCTTCCCTGACTTATTATGTGTAGATCGCCCTACCAGGTTCGGATCAGGGACTTGACAGCTAATGCCTCGCGCCGTGTTCTAGGCCACTGCCTGAAGTGAGGGGTAGGGGCGCTCGCGGTTCACACTTCGATCGGGCAGGGCACGACTGAGCGCCTCAGAGTAAGAAAGACCTATGGCGAAAGAACTCCAGGTCCCCATTCGCGCTGAGGTTGAGGCGCTACCCCGGTATATTCCCGGCCGCACGCAACCGGGCGCGATCAAAATGTCCTCGAATGAGTCAGTGACTCCGCCCTCGTCAATGGTGGTGGAAGCGGCGGTCAAAGCCACAGCAACGGCCCATCGCTACCCTGACCTGACCTGCGCGCCACTGCGTGAAGCCCTGGCACGCCGCTATGGGGTGGAGGATAGCCAGATCTGTGTTGGCGCTGGATCCTCCTCCATTTTGGTAGCGACACTCCTGGCCTTATGTGAACCTGGCGCAGAAGTCATTTTCCCGTGGCGCAGTTTCGAGTCCTACCCCATTGCGGTGCCAGCCACCCACGGCATTCCTGTCCCTATTCCTACCCACGAGGACGGGGCTCACAATATTTCCGGGATGCTGGATGCTATTACGCCGCGCACTGCGGCCATGATTTTATGTTCGCCGAATAATCCCACTGGAAGCGCATTAGCTCTGGCTGAAATTCGCCGTATTGCCACCGAAATACCGCCACATATTCTGCTGATTGTCGATGAGGCCTATGGCGAATTTGTCGCCGATGAGAATGTGTTTACCGCTATTCCATTAATTGCAGACCATCCGAATATTCTGGTGATGCGCACCTTTTCTAAGGCCTATGCTCTGGCGGGATTGCGCGTCGGCTATTGTGTTGCGCATCCTGATATTGCCGCTGCTGTACAGGCTGTCTCTATTCCTTTTGCTGTTTCCGCCCCCGCCATTGCGGCTGCGATTGCTGCTCTTAATGATCGCGAAGCGCTGAAAGAGCGCGTATCTGCGGTAGTCGCAGAGCGGACTCGGGTCTATGAGGAGGCGTGCAAGAGGGGTATTCCCGCGGCACCATCGCAGGCAAATTTCCTCTGGTTTCCAGGGGCAGGCGAGGACTTTGTGGGGGCTTGCCGGGAGGCTGGTGTGATTGTCCGACCTTTCCCTGAAGGGGTGCGCGTCACCATTGGTGACCGGGAAGAGGATGACCGTTTCCTTGAGGCGCTCTCCGCCCTCGTGAAGTGATCTGAAGCACCAAAAAATCCGCGTAGGTCCTGAAAATCGCCAAGATTGGCGAAACTAAGTCCTTACTTTCGCCAAACCTGGTTATTATCTGCACATAAGCGAGTGGAGGTAGCGATGGAACGTCATCTCATGGCCAGGCTTGAACAGTGGCGCACGGACCCCTACCGCAAACCGCTGATTCTGAGCGGGGCGCGTCAGGTCGGCAAAACCTGGCTGCTCAAAGAATTTGGGCGGCGATATTTCTCTGAAGTGGCCTATGTCAATTTCGATAATCAGCGCGGTCTGGCAACTCTTTTCGAGGAAGGGTATGACCTGGATCGGATTCTTATTGCCCTTCAGGCGCAAACGGGAACGCGTATTGCCGATGATTCGACATTGTTGATTCTCGATGAGATTCAAGAATGTCCCAAGGCATTAACGTCGCTCAAGTATTTTCGGGAGCAAAAGCCGCAGCTCGCGATTGCCGCCGCCGGGTCCTTATTAGGGCTGACTGTGCATGAAGGTACCGGATTTCCGGTCGGGGCGGTCACCAGCCTTGACCTGTACCCACTGAACTTCCGGGAGTTCCTTGATGCTACGGGTAGGGAATCCTTGCGTGAGGTAGTGGATATGGCGGACTCGACTCTTTTTACTGCATTTTCCGCCCGCCTCACCGCTGCTTTAAGGGAGTATTTCTTTACCGGTGGAATGCCTGAAGCTGTTCTGACTTTTCAGCGTGGCGGAGAATTATCTCGTGTCCGAGAAAGCCAACTGCAGATTCTCCGCGCCTATGCGCAGGATATATCTAAGCATTTACCGCTACAGGAAACTGAACGGACGCTTGCCTTATGGCGGACTATTCCCGCCCATTTGGGTCAGGAAAATAAGAAATTCGTTTTTGGGCATATTGCGAGCGGGGCGCGAGCGCGTGATTATCGCTCTGCCGTCACATGGCTGACGAGGGCGGGGCTCGCTGTCGATATTCGGCGCGTGTCGAAGCCGGGCATTCCTCTCAGCGCCTACGCTCAAGAATCCATTTTTAAGCTCTTCACTGTCGATATTGGCTTACTGGCTGCAATGGCGGGCCTTGATGAGCGAAGTATCGTCCAAGGAAATGCCATTTTCACAGAGTTTAAAGGCGCTTTGACTGAGCAATATGTTTGCCAGCAATTGATTTCTGATTGTGGCCTTGACCCCTACTACTGGTCTGCCGACAATTCGCGCGGTGAAGTGGACTTTCTTTTCCAAGACGGAAACGCCATCTATCCTGTGGAAGTGAAAGCGGAGGTCAATGTGCGATCCCGCAGTTTACGGGCTTTTTCCGAGCGTTTTGACGTTGGCTGTGCCCTTCGATTTTCACTAGCGGATTATGTGGATCAAGGGTGGATGAAAAATATCCCTCTCTATGCCATTTCTGCGCGCTCGCTATGGCGGGAGGAAAGCAAGTAAGGGGCGCGGAGCCCGACCCCTGTGTTTTCAGGTGGTGAGGAGGGCGGCAATAATGCCGCACCAGGCCATTTCAGCAAGGCCAATCTGGATTGGCTTAAAGGGTTTGTGAGTACGCTGCCACCAGGGCATTGCCGCCCCTCGAATACTCAACCCGCCCCACACGGCAATCAATGCCCAGTGAATAAAACCATCCATCGCGCCAAAAGTGACGCCCACTCCGGTCAGCATGTACCACAGGACAGACCCCCATACCCAGCGCATATTGGACCGGCCTCGAATAAGGGAGCGCACTAAAGGCACGGTCCCTAAGAAATAGGCCGCTAAAACCCCTGTGGTCACCCAGACTTTTGCCCATAACGGCTGCATCTGCGGGAGGAATCCCATAATGTACAGCCAATTCCCAATCCAATCTGGACTAGAGAAAATATGGTCAATAGCGCCTGGCATGGGAAGAAAAATCGACGCCGCAAAATTGTGCCACCAAAAAGACAGGGTAAAAGCCACGGGAGTCATCAAGGTCGAGGCAAGAATCGTCACTGTGCGAGACACAAGACTGCGCTCATTCCCGCGGAAAACCTCAATAAATGCCACTGCCACAAGGGGTGCAAAGAAAGGAATCCATACAAGAAGATAAGGCGCCTGGCTGAGAAGAAAATAGCCCAGCAGACAACTAATAATCAGCCATGTTCCTAAAGCCGGATATAGGCGAGGGCGTCGCCGCCGAGAAGACTTCGCGTAAAGTTCCACCGCATTAAAAAAGAGAAAACCCGACAACCAACTGGCAATGAGCAGGCCATGGATTGGCTGCCATCCACCTAAAGTTGCCCCAAGAATGGCGGGAATAATGGCCATTGGCCAGGCCCCATGCTGATCAGGAATCCAGCCGTTTTTCATCAGTGACCGCGTTGAGCCACTTTTCCCTCGTCCCCCGCCACGCGCCCGTGAGGTATGAGTGCGCAGCGCAGATGAGCGCTGGGCAGACGAGGACGAGGTCGCACGTGACTGAGAGGCCATACGGATGATTTTAGGGGAAGATAGGTAATCCTAACTAGAGTGTATAGGGGTGAAAATTGCAGGTAAGGACGCTAAATCCAGCCTTTAGAGCGGGCAATCTCAGCGGCTACATGCCGATTCGGCGCCCCCAGTTTCGTGGCCGCAGAGGACAGGTAATTCCTTACCGTCCCCACACTGAGCGCCGCCCGATCAGCAATTTCTTCAATGGGTGCCCCGCCAGCGGCGAGCTCCAAGACATCCGCTTCTCGCTCGGTCAGCGGCGAATCCCCCGCGGCAATCGCTTCCGCAGAGAGTTCCGGATCCACATAGCGGTGTCCCGCATGGAGTTTACGCACCACCTCAGCCAACACCTTCGCTGAGGTCGTTTTGGGAATAAAACCGCGTGCCCCAGCCTCCAATGCCTTTTTCAAATAGCCTGGCCGCGCATGCGAGGTGCAAATCAGGCATTTTGTCCCCGGCGAGGACGTGCCCACCGCAGAAGTCACCTCAATCCCATCCGCCCCTGGCATTTGCAGGTCAAGAACCGCTACATCGGGCCTATGGTGGTTGATCGTGGCAATGGCTTCGGTGCCAGACGCGGCAACAGCAACAATCTCAATCCCATCTTGCAGGGATAGCAGTGCCTCAAGTGCATCCCGTAGTAATGTCTCGTCATCAGCAACGATAACGCGGATAGGTCCTTCAGTCATGGCGTGTCCTCTCGGGATTCACTATGTACGAGGGCGGGGATACGGGCGGTCAGGCTAAAAATAGGACCTAGCTGCTCTATCGTGAGGGTACCGCCAACCTCAGCAATACGGGCGCGCAGACTATCTAAACCAGAAGATGGGGTGTCCGGCGCAACTGAATTCTGCGAGTTGGTGGAGGGAGTTTTTGTATGTGCCTGGTCATTAGTGAGGGTAATAGTGGCCTCGGTTTCCGTGACATTGAGGCGAATATCAGCATGGGTGGCTGCAGAATGGCGCACAATATTTGTTGCCCCTTCACGTAAAACCAATGCCAGATATTCTTCGGCCCAGCGGGGCGCTTCCCTTTCTCCAATAATTCGGGTGGGAATACCCGCAGAGGCTAAAAGGGAAATAGCCCCCGCTAATTCTTGCCGTAAATCTGGACGGCGATATTCCGCTAAAACAGCGCGGACTTCCTTGAGGGCTTCATCAGCTAAAGCTTTCACCTGTAGAGCTTCAGTGGCTGCCTTAGGCGCATTTTCTTTTTCCGCCAAAGCAGCAGTAAGTTCTGATTTCAGGGCAACGGCAGTGAGGGTCCGACCAAAAAGATCATGCAGGTCACGAGCAATACGGAGGCGCTCCTCAGCAACAGCAAGGTCGGCTTTAACGGCATCGACCTGTTCCTGCGAGCTGACCGCAGCAAGAACGGCAAAACTCCAACGCATTAATGCCGCCATCATGATATAGAAGAAGGCAGTCAAGAGGAAGAATCCGAGAAAAGTGGGGGCGATATCGAGGATATTTGTTCCAGCAGGAACTAAAGCGGCAAAAATCCCGAAAGTGACGAGAAATGCTGATCCCGCTGAGGTGGCAATTGTTTGCCACATCGATAAAATGGGGACAATAGCTAAAAGGGGAATAAAGCCTGTAGTGGCAAGAGAGAAAGATAAGAGAGAGATCTCGTCGCTAATCTCAGAAACACTTCCACTGCTGGGATCTGTCGACAGAATACTTAAGACATAACACGCAGCAGTTGTCAGTGCTAAAGCAATACTCACCCAGTTCCGTAGACCCGCGCTCTTAAGGAGTCTATTTACTGCATCCTGGAGAAAAAGGATACCGAAAAGGGCAAGGCCGATATGGGAAATAACCAAACCCGCAGACAGTGGGCCAGATTTCGCGCTGAGGATGACTAGAAGCAGAATCAAAAATGGGGCGCTAATCATAAGGAAATAAGCCGACCACATCGTATATCGGCGAACGCTTTCCGTGCCTTTGCCGAGTGGTGAGCGAGGAGCCCGAATCTTGCGCGTCATAGTATCTAGCCTGTCATAAAGATCGGGAGGGCGGGACCACTGTCAATCACTAGTGGCCCCGCCCTCGTCGATAGGAGCAATCCGCATTAGCCGCGACGAGCAAATTTCATCGTTGAGCGTGCGAGAACAATGGCAGCAAATGTCCAAATCGCCAGAACCGCAATGGGCTGTAATGCCAGTCCCCAGGTGTCAATGAAAGACAGAGGCTGTGTTTGCTTAATGAATACTGACTCGGCACCATACCCCAAGGTAATTAACTCATTCACAGCGTAAAGGGGAGTGCGAGAGACAAAAGTTTCCACAGGGCCGCCAATAATGTCAACAGGGATAACAGTGCCTGACAGAATCATTAAAATGACGAGCAGCGGCATAGTGGAATATTGAGCTCCTTCAACGGTGCCAGTCCACGAGGAACACCACGTTGCTAAGCCGCTCAGAATAATAATGCCGAAAAGAATGCCAATAATCGGCAGGAAAAAGTTGACCACAGATAGCGACCCGGTAACGAGAACAATAGCGGCAGCACCCAGTGGAATCTGCAATAACACAATGATGGCGGAAGGAATAGTGGCGCCGACCAGAGCTTCCCAAGCGCTGGCCTCACCGGTGGACATCCGTTGGAATACGCCTTCTTCGCGGCGTGCCACCAAAATCGTCGTCAGGTTGTAATACACAACCATGAGCAGAGACCACGAGGCCAACGTTTGTAGGAGGAAGGGCCCGTAGGCCGGCTGAATCGCGCCATCAGTGGATGCTTCAAAGCTATTTCCCAGCATTGGGCCCAAGCCAAGAGTCATTACTGGCGCCATCAGCAGCGCGGTGGCGACAATCGTGGGATTGCGAAGGAAAAGAAGGGTCTCGGCACGCCCAATGGAAAGGACGCGGCGCACCATCCGGGTCAAACGGGTGATTGGGGAGGGCGCGGTTATTGTTGCCGGGGTGTAGGCAGTTGCGGTAGTCATGATTTTTTCCTTACTACGAGGGCGGGGCGCGGGTTACGGGCACCTAACAGATAGAGAGAAGTTTTTTGTTTATCGGCCACCTGGGGGAGAGCCCCCTCTGGACTAGAGCCCGACTGACTGAGCGGCGGGAGCTAGGGTCGCAAGCGTTGGGTGTGAACTGCCAGGAGCGCCAGGCACACTGTCCTGAGCTGACTGTTCTTGAGTAAAGGCAAGGAAGGCTTGTTCAAGGGAAGCGGCGCGCGCATCAAGATTCTCTAGGCGCAAGCCCATATTTTCTGCGCCATGCAAAAGAGAGGTCAGAGTGACTTGAAGGTTCCTACTGGATAGGCGCGTCCGCCCTCGTTCATGGGTAATCGGTGCACATAATGCGGGCAACTGAGCAAGGGCATCATCGCTGAGCTGCGGGTGGCTAGCGAAAGAAATATAGGAGGGCTGGCCGGCCACAATCTGAGGAATCGTCCCCTCCACGCGGATCTGCCCGCCCGCCATAATGAGGACGCGATCAGCGAGTTCTTCGGCCTCCTCAAGGTAGTGGGTGGTGAGAAGAACCGTTGTGCCCTCATTGAGCATCCCTCGGATGAGGTCCCAGGTGCGCCGACGCGACGCTGGATCTAAACCAGTGGTGGGCTCGTCGAGGAAGAGAATCTGCGGGCGACCCAGGGTAGCCAGAGTCAGGTCGAGGCGGCGGCGTTCGCCACCAGAAAGGGACTTGACTCGGACATTAGCGCGATGGGTGAGGTCTGTGAGGGCAAGACCTTCCTCAACAGGGCGCGGATTCGTTAAGGTGCCTGCCCACATATGTACGGTTTCTTTAACGGTCAGGGCTCCGGCGAAACCTGCTTCCTGAAGCATAATGCCGGTGTGTGGGCGGATCTGAGCGCGATTTTTCACTGGGTCACCGCCGAGGACGCGGATCTGGCCGGAAGTGGCAGGGGCAAGACCCTCAATCAGTTCCACCAGGGATGTTTTGCCGGCACCATTGACGCCAAGGAGGGCGACAAGCTCGCCGCGCTCTACCGACAGGGAAACGTTATTGACGGCAGTAAAAGCGGTGGCGCCTTTGCCGTAGGTGCGAGTCACATGTGCGACTTCAATAATGGACATTGCTTCCTCCTGTAGGCCGGTGGTCTGTGATAACTCAAGTCTGGCCCAGGTTTTGGCCTGTCCCTAGTGCAGCTTTACATCACTGTGATTGGGAGTTGTCATGGCAGTGTGTGACAGGTGCACGCGGTGATGATGACAAATGTCAGATGGATGCGGGTGGGGCCTCTATGGAAGGCGGCCGTGACACCAAACCTGCAAAGGGCGACAAAAAGCCGCGTTTTTGGCTGAAATTGTCGCCCTCTGACCGTTTGGTGTATCCCGGGCGGGCTGAGGGCGGCAGGCAGGAGTGGAAGCTCCGTGCCCCGCCCTCGTTTATGCCCCTTCGGCTTTGCCTTGACGCCAATACCCCATAAAGGCAACACTGCGACGGTCAAGGCCGCGTTCAGCCACGAGGTGGCGGCGCATTGCTCGCACAGCGCTGGCTTCCCCAGCCAACCAGGCATAGAGGCTGGTCCGGGCTAAAACAGCCCCGCCCTTCGCATGGCGCGGCACTTCCCACAGTAACTCCCGGTCAACGTCGATTTCTTCAATCTCACAGGCCATGCCCACCGGGTGTAACTCTGCCGCCGCCTCGCGGACTCCGCGGATCAGCCCCTCACCATGAGGATTCCGCCCGCGCACCTGAATGCGGACCTCAAAGCCAGGATGGTCGGGCAAATACGCAGCATCTTCAAAAGAAGGCATCTCCACTACCGCAATGCCACGAGCATCAGGTGGCAGGTCTTCCAAAATCCGTGCAATGGCAGGCGCTGCCGTTTCATCGCCGCCAATCAGAAAAGCATCAGTGCGATATGGCGGAATAAAGTCCACGCCACCCGGCGTGCCCAGAAAATCGGCGCGCGGCCCAATCAACACCGCTTCAGTGCCTACCGTAGAGTCGTGAATCCACCGCGAGGCCGGACCAATTGGATCGTGCACCACCATATCGACATCAACAAGGCGCTCCCCGCCCTCGTCCCTGACGAAACGCGTGGTGTAGGTCCGCAAAAGGCAACGACGCTCCGGGGGTAATGCGCAGAGTTGTGCGTACCAATCTTTTCCGCGCGGTAGATCCGAATATCCGCCGATCTGCGCAGGAAGGATAAGTTTAATGCGTTGATCCCAACCCGGATCTCCCCAACCCACCAGCGCCTCCCCCGCAAAAGTAAAACGCCGCATATGCGGTGTCAGGTCGCGGATCTGGCGCACGACCACCGGGAAAGCGTCAAAAGGAGGAATCTCATCGGTGGGGGCGCTCATGGGAGTGGACTTTCCTCGGAAGAACTGGCGGCGCGAATATGATGGCGACCAATAGGGACAATTAGCGGTGTGGCGGAAACAGGATCAGGAATCACCTGCGCCTCCAGTGCGAAAACCTCGGCCATGAGTTCAGCATCAATCACCTCGCGCGGATCCCCCGCCGCCACAATCTCCCCATCCTTCATTGCAATAATGTGCTGCGCATAGCGCGCCGCCAGATTAATGTCATGAAGGACCATGGCAACTGTGGTGCCACGACGCTGATTGAGATCGGCCAGAAGATCAAGAACCTCAATTTGGTGCGCCAAATCAAGGAAGGTGGTGGGCTCATCCAGCAGCAAAATATCCGTGCGCTGAGCCAACGCCATTGCAATCCACACCCGCTGACGCTGCCCCCCGGAAAGCTCATCAACATTACGATCAGCCAGGTCCGCGCAGCGCGTCGCCAGTAGAGACTCTTCAACAATGTCATTGTCAGCGGCGGTAGTGCCACGCAGAATCGAGCGATGCGGGTGGCGTCCGCGCGCCACCAAATCCGCCACAGTAATCCCTTCCGGGGCGAGCGGATGCTGAGGGAGCAGGCCAAGGCGCCGGGCGAGATGGCGAGTGGGGATCGTGCGGATCTGAGTGCCATCGAGCACCACAGAACCGCTGAGGGCAGGAATAACCCGGGCCATTGTCTTCAGGAGCGTCGATTTTCCGCAGGCATTCGCGCCAATAATGACCGTGACCTTTCCCGGCGGGATGGTGACGTCAACGCCGTGAACAATCCGTGTGGACCCATAGCCAGCGTCTAACCCCTGGGCGGCAAGTTCGCTAGCAGTCGTGTCAGCGTCGCGCAATGTGGACGTCATGCCGCTGCCCCTCTTCTATTCATTCGGACAAGTTGAGCAATAAGGTAGGGCGCCCCAATAATCCCCGTAACAACGCCAACGGGTAGGGCCGTTGGAAATGCGTATTGTCCAAGGAAGTCAGCACCAAGAACGAGGGCGGAGCCGGATAATGCTGACGCGCCGAGAAGATTTCGACTGGTCGGGCCAATAAGGGCCGCCGTAACTGGGCCCGAAAGGAAAGAAACAAAAGCAATAGGCCCGGTGGTGGCCGCCGCAAAAGCCGATAGTGCCACAAGAATAATGAGCAGGCCAAGGCTTGCGCGGGAGGTATGGACACCTAAAGATGTCGCCGCTTCATTGCCCAGACGTAACGCGGGAAGATCGCGGGCGACAAATAAAAGGCTGGCGCCAAGAATAAGCAGAGCGGTAGCCACAAGAACCACGTCATCCCAGGAGGCCTCATTTAAGGAACCATTCAGCCAGCGTGTGGCCTTAGGGATGTCGAGAGTATTTGCCCGTAAAATCACGTAATTCGTCACGGCAGAAAATACTGCGGCAGTGCCAATGCCAATAAGAATAAGGCGGCCACCATGCGTTCCGGTTGCGCCACCAGAAAGGAAAAAGACTACGAGGGCGGTGGCAAGGCCAGCAGTAACGGCAATAATATTGACTGTCATTCCTGATAGGCCAAAAAGAAGAATGGCAATCACGGCGGCAGTTGAAGCGCCAGCATTAATGCCAATAATGTCTGGACTCGCCAGGTAATTGCGGAGCATTGTTTGGGAAGCACGGCCAGCCATACCGAAAGCCGCGCCAACAACTAACGCTAAAGTGGCGCGTGGCAGGCGCAATTCGCCAACAATAAAAGCCGCTCCCGGCGCGTCTGCGCCGCGAAGGACATTCCAGATTTCCTCAGGTGAATACTGGGGGTCACCTAAAGCAATATTGATATACCACAGTGAGGCGGTAAAAATAGCGAGAAAGATGGTGACTAGGTAGTAGCGCGCGCGACGCCGGGCGCGCCCTGGGGAGGTGAAACCCGGTTCAGGAACGGGAGCGCCCCGCCCTCGTGAATGGGAAGAAGAATCTGCAGACCCAGACGACGGGGAAATGGTAGTGGCAATAGCGGTCATAGTGTCCGCACCTTTGCAGAACGTGCAATAAGAATGAGGATGGGAGCGCCAATAAATGCGGTAATCACGCCAACGGGAACCTCGCCTTGCTCAAGAAGAATACGGCCAATGACGTCAGAAAAAGTGAGAAGAGTTGCACCGCCTATGCTAGAAAGAATCATCAACCATAAATGTGACGGGCCAATGAGAAGACGAATCACATGCGGAATCATCAGACCAACAAAACCAATAGGACCAGCAACAGCAGTTGACGCCGCACATAAAAGAACCCCAGAAAGTGCCGCAACTGCGCGAGTGAGGGGAACATTCACTCCCAGGCCGATAGCCATTTCTTCACCCAGTGCCAAAGAATCGAGAGGGGAAGAAATAATTAGTGCCGCAAGCGCCCCTATAATCAGAAAAGGCGCAATAGTTCCCAATGTTTCCCAGGTGCCGCGCCCTAAAGACCCGACCTGCCAAAAACGGAAATCCTCCATTATTTGAGCTCGGGGAAGAAGAATAGCGCTGACAACACTCGATAAAGCAGCCGAAGTGGCGACTCCAGCCAAAGCAAGTTTGACGGGAGTTTGTCCGCCTGGCCCCGCAGAGCCCACAGCCTGAACAAAAAGAGCAGTAAGAATGGCGCCCGCTAAAGCAAGCCAGAGATATTGCCATAAAGACGATAAGCCAAGAAAAGCAATACCCATGACAATAGCTAAAGAGGCGCCCATATTAATACCGAGAATTCCCGGATCGGCGACAGGATTTCGGGTCAAAGACTGCATAAGGACGCCAGCGAGGGAGAGGGCGGCGCCAACAACCAGGGCAATCACAGTGCGCGGCAGACGTTCACGCACAGCAATGGCGCCGAGATCCTGGCTGGAGCCGAAGATTCCGCCGAGAATTTCGCTCAGTGACACTTCGCGGGCACCAAGAGAAACGGAAGCAATGACGGCCAGCGCAATGGCGACCATCCCAATGACAACGAGGATCGATGGGTGGAGCCGACGGGAAGAGCAGACCCCGCCCTCGTGAGTTCCGGACGAGGACGGGGCGCTGCTAGCGTGTGATGCGCTCACTTGGCTTTAGCTGTGGCGGTGGCGAGACCATCCACATACTGCGTTAAGTGCGCAGGAAGCGACAGCGGATTGGGATTCAGTGACGCGGCGAAAGAATTATTGTCGCCAACCATGAGAACCGAACCGCGCTTAATCGCTGGAATTGTGCCCAAGAGTGGGTCTGCCTGAAGGGCCTTGAGATTCTCTTCAGTGCCATACATGACGATGACATCAACATCGTTGAGTTTGTCGGCCTCTTCGGCGCTGAGCTTGACAAAGAAGGTGGTCGGGTCTGCTTTTGCTGCAGCCTCAACCGAGGGCGGCACTTTAAAGCCCAGGTCAGCAAGGAAGCCAGTGCGAGGATCGCCCGGAGTGTAGTACCCGATCGAACTCATATCAGCGGGGCTGGCATAGAAGAAGGCGGCAGTCTTCTCTTTGAATTCAGGATGGGATGCGGTGGCGTCAGCGATCTTCTTGTCGAGATCGGCAATCAGTGCCTTGCCTTCATCAGCTTTGCCAATGGCTGCTGCATTAATGCGGATGAGGTCACGCCAAGGAGTGCCCCAGGCGTACTGCGGGTAGGCCACAGTGGGAGCGATCTTTGACAGAGTGTCGTATTGTTCCTTCGAGATGTTAGAATAAGTGGCCAGGATCAGGTCCGGCTTGGTTTCGGCAATCTTGGCAAAATCTGGCCCGTCGGTTTCGTCAAAGAGGACGGGGGTGTAGCCGAGTTCCTCAACTTTGGCTTTGGTCCAGGCAAGCATCTTGGAATCGTCTTCAACGCCCCAGGTCTGGGCGGCGAATCCCACAGGCTTGACGCCCAGTGCCAGAAGGACATCGTGATTCGCCCAGGCGACAGTGGCGACTTTCTGGGGATTTGCGGGGACGGTGGTCTTGCCGTAGACATGCGAGATGGTCACGGAACCGTCAGCGTTTTGGGTGACCTGTCCGCCCGCTGCAGGGGCTGCACTTTGGGCAGAGGCTGCGCCGCTTTGGGAGGCGGACCCGCTTTGAGCTGCGGAACCGCTTTGGGAGCTGGCCGAACTCTGGGAGGTTGCCGCACTTTGCGGTGCGGATGCGGCGGATTGGCCAGAAGCAGGGGCGGTGCCACCAGAGCATGCAGTAAGCGCACCTAGTGCCACAAGCGCCACAGAAGCGGCAAATGTACGAAGGCGATTCATTAGGATCCTTCTGTGCACGGGAAAGCAACAAAGATGAGGATAGCCTGACTTTAAATCGCATAGGGTAATAGGAGAGCAGTTTCACTAGGTACGAGGATGGAGTATCTGTGGTAGGGGAATTTCCGAAACTAGAGAATATGGCGCTCGTAATGGCAGGGACGATAATGACACTCTTTGGGTGGATTTGCTGCTCGAAAATTAACACTTGTGCAGCGGCCTGGGGGGCGAACTTCTACTTCTGAATCTTGCGGATTTAGCAATCTGTAGCAGAAGTTCCTACTTGAAAATTCACTAGCCGTCCTCTGGGTATTAGAACGCTAAAAGTTGCCTAGGAATCTCGGCTGGTTAATTCTGGATCACGCCATCAACAATCGTAAGAATGCGGTCGCACTGATCGGCGACAGTGGCGTCATGTGTAGCAATGATAACTCCATGGTTATCATTTGCAAAGTTGCGAAATAAATGAAGTATCTCACGTGACATTGCAGAGTCAAGCGCAGCGGTAGGTTCATCTGCCAGCAATAAACGTGGGTTATTTGATAATGCGCGAGCGATCGCTACTCGTTGTTTTTGTCCTCCTGACATTGCTTGGGTTTTACGGAGAAAAATAGACTCGTCTAAATGAACACTTCGTAACTTGTCTATAGCGATCTGTCGTCTTTTTCCCCGAGGTAGTGGAGGGCGTCGATATTCAAGCGGTATCGCCACATTATCGACTGCGTTTAAGTGATCTATAGTGGTGTATCGTTGATGTACGAAACCGATAATTTCGTTGCGAATGTGGGCTCGTTTCGCTTCTTCAGATGGCGCCTTTTCACCACAAAGAAATAGCTGACCTGAGGAGGGTCGTGTTAATAGCCCCGCGATAAGTAATGCGGTTGACTTGCCAGAGCCTGAAGGCCCCATAAGTGCGATCATCTCGCCAGCCGTTAAGGTCAAATTAACATTGTCTAAAGCGGAAATTTTCTCGCCTCCCTGGAAGTAATTGTGGGTGATGTTTTGGAGTGTGAGTAGCTTAGTCATAGCAGATGTGTCTCGTTTCGAAAAAGTTGGCCGACTAGTGTGCATACGGCGAGTGCGTAGCAGATAATGGTGGATAAAAGTGCAAATTGGCCGGTCTCCTGAAATGGTGAACCGAGAAATTGAAGTAGAAGGGACATTATCGACGGTATTATCAACATGATAGATGAGATAAAGCCAGATAGGCGAGAGACTAGCATCATTGATGTGGCACCGCAGAGTTTACGAATTGCTAGGGAAGGAAGTTCTTTCTTAGCAACTAGACGACAGCTTTCAAAAAAGGCTAGCGCCATTAGGACTGAAAACGCGGCAATTGCAATGAGGTACATCCCGGCAGCAGTCATAAGGTTCTTAAACTTGGCGGGCTGTTCAATCGAGACGTCGCTCGGCACAAGATGTAGCCCGTCTTCTGCAGTTTGACTCAGGAAGGCGTCAAACTCTCGTGGAGGCACATCAATAAATACAGCCCGTGTAAATGCTTCTTCTAAGGCGTACGGGTCCAATATGGAAAGGTCTTCGCTTCGAAGGTGAACTAAAAGATGGCTGTCCAGATTTTTTGCGGCTGAACTGGGGTCAAACCAGGTTGTATTCTCTTTATGGTGTCCAGTGATTGGAATTTCTAGGCCGTAGAGTTCTACATTGCTGATGTCGCTTGTGGTTAATGAGCCAAGCGTGGCACAGGGAGGGTTGTCGCAAATATCGAGATCTGGGAATAGTGAACTGGCTCGGGTGCCTATTATGATAATAATAGGCATTTCATTTGCTAAGCGATGGCTATTCACTTCCACGTTGGTGAAAATTGAGGTGTAAGCCTGTTCGCTGGAAATAAGGTCCGAAATTTTTCTCCGGGTGTGATCTCGGATTGGGGTCACTTTATTGTGTGGATAGTAGGGTGTGAAAACGGTTGCCTGTTCTGATCTTAAGGCTCTTCCGCCTTCAAGTGAATTCCACTGAATAAGTACGTCAGTGAGCAATATGGAAATAATAAAGTAGACGAGAGTAAAAATGAGGGTGACCGAAATTATCGCACGCCAATATTTAAAGGACGCGAACATGCCAGCGAAGAATTCTTTATGCATGGGAGAAGTCTTTTCCTATTTGCGTGGAGGCATGGTGGGCGAGTTTATACAATAGGAACGTGAGGAACAGTGTTGTACATAGAGTGGCAAGAACTAACCATAGGGTTATTTCTGGCGCTATCTGAACTTCGGCTAATGTAGCAGTCGTGAATTGTGAAAGTGTGACTCCTGAAACTGAGCCAAGCACAATTTGCCAGGCGCCTCTTTTGAGAATTTGTTTTGCGATCTGCCGTGGAAGTGCGCCGCATTGAATTCTGAGGGTGAGTTCAGCTTCTTGGTCTCGAAGTAGGAGATTCCAGTATATTCCTGTCGCTATCAGGCCTCCGGAAGTGAAGAGTGCTGACATGGCTACTAAGGGGTTTGTTGTGACTTCAAGTAATAGGTCTGGGGTAGTGAAGCCTCCGTACTCGTATTTGTTTGCAGTTAGGAGTGAAAGGAGCTCTTTTGACAGGTTGGAATCGTTCGATGACAGTATGTACTCGCCACTTGGAAGACGCTCGTTGAGGGACGGGATATAAACGTATTGGAGTGTTTCTGGATTGAAATCAGGGTCTGCTATGTCTAGAAATTTTGCTTCTGTTGGTGCTAAAGGGCAGTCTTCATTTGCTGCTATTCGATTGTGGCAGAATGAGCCCGCTAAGACTAGGTAACGGGCCTGGTTATCAGCTGTATTGGAAGTGTCTGATGTATTCCAGGGGACGATGTTTGCGGGATCGATTAGGAGTATGGCAGGGCGTCCATTTCCTTGCTCATCAATAATGAGTGCCTGCTTATGTTTCTTTAGGAGGTCGTGTAATTGGCTGTTTAACGATTCTGCTGGCGCATTCGTATTCGTGTCAATTATTGGGATTGATACTGTTTGTGGCCCAAGTTGATAGGTGTTTTGATCTCGAGCCTGGAGGGTCCATCCGATAGCCCATGCGCAGAAACTTATGAGGATTCCTATAAGGGTGCTCGGTAAGATTAGATATCTGTGGATAGACCCTCCGGTCATGAGAAGCTCCTTTCAAACTGTTCGCTCAGTGGCAGAACCAGTTGTAGTTGTAGCGTGTGGTGTAGCGGTCTCCCCAAAGGGGTGAATCCCATACCCAATCATGTCGTGAGTGGAGGTTGGTATCCCATGGACCGTTTGCCCGTGATGTATACATGCGTCCTGTGTCAAGGTAGGGGCCAGCTTGTCGTGTGAAGCGGTGATACCCCTGAATGGCATGACATCCTCCATCGTTATAGGAGGCACGTACTTGGACGTAGCCGTGCCACTGGGTGCCGCCCCACTCTTCCCATGCGGTTCCATAGTTTTGTCCACCAGCATGAGCGGGGACAGTGAACATGGTGATGCCTAGTAGTGTAACCGCGAGTGCGGTCAGGATCTTTTTCTGCATCATGATCTCCTTGGCTAGATGCGAGTCACCTAACTTGATAACGTAGGGCCTAAGTAGGTGACTCAATTCATAATTTCGCACTTGGTGATCAAGGTGTCAATAGGGGTGACCTTAGTATCTAAGAAATTGTATTCTCTTCCATTTATGTGCTACTTACCTGTTTCGGTCGAGCTAGTCCTTTCCGGTGACTGTCTCTCAAATATGAGAGATGGAAACGGTGAATCGCTCTGTAGTAACGCTTTAGTGTGCGTAAATTATTATTGGACTCTGTGCCTGAGTAAAACAAGGTATAAGCATGGTTAGAAGTTGTTGGATCTGTTCGATGGTGGATCACCATGGCGTGGTGTGTTTTCTGCGTGACACGAAACCTGCAGAGGGCGACAAAAAGGTCGATTTTCGGGTGAAAATGTCGCCCTGTGCAGGTTTGGTGTATCCCCTAGGTGACAAAGCGCGCCCAGGATGAGGATCTGGCGGCTGGGAGACGTCCTGGCGGCGGTTTGTGGTGCAGGCAGGATGGAAGCCGTGTGTTTGTGCAGGTGGATTTTTCTTGCCAGGGGCTTCCTACTGACAATGCGCGTCCAGGACGGGGGTATGCTGTGTGGAGGGGCGTCCTGGCGGCGGTTTGTGGCGCGGGCAGGATGGAAGCCGTGTGTTTGTGCAGGTGGATTTTTCTTGCCAGGGGCTTCCTACTGACAATGCGCGTCCAGGACGGGGGTATGCTGTGTGCAGAGGCGTCCTGGTGGCGGTTTGTCACAGCAGACAGGCAAAAGGCAGGGCTAGGCGGACTCGGGGAGCAGGCCCCTAGGCACCCGCGCCCCGCCCTCGTTAATGGGAACTAGCGGGACAATGAAAAAGGAAAGTCCCCGGACCAGATGATCCGAGGACTCCCGCACGAGTCGGGGTGGCGGGATTTGAACCCACGACCTCTTCGTCCCGAACGAAGCGCGCTACCAAACTGCGCCACACCCCGTGCGACCCCCCGAGTATAGCCAGGTGGCCGAAACTGACCAAACTCAGGCGGGCATCTTGACCATGACCATTAGGTCACATCTGGCGAATATGGATAATCGACGCTTCCGGCCGTGTGGCCACACGGAAAGGCACATACTTCGAGGTGCCCAGCCCCGCAGACACATGCAGCATGGTCCGCGAATTCACTGTGGTCCACGGATGCATACCCTTGCCATGGCTACGCGGAAGATCGCAATTGGTGACCAGAGGCGCCATAAAAGGAATCCCCAATTGCCCGCCATGAGTGTGACCAGCGAGCACCAAATCTGCACCCGCATCAGAAAAAGCATTGACCACACGCTGATAAGGCGCGTGCGCCACACCAATACGCAGCGAAGAATCCTTCTCCCACTCAGCAGGTGTCTCAGGCATGACATCGCGATCCAGATGCGGATCATCTACACCCATGAGAGCAACGGGCTGGATGGACTCAAGGGGGAGGGTGGATGAGGCGAGAGAAGCCGAAGGGAGGGGCGAGGCGGCACCCCCAGGCTCAAGGCCACCAGGGCCAGCCACATCAACCGTGACAGGGCCACGAACTGGCACATCCAGCAGCGCACTACGATTCGACAAATCCGCCCAACCAGCATCACGGAAACGCTGGACGAGTTCCTTCCACGGCAAATCCGGGGTAGTAGGACGGTCGTTATCGCGAGAATCCTGGGAAAGATAGCGTGACCAACTCTTCGGGCGCGGCGAATAGTAGTCATTCGAGCCCAAAACGAAGGCACCCGGCAAATCAAAGAAAGGCTCATGGGCAGCAATCGCCAACTCCAAGCCATCCACCGAACTGAGGTTATCGCCGGTAGAAATCACCATATCGACTTGCTCGGAGGCTGCCACATTCCGCAGGAAATCGACGAGGAACTCCTGACCGGGGTACATATGCAGATCTGCAATGTGGAGGATCTTCAGGTCTTGGATCCCGCGGTGAGCGGGGACTAGCAGGTCAAAATGGCGCAGGACAGGAAAACGACGCTCAATCGAACCCCACGCTAAAGCGGAGGTGCCTGCAACAGCTACTCCTAACGCTGCCAAACCAATGGCGCGCCCAGTGGCAATCAGGCCGCGTGGAGCCAAAGAAGGGGCCGAAGCGAGTTCCTCAAGCCCCGGAGGGAGGGGGAGGGAATCCATGGGTGTCTGTCTCCTTGACATTCAGCGGCGAGCGGGGCCACCGATATTCGTATCAGGTAGACCAATGATCTCCTGTCCTTCCAATGCGCGCGACATATACGGTGCCCAAATATTCTGGCCCACGAAAGTCTCACCGAAGATCGCGCTGTGGAAGGTGCCATTAATGGTGACGTCATTGACGCAGGTATTGGAAGCGTCAGCGTGGCCAACCCATGCGGCAGTGGCCAACTGCGGGGTGAAGCCGGTCAGCCAGGTGTTGTTATTGCAGTCAGTGGTGCCGGACTTGGCGCCGTAGGGGCGGCCACCCTCAAGGCGGGTACTGGTGTAGAACTCGCCTGCGGAGCGTCCCAGGAGATTTGCGGTCTTTTGGGCAACATCAGCGGGAACGACCTCACGGCAATTCGGCTGGTATTCCTTGAGGACATTTTCGCTGCGGTCATTCACAGTGGTAATGGCTTGAGGGCTGCACAGTTTGCCGTCATTAATAATGGCGCCAAATGCGGAGGCCATTTGCAGAGGCGAGGCCGAACCGGAACCGAGAATATTTGCCGGGTAGGGATCAATGGGGGAGCCATCAGCATTGGCCACACCAAAATCGGCAGCGGTTTGGAAAATGCCGCAGAAGTCCACGCGGGTTGCCATATTGACGAAGGCCTGGTTAATGGACTTACCAGTGGCCTGAACAGTGTTATATGTGCCCTGTTTACCAGCGAGGTCATTCACTGGATAGGTGTCGGTATAAATCGGCCCACCATCACACTTAAATTCGCCATTGACATAGGTGGTGTTATTCCGGCCCACAGTTTCATAGGCGCTGCGGCCTTCTTTAAACCACTGGATCAGGGTAAAGACCTTAAATGTCGATCCCACCTGGAATGACCCATCAGCGGAATAATTCGCCATTGTCTGGCCTTCCTCCAAGCCATAGGAGGTATTTTGTGCCATGGCAACAACGTGGCCGGTATTTGGCACAACAGAAACCAAGGCGTCATCCAAACCGGAGGCGTCGTCATTAGGAATAGCGCCATTTAGGGACTCGACAGCAGCCTTTTGCTTATGAGGGTCAATGGTGGTGCGGATCGTAATGCCACCAGTCTTCAGCAGGTGCTCACGTTCAGCGGAAGTGGCGCCAAAGGTTTCATCAGCGAGGAATTGGTCAATGGCGTAGGTGCAGAAGTATCCGTACCAGTCACCTGCGCCCAGGCAGCCTTCCTGGGTGACATTGGGTTTGAGGAGGTCCTTAACAGGTGTGGCCTTACCCTCGTCTTTTTGCTGCGGGGTAATGTACCCCTCAGCTGCCATGACATCTAAAACAGTGTCGCGGCGCTGCTGAGCTAAATCAGCATGCTCAATGGGGTAATACTCAACGGGCGACTGAACCAGGCCCGCTAAAAGAGCAGCCTCATTAAAGTTCAATTCAGAGGCAGATTTAGAGAAATACAATTGGCTGGCAGCTTCAACCCCGTAGGTAATGGGGCCAAAGGGTGCCATATTGAGGTAACCAGAAAGAATCTGGTCCTTATCCATGCGCTGTTCTAGCGCGAGGGCGTATTTAATTTCGCGGAGTTTACGCTGGGGGGTCTGCTCGGTTGCAGAACTCACCAGGTCGGCGTCGCCTTCCAAATAGCCGCGTTCCTGCATGGAGTTACGCACGAATTGCTGGGTCAGAGTTGACGCGCCCTGAGTTCCTTCAGCGCCACCCAGGTTATTGACGAATGCGCGCCCAATACCGGTGGGGTCAACACCTTTATGGTCATAGAAACGCTTATCTTCAATAGCGATAATGGCCTGTTTCATGGGCTCGGCGATTTTGTCCGAGGGGACAACAATGCGCTGTTTCTCGTAGAAACGGGCGAGGACATTGCCTTGCGCATCAAGCATGACTGATTCCTCGGCTGGCTCCACAATGGTGAGGTCGCCAGGGAGCTCCTCAAGAATCGTGGGGACATTCTTGGCAGTGACAGCGGCTGGGCCCACTGCGGGCACCAAAACACCTGCTCCAAGAACCCCAATCAAAGCTGAGCATGAGAAAAAAGCCAGGAGCAGCGCAAGAAGCTGGACCGGAGCTATTGTGCGATTGCGAGACGGCGCCATAGTTCAAGGATACGTCTCCTACCTGTGGATGCAGTGAGGAGCGTGTCTCACGTAAAGTCCGCGGTGCTGCTACAAGGCGGGCGACGATTTACTTTTTGCCGCTGTGGTGGGGGATCGCGCCGGAGGCCCACTGTTGCTGTATCTGCTTCTCGCCTTACTATCGGCAGTTTTTGTGTATATGGTCACAGGTGAGGGTGGTCCATATTCTGTCTATTGGGTTTCGGGGCTGATGGACAGGTTTGTCTCTTAGCACGTCTGTGTGTATGGTCACAGTGCAATGGTCAGCGCAGACCGTAGATGGAGGGGTTCGGATGATTGACCGAGACCGGGACCACAGTTGGGTAGCACGTGCCTTGTGCGCGAATTGTGAACCTGATGCGCTCTTTGTTCAGGGAGCTTCCCAACGGCAGGTGCGGATTCGCTGTATGGAATGCGAGGTGCGCCTGGAATGCCTGGCTGATGCCTTGGAATCTGGAGCGAATTTCGGAGTCTGGGGCGGTCTGACCGAACGTGAACGTCGAGCCATGCGGCGCCATTTTTCCACTGTTGAGGATTGGTGGGAGTGGCTCACGCAGTCTGAGCATCCACTCGCGCAGGAGTTACGTGCCCCTGAAGTGCCACACGTCCTGACCCTGGTACGTCGCTAGAAATAGTGACGAGGGCGGGGCGCTGAAGGCATTCAGGCCCTCCCACTGTGTGGACGAGCAGAACCCGCCTCATGGACGACGCTAGCCAGGGCGGGGTGCCATCCGTAGGATCTATTTATGACTAAATGGGAGTACGCCACAATTCCGCTGTTAACACACGCTACGAAGGCCATTTTGGACCAATGGGGCGCCGATGGCTGGGAACTTGTCCAAGTCATCCCTGGCCCAACCGGTTCGGAGAACCTTGTCGCCTATCTCAAGCGTCCTATCGGCGAAGTCTGAGCATGGCAAAAGTAATGGGGCCTGCACAGGAGTGCAGGCCCCATTGGTCTATCTAAGGCGCCCCGCCCTCGTGAATTTGAATGAGGGCAGCAAGGAATGTTGGTTGGCGCATGCATTGCACCAACCAACACCACAGGGTCAGCGTGCGCGGCGCGCTAAACGATCAATGTCGAGCAGCGTGACAGCGCGTCCCTCCAGGCGAATCCACCCGCGCGACACAAAGTCCGCCAGAGACTTATTGACGGTCTCGCGGGAAGCGCCCACCAACTGGGCCAACTCTTCCTGCGTGAGGTCGTGCGGTACGTGAACGCCCTTGTCAGTGGGGTTGCCAAAACGATCTGCCAGATCCAGCAGAGCCTTAGCCACGCGGCCTGGAACATCAGAGAAGACCAGGTCAGACAGGGACTCATTGGTCCGGCGCAGACGCTGAGCCAACGCACGCAGCATGTGCTTAGCTAATGTGGGGTTCGTGTCCAGGATCTCCATGAGGTCCTCGTGCTCAAGGAAGAGCAGTGAAGCGGGGGACACAGCCGTTGCGGTGGTTGAGCGAGGGCCCGGATCAAAGAGGGTGAGTTCGCCAATAATCTCGCCGGGGCCAAGAACAGCCAGCAAAGATTCGCGACCATCATTTGAGGTGTGGCCGAGCTTAACCTTCCCTTCGGTGACAATGTAGAGACGATCGCCAAGATCGCCCTCGTCAAAAAGGGTTTCGCCACGGCGAAGGGTCGTATGGCCCATCTTTTGCTGTAGCGAAACCTGCTGAGGCTCATCAAGGCCTCCGAACAGGGGGACCTGTCCGATGAAGTTTCCATCACTGATCATCTGGGTGTGCACTCCATTCTCGTCGTCCGCATGGCACGGATCCGTAGGGTCCGATCCCTGCGGGTGGCCACCGGCACTTGCCGTCCCGGATGGGGTGGTTGCATGGATCACATCTATTATGCCCTTGTGTTGCCCTTTAATGCGCGAGCATCTGCTCTGGACGCGGCGTGTCGCCTTCGCGAGGCCTATCCGCAGGCACGTCCTCGTCTCGATTTCACCTCGGCTTTTGAGCTAATTGTCGCCACTGTTCTATCTGCGCAGACCACTGACGATCGTGTGAATACCATCACTCCATTAATTTTTTCCCGGTGGCCAACGGCGGGTTCTCTGGCTGAAGCGTCACAGGTGGAAGTAGAGGCAATTGTTCGGCCTTTAGGCTTCCAAAAGCGCCGATCTGCCCAATTAATTGACCTGTGCCGCGCTCTGGTGGAACGTCATGGAGGTGAGGTGCCATCTGGCGCGCGTGATCTTGAAGCTTTGCCTGGAGTTGGGCGCAAAACTGGCAATGTTGTTCGCGGAAATTGGTTTGGCGACTCAGCATTCACTGTTGATACCCATGTGGGCAGGCTCTCGCGACGTCTAGGGTGGAGTCAGTCACAAAATCCGGCGCGCGTCGAAAAGGATGTCGAGTCCTTGCTGGAAGGTGTCAATTTGACTCAGTTGTCACATGAGTTGATTTTCCATGGGAGGGCCGTCTGTACGGCGCGTGCACCACGCTGCGGAGAATGCGTCCTGGCAGATCTATGTCCGCGTGTGGGGGTGGAATAGGGGAGTGGCATTTTCTGGCTGGGTTCGCTGGGTGTGTAGTCGCGCCTAAGAATCAACGAGGGCGGGGCGCTGGAATCCATCACCACCTGGTGAGAAAAACTGCAGCCCCGCCCTCATGATGGATATATGTGCGCCTTGCAGACCTAACGACGGGGGGAGGCGCCCTTGGCCTGCATCTTCTGCGCCTCCTTAGCGGCACGGCGACGCGCCCCAGCCGAATAATGGGCACCCAGCGGATTGACCTTTTCTACTTCTGCACGGAAAGCCTCTTCTTTGCGGCCTTGGCGGCGCGCACTATGCGAAAGAATAGCCATTCCAATAAGCGTCAATCCGAGCATTAAAAGGCGCCCAGAATAACCCTCAGCCTGAATATGGTGCGCAATATTTGACCCCACTTCAGAACTATTTGCCAGATTCTCGAAAATGCCACTAGTGGTAGTCAACATAATGCCAGGAACAGCAACCCACGGTAATCCTGCGAGAGTGCCAATCAGCCCTGAAACCCAAGCGCCAAGCGATGAACGCAGGGTAATAAAGAGAACAATCCCCATAGCGATAATCGCAGCAGCTAATTCGCCCAACGCGAGGAGAGATAACGTTCCTGTATTTGCCGGGCCTGCGGGATCAATAAGCATTCGCGTGCCCGCATCAGTCAACAAATACCACGAGGCGGGCACTAAAAGAAGGGTAAGAATCAGCGACAGCCAATGTGCACCCGTTCGAGATGGCATTTCCGGTGCCACAGAAGCGCCTTCAAAAATGGAGGTTTCTAATGGCGATAATGCCGAATCGCGATCCGCTGATAGACGATGAGAATCGGCATCCTCTAAAGGCCGACGCGGTGACGGCGTTGGCGCAGGCAAGGGGAAATCTGCCGAACTGGGGGCTGGAAGGGTCTGGGTTGGGCCATCCCCGGAAGACGCCGGCGTCATAAGCGAACGGCGGCGGGTGGCCGTATCCTCAACGGGCTGGTCAGCGCCATAAACAGCGCCCACATCCCGTGCTGCAGGCAAAATGCGATCTGCCTCAAGATCATCGGGAGCAATCTCGGTGGTAGCGGGTTCCGCTGAAAGCGCCGAATCTGGGGTGTTATCGGCAGGGGTGCTCTCAGAGGTGGCAATGTCAGCAGGATCATCCTGAAGAGCAGGACTCTCCGTGGTGGCGCCAGGTGTGGTGGCAGTGGTGTCAGGCGTTGGGGCCAACTCGGCAGCGTCTGGAGTGGCGCCAGTAGTCGCGCTGGCATCAGTAGTCGCGGTGGTGGCGTCAGGCGCGGTGGGAAGTGCATCAGAATCAGTAGCTTCCACCTGGGCTGAAGCTGGCGGCTGGTGATCGTTAGTGTCAGCGGCCGTGGCTGTGTCGGTATCTGAGGTATGACCTGCTGATGACGGCGCCTGAGCGTGACCAGAAGGAGAAGACGGCGCTGGAGCTGTTGCCCTAAAGAAACCTACCCCGGATAGCGGTGCTGGCGTTGGTGCCTCATCTGCAGGGGCAGCGGTGGAAAGGTCATCAGCCACGTGGGTCACTGCCTCCGAAGAAGGGGGAGCCGCTGGGACCGGTGGCGCAGCGGGTGTCTCTACTGTTGAATCTGCTGCAGAGGGAGTTTCTTCTGTGGGTGAAGGTGTGGCCTCAGGGGTGACAGTCTGTTTGACAGCAGGTTCAGGGGATGCACTGGGAGTAGCAGAGTGATCTCCAGTGGAGGGCTCATTCACTGTGTCCTGGCGCAAAGAGGCGGCCTGATCGGCGGCTACAGGCTGCGAGGCGGCAGCATCGGCAGTCGCCGCGTGGTCAGGAGCGTGGGCAGCGTGCGCGGCAGATGCAGGCGTTGGCGTTGGAGTGTGCCCGTTGGCGGCCTGTCCGGATGCTGGCCCTGCGCTATGGCTGCCAAAGCGCCCAGAACCTGGCACAAAAGGCCCGCCAGCAGCCAATGCTGACGCCTCAGCATTACGCGCATGAGCCCTACGGCGACGCGATGGGAAAGGTGGTGCAAGAGGGGCGCCTTCAATGGGAAAACGACTACCCACAAAATCAATACGTGTGCGCGGATCAGGATCCTCATCCTGATCCCCACGCGAGGGAGTCCGCTGGTCGCCAAAGCGTGACGCTGCTCTGCTTGGTTCAGAGGGGCCATCTGACACTGAAGGGATTGTGGTGGCGGGACGTGACTCCGCTGCCTTTTCTTCACTTGTGCCAAGAATTGCCTGCTCATCAGAGTGCTCTGCAGGTAGCGTCACATCATCGCCAGTGATCACCGGCTGGCGGTTACGTACCGATGCCCAGATTTCGCGAGAAAAATGGTCATCATCATGGGACGAGGCCGGGGCACTAGGCGTAGTCGCCTCATCCTGTGAAACAGCGGGAGTATCGGCTACAGGATCATCAGAAGGTTCAGCGTTGACGAGTGCCTCGTCGCTCTGTGTAGCGGGCTCATCTGATGTGTGCGCAGTGGTGGCCCGCGGCGTCCTACCTGCCGCAGCAGCTGCCGCTGTATGCGATTTGGCCTGCTGGGCGGGCTTCTGGGGGGAGGAGTCGCTCGGTGAATCTGATGAAGAGGTTACTTTCCTTTGTGACAACGCCGGGATTGCTGTTGTGGGCGCATCTAAATCCTCGTCAAAAGAGGAGTCTTCAGACGTGTCTTGAGAAGAAGGCTCATGTGAGGCCTGCGCTGCAGGTGCCTCCTGCGGTGCTGGTGTTTCTGCTGGTGCCCCGCCCTCGTTAATGGGACGCGAAGGAGCAGCGGGCGCAGGAAGGACGCGACCCGCTAACTGCTCAGGTGGCGTATTGCTTGATGACGAAGGCGCAGGGTGAGGCGTGGGGACTGATGTTGGTGCTGCCAATGCTTCAGCGGAAATCGATTCAGACGCTTCGGGGGCACTGACCTCGGCCAGACTTTCCAGGCCGGAGAAAGAGACGCCACTGCCTGCAGGGAGATCAATGGCAATCCCTTCCTTAGGTGCAGTGAGCACAGACACGCCGGAATCAGTGACATTCTCTGCAGTTTCTTGCGAATCCGCTGCAGATTCCGATGATTGTGTGGGATTTGCTGTATCTTCGTTGGAGTCCTTGCTGTCTGACCCTCGACCAAAAAGTGCCTTCACTCGGTCGACAAGGTCCTCGCCTGCCTCCTGACCTGCGTCAACAGTATCCGTTACGTCGCGGGGGACGTCAGGGAAATCGGCAGGGGGATTCTCCTGCGGGGTTGCAGGGCGAATATTTTCAGGAGTGGGGTTGTCAGACATGCGGCTCCTCCTCTTCGTGGCCAAACTTACCGGCTGAGCCGCACTGCGCAGTGGTGGCGTGCCGACGGCATTGGTCAAATACTCGCTAAGTATACGCTGGCCTTGGCTTTTGTAGTGTGCTCATATGAGGATTCGCCCTACATATGAGACGGTGTGAATAGGCGTGTCGAGGGCGGGGTTCTTCTTGATGAGCGGGCGGCAATAATTCGCGGCCTTTACGCAGGTGATGAGGTACGTGCGGGAGTTGCCTCGCCCTCGTTCGCTGAATCCGACGAAACAGACCCCGCATTGTCACCATCCCCGCCCTGTGTTGGCGAGGAAGCCTCCGGTGACTCATCTTCAACGGGGGTATAGGCGCGGCGTGTCCAATGAACCGCCAACGTTGAGGCTCCGACAACCATTCCTACGCTAGCAATCACCGGCGAGGCAATAGAGAGAGCAATAAGAAAGGGCTGATTAGGGGTGACGACATTTCCGGTGAGCGTAGACCATGCAGGAATAAGAACATAGGTCGGAGCGACAAGTAAAAACCATGCGGAAAGCTGCGGTCCTAATAGTGACCACCGCGCCGCTAATGCTACTAATGCCGCACAAGCGGCCGCGCCATAGGCAGCATGAGAAATAGGCTGGCCTGGAACAATAAGAGCGGATAAACCTTCCGCCCCTAAACGTGTGACATTACGCGGAGCCGCATCAATATAGAGAGCAAAAGCGCCCACCGCTAAAGGTAGGGCCATAATGGCAATAACGGCGCGCACCCGACGATGTCGAGAGCGCTGAATCCGCTGCTGGGGAGTGAGTGAGCGACGACGAAGGGTAGTTGTTGGCGGGGTCTGGCGAGGAGTGCGACGCCGCGCAGTAATAGTAATATCTTCGCCCTCTTTAGAAGGGGAAGAATGAAGCGGATCCTTCCGTGCGAGTTTCTTCTGGAAAC